>CP006667.1:3099715-3799430 GCA_000471925.1 Ralstonia pickettii DTP0602
GGCGGCGATATGCTCGGCCAGCGCGGTCTTGCCGGTGCCGGGCGGGCCGTAGAAGCAAAGCGTGCCGCGCTGGCGCACGCGCAGGGCTTCGACGATCTTCACCACCTCGTAGCGGGTTTCGAGATGCAGGTTCTCCAGCCGGTAGTGCGTGACCACCGGTCGGGCCTCGGCTTCCGGGCGCAGCCCCATGGCGCGGTCGGCGTGCTCGAGCTGGCGCAGGATCAGCGCTTCCACCGGCTCTTCCACATCGGGCCGCGCCAGCTCGACGAAGCGCGCAGCGGACTGTACCTGTGCCGGCGTCAGCGTCTTGCGCGCGGCGAGCCCGGCGATGAAGGCATCGCTGACGTCCAGCCCGCCCAAGTGCTTGCGGATGATGTTCTCGCGCACCAGCGGCGGCGGGATCTTCAACTCCAGGTGGAACTGGAAGCGGCGCAGGTAAGCCGGGTCGATCTGGCGAATCGAGTTGGAGATCCAGATCACCGGCACCGGGTTCTGCTCAAGCGTCTGGTTGACCCAGGCCTTGCCGTTCACCGAGGCGCGCGTGTCTTCCTGGCCGAACAGGCTCATCAGCTCGCGCGCGCTGCCGGGAAAGACGTCTTCCACCTCGTCGAACAACAGCGCGGTATGCGCACGCCCGCGCAGGAAGGCCTGCGACACCTGCAGCGAGCGGTAGCGGTCCTTGCCCGACAGGCTGTTGCCGTCGCGGTCCAGGCAATCGACCTCGTACAGTTCGCAACCTGCCTCACGCGCCAGCAGCCGCGCGAACTCGGTCTTGCCGGTGCCGGGCGGGCCGTAGATCAGCACGTTGACGCCGCTGGCGTGCTGGCGCGTGGCATTGGACAGCAGCGCGCACAGGTAGCGCGCGTCGGTCTCGACATGGGGATAGTCGGCGGTGGTCAGCGTGGGCGGAGCGGCCGGGCGGGTGAAGACCGCCATCATCTCGGCCTCGTTGGCGTAGTTGCCCAGCAGCACGTGCAGCAGGCGGTCGGACAGCCGCATCAGGTCGCCGAGGTCGGTCACGCTGTTTTCCGGGAGCGGCTGTTCGATCAGGTTCAGCGTCTCCAGCCGCGAGCCCGGGCGCAGCGAGGCGGCCACGTCAGCCGCGCCGGCGCCGGTCAGCCCAGCCAGGATCTGGAACGCTTCCTGGCTGTGCGCCACCTTGCAGTCGACCATTACCGCGCGCAGGTCGCGCTTGTACTTGGCCAGCGCCGCGTACAGCAGCAGCTTGCGCTCGTGCTCGGGCAGGTCCAGCACATGGCTGAGCATGTCGATATTGCGCACCAGCAGCACGCGCTCGCCTTCCAGCCGCTGGGCGATGGCCGCGGCCGAGGCGTCGAACACCGCGAACATGTCCTTCGCGTGGTGCTTGACGTACTCGTCCAGGTAATAGAACAGCGCGCTTTCATCGAAGGCGCTGTTCCACTGGCCGTGGCGATCCAGGAACTCTTCAGGGGTCAGGCGCGAAGCGCCCTTCCAGGCAGGCATGTCGGCGCAGCGCGCGGCCAGGAAGCGCTGCACGCGCAGCACCACGCCGTACGGCCACACCATTTCCTGCGCGCTGACGGTCAGGACATCGTTGATATTGCTGCGCAAATTGAAGCGCGGGCCCAGCACGCACACCACGCGCAGGGCAAACTGGGCGCACATCCAGTCCAGCGCGGAGCTGGACGACGTCCCGGCCATGGAGCGCAGAATCGTCGAGCGGTCATCTTCAGCGGAACGTGTGAAGTCCATGGACGGGTTCCCCGAGCGCGCCGTGGCGGGCGCGCGACCGGCGCACCGCCTCGTCTGCAGTTTCTTCCTATGCTAGCGCGCTTTGCCCCCCTCCGCGCACGCACGGAAAGATCAGGCGCCAGCGATTGTGGCCTGGGCCACCGAAGCATCCGGTTGGTTGCGGGCGCGCAAACCCGCACGAGATTGCGCTAAGCGTTCCAAAACGCTGCCTGGATTTGGGGGTATAACGTGTCGTGGCAGAAATTTCCAGTTGCGACGCACAAATCACAACAAATAAGAATCATTATCGTTTATACTACCGCGCTGACACGCTGCCCCAGAGTGGCGCTCCCACGGCAACCCTGTTGAAGGAGCGTTTATCATGGAATTGCTGCTCAGCCTGCTGGTCGGTTGCGGCATCTCGCTGATCCTGTTTTATCGCAAGTGACGGTGCGCCAGCGCCGCTGCGTGCACCGCTGCAGGCGTCCTCGCGCCTGCCGGCAGACTTTTGTTGTTGACACATGTTCGATCAACGCTTCTTCAAGATTACGCTCGCCGTTCTGCTGTTCCACGCCGGCCTGCTTTACCTGATCCAGAGCGGCCTGGGGCGCAAGCTGACCGAGGCCGTGATCGCGCCCGAGATCATCGCGCGCATCATCCCGCTCGAACAGCCCAAGCAGGAAGCCCCGCCTGAGCCGCCCAAGCCCAAACCCAAGCAGGAAACGCCGCCCAAGCAGGTGAAGATCACCACGCCCAAGCCGACGCCGCCGCAACCCCGGCCGACGCCGCAGGCGGTGGCCAACCTGCCGCCCACGCCGAACGCACCCGAGGCCCCGCCGGCACCTCCCGCTCCGCCGGCACCGGCGCCTGAGCCCACACCGGCCCCGGTGGCAACCGCCCCGCGCGCGGTCGGCATCGGCGAAATCCAGTGCTCGTCGCCGCAGCCGAAGTATCCTTCCCAGTCGCGCCGCATGGGCGAGACCGGCAAGGCCGTAATCCGGCTGACCACCGACGAGAGCGGCAAGGTCATCAAGACCGCGGTGGTATCGTCGAGCGGCTCGTCGCGCCTGGACCAGGCAGCAGTGGAAGCGGTGCAGGCGATGCGCTGCAAGCCTTACATGGACAACGGCCGTGCTGTCGCGGTCACGGCACAGCAGCCGATCGGCTTCGAACTGAACTAAATCACTGAACCGATCGCGCGATCCGATTTCTGATCTCTGATCTGACCTAACCCAAGCGAACTCACCAGGAACCAACACATGCAGGACCTCGGACTCTCCCACCTCTGGGCGCAAGGCGACTTCGTCATGCGTGCGACCGCCATCATTCTGCTGATCATGTCGCTCGCCTCTTGGATCGTGATCCTTACCAAGGCGTGGGATCTGTTCCGCCTGAAGAAGATGGCGCAAGGCGCGGAAAAGCGCTTCTGGCACTCTGATGACTTCGACCACGCGCTCGAAACCCTGGGCGCGAGCGACGCCAACCCGTTCCGCACGCTGGCCGTGGCCGGCAGGGAAGCCACCCAGCACCACCGCGCCAGCCAGCCCCAGCTGCACGACGTGATGGATATCTCCGACTGGCTGACGCGCTCGCTCAAGAGCTCCATCGATGACTCGGTGGCGCGCATGCAGTCGGGCCTGGCGGTGCTGGCTTCGGTGGGCTCGACAGCGCCGTTCGTCGGCCTGTTCGGCACGGTGTGGGGCATCTACCACGCGCTGATCGGCATCGGTGCCTCGGGCGTACCGACCATCGACAAGGTGGCCGGCCCGGTGGGCGAGGCGCTGATCATGACCGCCTTCGGCCTGGCCGTGGCAATCCCGGCCGTGCTGGGCTATAACGCACTCACCCGCGGCAACAAGTCGGTGATCTCGAAGCTGAACCGCTTTGCGCACGACCTGCACGCCTACTTCGTGACCGGTGCCCGTGTGCGCCCGACCGGTGCCCGCACCGAGGACGGCACCGTGCGCCTGGCCGCGGCACAGCGCTAAACCGCAAGTAAGGAAGTCATCATGGCATTCGGTACTCTCGACGGCGACGACGACGAGGTGATGAGCGAGATCAACATGACGCCGCTGGTCGACGTCATGCTGGTGCTGCTGATCATCTTCATCATCACCATTCCCGTGATCAACCACGCGGTGAAGGTCGACCTGCCGCGCGCCACCAACACCCCGAACGACCCCAAGCCGCAGAACATCAACGTCATCATCGACGCGAGCGGCAAGGTCTTCTGGAACCAGGTGGAAGTGGACCAGGCCACGCTGGAAAACAATATCTCGCTGGCCGCCAAGCAGGAGCCTCAGCCTGAGCTGCACCTGCGCGCGGACCGCGAGGTGCGCTACGAGCGCGTGGCCGAGGTGATGGCCGCCGCGCAGCATGGCGGCCTGGGCAAGATCGGCTTTATCACCGAACCCAAGCAGTAAGCGGGCGCCGCCAGGCATCCCGGCCAGGAAGGGCATCCCTCGGGATGCCCTTCTGTCGTTTACGGCTCCGCTCCGTTGCCCGAACCGGGACGCGAACAGGGACGGATTAGCCCGCCACAACAGCGCGGCCAGGGTCGCATCGTCGTTTGCCGAATCTTAGCCAACTCTATTGTAATGATAACAATTCTCATTTAATATATTTCCATCGACGCGCCGCTACCGGCGCACCCTCATTGCAGAACGGAGCCAGATGATGAGCACACTTTCCCTGCCGCTGTCGCAACCGCGTGAAGTCACCCGCCGCCGGCTGTCGCTGCGCCGCGTCGAGGTGGCCGCCCAGCCGCGCCGTGAGACGGCAGTTGCGAAGGCAGCCCCGTCGACCATCGCCTCCGTCAAGTCGGCCGTGGCCGCCCTGCCCGCCCGCATCGAGGCACTGGTACGCGACAGCCTGTTATCCGCCCCCGCGGGTGAGCCGGTGGCGCTGGACGCCATCATGCGCGGCGCGAGCACACTGCCGATCCTGCATAACGGCGAGGTCTACACGCTGCGCGTCACGCGCTACGGCAAGCTGATCCTGACGAAATAACACGCCCCGGCGGCGATTCCGTTGCGCTGAAGCCGATGGGAAGGATTTGAGACCCGCGTTCGCCGCGGGCGCCACGAACGTGGCAGTAAAGACTTTTGTGGGGACCACCTCGGAACGAGGTGTTGGGCAGTAGCCAGGTGGGCGTACCGCCGGCGGGATTTCAGACCCCTCGCCAGGCCGGCCCGGATCCAGCCATGCCCTCTTTTATTGCGCCCCGCAGGCCATGCCTTCGGGGCATTTTCATGGGCCGGCGTGGTCGCCGGCCACGGATCTTACAGGCCCAGCGCGGCGATGCCGGCGCGCGCGATCTGCGCGTCTTCGGTCGACTTCACGCCCGACACGCCCACGGCACCGACCACCTGGTCGTTGCAGACGATGGGCACGCCGCCCTCCAGCATGCCTTGCAGCACCGGCGCGGTCATGAACGAGTAGCGGCCGTTGTTGATCATGTCTTCGTAGATCTTCGACTCACGACGGCCCAGTGCCGAGGTACGGGCCTTCTCTCCAGCAATGTAGGCGGAAATCGGTGCGGCGCCGTCCAGGCGCTGCATGGCCAGCAGATGGCCGCCGTCATCCACCACCACGATGGACACGGCCCAGTGATGGTTCTTCGCCTCGGTTTCCGCTGCGGCCATGATCTTCTTCACGTCGTCTGCCGTCAGAACCGTCTTTTGCTGCATGCCACTCTCCTGGTCATTCATTTGTTGAATGCGCAAGTATAGCGCCGCACCCCCGCCATCGCCATGGCGGCCGCCGCTTGGGGCAAGGCTTCCGGGCTATCCGCACAAAGCAGAATGGCCCGCGCGGGGCGGGCCATTCCGGTCAGGTGGTCAGGTGGTACCAGTGGCGAATATCAGGCGCCGTCGCTGAACGAGTCGCGCGACCCCATGCGTGCGCCGTCAGTGTACGGGTCGGTCTTGCCGACGCGCGCGCCATCGGTGTACGTATCGAACTTGCCCGCCTTGGCACCGTCGGTGTATGGATCGACTGCGCCGATCTTGGCGCCGTCCAGGTACGGATCGACCTTGCCAGCCGCGGATGCGGAGGTGGAAATGGCGCCTAGCGCGGCCAGTGCGGCGGCGGCGGCAACGAGTTGCTTGATCTTCATGAGAATTCCCCTGTGCGTTCTGGTTAGTCCTGGCATCGCTAAGACGTGCAGAAATGTCATCACGACGTCATAGACATAGTTTAGGGGAAAACCCTTATAGTGATGGAGGTGACGCTTTGAGCAGTCCGTTCAAATAATTTGACTACGCTCAAGATAGGGGCGAAATTCCGGGAACTGGCGTCGCAGGCTCATGCCGCAGTGCGGCAACAAGAAAAGCGAAGGGCCCCGCAGGGCCCTGTCTTTCAAAAAGCTTGCTTGCGCCGCTCAGTCGCGCCAGCGACCGTGACCATGGCCATGGCCGTGGCCGTGGCCGTCACGGTAATGTCCCGGCGGACCATAGTAGCCGCGGTGGCCGTGTCCATAATAGCGCGCCGGGCCATAGTAGCCCGGACCATAGTAGACCGGGCGCGGACGCACCACCACGGCCGGCGGGCCATAGTAGACCGGCGCCGGTGCCACCACCACCGGGGGCGGGGGCGCGTAGTACACAGGAGCGGGCGGATAGTAAGCCGGGCCACCGATCACAACGCCGGGGACACCGACCGCCACGCCGACGCTCACATGGGCCATCGCGGCCCCAGACGCAAGCCCGGCTGCGACACCGAATGCTGCGAGCAACCAACGTTTCATATCCGCCTCTCAAAGTGAGATTTCTCTTACCTAGTATTTTAGAGGTTTGGAAATTTCCAGGTGAAACGGCAGGCACAACATTGTTACCAGCGGTAACAGCCCCGTCACTTTTGGGCGGCAAGCCCGTACTTTAGGGGGTTGCGGGGAAGGACGACTGTTGCGCGCTTGCATCCGGATTGCGGAGCCACCACAATACCGGGCTTGCCGTGCGGCCGTGGAGAAATTGGTAGACTCAGCAGACTTAAAATCTGCCGCCTTTCCAGGCTTACGGGTTCGAGTCCCGTCGGCCGCACCAGGGCGCATTGCCGCCCAGCCTCCAAATGAAATGAGGGGGCAATCGCCCCCTCTCAGTCATTCCCCGCTTGCCGGCTTCAGGCCATCGCGTAGCACAGCAGCGCGCCCAGCCCCATCAGGAACACAAACAGCACACCGGCAAGCGCCAGCGGCTTGCGTCCGGCACGTACCAGGTCGCCGATACGGGTGTGCAGGCCGATCGCCAGCATCGCGCAGGCCAGCAGCCAGTTGTCCAGCGCGATCAGCGGCGCCTTCCAGGCCGTGGGCACCGCGCCGGCCGAGTTGACTGCCATCACCACGACAAACCCGACCGCAAACCACGGCACCGACTTCATGATGCCGCGCAGGCGGTTACCGCCGGCCGACGCCTTTGCTCCTTGCGCGCCACCGCCCTGCGGCCACAGCGCCATCACCAGCAGCAGCGGGCCCAGCGCCAACACGCGCACCATCTTGGCCACCACGGCGGCATCGGCGGTCGGCTCGCTGATCATCTTGCCGGCGGCGATCACCTGCGCCACCTCATGCAGGGTTGCGCCGGTGAAGATGCCGAACATGCGCTCGCTGACGGCCCAGTGCCAGTGGCCGGTCGCCAGTTCGTACAGGTAGGGATAGAGCAGCATGCCGACGGTGCCGAACAGCACCACCGTTGCCACCGCCACGGCGGTCTGCTTGTCATCGGTGCGCACCACCGACGACACGGCGATGGCCGCGGCCGCGCCGCAGATGGCGCTGCCCGAGCTGACCAGGATCGCCTCGCGGCGGCTCAGCCCGAAAAACGTGGTGCCGACCCAGGTACCGAACAGCAGCGTGGCGACCAGCATGGTCAGCGGCACCACGATGCCCGGCAGGCCCAGCGCAACGATGGACGCAAAGGTCAGCCGCAGTCCGTACAGCGCCACGCCCAGGCGCAGCAGGTGGTGGCGCGCGACCTGCATGCCGGGCGCAAGCGGGGCCAGCCAGTGGCGCGGCAGCGTATTGGCCGCGACCATGCCGGCACACATGGCCAGCGTCAGCGCGCTCAGCCCGTAGCGCGACACCGCCGGATGCTCCGCCAGCGCGATCGCCAGCCAGGCGATGCCACCCAGCGGGACCAGCGTCAGCAGCCGCTGCGACCAGGGCGCGGGCAAGGCGGCCGGTGCGGCGGCCTGGGCAGTACGGGGAGCGGAGACGGAAGACATGGCAGGCTCGGGTTGTGTTCTTTAGTGGCTCCAGCGTACCGGCGCCCCCCTAACCCGTAAAACGGGTAATATCGTTATGCGTTATTGATTCTTTCGATATGGAACACCGCCCAGAACCCCGTCCGGACCATCGCTCCCTGCGACTGACGCTGCGCCAGCTCTCCGTATTCGTCGCCGTGGCCCAGCACGGCAGCACCATGGCGGCCGCGCAGGCCCTGGCGATGTCGCAGTCGGCTGTCAGCGCCTCGCTGGGCGAACTGGAGCGTGCCTTGGACAGCCCATTGTTCGACCGCGTCGCCCGCCGCCTGAGCATCAACGAGACCGGCCGCCAGTTCTTCCCGCGCGCGCTGTCGCTGCTGGATCAGGCGCAGGAGCTGGAGCGCTTCGCCACCCAGACCGGGGTGCAGCTGCGCATCGCGGCCAGCAACACGATCGGCAGCTATATCCTGCCGCCGCTGCTGGCGGGCTTCCGCCACTCGCGCAGTGGTCCGTGCACACTGGACCTGCGCATCGGCAATACGCGCGAGGTGCTGCAATCGCTGCTTCAGTTCGAAGCCGACATCGGCCTGGTGGAAGGCGCCAGCCATGAACGCGACCTGCGCAGCGTGCCCTGGTGCGATGACGAGATGGTGGTAGTGGTCGGGCCCTCGCATCCGCTCGCCGCCCCGGCGCACGACCTGGTGGCGTTGCGCGATGCCGAATGGATCGTGCGCGAGCCCGGGTCGGGCACGCGCGAGGTCATCGAGGAAAGGCTGGTGCCGCTGCTGGGCGAGCTGCGCTTCGCGCTGGAGCTGGGCAACGCCGAGGCGATCAAGCGCGCCGTGATGAGCGGCTTCGGGGTCAGCTGCCTGTCGCTGCATGTGGTGCAGGACGAACTGGCGCGCGGCACGCTGGTGGCGATCCGCGACGGCCTGCCACGCATCGTGCGGCCGCTGCAGCTGGTGGTGCACCAGGACAAGTTCCCGACCCAGGGCCTGCTGGCCTTTACCGAGTACCTGCGCACCATGGCGCCGCGCATCGGCGCCTCCTAAGCCGCCGGACTGCCGGACTACCGGGCTCAGGCCGGCTGCGGGTCGCTGCTGCGCTTGCGCCGCGCCGTGTACAGGTCGAGCAGGTGGAACAGCACCGGATTGAGCATGATCGACAGCAGCGCGCCGGCCAGGATCAGCGCCTGGCCGCGCTCCGGCAGGATCTTCAGGTAGACGCCGAGGCTGGCGAGAATGAACGAGAACTCGCCGATCTGCGCCAGGCTCACGGCGATTGTCATGCCGGTCTGGCCCGAATGGCCGAACGCGCGCACGATCCCCATCGCCGCCAGCGACTTGCCCACCACGATAATGAACAGCGTCGACAGCACGCCCCATGGGTCGTTGACCAGCACCATCGGGTCGAACAGCATGCCGACCGAGACAAAGAAGAGCACGGCAAAGGCATCGCGCAGCGGCAGTGATTCCTCGGCCGCTCGATGACTGAACTCCGACTCCGCCAGCACCATGCCGGCAAAGAAGGCGCCCAGCGCGAACGACACGCCGAACAGCGCAAACGCGCCGTAGGCAACGCCCAGCGCGGTGGCGAGCACGCCCAGGCGGAACATCTCGCGGTTGCCGGTCCAGACGATGCGCTCCAGCATCCAGGGAATGAAGCGGCGCCCGATCACCAGCATCACCGCGACGAATGCGGCAACCTTGCCCAGCGTCGTGAAAATCGCAAGCACTACTTCGCCTGTGCCGGGCGCGCTCTCGCCCGTCCCTTCGCCAGCGCCGGCCAGGAGACCAGCCATGGCTGGCAGCAGCACCAGCGCCAGCACCATCGCCAGGTCTTCCACGATCAGCCAGCCGACCGCGATGCGGCCCTGCGGCGATTCCACCAGGTCACGTTCCTGCAAGGCCTTGAGCAGCACCACGGTACTGGCCACCGACAGCGCCAGCCCGTACACCAGCCCCTGTCCCCACGACCAGCCAAAGCCCCACGCCACCAGCATCCCAAGCAAAGTGGCGATGCCGATCTGCACTACCGCGCCCGGGATGGCAATACGCTTCACCGCCATCAGGTCCTTGATCGAGAAATGCAGTCCCACACCGAACATCAGCAGGATCACGCCAAGCTCCGCCAGCTCGGGCGCCAGCGCCTGGTCGGCGGTATAGCCGGGTGTATGCGGCCCCACCACGATGCCCGCACACAGGTAGCCGATCAGCGGCGGCAGGCGCAGCCGGCTGGCAATGGCGCCAAGGATGAAGGCCAGGACGATACCGCCGACGATGGTGCTGATAAGCGGGGTGGCGTGATGCATGCGTGCGGGGTTCCTCGTGTCAGGGGCTGAACGGCGATGGCTGGATCCCACCCGCTTTTTCTCCGCGGCCACCATGACACAGCGTCCGGCGCGCACCAGCGGTCGGCGCAGGACGATCGGCAGCATCGGAACGGACAAGCGGGGAAAGAACGGGAAGTGCCGCAGCGGCCCCGGACACACCTGGCGGCGCGTCACGGAATCGGGAATGGCGTTTGACATGCTGCTCCGCTGCCCATCGCGCGGAGCACCCCGAAAAGCGTACGACAGGAGTAATGTAACATGGCCGCCACCCGCTCAATGCGCGGAAATGGCAGGCGTTTTGTCGTGCGGGGTATATGGCGCGCGGAACCGGCGTCGAAAGACAAAAACGGCGCCGCGAGGCGCCGTTCTGCATGGTACTGGAGGCGGAGGTCGGAATCGAACCGGCGTACACGGCTTTGCAGGCCGCTGCATAACCACTCTGCCACCCCGCCGGGTGACGTGCTGCTGGATTGTAGCCGCATTCAGCCGATGCTGCCGGAGCGCACCGTACGGCGATTCAACCCAAACAAAAAGGGAAGCGTTGCTTCCCTTTGGGGATTGGAGCGGGAGACGAGTCTCGAACTCGCGACCTCAACCTTGGCAAGGTTGCGCTCTACCAACTGAGCTACTCCCGCATACAACTTTTTACTGCCGGCCCGACTGCGTGCGAACACGGAATCAAACCTTCGATAACCTGGAGCGGGAGACGAGTCTCGAACTCGCGACCTCAACCTTGGCAAGGTTGCGCTCTACCAACTGAGCTACTCCCGCAGGGCACCTACCACCACAAAAACTTCTGAGGCTTTTTATATCGCATAATGCCGCTATCGAGCTACATCTTGCGTTATTTACCCCTCATTTCGCTGCTTTCGTTTGCGTCGTCAGCAACGAGAATGAGATTATGCAAAGAACGACTCTCGTCGTCAACATCTTTTTCGAATTTCTTTTCACTTCGGTGCGCCGGCCCCTGCCACGGCACTGCTGCGCTCCCGAATCTGCGGCCACGCGAGTTTCATGTAATAGATCATCGACCACAGCGTTAGCACGGCCGCCACATAAATCATCCAGGTGCCGAGCACATAGGCGTCGAATCCGAACACGCGGCCACTGAATAGCAAGAGCGGGATCGCGATCATCTGCACCGTGGTCTTCAGCTTGCCAAGGAAATTCACCGCCACGCTCTTGGACGCGCCGATCTGCGCCATCCATTCGCGCAGCGCCGAGATGGTGATCTCGCGGCCGATGATCACCAGCGCGATCAGGTCCGTGACCCGGTCCAGCGCCAGCAGCGACAGCAGCGCCGCCGTCACCATCAGCTTGTCGGCTACCGGATCCAGGAAGGCGCCGAACGATGAAGTCTGGTTCCAGCGCCGCGCCAGAAACCCATCCAGCCAATCGGTCACCGCGGCGATGATGAAGAACGACGCCGCCGTCAGGTTCTTGGTGTGCATCGGCAGCCATGCGTCGGGCAGGTAGAAGACCCCTACCACTAGTGGAATCATGGCAACGCGAAGCCAGGTCAGCAGGATCGGGATATTGAAAGGCATGGAACTCGGCGGCGGGGGAACGGTGACCAATCCCGCGATTGTCGCCGATTTCAGGACCAATCGACCATCATTGGCCATATTCCCGCCCGGCCGCCGGGCCCGCTCAGTGCAGTTGCCTGTAGATCTCTTCGGCCAGGCCGCGTGAAATGCCCTCCACGCTGGCCAGTTCGTCAATGCTGGCCGCCATCACGCCGCGCAGGCCGCCAAAGCGGGTCAGCAGCTTCTGGCGCCGGCGCGCGCCGATGCCTTCGATCTCTTCCAGCCGCGAGGTGGTGCGCGTCTTGGCGCGGCGCGCTCGCATGCCGGTGATGGCGAAGCGGTGCGCCTCGTCGCGGATCTGCGCCACCAGCATCAGCGCCGCACTGCCCTGCCCCAGTTCCAGCGAAGGACGTCCATCGGCGAACACCAGCGTCTCGAGACCCACCTTGCGGCCCTCGCCCTTGGCCACGCCGACCAGCAGGCCGATATCCAGGCCGAGTTCCTCGAACACCTGCCGCGCCACCTCGACCTGACCCTTGCCGCCGTCGATCAGCACGATCTGCGGCAGCAGCGCCGCGGCGTCTCCGCCGGCTTCCAGCCCGCCGTCCTCCTGGATCTGTTCGACCAGTTTCTGGTAGCGCCGGGTCAGCACCTGGCGCATGGCCGCGTAGTCATCGCCCGGGATGATGTCCTGGATGTTGTAGCGGCGGTACTCGCTGTTCTGCATGTCGTGGCGGTGGTAGACCACGCACGACGCCTGGGTGGCCTCGCCAGCAGTATGGCTGATGTCGAAGCACTCCACGCGCAGCAGCGCCAGGTCTTCCAGGTCCAGGCCGATGGTTTCCGTCAGCGCGCGCGTGCGCGCTTCCTGGCTGCCCTGCTCGGCCAGCCGGCGCGCCAGCGCCAGCGCCGCGCCCTGCTGCGCCATCTCCAGCCAGACCTTGCGCTGGCCCTGCGGCTGCCGAACCAGCGCGACCTTGCGGCCGGCGTGCAGCGTCAGCGCCTCCAGCACCGCGCTGTCGTCGGGCACGTGGCTGACGACGATGATCGGCGGCGCGGGCTGTTCCAGGTAGTGCTGCACCATGAAGGCCGACAGCACGCGCGTGGCGATGCGGTCGACGGTCAGCGGCTGCGCGGCTTCGGCGGCGCTGGCTTGTTCGTCGCCAATCGCTTCGCGCTCGTCCGCATCCTCGACGATCATCGCCGCCTCGTCGGCATGCGCCGGGAAGTAGGCCTTATCGCCCAGGTGGCGGCCGCCGCGCACCATGGCCAGGTTGACGCAGGCGCGTCCGCCTTCCACGGCCACGGCCAGCACGTCGATATCGCGCGCCTGCCCGCCCACCTCTTCCACGGCCTGGCGCTTGAGCACGGTCGACAGCGCCGCGATCTGGTCGCGCACTGCCGCCGCCTGCTCGAACTCCAGCCGCTCCGCGTGGTGTTCCATCTTGCCTTGCAGGCCTTCCAGCACTTCGTTCTGGCGGCCCTGCAGGAAGCGCGCCGCGTTGGCCACGTCGCGCGCGTAGTCCTCTTCGCTGATGGCATTGACGCACGGCCCGGTGCAGCGGTGGATCTGGTGCAGCAGGCACGGCCGCGTGCGGTTGTTGAAGACGGTGTCTTCGCAGGTGCGCAGCTGGAACACCTTCTGCAGGATCTGCATGCTCTCGCGCACCGCGTAGGCGCTGGGGAACGGCCCGAAGTACTGGTGCTTGCGGTCAGTCGCGCCGCGGTAGTACGCCATGCGCGGGAAGCGGTGTCCGGTCAGCTTCAGGAACGGGTACGACTTGTCGTCGCGGAACAGGATGTTGTAGCGCGGCGCCAGCGCCTTGATCAGGTTGTTCTCGAGCAGCAGCGCCTCGGCCTCAGTGCGCACCACCGTGGTCTCGATGCGGGCGATGCGCGCCACCATCATCGCGATCCGTGGCGACAGCTGGGTCTTGTTGAAATAGCTCGATACCCGCTTCTTCAGGTCGCGCGCCTTGCCGACGTACAGCACATTGCCGGCCGCATCGAAATAGCGGTACACGCCCGGCAGGCCGGGCAGCCGGGAAATGACCGGGCGGGCGTCGAATTGCTCCGGCCGGGCTTCAGTAGTCGCCTCGGCAGTCACCTCGGCACTCAACTCGGCAGGCTTGGCGGCCGGTGCCTTGGCCGGCGTTTCGTCGGCACTTTTCGGGGAATCGGGTTGCTGGTCGGACATTGGGGGACGGTGACCGCTACACGGCCTGCGCGCACCAAAAGCGGCATGGCCTCTAAAATCGCAAGTTTAGAGCAATTCAGCGGGTGCCCCGCCCGCGCCCCCCTCACCTGCCATGCCTATCCGCTCCTGGGACATTTTCTGCACTGTAATCGACAATTTCGGCGACATCGGCGTCTGCTGGCGGCTGGCGCGCCAGCTGGCGCAGGAGCACGGGCATGCGGTGCGGCTTTGGGTCGATGACCTGGCGAGCTTTGCGCGGCTGGCGCCCGAACTCGATACCGGCGCCATCGTGCAGCGCCTAGCCGGCGTTGAGATTCGACCGTGGCGGCCAGGCGGCGACAGCGACGCGGATGACACCGCCGGGGTCGAGCCACACGATGCCGTCATCGAAGCCTTCGCCTGTGATGTGCCGCACGCCTTTCTGGCCCGCATGGCCGCGCGTGATCCCAAACCCGCCTGGATTAACCTGGAATACCTGAGCGCAGAGCCATGGGTACGCGAGCATCATGCGATGCCCTCGCCCCATCCGCGGCTGCCGCTGGTGAAGCATTTCTTCTTCCCCGGCTTCGAACCCGGCACCGGCGGCCTGCTGCGGGAATCGATGCTGGGCGCGCAGCGCGCCGCCTTCCTCGGCGGCACGGCCGCACAGGCGGCCCTGTGGCACCGGCTGAGCGTGACGCCCCGGCCTGACGCGCTACGCGTGAGCCTGTTTGCCTACCGCAACCCGGCGCTACCCGCACTGCTAGAGCAATGGCGCGATGCCGCCGAGGCGGTCCATTGCCTGGTGCCCGCCGGCTTGGCCGCGGACCAGGTCGCGGAATGGCTGGGCGCCCCGCTGCGGATGGGCGAACCGGTAGTGCGCGGCAGCCTGTGCGTGCAACGGATTCCCTTCGTACGCCAGGAGCACTACGACGAACTGCTGTGGACCTGCGACCTGAACTTCGTGCGCGGCGAGGATTCCTTCGTGCGCGCGCAATGGGCGGCGCGGCCGCTGGTCTGGCATATCTACCCGCAGGACGATACCGCGCACCGGATCAAGCTCGACGCCTGGCTGGACCTGTTCCGCCAGAGCGGCGTGGCGCCCGAAGCGGCCAGCGCGCTGACCGACTTCTGGCATGCCTGGAACGGCTTTGGCGTCCCCGTCGACTGGCCACGTCTGCGTGCGCATCTGCCGGCACTTGCCGCGATGGCCCCACGCTGGGAGCGGCGCTTGCAGCATCCCGGCGACCTTGCCGCCAATCTGGTGGCATTTTGCGAAAATCAGGTAAAATAACCGGTTGATCCAAATGGCGACCGGGCCGGAGAACCAGGACCTCTCCCAAGCGTCAAAACGACCTTGGGCGAAGACCTGAATGCAAGCTGAGCACGGGGTCGCGAGCGCGTGAATGCCTCTCGCTGGGGCTCACAGGCTCACCGCAGGTGATGCCGGCAGCGCGCCTTCGCCATTCCAAATTCCTACTTTCTATTTCAGGAAATCAGTTCAGATGAAAATCGCACAGGAACTCCGCGTCGGTAACGTGTTCATGATCGGCGGCGATCCGATGGTCGTGCAGAAGGCCGAGTACAACAAGTCGGGCCGCAACGCAGCCGTGGTCAAGATGAAGTACAAGAACCTGCTGACCGACGCACCCGGCGAGTCGGTGTTCAAGGCCGACGACAAGTTCGAGGTCGTGGTGCTGGAGCGCCGCGAATGCACCTACTCGTACTTCGCTGACCCGATGTACGTGTTCATGGACACCGACTACAACCAGTACGAAGTCGAGCAGGACAGCATGGGCGACTCGCTGAACTACCTCGAAGACGGCATGACCGTGGAAGTGGTGTTCTACAACGACAAGGCCATCTCGGTCGAAATGCCGACCACGCTGGTCCGTGAAATCGTCTACACCGAGCCGGCCGTCAAGGGCGATACCTCGTCGGGCAAGGTGCTCAAGGGCGCCAAGATCAACACCGGTTTCGAACTGCAGGTGCCGCTGTTCTGCAACATCGGCGACAAGATCGAAATCGACACCCGCACCGGCGAATACCGCAGCCGCGCCAACTAAGGCGTTTGCACGGCGTTTGCCTGCCCCGCTTTCGCGGCGGGGCCGGGATGAAGAAAGGCAGCCTCGGGCTGCTAGCCGTTAACAAAATCTGTTGAAAAGCAAAACGGGTCCCGTCTTTCAGATGGGGCCCGTTTTTTTGCCTGTAAACAAGGGGTTCTGCGCTGGAGAAAGCCACCCCTTCCTCTCCTGAGGTGCAAGGTCGAAGCGTGACGTTTGCTGCACGCGCGTTTTGCGGCTTGCGCAGTTGCCTTCGTATGAGGTCTGAGCGTCGCAGAACGACCCGAAGCAGACGAACGTCGAGTCGCTAAGTCGGCGGCGGTTTCCGAGGACACAGCAGCCGTTCGTCGACCAACGGTTTCTTCGGTCCAGCCATGCCCGTCGCGCTGCCCCGGAACAAACGGAGACTATACAACGGCGACCCTGCCATCGTTCGGATCGGCTCGCGAGCAATCCCAATTTTCTTACCCGTTTGAGCCCACGGATCTCGGCATCTCCCGTTCAACTGCGGGTAAGAGCAAATAGTAGTCATCGAGCGCTGCGCAGTTCCCTAACAGCGAGTGGGACCCCAGTACAGTCCAGATCCTCCCGTGCTTCGCAACGAAGTCATACCCTGCGAATCCTCTTGCATTACGATCGTAATGATATATTATGATCGTAATTTCATGAGGCTGCGACCCTCTTCGCGGTCGTGAAATGCCGGGTCACACCTTTCTTGTGAGGAATTTATGAACGACACGATCGCCAGCTCTAGCCAAACGTCTGAGCCAGAAGTGCAGAGGTTCGCTTCACTCGGGCTCGCCGCGGCCGCCGACGCGATCCGCGGCGGTGAGATGACATCAGAGGCGTACGCCACGGCATTGCTGCGGCAGGCTCGGTCGCACGCTGACCTTAACGCTTTCATCACCATCGACGGAGACGCCGTGCTTGAGGCTGCGAAGAACGCAGACAAGGCGCGGTCGGCCGGGGCGGAGGGCCCCCTACTGGGTGTGCCGATCGGGGTGAAGGACAGCTACCTGACGAGGGGGCTGCCCACGAGCATCGGCCTCGATCGTCTGGCGCACTTCATTCCGACGGAAGACGCCGATGCGGTCCGGGCGATCAAGGATGCAGGTGCCCTCGTCTTCGGCAAGAACAATCTGGTGGAGATGTCCTATGGGCTGACCGGGCACAACGAGCGCTATGGCCAGGTGAAGAACCCGCGCGCCCACGATCGCGTCACGGGAGGGTCATCAAGCGGTTCTGCCGCATCCGTGGCCGCCGGGATAGTGCCCGCCTCCTTGGGTGGCGATACAGTCGGATCGATCCGTGTGCCCGCGTCGCTCTGTGGTGTCGTCGGGTTCAAGCCGACCACAGGACGCTGGCCGCGTAACGGCGTCGCACCGATCTCCCACACTCTCGATACGACGGGTGTATTCGCGCGTAGTGTTGAGGATTGCATACTGCTGGACCAGGTCGTCACCGGGGAGCAGGCTGCGGAGCCCGTCGAGTGGGATTTCAACCTTAAGGGAGCCCGACTGGCCTTCGCGCCGCGGCAGTTTCTGGGCTTGGTGGACTCGGAAGTCGAGGATCGTTTCCGTGAGGTAGTTCGGCGGTTGCAGGACGCCGGCGCCGAGGTCTTTGAGATCGACCTCGGGGAAGATTTCAACGCCCTCATCCAGACAACTACGTGGGGCATTTTCGCCCATGAGACCCAGGGCGCGGTCTCGGAATTCCTCCGTCTACACAATATTCCGACCACGTTCGAGGCGATCCACGAAGGCCTCAAGCCCCAGCTTCGCCAAGCGTGGGAGCACATCGTACTGCCGGCCGGTGCAGGTGCTACCTCAGTGGAGGCCTATCAGACTGCGCTCAACGTAAGCCGTCCGGAAATCCAGCGCCGCCTGAACCAGGCATTCGTCACGCGAGGGGCGCTTGCCATTCTGCAGCCGACGACGCCCTGCATGGCGCCTTCGATCGAGGAGCAGGAAGAGTTCCACATCGCGGGCCAGGAAGTCAGCTACCTCGCTTTGGCGAACCACACTTTGTCAGCGAGCAGCGTGGGTCTGCCGGGTATCAGTCTCCCTGCGGGCATGTCTCGCGCGGGCCTTCCGATCGGTCTTGAGCTGGACGCCCCGCTGGCGAGCGACCGGGCGCTTCTGAAGCTTGCCCGCCGGATCGAGGCAGTCTTAGGCACCCAGCCGCCGACGCTCTGACGTTCTAGCCCCTTTCCGTGGGAAACGGGCCAACCCCGAACAGCAACTGAAATGAGGATCAACAGATGGCCAATGCACTGTACTCCACGCGCACCATTTCGATTGAGCACGTCACAATCAAATCGATAAAGCCATTTGAGGAAGTTCGAGCCAAGCTCGTGGCCTTGGCGCCTCGCATCGATGATGGGATCTTCACGCTCCTGCGATACGGCGAAAGCACGCGCGCGCTTCGAGAGTTGGAGGCATGTCCGCCACTTACCATTTTCGGCCAGCGTGACCACGGGGCGCTGCTGGCTATTGCAGGGCTGACGCGCCGAGCCATCCAGTACGATATCGGCAATCCGCTCACCGCGTCGAAGATGACCCGCCATCAACTGTCGGCGGGACTCTATGCACCCATCCGTGTGCTGCTGCGCGAGGATGGCGATGGTGGTGTCGGGTTTGAATATGATCGACCAGCCTCCGTTTTCGGCCAGTTCGGCAGCGAGGAGGTTAATACCGTGGCTCATCAGCTTGATCGCGACCTCCAAGCCTTGTTGGAGGCGGCTGCAAACTGACGGCCGCGGGACACGAGTGGAGAGAAGATGCGTTTCGAAAAAGGTCACAAAGCCACGACTCGGCAGCATATCCTCGAGGTCGCCTCGAAATGCTTCCGCCGAGAGGGAGTCTCGGCTGCGGGCATCAGCGGGATCATGGGAGCGGCCGGCCTGACCAATGGCGCATTCTATCCCCACTTCGGGTCCAAGGAGGAGCTTGTTCGCGAGGCGGTCGGGGGCGCGCTCGCAGAGCGGCAACTGGACCTCGAACAGAAACTCCAGACGGGCGCTGACCTTGAGGGAGTGATTCGAAGCTACCTCAGTCAAGCGCATCGCGAGGACCTGGCATGCGGATGTCCTTCGGCGGCTTTGCTTCCGGAAATCGCTAGGCACTCGGTGTCAATACGGCAAACCTATGAGGATGGGTTGCAAAGCTTCGTTGCGACGTTGGCCGCATTGCTCCCAGATGCGGATTCCACAGCAGCGGGTCGTCGGGCAACAGCCATCTTCGCTCTCATGGTGGGAACCCTCCAGTTCGCGCGCGCCGTGCCAGACGTTGCACGCGCGGAGCAAATCCTGGAAGGCGGCGTCGAGGCAGCGCTCCTCCTTGCCCGAGAGTCGCCCGTATGAAGATTTCGTCGCGAGCGCCCCAGCCTCCTCAGGCTGAGCCAGCTCAATGCCCGAGATCCAAGGTGACCTGCAGATGGACCACCGACTGCCACCGGCGTGAAGCAGCCGTTCGAGCATCCGCCCTGTGACCCAATTGAACGGCAGAAACTGGCCGAACCCTGCCGTCGGACCATCGATCTTCCCCGCAAATCAACGTGACGCAGAAAGAAAGCCCACCCCCTGGGGGCTGGCAACGGCTGCTCCATATTTCACAAAATCCCAACACCGTTGTGTAACGGGCAGGGCCCGAACCCCCCGGATGCGGCACCGTACCCTAGTGGGCTGATGGCGGCTGGGTCGTGGGGGGCTACTGTTGGGGATGACATCGTCGGCAACGCTACTCCCATTGCTACCGCAGCACGTCGCTATGAGAAATAGATGATGTCCTTGTAGTCGATCACAGCCTTGGCCAAGCCCAGCCGCATGGCTGGGGTGTCCTTTACTCCATCTGCAAGCCAAATGTAGTTATGACAGGCGCGCAAGATTGTCAGGAGCTTACCGATCTGCCCAGGCCTGTACGCCGAATAGCCATTCCACACCCTCCCGCGGTTTGCCGACGAGGATATTGGCCGCTCCAGCATTGCCGAGCGGCGGCGGATGCGATTGAACCAGGAGTCCACTGCAAGCAGGCTCACTTTGTTGTGCAGCCAGGCCAGATGGTCAGGGTCATAGTCGCCAAAATCCGTGAGGAGGCAACTCGCCTTCTCTGGCTCAGCCATCGTAGGCAGTGGGTGGAAGACCCAGCGATCCGTAACCTTGCCGATTGTCGCAGCGGCTTCGCAGCGCTCGCGCAGCAATAGCAACTTGATCTGGCTTTCCGTCAGCTCTGGATACGCTGCTGCGCGCTCCTCGAACTCTTGCCGGGCTTTTGCCACGAGGACACGCTTCTGGTCGATGGTCATCTCCTTCGAGATGCGTACGAACAGCGCGTCGACGCTGCGCTCCTTAATCCGTTGCGCAAACGCCCCCAAGCAAGCCGCGCGCATTCCAGAGTGGAAGTGGGAACGCGGTGATTGCCGCAGAGCGGCTCCGGGCAACACGCCGCGCGAAAAGTCTCGACCGAGATCCGCCATGCTTCCTCAAACACGCCGAGATTGCTCTTCATCGAAGAGTGTTCCCGGCAAGCGTTGCAGCGTATTGAGCCCCCGACGAGCGTAGACCCGGTCAGGGTGGAGGGATTCTTGGTCGCCCTGGCCGGCGGCGTGCCTTTGCGCGCTGCTCCTGGCACTGGGACACCGAAATTCTCACATGGTGGATTTTTGCAGAAATTGACTTGGATTCCGGCGATCGATTCTGGGACGCGCGGCGGTTCCGAAGCCGGCAGTGCAGAGGTAGAGGACATGGACTTCTCCTCCGGCGAAGTGACGCGCGAGATGCTGTCAAAAACGAAGCTGCCAACGAATTCGTCGGCAGCCTTTGGGGAGTGACCCTAG
This sequence comes from Ralstonia pickettii DTP0602, assembly GCA_000471925.1. NCBI lineage: Bacteria > Pseudomonadati > Pseudomonadota > Betaproteobacteria > Burkholderiales > Burkholderiaceae > Ralstonia > Ralstonia pickettii. The sequence continues at coordinate 3,120,557 of CP006667.1, forward strand.
GCCGGACAAGGATCCTAGGGCGATTTCTTCAAGTTTTCAACAGATTTTGTTAACGGCTAGCCTCGGCTGCCTTTTTCCTTTTCTGCACGACGCTCCGATCAGGCGATCAGCGCGTGCTCCTTCAGCGTGCGCAGCGCGGCACGGTACTCCCCTTCCTGCTGCAGCTTGTTCCAGTCCATCGGCTTGCGGCGCGGGAACAGTTTGCGGATGCGGCGCTGCGAGGTCTTGTCGATGCCGGCATCCAGCTCGGTCAGCAGCTGGTCGGCACGGTCCGGATGGTTGCAGATCAGCACCATGTCGCAACCAGCGGTCAGCGCCGCGCGCGCGGCCTCGGTGACGTTGCCGGCGACGCTCGCGCCTTCCATGCTCAGGTCGTCGCTAAAGATCACACCCTCGAAGCCCAACTGCGCGCGCAGCACGTCCTGCAGCCAGTAGCGCGAGAAGCCGGCCGGGTTGGGATCGACCTTGGGGTAGATCACGTGCGCCGGCATCACCGACGACAGCGACAGGCCCAGCCATTCATACGGGCGTGCATCCTGCTCGATGATCTCGTCCAGCGAGCGCTCGTCGACCGGGATCGCCACGTGCGAATCGGCCTCGACATAGCCGTGGCCGGGGAAGTGCTTGCCGCAGTTGCTCATGCCCGCGAGCAACAGGCCGTGGTTCAGGTGGCCGGCCAGCATGCTCACCACGCGCGGGTCGGCGTGGAAGGCGCGGTCGCCGATCACGGCGCTGCGGCCATAGTCCAGGTCCAGCACCGGGGTGAAGCTGAAATCGACATCGCAGGCGCGCAACTCAGCGGCCAGCACGTAGCCGCAGGCCACCGCCGCCTTGGTCGCGGCCAGCACGTCGCGGCCCCACAGCTCGCCCAGGCGATGCATCGCCGGCAGGTGGGTGAAGCCGTCGGTCTTGCAGCGCTGCACGCGCCCGCCTTCATGGTCAATGCAGATCAGCACGTCGTCGCGCACCGCGCGGATCGAGCGCGTCAGCGCCTGCAGCTGCGCGCGCGACTCGAAATTGCGGGCGAACAGGATCACGCCGCCGGTCAGCGGATGCGCGAGGCGGCGCGCGTCTTGCGCGTCGAGCTGCTTGCCGACGACGTCGAGGACCACCGGGCCCGGCCGCTTGCCGGTATTCTTCTTGGGCATGGAAGTTATTGGATTCACAAAGCTGTAGGTTGGGAAGCCGCGGCGTCCGTACGCTCGGCTATCGCGAAGGCGACCGCATAATCGTGCTCGTCACTGACACTGACCCGCACGGTGATCCCGCGTTCCGCCAGCCATGCGGCGAGTTCGCAGTGGCACACCGGCGTCGGCTCGCCGGAGGGCAGGTTCATCAGCTCCATCGCGCGCCACGTCATCGGCCAGTGCATGCCCCGGCCGATTGCCTTGGAGAAGGCTTCCTTGGCTGCGAAGCGCGTGGCCAGGAAGGCGAGCCCGCGTTTCTCCGAGCGCGCCTTGCGCGCGTGGTACTTGGCCAGTTCGTTGGGGCCGAGCACCTTCTCGGCAAAGCGGCCGTTGGTGCGTTCCATCACGCCCTGCACGCGGGCGATCTGGATAATGTCGGTGCCGACGCCGTAGATCACGCCGGCTCGCTCGCGGCGGGATAGCGCGTGCCCAGGCGTGCGGCCACCATGATGGCCTTCATCTCGCGCACGGCATTCTGCCAGCCGGCGAACACCGCATGGGCCACGATCGCATGGCCGATGTTCAGCTCCTTGATGCCAGGCAGCGCGGCGATCGGCTGCACATTGGTGTAGTGCAGGCCATGGCCGGCGTTGACCACCAGGCCATGCCTCAGGCCGGCGTCGACCCCGTCGGCGATGCGGCGGTATTCGATGGCCAGCTCGTCCGGCGTGTGCGCGTCGGCGTAGGCGCCGGTATGCAGCTCGATCACCGGCGCGCCACAGGCAGCGGCGGCCGCGATCTGGTCAGGGTCGGCGTCGATGAACAGCGACACGCGGATACCGACGCCCGCCAGCTGCGCGCAGGCAGCCTTGACCTGTTCGAAGCGGCCGGCCACGTCGAGGCCGCCCTCGGTGGTCACCTCCTCGCGGCGCTCAGGCACCAGGCACACGTCCTGCGGACGGATCTCGCAGGCAATGTCGAGCATCTCCTGCGTGATGGCGCACTCCAGGTTCATGCGCGTGGCCAGCTGCGGGCGCAGCGCGCACACGTCGGCATCGCGGATATGGCGGCGGTCTTCGCGCAGGTGCAGCGTGATCAGGTCGGCGCCGGCCTCTTCCGCCTGCAGGGCGGCACGGATGGGATCGGGATACACGGTGCCGCGCGCATTGCGCAGCGTGGCCACGTGGTCGATATTGACGCCAAGGTCGATGACGCCCGGATTTGCGTGAAAGATCATGCGAGCAGGTGCAGGAGTGATTCGGAGTGTGTGCTGGTATCGTTCAGAGATACTGCAGGTCGATCAGTATCTGGCGCGTCTTCAGCGGCGCGCCTTGCAAATAATAATGCAGCAGGAAACGCATCAGCGCCCGGCTTTGCGCCGCGGTCTGCGCGCGGCTGTAATCGTCCTGCGCCATGTCGAGCAGCGTCTGTCCCGACACCACCGGCCACGATGACGGATCACTCGGCTGCGCGCGGCGCACGCCGCGCTCGGGCTGGTAGACGTAGTCCAGTCCCGGCTGGACGCGTTCGCCGGTGCTCAGGCACTGGTCGAAGGCCACCGCGAAACCGGTCTCCTGTAGCAACACGCGTTCGAAGCTGCGCAGCACAAGGCCTGCAGGCTCGCCGTGCGCGAGCCGCGTCAGCGTCGTCAGGTAATGGCGGAACAGTGTGGGATGCGCGTCTTCCCGCGGACAGAAGCGCATCAGCAATTCATTCAGGTAGAACGCCGACAGCAGCGCATCGCCGTCGAGCGGCGGCATGCCGCCAACCCATTCGGCCTTGGTCAGCGTCTTGACCTCGCCGCGCCCGCTCCACGACACCGAGACCGGGTGAAAATGCTGCAGCACCGCGCGCAGCGCCGAATGCGGGCGCTTGGCGCCCTTGGCCACCATCGACATGCGGCCATGGTCGCGCGTGAAGACGTCGAGGATCAGGCTGGTCTCGCGGTACGGCCAGGCGTGCAGCACGAAGCCGGGCTGGTCGGCCACGCGTGACTCGGGGCGCGCCGGCACGATGCGCATGGCGCGGTCCATCATCGCGCGCGCGGCCGCATCGGCCATCCCGGGCAGCGCCTTGCTGTCGAGCAATTCGGCCGCCTCGTCGACCACGGGGTCGGCGCGGCGGGCGCGAGGCGCCGGCGCGCGCGCGAGATCAGCCGTCTTGCTCACAGGTCGCTCACTCGTAGCCGTAAGCCCGCAGTCCTGCTTCGTTGTCGGCCCAGCCGCTCTTTACCTTGATCCACATCTCGAGGTAGACCTTGCCGTCGAACAGCTTTTCCATGTCCAGGCGCGCCTCGGTGGAGATCTGCTTAAGCTTGCTGCCCTTGTTGCCGATGATCATGGCCTTGTGCGCGTCGCGCTCGACCAGGATGGTGGCAAAGACGCGGCGCAGGCGCCCTTCCGTCTCGAACTTGTCGATCACCACGGTGCTGGTGTACGGCAGTTCGTCGCCGGTCCAGCGGAACACCTTTTCGCGGATGATCTCGGAGGCCAGGAAACGCTCGCTGCGATCGGTCATCGCGTCGGCGTCGTACATCGGCTCGCCTTCCGGCAGGTAGGGCCGGATGATGTCGAACAGGCGCGCGATATGGTCGCGGGTCTTGGCCGTCATCGGCACCACTTCGCGGAACGGGAACAGCTGCCCCATCTTTTCCAGGAAGGGCATCATCACTTCCGAGCGGTTCTCGCCGGTGACGCGGTCGAGCTTGTTGGCGATCAGCAGCACCGGGGTGTTCTTCGGCAGCAGCGACAGCACCTTCTCGTCGTCGGCACCGTAGTAGCCGGCCTCGACCACGAACAGGATCAGGTCCACCGACGACAGCGTGGACGTGACCGCGCGGTTCAGCGAGCGGTTCAGCGCGCTGGCATGGCGGGTCTGGAAGCCTGGCGTATCGACGAACACATACTGCGCGTCATCCGTGGTCTGGATGCCGACGATGCGGTGCCGCGTGGTCTGCGCCTTGCGCGAGGTGATGCTGATCTTCTGGCCGACCAGCGCGTTCATCAGCGTGGACTTGCCCACGTTGGGGCGGCCGACGATGGCCACGGTGCCGCAGCGGAACGCCGCGGCTGGGGTATCCGCCGCATCTTGCTGCGGATGGTTAGATTCGGTCATTCCTTCAACCTGAGAGACAACTGTGGGTCCTGCGGCACGGGTTGCTTGCGGGTCTTGCCGGTGCGCTCGGCGCGGCTGCGCTTGAGCAGCTGCGGCACCAGCTTCTGGACTTCATCCAGCGCCAGCTTGGCGGCGGCTTGCTCGGCCGCGCGCCGCGAGGCGCCGGTGCCGAACACCCGGACTTCCAGTTTAGGCACCGTGCACTCGACTTCAAACTGCTGGCTGTGCGCGGCCCCGTGTGTGGCGATTACGTTATATTGCGGCAGGGCAATCTTGTGGCCCTGCAGGTATTCCTGCAGCAGGGTCTTGGCGTCCTTGCCAAGCGTGCGCGGATCGACCTGCTCCAGGATCGGGATATAGAGCTTGCGGATCAGCGCGCGCGCGGCGTCGAAGCCGGCGTCAAGGAACACGGCGCCGACGATGGCTTCAAGCGCATCGGCGAGGATGGACGGACGGCGGAAACCGCCGCTCTTCAGTTCGCCCTCGCCCAGGCGCAGCGTGTCGGAAAGCTGCAGCATCTGGGCGATCTCGTACAGGGCCTGCTGCTTGACCAGGTTGGCCCGCACGCGCGACAGGTCGCCCTCGTCGAGCTTGCCGAACATGCCATAGAGCATGTCGGCCACGGCGCAGTTGAGCACCGAATCGCCCAGGAATTCAAGGCGTTCGTTGTGCTGGGCGCTGTGGCTGCGGTGCGTCAGCGCCTGTTGCAGCAATTCGGGCTTGCTGAATCGGTAGCCGAGTCGTTGCTGCAAGGCGTCGAGGTTCATATCAGTGCTGCGTTCCCGAATAGGTAATCAGAAGACTCAGGGGTCCGTAGACGGGCACTTCGGTCCGGTACGAAAAATCGACCGACTGGATGGCGCCATTGTCGTCCTCGCGGATCAGCAGGTCTTCGCCTTTTACTACGGCAATCCGGTCGATGATTGCCTGTTTGTCAAAATACTCGACCACTTCGCGCTTGTTGGCTGCACGCTGCTTCGCATAAGTGGCCGCACGCTTGACCGAAAAATATTCCAGCAGGCTCGGGATCGAGCGCACGGCGGGCAAGGCCACGCCGATCACGAACACCACGATCACCAGCAGCGTCCAGACGGAAAAACCGCCCGCCCGTGCCCGCTGCCCAAGGTATGCCCGGCATGCCTGACGCCGAGCCGGAATCTTTTCCCCCACCTTCCCAAATCGACCCATCGCGCTTCCCTCGTTTTGTGTTGAGTGTTCTTGCGCCGCGGAGATTCTATTTAAACGATCCCACGCGTCCGAAATTACCCAGGTTCATCCAGATCACAAACGCCTTGCCGACGATATTCTGGTCCGGCACGAACCCCCAGTAACGGGAGTCGAGGCTGTTGTCCCGGTTGTCACCCATGACGAAATAGTGACCCACAGGTACCTTGCAAGTCACGCCAAGTTGATTGTATGTGCAGTTTTCGCGGTACGGAAAATCCGGGTCCGCGCCTGCCACGAACGCCGGGCGGTCAACGTCGTTCAGGATGCCATGATCGACGCTGCCTGGCAGCTTCTCGCGAAAATGCTTGGAATAGGCCAGCCGCTCCTCGTCCAGGAAGTCCGGCAGCACGGTGTATTCGGCCGGCTTGCCGTTGATGGTCAGGCGCTTGTTGGAATACTGCACCACGTCGCCCGGCACGCCGACAACGCGCTTGATGTAATCGAGCGACTGGTCCTTCGGGTAGCGGAACACCATCACGTCGCCGCGCTGCGGCTCGCCCACCTCCATCACCTTCTTGTTCACCACCGGCAGGCGGATGCCGTACTGGTACTTGTTGACCAGGATAAAGTCGCCGATCAGCAGCGTCGGGATCATCGAGCCGGACGGGATCTTGAACGGCTCGACCACGAACGAGCGCAGCACGAACACCGCCAGGATCACCGGGAAGAAGCTGGCCGAATACTCCAGCCACCACGGCTGGCGCAGCTTTTCCTCGGCCAGGCGCTTGCGCGTGGCATCCGCGTCCGCGGCCCCGAAGCGGCCCTGCAGGTCGCCCTGGCGCGAATCGAATTCCGCCAGCGCCAGCCGCGCGGAAGAGCGGCGCTGCCGCTCGAACACGAGCTTGTCCGCCACCCACGCGACGCCCGTAATCACCACCAGCACAAAAAGGATCAGTGCAAAATTCATGACGGCTTCTGGTTCTTGGAAATCCTGGTACAGCCTTTGTTATTGGCGGCCGGGCGCGGCCGCGGCCACGCCCACACGCGATTACTTGTCGTCCACCTGCAGGATGGCCAGGAAGGCCTCCTGCGGAATCTCGACCGTACCCACCTGCTTCATGCGCTTCTTGCCGGCCTTCTGCTTTTCCAGCAGCTTCTTCTTGCGGGAGATATCGCCGCCGTAGCACTTGGCCAGCACGTTCTTGCGCAATGCCTTGACGTTTTCGCGGGCAATGATATTCGAGCCGATCGCGGCCTGGATCGCCACGTCGTACATCTGGCGCGGAATGATCTCGCGCATTTTCGCAGCCACTTCGCGCCCGCGGTATTGCGAGTTGGACCGGTGCACGATCACCGACAGCGCATCCACCTTGTCGCTATTGATCAGGATGTCGACCTTGACCACGTCGGAGGGACGATATTCCTTGAACTCGTAATCCATCGACGCATAGCCGCGCGATACCGACTTCAGGCGGTCGAAGAAATCCAGCACGATTTCCGCCATCGGGATCTCGTAGGTCAACTGCACCTGCTTGCCGTGGTAGCTCATATTGATCTGCGTGCCGCGCTTCTGCGTGCACAGCGTGATCACCGAGCCGACATATTCCTGCGGCATGTACAGGTTGACAGTGACGATCGGTTCCAGGATCGCCTCGATCTTGCTTGGGTCCGGCATCTTGGCGGGGTTCTCCACCGTCACCATGCTGCCGTCACGCATCTGCACCTGGTACACCACCGTCGGCGCGGTGGTGATCAGGTCCATGTCGAATTCGCGCTCCAGGCGCTCCTGCACGATTTCCATGTGCAGCAGGCCCAGGAAGCCGCAGCGGAAGCCGAAGCCCAGCGCCTGCGACACTTCCGGCTCGAACATCAGCGAGGCGTCGTTCAGCCGAAGCTTTTCCAGGGACTCACGCAGCGCCTCGTACTGGTTGGCTTCCACCGGATACAGGCCGGCGAACACCTGCGGCTTGACTTCCTTGAAGCCCGGCAGCGGCGCGTCGGCCTTGCGTTGCGTGGTGGTGATGGTGTCGCCCACCTTGGCCGCCTTCAGCTCCTTGATACCGGCGATGACGAAGCCGACCTCGCCCGCCGTCAGCGCATCGCGCGGGATCGACTTCGGCGTGAACACGCCCACCTGCTCCACCAGGTGCTGCGAGCCGTTGGCCATCAGCAGTACCTTGTCCTTCGGGCGCAGCGTACCGTTGACCACCCGCACCAGCATCACCACACCGACGTAGTTATCGAACCACGAATCGATGATCAGCGCCTGCAGCGGCGCGTCGGTGTCGCCCTTGGGCGGCGGTACCTTGGCGATCAGCGCCTCGATCACGTCCTGCACGCCCTGACCGGTCTTGGCCGAGCACGGCGTGGCGTCCTGCGCGTCAATGCCGATGACGTCCTCGATTTCCTGGATCGCGTTGTCGGGATCAGCCTGCGGCAGGTCGATCTTGTTCAGCACCGGCACCACTTCCACGCCCAGCTCGATCGCGGTGTAGCAATTGGCCACGGTCTGCGCCTCGACGCCCTGCGAGGCGTCGACCACCAGCAGTGCGCCTTCGCAGGCCGATAGCGAGCGGCTCACTTCATAGCTGAAGTCGACGTGTCCCGGTGTGTCGATCAGGTTCAGGTTGTAGACCTGGCCGTCGCGCGCCTTGTAGCTGAGCGCGGCGGTCTGCGCCTTGATGGTGATGCCGCGCTCCTTTTCGATATCCATCGAATCGAGGACCTGCGCTTCCATCTCCCGATCCGACAGCCCTCCACAAAGCTGAATGATCCGGTCGGCCAGGGTGGACTTCCCATGGTCGATGTGGGCAATGATCGAGAAATTACGGATATGGTCCATCTAGTCTTCAGGGGAGCGCCGGCAAGAGGGCCCAGGCAGCTTCAAGCGTTCGTGAACGGCCCGGCGCCGCGCGCCGCAAGGCGTGCGCGGGCGTGCCGCAAGGTTTGGAGGTGCAATTTTTGCGCCAATCCGCAATTTTACCGGATTTTCAACGGCTTCCGGGTCGTGAAATGGTCGCGCGGCACGGCTGCCGGCCGCTGTCAGCGTCCGTCAGCAGCTGGCGTTGGCGGCGCCATGTGCGGCAAGCCACACCCTCACCGCTGCTTCGTCAAGGAAATAGTGGCAAAGCTGCGTCGCCTTCCCTTCCAGCTCGGCCGGCGTGCCGGGCATCAGTACCGGCACCAGTTCGCCGAAGCGGTCCTCGAGGCCGGGATCGGCATCGACATCCACTTCATGCAGTTCGAAAGAAAAATCGCGCCGGAGCAGTTCCAGCGCGACCTTCATGTCATCGCACAGGTGGCAGTATGCCCGGCCGTACAGCGTCAGCGCGGGCATACCGGATCCTGGTGGCGATCAGCGGGTGGAGGTGGCGCCCGGACGCAGCGTCAGCACCTGGGTGGCGTCGCCGCGCCGCACGAACACCGCGGCAATGCGGCTCTTGTCCAGGCTGCGCACCAGCTCATTGAACTGGCGCGCATTGGTCACGTCGGTATCGCCCAGGCGCAGGATGATGTCACCCGGACGGATGCCGGCACGCAACGCCGGGCCGTCGGCCAACTCGACCTCCACGCCGGACTTGAGCTTGAGCTCCTTCAGGCGCGCTTCGGGCAGGTCGTTGACCACCAGCCCCAGGGCGTTGGGCTTGCTCGTCTGAGCGCCCTCGTCCTTGGGCTTGGCGCTGCTGCTGGCGCGGGCCTTGCCGTCCGGCTCCAGCTCTGTGACGGTGATCGTGACCTCGCGGGTGCCGCCCTTGCGCCACAGCTGCAGCGGCACGCGCGTGCCCGGCTTGGTATCACCCACCAGGCGCGGCAGGTCCGAAGCACGTTCGATATCACGGCCGTTGAACTTCAGGATGATGTCGCCGGCTTCAATACCCGCCTTCTCGGCAGGACCGCCCGGCTCCACGCTGCCGACCAGTGCGCCGCGCGCACGGCCCAGGCCCAGCGAATCGGCCACTTCCTTGGTGACATCGCCAATCGCCACGGCGATGCGACCGCGCGTCACGCGCCCAGCGGTCTTGAGCTGCTCGGACACGCGCATCGCCTCGTCGATCGGGATCGCGAACGAAATGCCCATATAGCCGCCGCTGCGGCTGTAGATCTGCGAGTTGATGCCGATCACTTCGCCGCGCAGGTTGATCAGCGGACCGCCCGAGTTGCCGGGGTTGACCGCCACGTCGGTCTGGATGAACGGCAGGTAGTCGCCGGTGTCGCGGCCCTTGGCCGAGACGATGCCAGCGGTGACGCTGTTGTCCAGCCCGAACGGCGAGCCGATAGCCAGCACCCACTCACCGGCGCGGACCTTGTCGGAATCGCCCAGCGGCAGGCGCGGCAGGCCGCTGGCCTCGATCTTGAGCAGCGCCACGTCGGTGCGCTTGTCGGAGCCGATCAGCTTGGCCTTGAACTCACGCTTGTCGGGCAGGGTCACGTAGATGGTTTCGGCATCGGCGACCACGTGCGCGTTGGTCATCACATAGCCGTCCTGGCTGATGATGAAGCCGGAGCCCACGCCACGGCTCTGCTCTTCCTGCTGGGGCGGCTGGCCGCGGCGCGGCGGGGTGCCGGGCGCCGGCGCGCCGGGCATGGGCACGCCGAAGAAGCGCCGGAAGAATTCGGCCATCTCGTCATCGTCGCCGGGCGCGCCGCTGCGCTGGCGCGCGCGCTCGGTGGTGCGGATATTGACCACGGCCGGGCTCGCCTTTTCCACCAGGTCAGTGAAATCGGGCAGGTTGTAGTTGGCGGCGGCAGCCTGGGCATGGCTGACTTCGGCCACCGTCGGGCCGAGCACCAACATGGCAGCCATGACCATGGCCCGCGCCAGGGCTGGAGATCTGAAAGTCATCGACAACTCCCGGGATTCAGGGAAAGAAGGTAAAACCGGCTGGATGTGATCCTTTGGCGGGGACCCCTGCACAGGTTTCATGGAGCCGGCATCGGGGACGGAGGGTCCCGCGGCGCCGGCTGCACCTGCGTTTGGCTTAGTGTACCGCCTTGGGCGGGCGGTACTCCACGGCCGTCGCAAACTGCTTGACGGTGCTCGCCGGGACCTCGCCCACCACGGTAATCCAGAAATCGGAGATCCGGCGCACCACGACCTGGGTCGCGCCGAGCGCGGCCACGCCTTCGCGGCGCACGCGTTGCTCGGAAACCGGCTCGATAAAGACCGACAGGCCGGTGAGCCCGTCGCTGTAGACAATCTGCAGCACTTCGAAGACCTGGCTGCGGCCGTTGTTCTGCGCCGATGCGCGCAGCTCGCCCAGCGGGCGGCGGACTTCGCGGATCTTCTGGAAGCCCTTCAGCGGCACCGCGATCGACCAGCCCTCATCGGCGATATTGGTCGGCTGGTATTTGACCTCGTAGTGGTTCCAGCTGCTGGCACTCTTGATCGCGCTGAGAATGCGCTGCTTCTCCGACGGCACGCCGATCTGCACCTGCGAGAACGCGACCTGCTCCAGCACCTTGCCGCCGTCGCCGATGGTCTGCGCACGCATCAGCAGGCCGGAACTCTTCTCGGCCCACAGCCGCACCGCGTAGCGCGCGGCATCGTGCGGTTCCAGCGCAAAGACTTCGCACTCCATGCCCGCGACCCGCTCCGCGGGCATCTTGCGCATGTCGTACAGCTCCAGCACGTCGTTCTTATTGGTGGCGAGCAGCGCCGGGAAGCGGTCCTTGGCTTCCTGCTTCTCCACCACCACCAGCTTGGCCTCGGGGATCAGGCTGTGCACGACGTCGTTCTGCCGCAGCACCTCGCGCGGCTTGCCGTCGAGCGTTTCCAGGCGTTCGTATTCGTTGTGGACGAGATCGCTGTAATGCTGAATGCGCGAGGCATGCATGACGCTACCGCGCTGGTAGATCAACGTGCCGACATAGTTCTCGCGCTGCGCGGCTTTGTGGATCTTGTTGAGCCAGGCGGTGGCATCGCGTCGGTTCAGCGTATTGTCCAAAGGCTGCGCGGTGGCCGCGGCAGCAGTCAGACACAAGGCCAGAAAAAAGGACCTACGCACGGCCCTGATTTTCTGGGCGCCCGCTACATAGGCGGGCGACCATCCTTTATGCATGTCCGGCATTATTCCTGCGTATTTTCCTGAGAGAAGCTTGCACCGTTGGCAACCGTGCGCATGGTCGGCACAACAGCATCCGTTGCCACCGACGTGCGATGGGCACGCAGGTATTCGTCCAGGCGGGGATCGCGAATCATCTGGGTGTTTTCCGCTGCCACGGTGACGATGCCGTTCGGCTGTGCGGGCTGGTCGGCGCGCGCTACCACGGCATCCGGCGTGCCCAGGCTGGCGGGGCCGCGCATCTGCGGCACGACCACCCAGCTGACCGCCGCCACGGCGGCCGCGATCGCGGTGCCCGGCATCACGCGGCGCACCCACGACGGCCTGACCAGCAGGCGATGGCGGGCGCTGGCCTGCGCCACGGCCGGCACCAGCACGTGCGGCTCGGCTTCCAGGCGCGCGGAGAATTTAGCGAGAAAAGCGGCGGTGGAACCCGCGTGCGTCAGGTCTTCCGAGCGCAGCGAGTCACCGATCAACTGGTATGCGGACCAGTCGGACAGGCCGGCGTCGCTTTTCGCGAGGGCCAGCACGGCATCGACTTCGTGCGGCGCCAGTTCGCCGTCCATCAGTACGGAGATCTGCTCCGCTGCTTCCACTACATGAACCGACTGCTTATGAGCCTGACCCATTTCCCACCCCAAGACATTCCATTGAACACCGATAATCCCGTCACTTCTGTCGCTTATCGATGCAGGAATAGGCTGCAACGCTGGCCGCACGACATTCTTCCTTGCTACCGAACAACTACCACCGCTTGCCTTCTGCCGTTCCCAGCAGCGGGCGCAATTTCTCGGCAATCGCCTCGCGCGCACGGAAGATGCGCGAGCGTACGGTGCCGATCGGACATCCCATCGCTTCGGCGATCTCCTCATAGCTGAGGCCCTCGATCTCGCGCAGCGTGATGGCGGTCCGCAATTCCTCCGGCAGTGCTTCCATCGCTCGGTTCACCGTCTCGGCAACCTGGCGCGTGTGAAGCATCGACTCCGGCGTATTGATATCCCTTAGTTGCTCACCGTCCGCAAAAGTTTCAGCCTCTTCTGCATCGATATCGCTGGACGCTTCCGGGCGGCGGCCCTGGGTGGCCAGATAGTTCTTGGCCGTGTTGACGGCGATCCGGTACAGCCACGTATAGAAGGCCGACTCCCCGCGAAACTGGGGCAAGGCACGGTATGCCTTGATAAAGGCATCCTGCGCCACATCCTCGACTTCGGCGGGGTCCCTGACCAGGCGCGAGATCAGGCGAATGATCTTCCGATGGTATTTGGTCACCAGAAGTTCAAAGGCCCGCTTATCGCCCTGCTGGACGCGTTCAACTAGGAGCTGATCGGCTTCGCGTTCGCTCACGTATGGCTCACCTGCAGTGTATCTCTTGGTTTGGTCGTCACGACAAACGTTGTATTTTACCTACGATTCAGGACTCGCCCGGTGAAGCAACGCGCCTCCTGTGACCGCAAGCTAACAAAATCGTTCCCCAGCCGCCGGATCTGGTTGCACCCGCAGTGCAACTCTGGCGTCACGTTGCAACCGTCGCACCATGCCGGCCGAGGCCGCTTGCCAGGGGAGAAAGATGGCGCCCGGCACTCCAGGCGCGCCGGAAGCGAAACGCACGACAGCAGTACCACCGGCGTGCCAGCAGGCGCGAACCACAGTCTCGCGCCGAACACCGCCGGGACCTTCCAGCCGGATCCGCAGCGGTCCCCTGCCATCGGCAGCCGGCAGCACGGCCACACAGCGCCAGCGCAAGGCACGCCACCAGCCGCGCCACGCCCGCACTGTCCCCGCACCGGCAAGCACGAGTGCGGGCGCCAGGGCGGCGTGCAGCCATTGAAAGCCCGCCGGGCTGGCGGCGACCGCATCGGCCAGCGTCAGCGCAAGCAGGCAGAGCGCCGCAACTTCTGCGGCGCAAAACACGAACAGGGCCCACCGCAACGGATGGACCCTGTCCTGGCGCAGCCCGCGCAGGGCCCGCCTCAACCACGGATCAGACGCGGCGGAAGACAAGCGTGCCGTTGGTGCCGCCGAAACCGAAGTTGTTCTTCACCGCCACATCGATCTTCATGTCACGCGCCGTGTTGGCCACGTAGTCCAGGTCGCACTCGGGATCCTGGTTGTCGATGTTGATGGTCGGCGGCGCTACCTGGTTGTGCAGCGCCAGCACGGTGAAGACCGATTCCAGCCCGCCGGCGCCGCCCAGCAGATGGCCGGTCATCGACTTGGTCGAATTCACCACCATCTTGTAGGCCTGCTCGCCGAACGCGGCCTTGATCGCATCGGATTCGTTCTTGTCGCCCAGCGGCGTGGAGGTGCCATGGGCGTTCAGGTAATGCACCTCGTCGCCGTTGATGCCGGCGTCCTTCAGCGCATTGACCATGCAACGGCGCGGGCCGTCCATGTTGGGCGCGGTCATGTGGAACGCGTCGCCGCTCATGCCGAAGCCGATCAGCTCGGCATAGATGCGCGCGCCCCGCGCCTTTGCCGACTCGTACTCTTCCAGCATCATCACGCCGGCGCCCTCGCCCAGCACGAAGCCGTCGCGGTCCTTGTCCCACGGACGCGAGGCCGCCGCCGGATCGTCGTTGCGGGTCGACAGCGCACGGGCCGCGGCAAAGCCGCCGATGCCCAGCGGCGACACGGTCGACTCGGCGCCGCCGGCCAGCATGGCGTCAGCATCGCCGGCCTGGATCAGGCGCGCGGCCAGGCCGATGCTGTGCAGGCCGGTGGTGCAGGCCGTCACCGCGGCCAGGTTCGGGCCCTTGATGCCGTGGATGATCGACAGGTGCCCGGCGATCATGTTGATGATCGAGCCCGGCACGAAGAACGGCGAGATGCGGCGCGGACCGCGTTCGGTCAGCACCGCGTGGGTTTCTTCGATCATCGGCAGGCCGCCGATGCCCGAGCCGACCAGCACGCCGATGCGCTCGGCGTTGGCTTCAGTCACTTCCAGGCCGCTGTCCTTCAGGGCCTGCGTACCTGCCGCGATGCCGAAATGGATGAAGGCATCCATATTGCGGGCTTCCTTGGCCGGAATGTAGTCCTCCGGATTGAAGCCCTTCACTTCACCGGCGAAGTGCACGGAAAGCGCGGAGTGATCGAATTTGGTGATGGTGGCGATGCCGGACTTGCCGGCAACCAGGTTGGCCCAACCTTCGGCAACCGTGTTTCCGACCGGAGACACAAGGCCAAGCCCAGTGACGACGACGCGACGACGGCTCACTATGTTTTCCTACGGGTGTATGAAGCGGGAGCGGAGCGGTGGATCAACCTGCGGCCCGGCCGGCTGGCCGCGCGGCGAGGCACGTTCCATTCTGCTTCTTCGAACAGACGAAAGCCACAGAAAACAGCAAGGCGAGGCCGCGACGGCCCGCCCACCTGCCTTCTGTGGCTCGGAATTCAGAGACGACGGGCTTAGGCCTTGACGTGCGCGGTGGCGTAGTCGATAGCCTGTTGCACGGTCGTGATCTTCTCGGCTTCCTCATCGGGAATTTCCATGCCGAATTCATCTTCCAACGCCATCACGAGTTCAACCGTGTCCAGCGAGTCTGCACCGAGATCGTTCACGAACGAGGATTCGTTCTTGATGTCTGCCTCGGCCACGCCAAGCTGTTCTGCCACGATTTTCTTGACGCGTTGTTCGATATTGTCCATGTAACCCTCCAGGGAAGTTCGACAAAAAGTGGGCGCATTTTAGCAGGTTTGAGACGACAGAAATGCCGCCTGCCAAGCTTTGCAAGAATTGCGCCCGTTTGGTTCGGAAAACTACCACTTCAGTTGGCTTCTTCCGGCTTTTCCCCCGAAATCTGCCACCCAAAAACCCATTAATTCATGTACATCCCGCCGTTTACATGCAGCGTGGTGCCGGTGATGTACGCGGCCTGCGGACCGGCCAGGAAGGCCACCGCATTGGCAATATCTTCCGGCTGACCCAGGCGCCCCAGCGGGATCTGCGTCTTGAGCGAAGCATGCTGCTCTTCGGACAGCGCCTTGGTCATGTCGGTGTCGATAAAACCCGGCGCGACGCAGTTCACGGTCACGTTGCGGCTGCCGATTTCCGCAGCCAGCGAACGGGTCATGCCCGCCACGCCCGCCTTGGCGGCCGAGTAGTTCATCTGGCCGGGGTTGCCGACCGAGCCCACCACCGAGGTGATATTGATGATACGGCCCTGGCGTGCCTTCATCATCGGGCGCAGCACCGCGCGCGACAGGCGGAATACCGAGGTCAGGTTGGTCTGGATGACCGCCAGCCAGTCCTCGTCCTTCATGCGCATTGCCAGTTGGTCCTGCGTGATGCCGGCATTGTTGACCAGCACGCCGATGCCGCCATGCGTCTTGACGATCTCGTCGATGAGCGCGTCGCAAGCGGCCGCGTCATTGACGTTCAGCACGGCGCCCTTGCCCTTCAGGCCTTCGGTGCCGAGGTAATCGGTGATGCCGGCCGCGCCGGCATCGCTGGTGGCGGTGCCGATCACAGTAGCGCCCTGGCGGGCCAGTTCCAGCGCAATGGCACGGCCGATGCCGCGCGAGGCGCCGGTCACCAGCGCAACCTGGTTTTCGAGAAGTTTGGTCATGCGGAGTGTCCTTTCGTCCTTACGCTGACTTCAGCAGTGCCAGCGTGTCTTGCAGCGAGGCCGGATCGAAGATCGCGCCGCCGGTCAGGTTGCCGTCGATGCGCTTGGTCATGCCGGCCAGCACCTTGCCCGGGCCGCACTCGATCACGTGCGTGACGCCTTCGGCGGCCATCTTCTGCACGCACTCGACCCAGCGCACCGGCGCTGCGGCCTGGCGCACCAGAGCGTCCTTGATTGCGTCCGGGTCGTTGACGATGGCCACGTCGACGTTGTTCACCAGCGGAATCGACGGCGCGGCGAACCCCAGCCCGGTCATCCGCTCGCGCAGGCGGTCCGAGGCGGGCTTGAGCAGCGACGAGTGGAACGGCGCCGACACCGGCAGCGGCAGCGCGCGCTTGGCGCCCTTGGCCTTGGCGATTTCGCAGGCCTTCTCGACCGCGCCCTTGTGGCCG
This sequence comes from Ralstonia pickettii DTP0602, assembly GCA_000471925.1. Taxonomy (NCBI): domain Bacteria; kingdom Pseudomonadati; phylum Pseudomonadota; class Betaproteobacteria; order Burkholderiales; family Burkholderiaceae; genus Ralstonia; species Ralstonia pickettii. The sequence continues at coordinate 3,137,044 of CP006667.1, forward strand.
GCGATCACCACCTGCGACGGTGCGTTGAAGTTGACGGCCTCGACCACGCCCGCGGCCGATGCTTCGGCGCACGCGGCGCGCACATCGTCGTCGGACAGGCCCAGGATCGCGGCCATGCCGCCCTCGCCCACCGGCACGGCTTCCTGCATCGCCTGCGCGCGGAAGCGCACCAGCGGCACCGCCTCGGCGAACGGGATCACCCCCGCGGCTACCAGCGCCGAGTACTCGCCCAGGCTGTGGCCGGCAACCAGTGCCGGTGCCGGGCCACCGGCGCCCAGCCAGGCGCGGTAGATCGCCACGGCGGCGGTCAGCATCACCGGCTGCGTGTTGGTGGTCAGGTTAAGTTCTTCGGCAGGGCCTTCGGCGATCAGGCGGCCGAGGTCCTGGCCGAGCGCAGCCGAGGCCTCTTCCACGGTGGAGCGCACCACGGCGTTATCAGCAAAGGCATTGAGCATGCCGACCGACTGCGAACCCTGGCCGGGAAATACGAAAGCGAATTTCATCGGATTGGAACCCTAATAAGAAACCGGTGACCGGCGCCGCGGTCACGCAGGCCATGGCGCCGGCCGCATATTACATGCGCAGCAGCACCGCACCCCAAGTGAAGCCACCGCCGACGCCTTCCATCAGCACGGTGTGGCCCGGGCGGATGCGGCCGTCGCGCACCGCGACATCCAGCGCCAGCGGGATCGACGCGGCCGAGGTGTTGCCATGCTCGTGCACGGTGGCGACCATGCGCTCGGCGGGCAGGCCGAGCTTCTTGGCGGTGCCTTGCATGATGCGGATATTGGCCTGGTGCGGGATCAGCCAGTCGACCTGGGCGGGTGCCACCGCGGCGGCCTCCATGGCCTCGCGCGCGACCTTGTCCAGCACGGTCACGGCCAGCTTGAACACGGCCTGGCCGTCCATGTGCAGGAACGCGTTGCCCGTGATATTGCCGCCGGCAACGTTGCCCGGCACGCACAGGATGTTGACATGGCTGCCGTCGGAGTGCATCGCGCTCGACAGGATGCCCGGCTCTTCGGAAGCCGACAGCACCACCGCGCCGGCGCCATCGCCGAACAGCACGCAGGTGGTGCGGTCGTTGAAGTCCAGGATGCGCGAGAACACCTCGGTGCCGATCACCAGCACGTTGCGGTGCGAGCCGCTGCGGATGAACTTGTCGGCCGTGGCCAGCGCGTACACGAAGCCCGAGCACACGGCCTGCAGGTCGAACGCCGCGCAGTGGTTGGTGATACCCAGCTTGTCCTGCACGATGCAGGCGGTGCTGGGAAACACGAAGTCCGGCGTGGAGGTGGCGACGATGATCAGGTCGATGCTCTGGCGGTCGATGCCGGCAGCCTCGATGGCCTGCTCGGCCGCCTTGACCGCGAGGTCGCTGCTGGTCACATCGGGATCCGCCCAGTGGCGTGCCGAGATACCGCTGCGCGAGACAATCCAGTCGTCGCTGGTCTCGATGCCCTTCTCGGCAAGCTGCGTCGCCAGATCATGGTTGGTCACACGCCGCGGAGGCAGGTAGCTCCCGGTACCGATGATTTTTGCGTACTTGGTCATGTAGTGTCGGATCGTATATCCCGCGGGCGCCGGCTACAAACCGCGGCGGCCGGCGCGTGGCGCTCAGGCGACGTGGGGGCTGGGATGCGTGCTCGGCGCCTCTGTCTCCGGGGCGGGCTGTGCAGCGCCGTTGGCGCTGGATTTGTCGGCGAAGGCCCGTGCGATACGGGGAATCACGCCATTCTTGGCGGCATCATACCCGCGTTTGATTGCCCACTCAAAAGAATGGGCATCGGCCGAACCGTGGCTCTTGATCACCAGCCCGCGCAGACCCAGCAGCGACGCGCCGTTGTAGCGCGCCGGGTCGAGCCGCTTGGCCAGCCGCGACAGCACCGGCATGGCCACGGCCGCGAGCAGCTTGGTGAACCACGAGCGGGTGAATTCTTCCTTGATCATGCTGCCGATCATCTTGGCTAGGCCCTCGCTGCTCTTGAGTGCCACGTTGCCGACAAAGCCGTCGCAGACCACGATGTCGGTCGTGCCCTTGAAGATGTCGTTGCCTTCCACGTTGCCATAGAAGTTCAGCTCCGAGGCGCGCAGAAGTTCACCCGCGCGCTTGACCACCTCGTTGCCCTTGATGACTTCCTCGCCGATGTTCAGCAGGCCCACCGTCGGGTGTTCCTTGTGATCGACCACGGCGACCATGGCCTCGGCCATGCGGGCGAACTGCAGCAGGTGTTCGGGTTCGCAGTCGGCGTTGGCACCAAGATCCAGCACCGTAGTGCCCCAGCCTTGCTGGTTCGGGATGGTAGTGGCGATGGCCGGCCGCTCGATGCCTTCGAGGGTCTTCAGCACATAGCGCGACACCGCCATCAGCGCGCCGGTATTGCCGGCGGAGATGCAGGCGCCAGCCTGGCCTTCCTTGACCTGCGTGACGGCGACGCGCATGGAAGAGTTTTTCTTCTTGCGCAGCGCCACCTCGACCGGGTCATCCATGGTGATGACCTCGGTGGCCTCGACGATGCTCACGCGCGCGTGGTCCAGCGCGTGCAGCTTTTTCAGCTGCGCCCGGATGGCATCCGGCAAGCCGACCAACACCATCTCGGCATCGTCATGGCGGGAGAGAAAACTGATCGCCGCAGGCACCGTCACGGCCACGCCGTGATCGCCGCCCATGCAGTCGATAGCGATTTTGATCGTCATTGTTCCTGGTACGGATAGCGCAGCAGCGCGCGCCACGCCCGGCGGGAATCCCGAGCGCCCAACAAAAAAGCGGCAACGATCTTGCCGCTTTTTTGTGTCTGACCGTTTCTTGTCCGACCTACAGGCATGCGCTAGCGAGACGCAATGTCACGCCGAACGAAGCTATCAGTCGTTCTTGGTCTTGATGACCTTGCGGCCACGATAGTAGCCGTTCGGGCTCACGTGGTGACGCAGGTGGGTTTCGCCGGTGGTCGGCTCAACTGCCAGCGGCGCTGCCGACAGGTGATCGTGCGAACGGTGCATGCCGCGCTTGGACGGCGACTTCTTGTTCTGTTGAACTGCCATGATGACTCCTTCGAGAATTTTTCAATATTAACACACGCATCCCGCCCAAGGCGTAGCCGGGGCCCGGCCGGATGCTGCAACGACACCTGAAGACCTTGCCGTCAGCCGCGATCGGCGTCAGTGCTTGTTCTTCAGGCCGGCCAGCGCCGCAAAGGGCGATGGCCGCTTTTCTTCCTCAGGCTCAGCCTCGGGCTGCGCCTCGCCGTCCGAACCGGTCACGAGGCTTTCGTGTACCGTCGGGCAGACGTCATGCTTGGGTGCCACCGGCAGTGCCAGCAGCACTTCATCTTCAATCAGTTCCAGCAGCGAGAAACGCTTCGAGCCGGCGATCACGTCGACTTCGTCGTCGTCCATCGGCGCGGCGTCGGCCGCTTCGTCGCTTTCCGCCACCTCGAAGCGCGTGGCCGTGTCGACCGGCTCGGCATACGGGTCCAGGCAGCGCTGGCACTCCAGCCAGATCCGGCCCTGCACGCTCACGTCGAGGAACAGCCGCTGCGCCACCGGGGCGCCGGGCTCGGCCGCCTCTTCGCGCACGAAACCGGTGGCCGTAAAGGCAAACGTCTCATCGGGTGCCGAGGCTGGCGCTTGCGCGGCCGTCTCGGCTAAGATGCGCGGCAAATCCCGCACCGTCACGTCGCCGGCCAGGCTTTCACCCTTCCGGCAAAACGCGAAGAGATCGAGCGCGCGCAAGTCAACGGGCTGGGTCGGCTGGGTCATGTGCGTGGCTCCGGTCGCAATTCAATGACTGGTTCGCCACAATCCTAGCCTGCGGGACTACGGGCCGCGCACATTGGCGGCACAGCGCCCGGATGCGGATGCGGCAAAACGCGCGATTATACGACGTAAACCATTTCGAGGTCAAAGGTCTTACTCCCTTGATCCACACGCCTTCCTGTTTCGTTTCAATCACTTATGTCTCCAGATCCCCGTCCCAAGCTGATCCTTGGCTCCGGCTCGCCCTACCGGCGCGAGCTGCTGGCGCGGTTGCGCATTCCGTTTGAAGTGGCAGTGCCCGACATCGACGAAACGCCACTGGCCGGCGAAGCTCCCGAGGCGACCGCGCTGCGGCTGTCGCAGCGCAAGGCCGAAGCCATCGCCGCGCGTCACCCCGGCGCCCTGGTGATCGGCTCCGACCAGGTGCTGACGCTCGACGGCGAGCAGATGGGCAAGCCCGGCACCCAGGACAAGGCCGTGGCGCAGTTGCGCCGCATGCGCGGGCGCACTGCCACCTTCCATTCGGCACTGTGCCTGCTGGATGCCCGCACCGGGGCCGCGCAGCTCGCCGACGTGCAGACCCGCGTCACCATGCGTGACCTGACCGATGCCGAGATCGAGACCTACCTGCGGCTTGAGCAACCCTATGACGTCGCCGGCAGCGCCAAGTCTGAAGGCCTGGGCATCGCGCTGCTTGAACGCGTCGAGTCGGACGACCCCACCGCGCTGGTCGGCCTGCCGCTGATCGCGCTGACCGGCATGCTGCGCCACGTCGGCTACCCGCTGTTTTCCGTATAAGAGGGGCGAGCCAACCATGAGCGGCATCCTTTACCTGATCCCCAACACCCTTGGCAAGCGCGACGAAGCCGACCCGCTGGCTGACGTGATCCCGGCCGGCGTGCAGCAGATCGCGGCCGGGCTCGATTACCTTGTCGCCGAGAACGCCAAAACCGCGCGCGCCTTCCTGAAGAAGCTGGGCGAAACCACGCCGCTGGCGCGTCCGATCCAGCAGATCGAGATCCGCGAACTGAACGTCAACACGCGCCCCGATGCGCTGGCCAACCTGCTCGCCCCGATCGCAGCCGGCCGCGACGGCGGCCTGCTATCCGAGGCCGGCGTGCCCGCCGTGGCCGACCCCGGCGCGGAGCTGGTGCGGCTGGCGCATGGGCGCCGCATTCGCGTGCGCCCGCTGGTCGGGCCCAGCTCGATCCTGCTGGCGGTGATGGGCTCGGGCCTGAACGGCCAGAGCTTTGCCTTCAACGGTTACCTGCCGGTCGATGCCGGCGAGCGCGCGCAGCGGCTGCGCGAGCTGGAACAGCGTTCGCGCAAGGCCAGCCAGACGCAGGTGTTCATTGAAACGCCCTACCGCAACGCGGCGCTGCTGGACGCCATGCGCCAACACTGCGCGGGGACCACGCTGCTGTCGGTGGCAGTGGACCTGACGCTCCCGGGCGAGACCATCGTCACGCTGCCGCTGTCGGACTGGCGGCCTGACCGGCTCGAGCTGCACAAGCGCCCGGCGATTTTCTCGATGCTGGCGGTGTAGCAAAACAACAAGGGGGCGCGAGCCCCCTTTGTTGTTGACGACTGCCCTGCCGCAAAGCTCAGTGCATGCCCTGCATGCGCGTGCTCCACAGCATGGTCTTCATCGCCGCGGTGCCCACGGCGGCGCCGAAGCGCTTGGCCACGCGTTCGGCGATGTTCTCCTTGACCGTGTAGTCGATAATGTCCTCGGCCTTGAGCACGTCGCGCGCGACGGAATCGGCGGTGCCCAGGGCGTCGGCCAGGCCCAGTTCAATGCTGCGCTCACCCGACCAGAACAGGCCCGAGAACAGCTCAGGATCGTTCTTGAGCCGGTCACCGCGGCCTTCCTTTACCACGTCGATGAACTGCTGGTGGATTTCCTTGAGCATCGTCTCGGCATAGGCTTTTTGCCTGGGCACCTGCGGTGAGAACGGGTCGAGCATGCCCTTGTTGGCGCCCGAGGTGTACAGCCGGCGCTCCACGCCGAGCTTGTCCATCAGCCCGGTAAAGCCGAAGCCGTCCATCAGCACCCCGATCGAACCGACGATGCTGGCCTTATCGACATAGATCTTGTCGCCCGCCGCGGCCACGTAATAGCCGCCCGAGGCGCAGATCTCCTCGACCACCACATAGAACGGCTTGGACGGATAGAGCGCGCGCAGCCGGTGGATTTCGTCGGTGATGATGCCGGCCTGCACCGGCGAGCCGCCCGGCGAGTTGATCTTGAGGATCACCCCGGCCGCGTTGGTGTCGGCGAACGCCGCCTGCAGCGAGGCGTTGATCGATTCAGCGCTGGCTGGTGTGCCCGCGGCGATCTCGCCTTCAAGCGTGACCATCGCGGTATGGCGGCTGGCGGTGCTGATACCGTCACTCTTGAAGTCGAACAGCGCAATAAAGATCAGCGCCAGCAGCGCCAGGCCGACCAGGCGGAAGAAGATGCGCCAGCGGCGCGCCGCGCGCTGCTCGCGCAGCGATGCAGTCAGCACCCTTTCCAGCACATCGCGTTCCCAACCCGAGCCGCCCACCGGCCCGCCCGCGGTGGCACCGGCCATGCGCGCCTTGCGCTCGCGCGCTTCATGCCGCGCGGCGTCGTCGCCGGCGCGCAACTCGTTTTCCAGTGGGTAGTCCGCGTGTGGTGCGGTGACCAGGCGCTCGGATTCCGGCGGCTGCGAATCGTCGCCCGGGGCACCCTGGCCCGCCGCCTTGCGCTCGTCCGGCTGACCCGATTCACCCGATTCGCCAAAAGGCGGTTTCTGTTGTTCTGTCATGCAAATCGCTCGTGGAAAGGCTTGCAAATACGCCGGGGGCTTAACCTCCCGTCATACCCGTCATTCAGGCATCGTCCGTGCGCCCGGCGATCCGGAACGGGGCCTCGGGCACCCAATAGACCAGGCCATCGCGCTCTTCGATGCGCAGCTTGGCCAGCGACGCGCCGCGGCAGGGCCCGCCAACGCACTCGCCGCTATCCGGCGCATAGACCGCGCCATGAGTGGCGCACATCAAGTATAGGCCCGAGGCATCGAAGAACCTGCCTTCCTGCCAGTCCAGCTCCATCGGCACATGCGCGCACTGGTTCAGGTAGCCATGTACGGCGCCGTCGAAGCGCACCACGAAAGCGCCGATCTCGCGGCTCTCCAGCGCCACCGAAAAGCGCACGCCAAGGCCGCCCTCCTCCAGTTCCCCGGCTGCGCACAGCCGCACCGGCGCCTGGCCGGATGCCGCTTCAGGCATGGGCCAGCAGCCAGTCGGTCAGGTCGGCGATCGAGGTGGCGCAATGCACCGGCGCCATCGCCCGCAGTGAATCGCCGGGATGCGCTCCATAGCAGACACCAATGCCAGCTGCGCCGGCATTGGCCGCCATCTGCAGGTCATGGGTGGTGTCGCCGACCATCACCGTGCGCTCCATGTCCTGGCCCAGTTCGCGGGTCAGTTCCTGCAGCATGGCCGGGTGCGGCTTGGAGAAGGTCTCGTCGGCGCAGCGCGTGGCGTCGAACAGGCGGGTCAGGCCGCTGGTGGCCAGCGCGCGCTGCAGGCCGACCCGGGTCTTGCCGGTGGCCACGCCCAGGAAATAGTGCTCGCGGCGCAGGGTCTCGAGCATTTCACGCACGCCGTCGAACAGCACCAGGTCGGCGTCGCGGGTCAGGAAGTGGTAGCGGTAGCGTTCGGCCAAGCGCGGGTAGTCGGCCGGATCGAGCGTTGGTACGGCGTAGGACAGCGCGTCCTTCAGGCCGAGCCCGATGACGTGGCTTGCCGCACTGTCGTCTGGCACGGGCAGGCCCAGGTCGCGGCTGGCAAGCTGGATGCACTTGGCGATGGTCGGGGTCGAATCCATCAGGGTCCCGTCCCAGTCGAAAACGATCAGGTCAAACTGTTGCCTGGCCATGGTAATCCTTGTGATGTTTCACGCACTACCCTACTCCGGGGCGTGCAGATGACGCAATTGTTGCAGGAATCCGACGCATTCGTCGGGCAGCGGCGCTTCCACGGCCAGTGGCTCGCCCGTGGCCGGATGAATAAAAACCAGCCGGTGGGCGTGCAGGAACATCCGCTTGATGCCCGGGTTCGCCCCGGAACGCGCGAGCGACTTGTTCAGGGAGAAGTCGCCGTATTTCTCGTCGCCCACGATCGGGAATCCCGAATGCGCCAGGTGCACCCGGATCTGGTGGGTGCGGCCGGTCTTCAGTTCCGCTTCCAGCAGCGTGAAGCCCCGGAAGGCCTCAACGCGGTTGAACACTGTATGGGAGGCGAGGCCGTCGGCCTGGACCCGCACGCGCCGCTCGCCGTCCGGCGTGCTGTATTTATATAGAGGCAGCTTCACATGCTGGCGCGCGTTCTGGAATTCACCGGCGACACAGGCGTAGTAGCGCTTGTCCATCGCGTTGCCGCGAATCTGCTCGTGCAGGTGCACCAGCGCCGAACGCTTCTTGGCAAGCACCAGGATGCCGGAGGTTTCGCGGTCCAGCCGGTGCACCAGTTCCAGGAACTTGGCCTGCGGCCGGGCCTGGCGTAGTTGCTCGATCACGCCGAAGGCCACACCCGAGCCGCCGTGGACGGCTACGCCCGCAGGCTTGTTGACCACCAGCAGGTGGGTGTCCTCGAACAGCACGGGGAATTCGCTGGCGGGTACATGGGACTTGTCGGATTGTGCCGAAGCCGCCACGCGCATCGGCGGGATACGAACCACATCGCCGGATTGCAGCCGATAAGTCGCGTCGATCCGCCCCTTATTCACGCGAACTTCACCCGAACGCAGCACCCGGTAGATATGGCTCTTGGGGACCCCCTTGGCCACCTTCAGCAGGAAGTTGTCGATGCGCTGGCCTTCGGAGCCTTCGTCAATCGTGACATACGCCACCTGCGGGCTTGCCGGTGCGGCCTCGGCAACCTTTTCAATTTGATGGCGTAACTCATTCATTTTCAATATAATTTCCTCGCTGTCCCGGCCTGGGGCCGGCAGCGCAAGACCTGTGTAAGCGATTAATCTTCGATTTTTCGTTCGATTTTTCGCATTCTACACTTGGGGTCACCGCCAACCCCGTCCGTCTCCCGGTTCTTTGTCCCGCTTCGCGTGATCCGCGAGCGCCAGACGGGCAAATGGCAGTAAAAGCAGCACGCACGGTATCGCCGGCACGCAGGAAGTCGCCCATAGGAGGCTTCGGCGCGGCAGGCGGTGACGTGGGAACAGAGTGTTCAGGTAAAACAGAATTTAAAGGCGGATGCCCCTGCCGGCATCCGCTTCGGTGAGAGAAGTCCCGCCCGCACCGGGAAACGGTGCCGGCCGGCAGGCTTGCCTGCCGCCTGACTGGAAATATTGGCGCCCGGTCGCAGAACTCCAAGAAGTAGTAGGTGCGCCCGCCAGGAGATGTCAGGCTGCAACGGCGGCTATGCCGAGTCCGAAAAACTTGCTCTTTGACGCGTCTAGGCCTTCCGCGGCCGGCCGCGATGCCGTCGGCGCCGGTTGCGCCGGCGTACCGCATCGCCTCCGGCACGGGAACGCGCCGGATGTCTGCGCAAGAGCAGCCACCGGCGTTCTCTCCCGCCCCGCGGACGTTACCCCGACGTCATCGCCTCTCTTTCACCCGCGCCCAGCCGCCCGCATTTCCCGCGAAGCGGCGCTTTCCGGCAATTCTCGCGCCTCGCTCGCTCCCTCGCGTGCTCCATGGATCGCCGCGGACACCGCCCAGACGGTGCCACCCGCGACACTGGAGTGAGGTATTGCGATGAAACGCATGCTGTTCAACGCGACGCAACAGGAGGAATTGCGCGTCGCCATCGTCGACGGTCAGAAACTGATCGATATCGACATCGAGACTGCCGGGCGCGAACAGCGCAAGGGCAACATCTACAAGGGCGTCATCACCCGCATCGAGCCGTCGCTGGAAGCCTGCTTCGTCAACTACGGCGAAGAGCGCCACGGCTTCCTGCCGTTCAAGGAAGTGGCCCGCGCCTTCTTCAAGGAAGGCATCGACGTGCGCAACGCGCGCATCCAGGATGCCCTGCATGAAGGCCAGGAACTGATCGTCCAGGTCGAGAAGGAAGAGCGCGGCAACAAGGGCGCGGCGCTGACCACCTTTATCTCGCTGGCCGGCCGCTACCTGGTGCTGATGCCGAACAACCCGCGCGGCGGCGGCGTGTCGCGCCGCATCGAGGGCGAGGACCGCCAGGAACTGCGCGAGACCATGGCGCAGCTGACCGTGCCGGACGGCATGAGCATCATCGCCCGTACCGCCGGCATCGGCCGCTCGGCCGAGGAACTGCAGTGGGACCTGAACTACCTGCTGCAACTGTGGAAGGCCATCGACGGCGCCGCCGGCGACAACAAGGCCCCGCTGCTGATCTACCTGGAATCGAGCCTGGTCATCCGCGCCATCCGCGATTACTTCCAGCCGGATATCGGCGAGATCCTGATCGACACCGACGAGATCTACGAACAGGCCCGCGCCTTCATGAGCGTGGTGATGCCTGACAACATGAGCCGCGTGAAGAAGTACCGGGACGACGTGCCCCTGTTCTCGCGCTTCCAGATCGAACACCAGATCGAGTCGGCCTATTCGCGCATGGTGATGCTGCCCTCGGGCGGCGCCATCGTGATCGACCACACCGAGGCGCTGGTCTCCGTGGACGTGAACTCGGCCCGCGCCACCAAGGGCGCCGACATCGAGGAAACCGCGCTGCGCACCAACCTCGAGGCCGCCGACGAGATCGCCCGCCAGCTGCGCCTGCGCGACCTGGGCGGCCTGATCGTGATCGACTTCATCGACATGGAGTCGGGCAAGGCCCAGAAGGACGTGGAAACGCGCCTGAAGGACGCGCTGCGCCACGACCGCGCCCGCGTGCAGATGGGCAAGATCAGCCGCTTCGGCCTGATGGAGCTGTCGCGCCAGCGCCTGCGCCCGTCGCTGTCGGAGGGCTCGCACATCACTTGCCCGCGCTGCAACGGCACCGGCCATATCCGCGATACCGAATCGTCCGCCCTGCAGGTGCTGCGCATCATCCAGGAAGAGGCGATGAAGGAAAACACCGCCGCCATCCATTGCCAGGTGCCGGTGGAGGTGGCTGCCTTCCTGCTGAACGAGAAGCGCCAGGAAATCAACCTGATCGAGCTCCGCTTCAAGGTCAATGTGCTGCTGATCCCCAACAAGCACCTGGAAACGCCGCACTACAAGCTGGAGCGCCTGCGCCACGACGATCCGCGCCTGGAAGAGAGCACCGCCAGCTACCGCATGGCCGAGGCTGCCGCCAAGGAACTGGAAGCCGACACCAGCTACAGCAGCCGCCGCAAGGAAGAAGCCAAGCCGCGCCAGGAAGCCGCGGTCAAGGGCATCACCCCGGAACAGCCAGCGCCGGTATCGGTGCCGCGTCCCGAGCGCGCGCCCAAGCCGGAAACCCCGGCCGCCCCGCCTGTCCCGGCCACCCAGCCGGTGGTCAGCGGCGGCTTTATCGCCTGGCTGAAGGGCCTGTTCGGCGCCCGTCCGGCGACCCCGCCGGTGGTGGAACCCGCCAAGCCGGCAGCCACCGCTGAAACCCGCGGCGCTGAAGGCCGCCGCGAGCGCGGCCCGCGTGGCGAAGGCCGTGGCCAGCGTGGTGAGCGCGGCGAACGTGGTGAGCGTGCCGAGCGCGGCGAGCGGACCGAACGTGGTGAGCGCGGGGAACGTGGCGAGCGCCAGCCCCGTGGCCAGCGCGCCGAGCGCGCGGAACGCGCCGAGCGCCAGGGTGGTGAGCGTGGCGAGCAACGCGAGACCCGTGGCGAACGCCAGGGCCGCCAGCCGCGCCAGCAAGGTGAAGGCCAGGCCACCCCGGCCGTGGCCCGCATGGGCGAAGCAGCGCAAGCCGAGCGTGGCCAGGGCGAACGCGCCGAAGCCCGCCAGGAAGGCCGCCGCGAGCGCAGCCAGGAGCGCCGCGAGCGCCAGCGTGACCGCCAGCGCGAGCGCAGCGACCTGCGTGAAGCCGAAGCCGGCGAAGCGCCGCAGCCGGAAGCCGTAGCCGCCGCCCAGGCACTGGGCGTGGCGCCGCAGGCCTTCGCGGAAGAGTCGCAGGCCGTCCGTGCCGAACTGCCGGAAGGCGCCGAGGGCGTGGCAGAGACCGCCGCGGAAGGTGAAGAACGCCGCCGCCGCAACCGCCGTGGCCGCAACCGCTATCGACGCGAACGCGACGAGACGGCGCAAGGTACGCAAGGCGAAGGTGAAGGCGAATTCGCCCAGGAAGCTGCTGAAGGCGTCGCCCCGGTGACCGCCGAGGCTGCCCCCCAAGCTGTCCCGCAAGCGGAACCCGCACCGCAAGCTGCGGTAGCCGTCGCTGCCGCCGCCGAAGCCGTCGAAGCGATCCGCATCGCCGTGCCGGAGGGCGTGACGCCCGCGCCGGCAACTGAGACTGCGCCGGCGACAGCACCCGTGGCCGAGCAGGCTGCCCCGGTGACCGCCCCCGCAGTGACGGAAGCCGTCGCTGCCGAAGCCGTGGCCGAGCCGGTCGTGAGCGCCGCCGTTGAGACCGCCCCGGCCGTGGCGGAAGTTGCCGAGCCGGTGGTCACGCCGGCACCGGCAGCCGAGCCGGCCGTGGCATTCGCACCGGCGGCCCCGGTGGTTGCTGCAGCACCGGCCGCACCGGCCGTGGCCGCCGCCCCGGCAGCAATGGAGAACCTCGAGCCGATGCTCGCCTCCGTCGGCCTGCAGTGGGTCCATACCGACAGCGACAAGCTGCGCTCGGCCCAGGAAGCTGCTGCCCGCGTCGCGCCCGCCCCGCGGGTGCCGCGCGAGCGCAAGCCGCTGCCGCCGCTGCCGCACGGTCCGATGATCCTGGTCGAGACCGGTGGCCGCGAGGTGGAAATGGCGTCGCAGCAGTAAGCGGGCCGGTGCCCCGCGGGCTCGCCGCCGGCGAGCCTCCGGGCGCACATGCCGCCGGTTGCAGCAGGACCGGCAGCCAAGGGTAAAGGGACGGCCACGCCGTCCCTTTTTTCATGTCGCAAACTACCCGCAAGCCCCTGCGTAAATACCGGCAATAACGGGAATACGGATGCCCCACCCCCGCCTCGGCTAGAATGGCAGCAGAATGCATCCGGCCCCCGGGCGCCCTGCCCCGCAGCGCCGCTCCCCGGAAGCAGCGCCCACCCACAGGCCATGACCGAATCCGTCATTCCGATTTTCGACCTGCGCGAGCATCGCTACCGTTCGATGACGCCCAGTATTCCTGGCAAGCTGGTTGCGCCCACCGGCCTGGTGGCCGACACCCGCGGCCGGCCGCTGCATGACCTGCGCATTTCGGTGACGGACCGCTGCAATTTCCGCTGCGTCTACTGCATGCCGAAGGAAGTCTTCGACAAGGACTACACCTTCCTGCCGCACTCCGAACTGCTGAGCTTCGAGGAAATCGAGCGCACCGCCCGCCTGTTCGTCGCCCAGGGTGTGGAGAAGATCCGCCTGACCGGCGGCGAGCCTCTGCTGCGCAAGAACATCGAGCACCTGGTCGAGATGCTGGCGAAGATCGAGACTGTCTCGGGCAAGCCGCTGGATCTGACACTGACCACCAACGCCTCGCTGCTGGCACGCAAGGCACGCGCCCTGCGCGATGCCGGCCTGACCCGTGTCAGCGTAAGCCTGGACGCGATCGACGACGCCATCTTTCGCCGCATGAACGATGTCGACTTCGCCGTCGCCGACGTGCTGCATGGCATCGAGATCGCGCAAGCGGTCGGGCTGGCGCCGATCAAGGTCAACATGGTCGTCAAGCGCGGCACCAACGACCAGGAAATCGTGCCGATGGCGCGCTATTTCCGCCACAGCGGCATCATCGTGCGCTTTATCGAGTTCATGGACGTGGGCGCCAGCAACCACTGGCAGATGGACGAGGTGCTGCCCTCGGCCGAAGTCGTGCGCCGCATCGATGCCGAATTCCCGCTCGAGCCGATGCAGGCCAACTATTCCGGCGAGACCGCCGAGCGCTGGCGCTACCGCGACGGCAGCGGCGAGCTCGGCGTGATCTCCAGCGTCACCCACGCCTTCTGCGGCGACTGCAGCCGCATCCGCCTGTCCACCGAAGGCCGGCTCTACCTGTGCCTGTTCGCGACCGAGGGCTATGACCTGCGCGCCTTGCTGCGCGGCGGCTACAGCGACCTGGAGATCTCCAACGCGATCGCGCAGGTATGGCAGGCCCGCACCGACAACTATTCCGAGCAGCGCGGCAACCCGGCCGTGCGCCAGGCCCGCGCCGAGCGCAAGATCGAGATGTCCTACATCGGCGGCTGACCCCGCCGCCAGACCCAACCCTCCTTCATGATTGCACGCGACGACATCACCGGCCTGATCCTCGCAGGCGGCAGGGGCAGCCGCATGGGCGGCACCGACAAGGGACTGCAGCCGCTGCGCGGCACGCCGATGGCGATGCACACGATGATGCGGCTCACGCCGCAGGTAGGCGGGCTGATGATCAATGCCAACCGCAACCTGGCCGCCTATGAATCGTTCGGCGTGCCGGTCTACACCGACTCCGTGCCCGACTTTGCCGGCCCGCTGGCCGGCATGTTGGCCGGCCTGGAACAGTGCCCGACACCGTGGATGGTGACCGCGCCGTGCGACTCGCCCTTCCTGCCAACCGACCTGGTGGCGCGGCTGGCACAGGCGCTCGAGGCCGAAGGCGCGGAGCTGGCGATCCCGGTCACGCTGGATGAAGACGGCCGGCGCCAGACCCAGCCCGTGTTCTGCCTGATGCCGGTCAGTGCGCTCGAAAGCCTGGTGGCTTATCTTTCCGGCGGCGGCCGCAAGATCGAGACCTGGGCCGCCTCGCACCGGCTGGCCGAAGTGCTGTTCGAAGACGCCGCGGCCTTTGCCAATATCAACACCCTGGACGAACTGCGTACGCACGAAAGCCGCTAAACACAGCCGCCGAGCCACCATGCCCACCCTGCAATCCGTCATCTCCTGCCTTTCCGACTACGACCCCACCGCCCTGCCGGTGGACCAGGCCAACCGCATCATCGGCGAGGTGGTTGAGCCGGTACGCGGCATCGAACAGGTGCCGATCCGCAGCGCGCTGGACCGCGTGCTGGCCGAGGACATCGTCTCGTCCATTGACGTGCCGGCGCATGACAACTCGGCTATGGACGGCTACGCCTTCCGGGGCGAAACGCTCGCCGCCGCGCAGACGGACACGGTCGAACTGGAAGTGATCGGCACCGCCTTCGCCGGCGGCGCGGGCGAGCTGGCCCCCACCGCGGTACAGGCGGTGCGCATCATGACCGGCGCGGTAATGCCCGCAGGCTGCGACACCGTGGTGCCGCAGGAATTCGTCGAGGCCCTGGCCGACGGCGCGCGTATCCGC
Organism: Ralstonia pickettii DTP0602; assembly: GCA_000471925.1. NCBI lineage: Bacteria > Pseudomonadati > Pseudomonadota > Betaproteobacteria > Burkholderiales > Burkholderiaceae > Ralstonia > Ralstonia pickettii. The sequence goes on from CP006667.1 coordinate 3,152,134, forward strand.
TTTGCCGCCGACTGCGTGCGCACCGGCGACAACCGCCGCCTGCGCGGCGAAGACCTGGCGCGCGGCCAGGCCGCGCTGCAGGCCGGACGCGTGGTGCAGCCCGCCGACCTGGGCCTGCTGGCCTCGCTGGGCGTGGCCGAGGTGCGCGTGCGCCGGCGCCTGCGCGTGGCCTTCTTCTCCACCGGCGACGAACTGCGCTCGATCGGCGAGCCGCTCGACGCCGGCTGCGTCTACGACTCCAACCGCTACACGCTGCACGGCATGCTGCGGCGGATGAATGTCGAACTGCTCGACATGGGCGTGGTACGCGACGACCCTGACGCGCTCGAGGCCGCCTTCCGCACCGCCTGCGAGACCGCCGACGCGGTCATCACCTCCGGCGGCGTCTCGGTCGGCGAGGCCGACTACACCAAGCAGATCATGGCGCGGCTGGGCGACGTCACGTTCTGGAAGATCGCCATGCGCCCGGGCCGGCCGATGGCCTTTGGACGCATCAATTCCAACGGCCGCGACGCGCTGCTGTTCGGCCTGCCGGGCAACCCGGTCGCCGTGATGGTCACCTTCTACCACTTCGTGCGCGCCGCGCTGCACCGGCTGATGGGCGCCAGCGTGCCACCGCTGCCGCTCTTGCGTGTGCGCAGCGCGCAGGCGATCCGCAAGAAGCCCGGCCGCACCGAGTACCAGCGCGGCATCATGGCGCAAGCGGCGGACGGACAGTGGGAAGTGCGCATCACCGGCCAGCAAGGCTCAGGGGTGCTGCGCTCGATGAGCGAAGCCAACTGTTTTATCGTGCTTGGCCACGAGCAGGATTCGGTCAAGGCCGGAGACCCGGTCGAGGTGATGCTGTTCGACGGCCTGGTCTGAGCCCGAGGCCAATCTGAGCCATCAAAGGACCGGCAGCGCCCAGGCCCTTGTATCTATGTGTCGTATTTGTGCCGCACATTTGCGGCTGCAATGCGCCGGGCGCAGTGCTTTCGCCTGCCCAGCGGGCGGCAGGCTATGCGGGTGACGGTCCAATCGTTACACTTGGCGCACGATTCAGAATTATTCGAGTTATTCCCCGTGATGAATCAGGAGATCGCCTACCTCCACCCCGTCAAGACCGCCCGCGCGCTGGTGCTGGTCTACCTGTGCTTCTCGCTGCCGATTGTTTCGCTCGGCCTGTTCGTCACCTTCATCCGCTATGGTGACCTGCCGGCGATCACGGTTTTCAGCGCCATCATCCTGAATGCGCTGATCGGCTTCGGGCTGCTGTGGCTGGCGTGCAAGGCCTACAACTGGGTGGCCGCGCGCTTTGGTGGCATTCAAGTCCACGTGCGCGAACTGGCGCCAGAAGACGACTGAGCAGCGCGCTGAAGTCGTGCCCGGCAGCACGCCGGTCGCCGCCGAACGGCCTCCTGCGAGGCCCTTTTCCTTCCTGACCTGCGGCGCTCAACCGCCGTTGTCTTCCAGCGTTTCCGGCGTTTCGGCATCCGCCGCATTGAGGCCCAGCAACTGCTGGGCGGCATCGCCCGGCAGCGCTTCCACCGTGCGCAGCTTGCGCGCCATCTGGCGCGTGCGCACTTCTGCCTGCTCGATATTGCGTGCGGCGCGCTCCAGCGTATCCCGGGTCTTGGCCAGCACGTCGCCGAACTTGCCGAACTCGGTCTTGACCGCCCCCAGCACCTCCCACACCTCGCTCGATCGCTTTTCCAGCGCCAGCGTGCGGAAGCCCATCTGCAGGCTGTTCAGCAGCGCCGTCAGTGTAGTGGGCCCTGACACGGTCACGCGGTAATCACGCTGCAGCAGGTCGGTCAGACCGGGGCGCCGCAGCACTTCGGCGTACAAGCCCTCGGTCGGCAGGAACAGGATCGCGAAATCCGTGGTCTGCGGCGGCGACAGGTATTTCTCGGCGATGGTCTGGGCCTCGCGCCGCAGCGCCACTTCCAGCTCACGGCCGAAGGCGATCACCCCATCCGCGTCGCCGCGCTCCTGCGCATCGACCAGGCGTTCGTATTGCTCCTTGGGGAACTTGGCGTCGATCGGCAGCCAGACCGGCGCATTGTCACCACCCGCCGACTTGCCCGGCAGCCGGATCGCGAATTCCACCCGCGCGCCGGAGTTGCGCACGGTCTCGACGTTCTTGCCGTACTGCTCCGGCGTCAGCATCTGCTCCAGCAGCATTTCCAGCTGGACTTCGCCCCAGGTGCCGCGCGACTTCACATTGGTCAGCACCTTCTTCAGGTCGCCCACGCCCTGCGCCAGCACCTGCATCTCGCCCAGGCCGCGGTGCACCTGCTCCAGGCGGTCCGATACCAGCCGGAACGACTCGCCCAGGCGCTGTTCCAGCGTGGCATGCAGCTTCTCGTCGACGGTGCGGCGCATCTCCTCGAGCTTGGCGGCGTTGTTGGCCTCGATGGCTTGCAGCTTCTGCTCGAGCGTGGCGCGCACTTCGGCCAGCCGCCGCTCGTTGGCCTCCGACATCTGCGCCAGCTGCTGCTGCAGCCCGTCGCCGAAGCGGCGCAGCGAACCGGCCTGCTCGTCGCGCGCCTGCTGGCCCTGCAGCATCAGGTGCTGGCGCACCTGCTCGAGCTGCTGGGTGTTGGACTCGGTCAGCTTGGCCAGCTGCTGCGCAAAGGTGTCGATCTGGTTGTTCTGCAGCGTGGCGATGCCGGTCAGCTGCGACGACAACGCCTGCTGGAAGCGCAGCATCTGCTGTGCCGACTCGTCCCGGTTGCCGCGCGCGGCCCCTGCCACCTCGGAACGCACCTCGCGCTCGAGCCGCTCCATGCCGTGGACACTCTCTACGCGCACCTCGGCCAGCTGCCGCGCCAGGTCGGCGCCCGGCGCAGCCGCCTGCTGCCGCAACAGCACCACCACCAGCAAAACGACCGCGAGCAGCGCCACGGCCAGCGTCAGGAACGGAATCAGGGACATGCAGCAGGAATCAGGTTGGCGACGGGCCGGCCGGGTCAGCGGCGATGCGGCATCACTTCAGGATTGATCACGGTGGGCGGATGGCCGGCCTGCGGGCCCTGGTCGAGCGCGGCGATCAGGTTGTCGGCGGCCAGCATCGCCATCGCGCGGCGGGTCTTCTCAGAGGCGCTGGCGATATGCGGCGTCAGCACGACGTTCGGCACGGTCAGCAGGTCCGGATGGACGCTGGGCTCGCCCTCGAACACATCGAGGCCGGCGCCGAAGATGCGCTTGTCGCGCAGCGCCTGCGCCAGCGCGGCGTCGTCGACGATGCCGCCGCGCGCCAGGTTGACCAGCGTGGCGGTCGGCTTCATCAGCGCCAGCTCCACCGCGCCGATGGCGTGGTGGCTCTGCGGGCCGTACGGCAGCACCAGCAGCAGGTGGTCGGACTGGCGCAGCAGGTCTTCCTTGCTGACATAGCGCGCATTGAGCTCGCGTTCGGTCTCCTGCGGAAGCTGGCTGCGGTTGTGGTACAGCACCGTCATGCCAAACCCGGCGGCGCGGCGTGCCAGCGCCTGGCCGATGCGGCCCATGCCCAGGATGCCCAGCGTGCTGCCATACAGGTCCATGCCGACCAGCATGTCGTAGCTCCAGCGCTGCCACTTGCCGGCGCGCAGGTAGTGCTCGGCCTCGGTCACGCGGCGCGCGGTCGCCATCAGCAGTGCCCAGCCGAAGTCGGCGGTGGTCTCGGTGAGCACGTCCGGCGTATTGGTCGCGACGATCCCGGCAGCCGTCAGCGCCGGCACGTCCAGGTTGTTGTAGCCGACCGCCATATTGCAGACCGCACGCAGCGACGGCAGCCCCGCAATCACGTCGCCGTCGATGCGGTCGGCGGCGTTGGCCAGCACGCCGGCCTTGCCCGCCAGGCGCGCCTTCAGCGCAGCAGCGTCGAGCACCGCGTCCTGCTGGTTGTCGTCGACATCGAAATACTGCGCCAGGTGCGCAATGACTTCGGGATAGATGGCGCGGGTGACAAGTACGGACGGCTTCATGGCATCACACGTGGAAGAAAAGGAAGGTCATGATGACGAACAGCGGCACCAGGAAGATGCCCGAGTACAGCATATAGCCGAAGAAGCTCGGCATGCGCACGCCGCGGTTCTCGGCGATGGCCTTGACCATCAGGTTGGGCGCGTTGCCGATATAGGTATTCGCGCCCATGAATACGGCACCCGCCGAGATCGCTGCCAGCGTCGAGGCATCGCGCGTCATCAGCGTGGCGGGGTCACCCCCGGCGGTGTTGAAGAACACCAGGTAGGTCGGCGCGTTGTCCAGGAACGAGGACAGCACCCCGGTGGCCCAGAAGTACATGCTGTCGACCGGCTGGCCGTTGCTGTCGCTGACCGCGCGAATCACGCCTGCGAAGGCGCCGTCGGTGCCGGCCTTGAGCATGGCGATCACCGGGATGATAGTCAGGAAGATACCGGCGAACAGCTTGCCCACTTCCAGGATCGGCTCCCAGTTGAACTCATTGCCGGCGCGCGCGGATTGCGGCGTGACCAGCAGCGACACCACTGCCACCACCACCAGCAGCACATCGCGCACCGCGGCCTGCAGCAGCACTTCGGTGCCCAGGATGTCGAACGAGATGCCCGGCTTCCACAGCCCGCTCATCAGCACCAGCCCGATCACGGCCAGCAGCAGCATGAAGTTGAACTTGCCTTCGATGGCGATGCCGCCCGAATCCGGCGTCGGATCGCTGCGGGGTGGCAGTTCCTCTTCCTTGTTGCGGTAATAGTGGCGGTCGACCAGGTAGAACAGCGCCAACAGCACCACGCAGATAAAGAGCGTCTCCAGGTAGATATTGCGCATGGTCCAGAAGAACTCCACGCCCTTCAGGAAGCCGAGGAACAACGGCGGGTCGCCCAGCGGCGTCAGCGCGCCGCCGGCGTTGGCCACCAGGAAAATAAAGAACACCACCACGTGCGCCACATGGCGGCGGTTGTCGTTGGCGCGCAGCAGCGGCCGGATCAGCAGCATGGCCGCGCCGGTGGTGCCCATAAAGCTGGCCAGCACCGTGCCCAGCGCCAGGATGCCGGTATTGAGCCTTGGCGTGCCGTGCAGGTTGCCACGCACGCAGATGCCGCCGGCGACGATGTAGAGCGCGGCGATCAGCGCGATAAATGGGATGTACTCGGCCAGCAGCGCGTGGACCGCGCTGGCGGTGGCCGCATGCGCGCCGAACATCAGCGCGAACGGCAGCAGGAACAGCAGCCCCCAGCCCGCGGCGATCTTGCCGTAGTGGTGATGCCAGAACTTCGGCGCGAGCAGCGGCCACAGCGCGATCGACAGCAGGATGCCGGCGAACGGCAGCCCCCAGAGCGGAGACAGCGAGGCGCCGTCGAGGTCCGCCGCGTGGGCGGAAACGGGAAAGGCGGCCAGCATGGCCAGCAGTGGCAACAGCGCGGTGGCAAGTCGCATCAGGCAGGATCTCCTTGGCGGGAATGCAGCATTGATCAGCGCATTGCGCATTGCCGCCGCGCCGGGGCAGTGCGCAAAGGCAAGCCTGCAAGTGTAATTCAACCACCTCGCGCGCCGCCCTTGGGCTACGCGCCTGATGCCACATTTCTTGCGGCGGGTCAGCAAGCGCTCAGGCTTGCTCCACCAGGATCACATGTACGCGGTACGGGCCGTGCGCGCCCAGCACGATGGTCTGTTCGATATCGCCCGTGCGCGACGGGCCGCTGATGATATTGGTGGCGCGCGGCAGCTCGCCGCGCTCGCTGCGCACCAGCGCAAAGGCGTCCTCCAGGCCCGCGACGATGCGCGAGCGCGGCACCACCGCCACATGGGTCTCGGGCAGCAGCGCGGCCGAAGCAAACGTGGTCGGCCCCGACAGCAGCATCAGCGAACCGGTCTCAGCGATCGCGCAAAAGCAGCCGGTGATGCCGACCAGGTCGCCATGATCGTGGTCGGCCTCGACCTCGCGCACCGGCGGCCGGCATTCCACTTCGATTCCCGCGGCCTGCCACGGCAGCGCGCCCAGCGCATCCCAGGCCACCGCGCGGTGGACCAGGCTTAGGCTGTCGAGAAAACGCACGGTGGCGGCGGGCACCTCCTCCATGGTCGCCACGCGATCGACGGTCGAGGCCATGCGCTGCGCCTGCGCCTGCGCCAGGAAATGCTCGGTCAGGTCGGCGGCGGGCATCGGCCGCGGGCCCTGCGGATGGCGCGCGAGGTAGTCAGCCACCGCCTCGCGCTCGCCGGAGGTCGGCCTGACCGGCCTGCCCTGGGCGGCACGGATGCGGGCAAAGATGCGGTCGCGGGCGTCGTTGGTTTCCATATGGCCTGGTTGTTCTTGTCGCGGGGCGCGGCTGGTATGCGATGCGCCGATTATAGTGTTGGCCGCCGTGCGCTGAGTCGGCTATGGCGCCGCCTTGACCGAGAACACCTGACGCAGGTAGGTAAGGTAGCCGGCATCGTCGCACATGGTCTTCTCCGGCGTATCCGACAGCTTGGCCACCGGCTGCCCGTTGCAGCGCACCATCTTGATGACGATCTGCAGCGGCGTGTAGCCCAGGTCGTTGGTCAGGTTGGTGCCGACGCCGAAGGCCAGCCGGCACCGGCCATGGAAGCGCTCGTACAGTTCGATCACGCGCGGAATGTCGAGGCTGTCGCTGAAGATCAGCGTCTTGGTGCGCGGGTCGACGCGATTGACGGCATAGTGGGCGACCATGCGCTCGCCCCACAGCATCGGGTCGCCGGAATCATGGCGCACACCATCGAAGAGCTTGCAGAAGTAGAGGTCGAAGTCGCGCAGGAAGGCATCGAAGCCATAGGTGTCGGACAGCGCGATGCCCAGGTCGCCGCGGTACTCGCGTGCCCACCGCTCCAGCGCGTACACCTGCGAATCGCGCAGCCGCGGCCCCAACGCCTGGCACGCCTGCAGGTATTCATGCGCCATCGTGCCGAGCGGCACCATATTGTGCAGGCGGGCAAAGTGGACGTTGCTGGTGCCGGCCAGCTGCGGCCCGAGCACGCGCCGCATGGTCAGCAGCACCTCTTCCTGCCAGTCGCGCGAGAAGCGCCGGCGCGTGCCGTAGTCGGCGATGATGCAATCGGCGACCTCCGGCGTCTTCAGCAGTGCCAGCTTGTCTTCCAGCCGGCGGCGGCCTTCGGCGAGGTCCGGCCGGGGCTGGGTGCGGCGGAAATAGACCTCGTTGACGATCGCCAGCACCGGCACTTCGAACATGATGGTATGCAGCCACGGGCCGATGATCGAGATCTCGATCTCGCCGTTGCCCTGCGGCGCCGGCCGCACCGACACGTACTTCTCGTTCAGGTGGAACAGGCCAAGGAAGTCGACGAAATCGCTCTTGATAAAGCGCAGCCCGCGCAGGTAGGCCAGTTCGTCGTCGGTGAAGCGCAACTGGCACAGGTGCGCCACCTCGGCGCGGATCTCGTCGATATACGGCGTCAGGTCGACGCCCGCGTTGCGGCACTTGAAGCGGTATTCGACCTGTGCCTGCGGAAACTGATGCTGCACCACCTGCATCATCGTGAACTTGTACAGGTCGGTGTCGAGCAGAGACTGGATGATCATAGCGAGCCAGACGGCGATGCCGGGTCAGTCCGACATGCTAACCGAAGTCTGCCTGCGCGCGTGGCGCTCAGGCGCCGTCGAGGAACGGCTGCGGACGCCGCGGTGTCGCCCTGCCCTTGGCCTTGCCCTGCAGGCACCAGAGCTGGCGGCCGTCCGCACCGGCGCACGACACCAGCGTGGCGGCGCCGCGCGGCACCTGCTGCGGCAAGGGCTCGGCAAAAGCGCCGTCGCCGGCCAGGATGCGCTCGGTGTAGACCGGCGTGCCCGCGCGCTCGAAGCGCAGCACCTGGACCCGGTCGCCTGGCTGCGGCTGCAACTCGGGCCCGCACGGCATCAGGCCGGCGCGGCCGCAATGGGCGATGGCGTCGCCCGCGGGCGAGTCGGTCACGCTGAAGTGGTCCCAGTCGAACGCGGTCAGGGCTGGCAGCGCGACCGGCGCATCGGAACGGGCGCGCCACGCCACCAGGCGCGACACCACGCTGTCGGCCATGCCGGGCTGGGCCAGGGTCTGTGCGGAGACGGGATCGATGTGCGAGCAAAATGCCGTCCACAGCACAAGCACAGGCAGGACCGCGGCATGGCGCCGCAGGCGGGCAGGACGGAAACGGCTAGGCTGGCGTGGCATATGGGTCTCCCGGCCGGATACATGTGACATGCAGGCGGCCTCCATCATGCGCCGGGACGCGCCGGCGCGCCAGCCGGCCGCCATGCGTTGGATCAAAAGCACATAAAGAAATAAGAAAACTATCTGATCCGGCTATATAGACCCGCTATCCTTGCCGGAAGGCTCGGCTACAATATCGGCTTCCGAAAGGCCTCGGCCGGCGCTCGTCCAGCCCATGCTGCAACCGTTGCAGATGGGGCGCGTCCGCCGGCAAGAAGCGGCCCTAACAGTTTCCCATTAAAAGCCGACCTGTTTTCCTGGAACCGAAATGACTCACGTTGTCACCGAATCCTGCATCCGTTGCCGCTACACAGACTGCGTTGACGTGTGTCCGGTCGATTGTTTCCGCGAAGGCCCCAACTTCCTGGCCATCGACCCGGATGAGTGCATCGACTGCGCCGTTTGCGTGGCCGAATGCCCGGTGAATGCCATTTACGCCGAGGAAGACGTTCCGGGCGACCAGCAGCAGTTCATTGACCTGAACGCCGAGCTGGCGCGCGCATGGCCCTCCATTACCAAGACCAAGGCCCCGCTGGCCGAGGCCGAGGAATGGAAGGACGCCACCGACAAGCTGCAGTACCTGCAGCGCTGACACGAAAAAGAAAGCCGTCCCCACGCGCTTTCCGCAATACCGGGCACACGGTGCCCCACCAACGTATCAGGACGAATATGGACTTGAGCATTCCAAATCCCGTTGCCGACACGACCAGGCAGGTCGAAGGCGGCAACCCCGCCGGCGGCCAGCCGCTGGAAATCGACGCGCTGATCGTCGGTGCCGGTCCGGTGGGCCTGTTCCAGGTCTTCGAGCTGGGCCTGCTTGAAATCAAGGCGCACGTCATCGATTCCCTGAAGGTGGTCGGCGGCCAGTGCGTGGAGCTGTATCCGGACAAGCCCATCTATGACATCCCGGCCGTGCCCATCTGCACCGGCCAGGAACTGACCGACAACCTGCTCAAGCAGATCGAGCCGTTCGAGCCCACCTTCCACCTGGGCCAGGAAGTCGCCGTGGTCGAGCGCCGTGAAGACGGCCGCTTCTTCGTCGAGACCTCGCTCGGAACCCGCTTTATCACCAAGACCATCTTCATCGCCGCCGGCGTGGGCTCGTTCCAGCCGCGTACGCTGAAGGTCGAGGGCCTCGACAAGTTCGACGGCAAGCAGCTGTTCTACCGCGTCAAGGATCCGAGCCGATTCCATGGCCGCAATCTGGTGATCGTCGGTGGCGGCGACTCCGCGCTGGACTGGACGCTGGACCTGGTCGGCAAGGCCGAGTCGGTGGTGATGATCCACCGCCGCGACGGCTTCCGCGCCGCGCCCGCCTCGGTCGCCAAGATGAAGGAACTGTGCGAACAGTTGGAAATGCAGTTCGTGGTCGGCCAGATCGGCGGCTATGAAGAGAAGGACGGCGTGCTCACCGAGATCAAGGTGACCGGCGCCGACGGCGTGACCCGCCGCCTGCCGCTGGATGACCTGCTGGTGTTCTTCGGCCTGTCGCCCAAGCTCGGCCCGATCGCCGAGTGGGGCCTGGACCTGGAGCGCAAGCAGATCAAGGTGGACACCGAGAAGTTCGAGACCAACATCCCGGGCATCTTCGCGGTGGGCGACATCAACACCTACCCCGGCAAGAAGAAGCTGATCCTGTCGGGCTTCCACGAGGCTGCGCTGGCCGCGTTCGGTGCTGCGCCGTATATCTTCCCCGAGAAGAAGATCCACATGCAGTACACCACCACCTCGCCGAAGCTGCACAAGATCCTCGGCGTGGAATCGCCGGTGTTCGACTGACCGGCTGGCGATTGCCACGATCAGGTGCCGCAGAAACCGCCGTGAGGCGGTTTTTTCTGGCACAAATCAGAAAGCGTGGCTATAATGCGGCCTCGCTGTTGAACGCGAAGGCCTGAAGCCAGCAGAGATGCCCTTCACCATCGTGAAACGCAGCAAGCCGGAAGCTTCCAGACACCTGGCGACAAGAACAATACGTCGAAAAGGTGTTGACGAAGAAAAGAGAAACTGGCTATAATTTCTTTCTCAGCTGTTCCCCGATAGCTCAGTCGGTAGAGCGACGGACTGTTAATCCGCAGGTCCCTGGTTCGAGCCCAGGTCGGGGAGCCAACCGATACGGAAGCCCGGTGCATATGCACCGGGCTTTTTCGTTTTGTGCTTTGCATTTCTACCGCAGGCAATCACGGCGGCCGACAGCACTGCCGCAATGCCCGCGTCCCTTCCCTGCTTATCCCTGCAGCGAGTCCCCGGCGATCTTCAGCGCCTCCACAATGCCCATTGCATTGAGTTCGACCCGATGCAGCGGCCCCGCCACCGACAAGCCATAGGTTGCCCCGCCAATGGTCACGGGAGTGGCGATGGCCCCCAGGTCCGGGAACGACTCGCCGAAATTCGGATACCACCCTTGCGCCTGCCATTGCTGCATCGCGGCTTCGAATGCCTGCACCGAAGCCACGGTGCGCGCCGTGCGCGAGGCAAACGACACGCCTTCCAGCAGTTCGGCGCGCGTCGCCGCGGGCATCGCGCCGAGGATGGCGCGGCCGATGGAGTTCACATGCGCATCGCGCAGTTCGCCCGGCGCAGCGATATAGCGCACCGGATTGGCGGACTCGCGCACCTCCAGGTACAGCACCCGTCCGTCATCCTGCAGCTTGCCAAAGATCACCGTCTCGCCGGTGGTGTCGCGCAGCGACTCCAGCACCGGCTGCACGCGTTCGAGCAGCGGGTCGTTGCGAGCGATACGCTGGGCGATATCGAGCAGCCGGCGCGTCGGGTAGTAGCCCTGGCGGCGGCCGGTTTCGTACAGGTAGCCGAGCGAGGCCAGCGTGCGGATCAGCCCCAGGCAGCTCGACATGGGCGCGCCCAGCAGCTTGGCCAGCTCGGTCAGCGTCAGCGAGCGCCCTTCGCGCGCATAGATCTCCATGATCTCGATCACGCGCAGCGCGGTCTTGACGCTGGCGTAACCGGATTTCTCGGCCGCTTCGTTTTCTGCCATCGTTTGGCTTCCTCGACTTCAGTATCCGTTGGCCGGGATTGTACGCGGCGGCGCCGTCCGGCAAGGCGGGTCAGCCGTCCCCGTCTTCGGCTTGCGGCAAGGCCTGCGGCCAGCGGCGGATATTGCCCGGCGTGCGCGAGAAGCGCGTAGGGATCCCCACGCCGCGCAGCCGGCCTTCGCTCGGGTGGTCATACTCGAACATCATGCCGGTGGCGCGCAGGTGCGGGTCATCGGCCAGGCTGTCGAAGTGCGGCACTTCGCTGTGCGGGATATCGGCATCGCGCAGCAGGTCCAGCCACTCCGCGGTGGTGCGTTGCGCGACGATCTCGGCCAGGGTGGCGTAGAGCGCATCGATATTGGCGCTGCGCGCGGCCGGCGTGGCATAGCGCGGGTCGCGCGCCAGTTGCGCATGGCCCGAGACATCGAAGAAGCGCAGCCATTGCGCGCTGGTATAAGGCAGCAGTGCGATATGGCCGTCGCGCGTGCGGTAGGGCTTGCGGTGCGCCGACATCACGCGGGGATAGCCGGCCGCCCCCAGCGGCGGGATGAAGGTCTGCCCGGCCAGTTGCTCGGTGGCGAGGAAGGACACCAGCGTCTCGAACATCGGCACCTCGATGGCCTGGCCCTGGCCGGAGCGCTCGCGCTCGTACAGCGCCATCGGGATCGCGTAGGCCACGGTTAGCCCGGCCACCTTGTCGGCCAGGATGGTGTTGACGTACTGCGGCCCCTCGTTTGAATTAGCGCCCTGGAACTGCGCCATGCCGCTGCGCGCCTGGATGATGTCGTCGAACGCCGGCGCGCCCGCGTAGGGGCCCTCCTCCGAATAGCCGTAAGCGCCGCAGTAGATCAGCCGCGGATGGTCCGCGCGCAGCGAGGCATAGTCCAGCCCGAGCTTGCGCAGCGATTGCGGCCGCACGTTGGAGACAAAGACATCGGCCGTGGCGATCAACGCCTTCAACGCGGCCAGGTCTTCCGGCTGCTTCACGTCCAGCACGACGAACTGCTTGTTGCGGTTCAGATTCAGGAAGCTGGCGCCCATCGCGGCGTGCCGCGCCGGCTCGGCATGCCGGAACACGTCGCCGGCGGGCGGTTCGACCTTGATGACTTCGGCGCCCATGTCGCCGAGGATCTGGGTCGCATACGGCCCCATCGCGACCGAGGTCATGTCGATCACGCGGATGCCGGCCAGCGGACCAGTGGCGGCGGGAACCTGCGCTTGTTCGTCTGGCATCGTCGCTCCCGTTCAGTACGACTTGGGCAAACCCAGCACGCGCTCGGCAATGAAGCACATGATGAGCTGCGGGCTGACCGGCGCGATGCGCGGGATATACGACTCGCGCAGCAGCCGCTCCACGCGGTACTCGCGCGAATAGCCCATGCCGCCCAGCGTCAGGATCGCGGTCTGGCAGGCATTGTGGCCGGCCTCGGCGGCGAGGTACTTGGCCGCATTGGCTTCGGCGCCGCAGGACTGGCCGGCGTCATAGCGCGCGGCGGCCTTGAGCATCATCAGGTTGGCCGATTCCAGCTGCATCCAGGCCTGCGCCAGCGGATGCTGCACGCCCTGGTTCATGCCGATCGGGCGGCCGAACACCACCCGCTCCTTGGCGTACTGCGTGGCGATCGCCAGCGCCGCTCGGCCCAGCCCGATGGCCTCGGCGGCGATCAGGATGCGCTCCGGATTCAATCCGTGCAGGATGTACTCGAAGCCCTTGCCCTCTTCCCCGATGCGGTCTTCCTCCGGGATAAACAGGTCGTCGATAAACAGCATGTTGGTATCGACGGCGGCGCGGCCCATCTTGTCGATCTCGCGGATCTCGATCTTGCTGCGGTCGACTTTGGTGTAGAACAGCGACAGCCCTTCGGTCGATCTCTTCACCGACTCCAGCGGCGTGGTGCGCGCCAGCAGCAGCATGCGGTCGGCCACCTGCGCGGTCGAGATCCAGATCTTGCGCCCGCTCACCGAATAGCCGCCCGGCACCTTGCGCGCAAAGGTCTTGAGCTTGGTCGTGTCCAGGCCCGCGTCGGGCTCGGTCACGCCGAAGCAGGCCTTCTCCTTGCCGGCAATCAGCGGCGGCAGGAAGCGGCCCTTCTGCTCGTCGGTGCCGAACACCACCACCGGGTTCAGGCCGAACACGTTCATATGCACCGCTGACGCGCCGGTCATGCCCGCGCCCGACTGCGAGATGGTCTGCATCACCAGCGCCGCCTCGAGGATGCCCAGCCCGGCGCCGCCGAAGGCCTCGGGCATCGCCACGCCCAGCCAGCCGCCTTCGCACAGCGTCTTGTAGAACTCGTGCGGGTAGGTGGCGGACTTGTCGAGCCGGTCCCAGTACTCCATGTCGAACTGCGTGCAGACCTGCTGCACGGCCTCGACGATCGATGCCTGGTCTTCGGAGAGATCGAAATTCATATGCGTTACCTGTGGAGTCTGGTTGTCAGTTGCGCGCTCATTCCGGCTGGATGCCCGCGTCCTTCACCAGGCGCGACCACTTCTGCAGCTCGGCCACGACAAACTGGCTGAGCTCCGCCGGTGTGCTGCCGAACGGCTCGAAGCCCAGCGCGTGGAACTGCGCCGCATGCTGCTTGCTGGTGGCAATGGCGACCAGCTCGCGGTTGAGCCGCTCCACCACCGGCGCGGGCACGCCGGCCGGGGCAAACACGCCGTTCCAGGAGGTGATATCGAATCCCTTGAGCTCGGTTGCGCTGGCTACGGGCGGCAGGTCGGGCAGCAGCGCGCTGCGCTGCGCCGTGGTCACGGCCAGCGCGCGCAGCTTGCCGGCACGCACGTTGGCGATGCCGGCGGCGAAGTCGACGAACATCGCCTGCACCTGGCCGCCCATCACGTCGGTCATGGCCGGTGGCGTGCTCTTGTACGGCACGTGCAGCATCTTCAGTCCGGCCATCTTCGACAGCGTGGCGCCGGCGACGATGCCGGTGCTGTTGCCGCTGGCGTAGCTCATGCCCGGGTGCGCCTTGGCGTAGTCGATGAATTCGCGCAGCGTCTTCACCGGCAGTTGCGGATTGACCACCAGCATGAACGGCAGGTTGCCCATGCGCGAGACCGGCGTGAAATCCTTGACCGGGTCATAGCGAAGCTGCTTCATCAGCGAGGGGTTGGCCGAGTGCGTGGTGTTGGTGGTCATGAACAGCGTGTAGCCGTCGGCCGGGGCCTTGGCCACGAACTCGGCGGCAATGGTGCCGTTGGCGCCGGGCTTGTTGTCCACCACCACCGGCTGATGCAGCGACTCGCCCAGGGACTTGGCGGTCAGGCGCGCAACGGCGTCGGTGCCGCTGCCGGCGGCGAACGGGACCACCAGGCGCAGCGGCTTGGACGGGAATTCGTCGGCAGCCGTGGCAGCCAGCGGCGCCAGCGCGGCGGTGCACCCGAGCACCAGGCTGGCAAAGGCGTTCTTGATGGACTTCACGGTTGTTGTCTCCTGTAGTTATATGAACCCTTGCCGTGGCCGGCCGCATCTCAGGCGGGCCGTATCACGCGCTCGGGGGATTCCTCATATGGTGGGGAATAGATGACGAGAATCTTGGCCGGTTCGTCGCTGACCACCGTGAACACGTGCATCTCGTCCGGCGGGAAGAAACAGCAGTCGCCCGGACCCAGTTCCTTGCGCTGGCCGCCTACCTCGGCCACGGCGCGGCCTTCCAGCACGTAGCAGACCTGCTCGATGCCGGGATGCGCGTGCGGCAGCGCGCCCTTGCCCTTCTCGATGGTGCCGTGGATCACCTCGAGATGGCGCGAGCCTACGGTCTCGGGCCCGATCAGCCGGCGGTTGAGCGTGCCGACATGGTTGGCGGGGTGGTAGCCCTCGACCTCGTCGGTCGAGATGAAATAAACCGGACTGTCCTGCACGCTGTGCTCCTGTCGGGGTTCGCCATGGGACGACGATAAATTCATATTTATGAATAACAGTTTATACATATGAATTAGTCCGTCAAACGATTTCGGGGCCGTTGCGGGTTTACCGGGAGGAATGGCAGGGCGAGCGCCGGCCTCACGCGGGGCGTGATCGGCAAAGAAGTGCCCAGAGCGTAATGCCTGGGCTAGCCGGCGAAGCGGTAGCCCACGCCGATCTCGGTCAGCAGGTAGGCCGGGCGCGCGGGATCCGCCTCCAGCTTGTGGCGCAGGTGGCCCATATAGACGCGCAGGTACTGGCTGCTTTCGGCATGCGACGGCCCCCACACCTCGCGCAGCAGCTCGCGGTGGGTCATGACCTTGCCGCGATGCGCCAGCAGCACAGCCAGCAGCCGGTATTCGATTGGCGTCAGGTGCACCGGCTCGCCCGCGCGCGTGACCTGCCGGTTGGCCAGGTCCACGGCGATCTCGCCGAACGCCACCTGCGCCTTGCCGTGCGCCCCGCTGCGCGCATGCCGGCGCAGCAGTACGCGCAGGCGCGCCACCAGTTCGCCCACGCCGAAGGGCTTGGTCAGGTAGTCGTCGGCGCCGGCGTCGAGCGCGCGGATTTTTTCGGACTCGTCGGTGCGCGCGGACAGCACCAGCACCGGCACTTCGGTCCAGGTGCGCAGCTCGCCGATCATCGATACGCCGTCGCCGTCGGGCAGGCCGAGATCCAGGATCACCAGGTCGGGCTGGCGCGTGCCGGCCTCGATCAGGCCGCGCTGCAGCGTTTCGGCCTCATGCACGGTGCAGCCCTCGTCCTGCAGCGCCGCGCGCACGAAGCGGCGGATATGGGGCTCGTCTTCCACCAGCAGCACCGTGGGCGCGAACTCGAAGGGCATTGCTTGTCGGGTCCTTGAAGGGTTGTGAGGTCAGGCCGGCATGCCGGCGGGTTCCGGCTCCAGCACCGGGGGATTGCCGCGCGGCAGGGTCACCACGAAACGGGCGCCCGGGCTGCCGCTCTCCGCCTGCGGATGCACCGGCTCGACCCGGATGCTGCCGCCGTGCGCGTGCACGATGGCCTCGCACACGGCCAGCCCCAGGCCAACGCCGGCGGTGGCGGATTCGCGCTCGCCGCGCGTGAATTTCTCGAACACCTGCCGCGCCATGCCGGCCGGCACGCCGGGGCCTTCGTCCTCGACCACCAGGTGCACGGCGTCGTCGGAGACATCGCCGCGCACGCGGATCTCGGTGCCCGGCGCGGTGTACTTGGCCGCGTTCTCCAGCAGGTTGCACAGCACGCGTTCCATCAGCACGCCGTCGCATTCCACCAACGGCAGTGCGGACAGGTCCGCGACCACCACACGGTGGCGCGCGAGCGCATCGTGCAAGGACGCCAGCGCGGCGCCGGCCAGCTCCTCGAACGATTGCCATTCCTTGCGCAGCGCCACATTGCGGCCCTGCAGCCGCGCCATATCGAGCAGGTTGGCGACCATCGCATGCATGCGCCGCGCCTGGTCGCGCATGGCGGCCACGGTATCCGCAATGTCAGCTGACAGCGGCGGCGTGCCGCGCTGCAGGGTCTCGGCCATGCCGATCAGGCTGGTCAGCGGCGTGCGCAGGTCATGCGAGACGGCGGCCAGCAGCGAGCTGCGCAGGCGCTCGGATTCCATCGTCAGCAGCGCCTGCTGCGCGACCTCGACATAGTGCAGCCGCTCGATCCCAATCGCGATCAGCGTGGCGAAGACGTCGACCTGCCGGCGCAGCGTGGGCTCGGCAAACGCGCGCCAGGTGTGCGGCTCCACCGCCAGCACGCCGCGCACCTGCATCGGCGCCTTCAGCGGCAGGTACAGCACCGTGCCGGAGGGTAGCGTGTCGGTGCCGGTGCCGGCGGGCTGGCCGTGATCGAACACCCATTGCGCCAGCACGTGGTCGATCGCATCGCTCTGCCCCGCGCCGGCCGCCTCGGTACCGACGACCCCCGGCCCCAGCCGGCCGTCCGCGCCGACCAGGAAGAAGGCCGCACGCGCATCGAATGCCGCGCGCAGGAAGCGGCTGGCGATAGCGACAATCTGCGTGTCGGTCAGCGCCGCCGACAGCTCGCGCGCCAGCTCGTACAGCGTGCGCGCGTCGGTCTCGCGCTGCACCGCGACCTGGGCCTGCTCGCGCAGGCCGGCCGTCAACTGGCCGATCACCAGTCCGACCGACAGCATCACCAGGAAGGTCACCAGGTACTGCACGTCGCTGACGGCAAACGACAGCTTCGGCGGCACGAAGAAGAAATCGAAGGACCCGACTGCCAGCACCGATGCGAACGCCCCGGCGGCGCGGCCGTGCCGCAGCGCCACGCCCGCCACCGCCAGCAGGAACAGCATGGCGATATTGACCAGGTCGAACCAGGGCCGCGCCAGCGCCGACAGCGCAGTGGCGCCGGCGCACCAGACCACGGCCCACAGCAGGCCGGCCAGGTGCGAGGGCCGGGCTTCGTCCTGCGGTGGCTCGGTGCCCGGCAACGCGCGCGCGTCGACAGGCACGTCATGGTGGCGGCTGTCCGCCGCTACGCGGATCACATCGATTTCGGGACACGCGCTGGCGAGCGCATCGGCAGAGCTGGTCCGCCCGAACAGCCAGGCGCGTGCGCCCAGCCACGGCGCCAGCGCGCGCGCCAGCAGGGTGCGTCCGCGTCCGAGCACCGAGGTATCGTCGGCAGCCCAGCGCGCCGGCGTGCGGCCGATCACCACTTTAGTGAGGTTGTGCCGTCGCACATAGCCGGCCACCGCGGCCACCATATCGCTGCCGGCCAGCGTCTCGGTGCGCGCGCCCAGTGCCTCGGCCAGCCGCATCGCCTCGTCGAGCCCTTCGCGCTGCGCATCGGGCACCGGCGCGAGCCGCGGCACCGCCACCGTCACCACATGGCAATCGCAATCGAGCTGCCCCGCCAGCCGGCGCGCGCTGCGCACCACCTGCGCGGCATCGCTGCCATGGCCGATGCAGGCCAGCACCGCTTCGCGCGTGCGCCAGACCGGTTCGATCGAGGCTTCCTGCCGATAGGCGCGCACGTCGTCGTCGACACGGTCGGCGGTGCGGCGCAGCGCCAGTTCGCGCAATGCGATCAGGTTGCCTTTGCGGAAGAAGTTGTGCACCGCGTGGCGCGCCTGCTCGGGCACGTACACGCGCCCTTCGCGCAGCCGGCGCAGCAGTTCGTCGGCCGGGAGGTCGACCAGCACCACTTCGTCGGCATCGTCGAAGACCGCATCCGGAACAGTCTCGCGCACGCGGATGCCGGTGATGCCGGCCACCGCCTCGTTGAGGCTGTCGAGGTGCTGGACGTTGATCGTGGTCCAGACGTCGATGCCGGCCGACAGCAGCTCGCCGATGTCCTGCCAGCGCTTGGGGTGGCGGCGGCCGGGCGCGTTGCTATGCGCCAGCTCATCCACCAGGATCAGCGCGGGATGCCGTGCGAGTGCCGCGTCGAGATCGAATTCCTGCAGCGTGCGGCCGCGGTAAGCGATGCTGCGCGGCGGCACGCGCTCGATGCCTTCGGCCAGCGCCTCGGTCTCGGCGCGGCCATGGCATTCAACCACGCCGACCACCACGTCGGTGCCCTGCTCGCCCTGGGCGCGCGCCGCCGCCAGCATGGCGAAGGTCTTGCCCACCCCGGCCGAGGCGCCGAAGTAAATGCGCAACCTGCCGCGCGCGGCGCGCTCGCCGGCGGCCTGCATGCGCTGCAGCAGGTGGTCGGGGTCGGGGCGGTGATCGGATTGGCGCGGCTCAGGCATGGTGAGCGCCCTTACCTGGCGGCGGCAGGGGCGCAGCCAGATTGTGCCACGCAGGCGGCGGGCGCCGCACACTGGTCACGCTGGCCGTGGCACGCTGGCAGTATGGCGTTTGGGAATACGAGCGATGTGGCCTGAAGGCGACTATTTGCCCCGACCGCGCTCCAGCCGCAGTTGCGCATTGCACAGCATTCTTGACAGTGCCGTCGTATACATGCCATAGTTACGGGCGTATAGCATTCATGGAAACCGGTACTGTCAGGCTCCAGTTGTATTTGGACCTGGCGCTATCACCCCTGACACTGGCTGCACGGACTGAAACGTCCACATCTTTCAGGTTCGCGGGGGCGCACCCGGGCCTAGCCCGGCGTGCAATACCAGTCGCTCCGGCGACCGCAGTTTCCCCCCGTGTGAACCAGCCGCTACCGCGGCAACCCCCTAAAGGACTGAATTGACTAAGATCGTCTTGAAACCCGGTGAGCCCGTTGAAGTTGCAATGCGCCGCTTCCGTCGCGCCATTCTGCAGACTGGCCTGATCGTTGAACTCAAGAGCCGTACCGCTTACGAGAAGCCGACGACCGAGCGCAAGCGCAAGAAGAAGGCCGCCGAAGCGCGCCTGCGCAAGCGCCTGCGCATGCAGATGCTGCCGAAGAAGATGTACTGATTCGGGCAAGCTTCGCAAAAAAACCGCCAGTTCGCTGGCGGTTTTTTTATGCCCGCGCGCAGGGCGTGCCCCTCCCCCTGCCTTCGCGGCTTTTGCTGCACTGCGCCACCTGAGCGTTGCGCCGATGACCGGCATAATGGCGGATATTGCGCCTTCGTGGCGCCTTGTTTGACCCTGATGGGACCCTGCCTTGACTGCCATCCTCGAGTTGCGCAAGGTGCGCAAGCAATACGGCGACACGGTCGTGGTCGACGACCTCGATCTCCAGGTGTTTCGCGGCCAGTGCTTCGGCCTGCTCGGCCCCAACGGCGCCGGCAAGACCACCACGCTGCGCCTGCTGCTGGGCCTGACCACGCCCATGGCCGGCACGCTGACGCTGTGCGGCGAACCCATCCCCGAGCGCGCGCCGCAGGCGCGCATGCGCGTGGGTGTGGTGCCGCAGTTCGACAACCTCGACCCGGACTTCTCGGTGATCGAGAACCTGCGCATCTTCGGGCGCTACTTCGGGCTGTCGTCGGCCGAGATCGAGCGGCGCGTGCCGATGCTGCTGGAATTCGCCCGGCTGGAGAACCGTGCCGATGCCCAGGTGCGCGACCTCTCCGGCGGCATGCGCCGGCGCCTGACCGTGGCGCGCGCGCTGATCAACGATCCCGACCTGCTGGTGATGGACGAGCCCACCACCGGCCTGGACCCGCAGGCGCGCCACCTGATCTGGGAGCGGCTCAAGTCGCTGATGGCCAGCGGCAAGACCATCCTGCTGACCACGCACTTCATGGAAGAGGCCGAACGGCTGTGCAACTACCTGTGCGTGATCGACGGCGGCCGCAAGATTGCCGAAGGCAAGCCCCACGAACTGATCGACAGCCAGATCGGCTGCGATGTGGTGGAAGTCTATGGCGATGAACTGGACACGCTGCGCGGCAGCCTGACGCCGCTGGCGCAGCGCACCGAAATGAGCGGCGAGACGCTGTTCTGCTACGTGCGCGAGCCCGCCCCGCTGCTGGCGGCGCTGCACGGCAGGAGCGGCGTGCGCTACCTGCACCGCCCGGCCAACCTGGAGGACGTGTTCCTCAAGCTGACCGGCCGCGAGATGCGGGACTGAACCCGAGGCACTGACATGAGCGAACAGGATCCCCGCGCGGATACCTCCGATAGCGCCCCTCCCGTGACCGCACGCGGCACCGCGGCCACAGGCGTGCGCCAGACCTATCCGCAGCCGCTGCTGCCGCGCAACCTGCGCAACTGGATGATGGTCTGGTACCGCAACTACATGGTGTGGAAGAAGCTGGCCATCCCGTCGATGATCGGCAACCTGGCCGACCCGATGATCTACCTGTTCGGCCTCGGCTTCGGGCTGGGGCTGATGGTGGGCGAGGTCAGCGGCGTGTCGTATATCGCCTTCCTCGCCGCGGGCACCACCGCATCGAGCGTGATGATGTCGGCCAGCTTCGAGTCGATGTACTCGGCCTTCTCGCGCATGCACGTGCAGCGTACCTGGGAGGCGATCATGCACGCGCCGCTGACGCTGGGCGACGTGGTGCTGGGCGAGATTTTCTGGGCCGCCAGCAAGGCGGTGCTGTCCGGGCTGGCGATCATGCTGGTGGCAGGCGCGCTCGGCTATGCGCAGATGCCGGGCGCGCTGCTGGCGCTGCCGGTGATCGTGCTGGCCGGCATCGCCTTTGCCGCGCTGGCGATGATCGTCACCGCGCTGGCGCCGAGCTACGACTTCTTCATGTTCTACCAGACACTGGTGATGACGCCGATGCTGCTGCTGTCGGGCGTGTTCTTCCCGCTGGAGCAGCTGCCCGAAGGTGTGCAGGCGGCAACCAAGATGCTGCCGCTGTCGCATGCGGTGGCGCTGATCCGGCCGCTGATGCTGGGCCGCCCGCTCGACGACGTCGGCCTGCATGTCGGCGTGCTGGCCGCCTATGCGGTGGTGGCACTGGTCGCCTCGCTGATCCTGCTGCGCAGGCGCCTGTTGCGCTGAATGAAAACCGCCGGCCTCAGGCGCTGCCCACCAGCCTGAGCCCGGCAATCCCGCACACGATCAGGCCGATGCAGCCGAGCCGCGCGGCAGTGGCCGGCTCGTTGAAGAGTATGATGCCGAGGATCGCGGTGCCGACCGCACCGATGCCGGTCCAGACCGCATAGCCGGTGCCCACCGGAATGTGACGCAATGCCAACGCCAGCAGTACCACGCTGATCGCCATGCCGGCGAGCGTGATGACGCTCGGCACCAGCCGCGTGAATCCGTCGGCGTACTTGAGCCCGATGGCCCACACCACCTCGAACAGCCCCGCGAGGGCCAGTAGTGTCCATGCCATATCGAAATTTCCCGTTGCGTCGTTCCGTGCGCAACGATAGCGGAGAACCCGCCACCTTGCAGCGCATCGCCCTGGCGCTGGGAACCGCGTTGGCAACTGCCATGCTGTCCGGATGCATGGTGGTCGGCGCCACCATGGCCGTCGGCAGCGCCGCAGTATCGACGGTAGCCACCGTGGGCTCCGCCGCGGTCAGCGTCGCCTCGACCACTTATGACGTGACCGCAGCGGGTGTGAAAGCCGTGGCCGGCGGCGACGACCCGCCGCCGCCCCAGCCCGCGCAGGCCTCGCAGCCCGCGGAGCCCGCGCAGCCCTCGCAATAAGGGAAGTCAGCGCCCCCTCACTCGCCTAGGCCGCGCAGCAGATCGGCCTTCAGGTCCTCCACCGACTCCAGGCCCACCGCCAGCCGGATCAGCCCTTCACCCACGCCCGCGGCCGCCTTGGCCTCCGGGCTCACGCGCGCATGCGTGGTGGTGTACGGGTGCGTGATGGTGGTGCGGGTGTCGCCCAGGTTGCCGGTGATCGAGCACACGCGGGTGTTGTCGATCACGCGCCAAGCATTGGCACGCTGCTGCTCGGGCGTGGCGCCCTTGAGCTCGAACGACACGATCGCGCCGCCGCCGCTTTGCTGGCGCATGGCGATCTCGTGCTGCGGGTGCGACTTCAGCGCCGGGTGAAACACCCGCGCCACTGCCGGATGCGATTCCAGGAACTGCGCCAGCGCCAGCGCGCTGGCCGAATGGCGCTCCATGCGGATCGCCAGCGTCTCCAGGCCCTTGAGCAGCACCCAGGCGTTGAACGCCGACAGCGTCGGGCCCGCGGTGCGCACGAACGGGAACACCTTGCCCATGATGAAGTCGTGCGAGCCCAGCACCGCGCCGCCCAGCACGCGGCCCTGGCCGTCGATATGCTTGGTGGCCGAATGCACCACGATGTCGGCGCCGAATTTCATCGGCTGCTGCAGCGCCGGCGAACAGAAGCAGTTGTCGACCACCAACAGCGCGTTCGCGTCGTGGGCGATATCGGCCACGGCGGCGATGTCGGCGACTTCGGTCAGCGGGTTCGACGGCGTTTCCAGGAAGAACAGCTTCGTGTTCGGACGCACCGCGGCGCGCCATGCGTTCAGGTCGCTCGGATCGACGAAGGTGGTGTCGACGCCGAACTTCGAGAAGATATTGCCGAACAGCGTCATGGTCGAGCCGAAGATCGCGCGCGAGCTGACCAGGTGGTCGCCCGCCTGCATCGACGACAGCACCACCGACAGGATCGCGCTCATGCCCGAGGCCGTGGCCATGCAGGCCTGCGCGCCTTCCAGCGCGGCCAGCCGCGACTGGAACATCGACACAGTCGGGTTGGTGAAGCGCGAGTAGGTGAAGCCCTCTTCCGAGTTGGCGAAGCGTTCGGCGGCCTCGGCGGCGCTGTTGAAGCAGAAGCTCGAGGTCAGGTACATGGCCTCGGAATGCTCCATGAATTCGCTGCGCAGCGTGCCGGCGCGCACGCCGAGAGTATCGATGCCGAGCGATTCGGGATTGAGCGGTTCGTTCATGCTGGTGGCGCGGTCGTACCCGCGCGAGTGCAATGGTTTCGACCAGCAACCGCGTGGCGGCCGGCCATGAAAAAAGCCCGTGCGATCGGGTAGTCGGATCGACGGGCTTGCTGTTCTGCGGAGGCCTTCGGCAGGCTGTGGCGGGTGGTCGGCCCATTGCGCATGCACCCTGAGGGCTGCGCGCATCGGCAAACATTGCTGACCGCCATCTCTTTAGCTGTTTCGGGCTGGACCCGCGTCCGCAAGCTGACTATCAAATCGACGCCCGGCCATGTTACGGCCGGGCTCCGCATTCGTCAACGCGCGGACAGCGGCGGCGCAGCTTACTCGTTGCCGCCGGAGCGCTGCAGGTGCAGTTGCGAGCGCTCGCCACCGTCGCCGTTGGTGCCTTCGCGGTCGGCCAGGCTGCGCGCCGTTTCCAGGCGGTCCAGGTAGGCCTCGTCGATATCGCCGGTGATATAGCGGCCATCGAAGCACGACGCGTCGAAGTCCCGCAGCGCCGGATTGATGTCGCGCACCGCCTGCTTCATCGCTTCCACGTCCTGGTACACCAGCTTGTCCGCGCCGATGATCTTCGCGATCTCCTCGTGCGTGCGGCCATGCGCCACCAGTTCGCTGCGGGTCGGCATGTCGATGCCGTACACGTTGGGAAACTTCACCGGCGGCGCGGCCGAGGCGAAGATCACCTTGTTGGCGCCGGCGTCGCGCGCCATCTGCACGATCTCGAACGAGGTCGTGCCGCGCACGATCGAGTCGTCGACGATCAGCACGTTCTTGCCCTTGAACTCGACGCCCATGGCGTTGAGCTTCTGGCGCACCGACTTCTTGCGCACAGCCTGGCCGGGCATGATGAAGGTGCGGCCGACGTAGCGGTTCTTGAAGAAGCCTTCGCGGTAGTTCACGCCCAGGCGGTTGGCCACCTGCATCGCAGCCGGGCGGCTGGAATCGGGGATCGGCATCACCACGTCGATGTCGCCGGCCGACACTTCCTCGCGGATCTTCTCGGCCAGGTAGTCGCCCATGCGCAGGCGCGCGTCGTACACCGGCACGCCGTCGATGCACGAATCCGGACGGGCCAGGTAGACATACTCGAAAATGCACGACGTCAGCACCGGATTGTCGGCGCACTGCTTGCTGTAGAGCTTGCCGTCCAGGTCGATGAAGATCGCCTCGCCCGGCGCCACGTCGCGCTCGAGCCTGTAGCCGATGCCTTCCAGCGCCACCGACTCCGACGCCACCATCCATTCCTTGCCGGTCGGGGTCTCGATGCTGCCCAGGCACAGCGGGCGGATGCCGAACGGGTCGCGCACGGCCAGCATGCCATAGCCGGCGATCTGCGCGGCGATCGCATACGAGCCGCGCACGCGGCGGTGCAGGCCGCTCACTGCCGTGAAGATGGTGTCCGGGTCCAGCGCCATGCCGCTGCTGGCACGCTGCAGTTCGTCGGCCAGCACGTTCAGCAGCACTTCGGTATCGGAGTGCGTGTTGATGTGGCGACGGTCGCGGCGGAACATCTCTTCGCGCAGCTGCTGCCAGTTGGTCAGGTTGCCGTTATGCGCCAGGATCACGCCGTACGGCGCGTTGACGTAGAACGGCTGCGCTTCTTCCTCGCTCGACGCCGAGCCGGCGGTCGGGTAGCGCACCTGGCCGATGCCGGCGGCACCCGGCAGGCCGCGCATATTGCGGGTACGGAAGACATCGCGCACCAGGCCGTTGGCCTTGTGCATGTGGAAGGTACTGCCGTTGGCGGTGGCGATGCCGGCAGCATCTTGTCCGCGATGCTGCAACAACAGCAGGCTGTCGTAAATCAATTGGTTGACAGGCGTGGCTGAAACCACACCGACGATACCGCACATTGCCAAGCTCCCAGGAAAGGCTTTGAATCAGGGGGCGCAGCCTGGTCCGGAAATCCCCCGGACCCAAAGGCCTGCGTACTACCGACCGGGCACCATGCCCGGCTTCATGTCTTGACGTACTTCGCCAGCTCCGGCGGCAGCCATGGCTTGACGGAATCCATGGCCTGCATCACATAAGGGCGGCTTACCGCGTCGCGCCAGAACGGTTCTTCCGGCAGCTTGGTGAGGCTGGCCAGCGTGACCATCACCATCACCAGCAGCGCGCCGCGCATCAATCCAAATACCAGCCCGAGCCCGCGGTCGGCCGGCTTGAGCCCGGTGCTCTCCAGCAGCTGGCCGACCACCATGCCGGCCAGCGAGGCCCCGAGCACGGTGCCGATCAGCAGCACCACGAAGGCCAGCGCATGGCGGGCCAGTTCGCCGCCGGGCAGCGACTCGGGCATCCAGCCCGCGGCCACCGCGCCGTAACGGAACGCCACCCAGAACGCCACCACCCAGCCGATCAGCGACAGCACCTCGCGCACCAGGCCGCGCAGCACGCCCAGCATGGCGGAGGCGAGCAGGATGAAGACCACGGCGTAATCGAAGAAAGTCGGCTGCATCGTTGCTTGCGGCCGCGCCAGGCACCGGCCGCGCTGGCCCTTTACTGTTCCACGACCCGCGAGGTCAGGCCCACCGCGCGCACGCGCTTGTCGGCGGCGTCGGCGGCTTCGCGGTCGCTGAAGGGACCGGCACGCAGCAGGATGCGCTCGCCATCGGCCAGCACTTTCTTTTCGACGTAAGCCGGCACCTTGCTCGCCTTGAGCCTGGCCAGCCAGTTCTTCGCCCGCTCTTCGGAGGAGAAGGCGCCGATCAGGATCAGGTACTTGCCGCTGCCCTGCCTGGCTTCCGCCTTGGCCTCGGCCTTCTGTGCAGGCTTGTCCGCGGCTGCAGTGGCCGCGGGCTTCTGCGGCGCGCTGACGATTTCCTCGCCGGCATCCAGCGCCGCGGCATCATTGCGCCCCGCCGGGGCGGGCGGCAGCGGATCGGCCTTGCGCGGCTCCACGCGGGGCTTCTGCGACACGCCGTTGGCTACCTTTACCGAGACATCATCGGACACCGGCCGCGGCTTGGTCTCGAACACGATGGGCAGCACGATCACGGCAGCCACCACCAGCACCACGGCGCCGATCAGGCGGCGGCGTGCGCGCTGCTTATGCGGGAATTCAGGGTCGAGCGTATCGTCGGCATATTCCTCGGCCAGGCGGCGCGACGAGGCAATGCCTGCACCCGGGTCGGTGCGCTGGCGCCGCGCACGCTCTGGTGCCGGGTCGTTGCCCTTGCGGGAAGAAAACAGCGAAAGCAGGCCCATAAATTGGTTCGGTGCGACGGCCATGGGGGCCGGTCGTTGCGTTTGCCGCTCAGGGAGCGCCCATGACCGCCGGGGTTGGTCCTTCAGCGCAGGATGGCCTGGCGCCTCAGTTCGCCTGCGTGGCCCGGTAGGCCATCACGCCGGCAACGGTATAGAACGATCCGAAGACCAGAATTCTATCATTCTCGGTGGCTCGCTCGATGGCGTCGCGGAATGCCGCCTCCGGGCTGGAAAAGCAGGCCGCGGTGGCGTCCGGTCCGGGGCGGAAACCGCCAGCCTCCAGCTTCGCCAGCACGTCGGCCGCGCTGGCGGCGCGCTCGGTCGGCAGGTCGCACAGGCACCAGTGGTCCACCTTGTCGGCCACGTGCTGCAGCACCCCGGCGATATCCTTGTCCTGCATCGCGCCGAACACCGCGTAGGTATAGCGGAAGAAGCCCATATTCTCCAGGTTCTGCCCCAGCGTTGCGGCCGCATGCGGATTGTGCGCCACGTCGAGGATCACCGCGGGCCGTCCTGGCAGCACCTGGAAGCGTCCCGGCAGTTCGACGAAGGCGAGTCCGTTGCGCACCTCCTGTGCGCTCACCGGCAGGCGCGGGCGCATGGCCTGCAGCGCCGCTAGCGCCGCGGCGGCATTCAACAGCTGGTTGGCGCCGCGCAGCGCCGGGTAGCCCAGCCCGTTGAGCTTGCGGTCGCCGCCGCTCCAGTCCCATTGCTGGCGCTCCTGGCCCTTGGCGGCCTGGAAATGGAAATCGCGGCCCATCAGCCACAGCTCGGCGCCGATGGCCTCGGCGTGCGCCACCAGCGACTTGGGCGGCATCGGATCGCCGCAGATCGCCGGCACGCCCGGGCGGAAGATGCCGGCCTTCTCGAAGCCGATTTCCTCGCGGGTATTGCCCAGGTACTGGGTGTGGTCGATATCGACGCTGGTGATGATCGCGCAGTCAGTGTCGATCACATTGACCGCATCAAGCCGCCCGCCCAGTCCCACTTCCAGGATGATCGCGTCCAGCCCGGCCGCGGCGAAGGCGTGGATGATCGCCAGCGTGGTGAACTCGAAGTACGTCAGGCTGATGGGATCGGCAAAGCTGTTGCGCGCGCGCTCGACCGCCTCGAAATGCGGCAGCAGCTGCGCATCGGTGGTCATTTCGCCGTTGATGCGCGCGCGCTCATTGAACGAGATCAGGTGCGGCGAGGTATGGCAGCCGACCTTGTAGCCGGCCTCCAGCAGGATGCGTTCGAGCATCGCGCAGGTGGAACCCTTGCCGTTGGTGCCGCCCACGGTGAACACCACCGCGTCGATGCGCAGCCCGAGGGCCTCTTTCACGCGCGTGATGCGCGTCAGGCCCATGTCGATACCCACGGGATGGGCGGTTTCGAGATGGGCGAGCCATTCGGGGAGCGTGTGGAAGACAGGCATGTACGGGGTGCGAGGAAAGCTATTGCTACCAGATTCGGCCAGGGGCCCGCAAAGTCAAGGGCAGGTACGGCGCCGACAGGAAAAACGGGCCAACAAGGCGGCCAAGAAATGCGAAAGGCGCGTCAACCACCCGCGCCCTCCTTGCTGCCATGCAGGTGGCGTTATGCCACCGCGTCGGCGGGCTGCTTCTGCAGCAGCGCCAGCAGCTGCGCCAGTTCCGCACGCAGCTTGCGGCGGTCGACGATCATGTCGATGGCGCCCTTCTGAATCAGGAACTCCGAGCGCTGGAAGCCTTCGGGCAGCTTCTCGCGCACAGTCTGTTCGATCACGCGCGGCCCGGCAAAGCCGATCAGCGCCTTGGGCTCGGCGATCACCACATCGCCCAGGAAGGCGAAGCTGGCCGACACGCCACCCATGGTCGGGTCGGTCAGCACGCTGATGAACGGCAGCTTGGCCGCGCTCAGCTGGTTCAGCATGGCGGTGGTCTTGGCCATCTGCAGCAGCGACAGCAGGCTTTCCTGCATGCGCGCGCCGCCGGTGGCGGTAAAGCAGATAAACGGCACCTTCTGCTCCAGCGCGGCCTGCGCGCCGCGCACGAAGCGCTCGCCCACCACGGAGCCCATCGAACCACCCATGAACTCGAACTCGAAGCAGCTCACCACCACCGGGATGGTGTGGATGGCACCGCCCATCACCACCATGGCGTCGGTCTCGCCGGTCTCGTCCATGGCCGCCTTGATGCGGTCCGGGTACTTCTTGGAGTCCTTGAACTTGAGGGCGTCGACCGGCACGATCTCCTGGCCGATCTCATAGCGGCCTTCGGCGTCCAGCAGTGCGTCCAGGCGTGCACGCGCGTTGATGCGCATGTGGTGGTCGCATTTCGGGCAGACGTGCAGGTTGGCCTCGACGTCGGTCCGGTACAGGGTGGACTCGCACGACGGGCACTTGACCCACAACCCCTCCGGGATGCCCTTGCGGGTACGGGGGTCGGTCTGTTGAATCTTGGGAGGCAGGAGTTTATCCAACCAGCTCATGAAAGCTCCTTTCGGATAGCTGCAGTCCGCCGGCAAACCCCTTTACGGGACGCATCTCGGCAGATGGCAGGGAATCAACCCGCGAATTTACCACGCCGGCCCGGTGACCTCTAAGCGGAACACGCCGATTGCGGACGGCGAATCACTTCTCAGCAGCCCTCGGGCCGGGATTACAACACTTCAGCTGTCCAGCGCCTGGCGGATCTCGGCGATAAACGCCTGCAGCGTTGCCACCGCCTGCTCGCGCGGCGTGTCTTCCAGCAACTGCACCAGGCGGCTGCCAATCACCACGGCATCGGCCACACTGCCGATCGCGCGCGCAGTCTGCGCGTCGCGGATGCCGAAGCCTACACCGACTGGCAGGTTGGCGTGCTGCTTGATCAGCGGCAGGCGCGCCGCCACGCTGTCCAGGTCGATCGCGGCCGAGCCGGTCACGCCCCTGAGCGACACGTAGTAAAGATAGCCGCTGGCCACGCGGGCCACCGCTTCGATGCGCGCGTCGGTCGAAGTCGGCGCCAGCAGGAAGATCGGATCCATGCCGTTGTCGCGCATCAGCCTGGCGAACGATTCACACTCCTCGGGCGGATAGTCGACCACCAGCACGCCGTCCACGCCGGCCTCGCGCGCGGCCGCGGCAAAGGCCTGCTCGCCCATGCGCTCGATCGGGTTGGCGTAGCCCATCAGCACCACCGGGGTGTCGGCGTTGGTCTGGCGGAATTCGCGCACCCATTGCAGCACCTGCCTCAGCGACACGCCCTGCGCCAGCGCGCGCTCCGAGGCGCGCTGGATCACCGGGCCGTCGGCCATCGGGTCGGAGAACGGCACACCCAGCTCGATCACGTCGGCGCCGCCGGCCACCAGCGCATGCATCAGCGCCACGGTCAGGCCGGGCTCGGGATCGCCGGCGGTGATAAACGGAATCAGGCCCTTCTTCTGCTGCGCGGCCAGCGCCGCGAACGTCTTCTGGATACGGGACATATCAGGGAATCAGGTGAGGCCGCGACGCCGGCGAGGCATCGTCGTTGGCGGCGGCCAGGGTTGGGGTGGCGTCGGGCTCGATGGCCGGCATCGCTAGCGCGGCGGCTGACACGCGTTCGCACGCCACCTGCACGTATTCCGGGTTGATCTCGTAGCCGACAAAGCGCCGGCCGTGGCGCAGGCAGGCCACCGCGGTGGTGCCGCTGCCGGCGAACGGGTCCAGCACCAGGCCGCCCGGCGGGCAGCTCGACAGCACCATGCGCTCGACGATCTCCAGCGGCTTCTGCGTCGGGTGGTTGGCACGCTCCGGATCCTGGCGGTGGATGCGCGAGATGCTCCACAGGTCCTTCGGGTTGTAGCCCACCTCCAGCCACTTCTTGCCCTCGAAACGCGGGCGGCTGCGCGCCTTCTTGGTCTCGGGGTCGTAGGGAATGCGGACCGGGTCGAGATCGAAGTAGTAGTCGCGCGCGCGGGCGAAGAAGCCGATGTTGTCGTGCACCGACGAGAACTTGCGCGTGGTGCCGCCCATGCTGGGCACGCGGCGGTCCCAGATGATCTCGTTGATCATCGTCAGGCGCCGCTTGAGCATCACGAACAGCTCCGGCGAATACTGCCAGGTGCAGAACAGGTAGAGCGTGCCCTTGGGCGCGAGCTTGGGCACGACCGCGTCCATCCAGCGCTCGGACCAGTCCAGGTAGGCCTGGCCCGACAACAGGTCGGAGTCGTTGCCGTAGTCCTTGCCCAGCCCGTAGGGCGGGTCGGCGACGATCAGGTCGACCGAGCCGTCCGGCAGTCGGGCAATGCCCTCGAACATGTCTTCCTGGAACAGCTGCAGCGGCGGCGCTTCGGGATGCGCAGGCAGGGCATCCGCCCCGCCCACGGCCAGTCCGGCGGTATGAGGCAGCGCGCGCATCAGAGCTTGAGCCCCGCGCGTTCGGCCACGGTGTGCATGTCCTTGTCGCCGCGGCCGGACAGGTTCACCAGCAGCAGCTTGTCCTTGGGCAGCGTGGGCGCCAGCTTGCAGGCATAGGCGATGGCGTGACTGGATTCCAATGCCGGGATGATGCCCTCGATGCGACAGCAGTCGTGGAAGGCCTTGAGTGCTTCCTCATCTGTGATCGGCACGTACTGCGCACGGCCGCTGTCCTTGAGCCAGGCGTGCTCGGGACCGACGCCGGGGTAGTCCAGGCCGGCCGACACCGAATGCGTCTCGATGATCTGGCCGTTGGCGTCCTGCAGCAGGTAGGTGCGGTTGCCGTGCAGCACACCAGGCGTGCCGCCGATCAGCGCGGCGGCGTGGCGGCCGGTGTCCAGGCCGTCGCCGGCGGCTTCGACGCCGATCAGCTGCACGTCCTGGTGCTCGATATAGGGGTAGAAGATGCCCATCGCATTGGAGCCGCCGCCGACGCAGGCGATCACGGCATCCGGCTGGCGCCCCGTCATCTCCGGCATCTGCACCTTGGCCTCCTCGCCGATCACGCACTGGAAGTCGCGCACCATCATCGGGTACGGGTGCGGACCGGCCACGGTGCCGATGATGTAGAAGGTGGTCTCGACGTTCGTGACCCAGTCGCGCATGGCCTCGTTGAGCGCGTCCTTGAGCGTGCGCGAGCCGCTTTCCACCGGCACCACGGTCGCGCCCAGCAGCTTCATGCGGTAGACGTTGGCGGCCTGGCGGCGCACGTCCTCGGCGCCCATGTAGACCACGCACTCCATGCCGAAGCGCGCGGCGATGGTGGCAGTGGCCACGCCATGCTGCCCTGCCCCGGTCTCGGCGATCACGCGCGGCTTGCCCATGCGCTTGGCCAGCAGCGCCTGGCCGATGACGTTGTTGATCTTGTGCGCGCCGGTGTGGTTCAGGTCTTCGCGCTTGAAGTAGATCTGCGCGCCGCCGAGCGTTTCGCTCCAGCGCTGCGCGTGGTAGATCGGCGACGGGCGGCCGACGAAATGCTTCAGCTCACGGCGGAATTCGGCATCGAACTCGGGGTCCTTCTGGTAGTGCGCATAGGCTTCACGCAGCTCATCCAGCGCGTGGACCAGCGTCTCGGAAACGAAGGTGCCGCCATAGGGGCCGAAATGGCCACGGGAATCGGGCAGGTCGTACATGTCTAGGCTCTTCGGAACAGCGGTCTTGCCTCATATGGCAAGGACGCTTGGTTGACTGCGATGCGCGGTGCCCGCACAGGCGGTAGGAAGTGGGGTCGGGAGGCGGGATACGACCCGGGCCCGATTCATCCTGCCTCGGCACTGCGGACAGCACGCACGAACGCGGCGATGCGGGCGTGGTCCTTCACGCCCTTGGCGGCCTCTACCCCGCTGCTGACATCCACAGCGTAAGGCCGCACGTGTTCAATCGCGCCAGCGACGTTTTGCGCGTTCAACCCACCACTCAAAACGATGCGAGGAGCGCCGCTTGCGTTCGGGTTGCCGGCCGGAGCAGTTACCGGAGGAGTGGGCGGAAGCCATGCCGGAGGAATCAGGGTCCAGTCGAAGACGTGGCCGCCACCGCCGTAGCCTTCGACGAAGGCATCGAGCAGCAAGGCAGCGGCATCACGGTATTGATCGGCGAATTCTACCAAATCGAGCCCCTGGCGCACACGGGCGGCGCGCAGGAATGGCAGGCGGCAGCGCTGCGAGGCCTGGGTGCAGAACTGCGGGGTCTCGTCGCCATGCAGCTGCAGCAGCGTCAGCGGCACGCGCTCGGCCACGTGGGCGATGTCTTCCAGGTCGGCGTTGACGAACAGGCCGGTTACCGCGACGAACGGGCCGGCGGCTTCTGCCAGCGCCGCGGCACGGGCCACGTCGACGTAGCGCGGGCTCTTCGGGTAGAACACCAGGCCGATCGCATCGGCGCCTGCATCCACGGCGGCGCGCACGTCGTCTTCGCGGGTCAAACCGCAGATCTTGATGCGGGTGCGGGCCGGCTGCATGTGCACGGCAGTGCCCTCAGGCTGCGTCATCGAAGACTCCATGGAACAGGCTCGCGGCCGTGTCGGCCGCGGGGATCTGGTAAGCATCAGGATACTTGACGTCGACCAGGTAGAGGCCATCGGGCATGAAGGTCGGCGCGGCCAGCTTGCGGTCGCGTCCGGCCAGCACCTGCGCCAGCCACTCCGGCGGGTAGCGCTTGCGTCCCACCGCCACCAGGCAGCCCATCAGGTTGCGCACCATATGGTGCAGGAAGGCGCTGGCGCGAAAGCGCAGGAACACCCAGTTGGCGTCGTTCTTGATGGTGACGTCATACATGGTCTTGACCGGCGACTTGGCCTGGCATTCGGCAGCGCGGAAGGCCGAGAAATCGTGCTCGCCGACCAGGCAGGCGGCGGCCTCGCGCATGGCATCGACATCGAGCCGCTGGCCCGGCGGCAGCATCTGGTAGCCCGCGCGGCCGTGCACCAGCGGCACGCGGTGCGGGCCGGTGTAGAGCGCGTAGTAGTACATGCGCTCGAACGCAAGGAAGCGGGCGTGGAAGCCCTCGTCGACCGGGCGCGCCCACTGCAGCGCGATCGACGACGGCAGGAAGGCGTTGACGCCGCGCACCCAGGAGAAGGGCTCGCGCTCGAGCGTGGTGTCCAGGTGGATGACCTGGCCCAGCGCATGCACGCCGGTATCGGTACGCCCCGCCACGGTGGTCAGCAGGCGTACGCCGGCAAAGCGCTCGATGGCGACTTCCAGGTGGTCCTGCACGGTGTTGCGGTGCGGCTGCGACTGCCAGCCGGAAAAGGCGGCGCCGTCGTAGTGCAGGCCGATTGCGATGCGGTTCATGTCAGGGGGTCAGGCAAGGCGGCGGGGTGCGGTCACGGGTGAAATTCGCGCACGGCCCGCCAGAAAAGCAAATGCGCCGGAAGGGACGCTTCCGGCGCATCGCTTCGTGCCGCGGCAGCGCGTGCCGCGGCCGGACCGTCAATGATAGCTCAGGCCACTTCGAGGAGCAGCGAACGAGCCTCGGCCTGCAGCGGATCCTGCGACTGCTCGACCACTTCCTGCAGCAGCTCGCGGGCCCCTTCCTTGTCGCCGATCTCGATATAGGCGCGGGCCAGGTCGAGCTTGATCTGCATGTCGCGCCCGCCGTCCACGCCATCGGAAGACAGCGTGCTGGGCGAAACGCCGCCGCCTGTTTCGGCGGAGACGCGTGACAGGTCGATCGGCTCGGCCAGCTTGCCGTCGCGCAGCATGGTGGTCGCCGGCAGAGGCATGGTCGCCTCGTCGAGAACATCCTTGCCACGGGCGTCTTGCTGCGTGCCGCCACCCAGGTCAAACGACAGGCCCGACAAGTCGAACTCCAGCGGT
Source organism: Ralstonia pickettii DTP0602 (assembly GCA_000471925.1). NCBI lineage: Bacteria > Pseudomonadati > Pseudomonadota > Betaproteobacteria > Burkholderiales > Burkholderiaceae > Ralstonia > Ralstonia pickettii. The sequence goes on from CP006667.1 coordinate 3,186,371, forward strand.
CGGCCGCGGGTCGGCGTGTCCAGGCTCGGTACGTCGTCCGCCAGCGGGTCGGCGCCGCTTGCCGGCAGGTCCAGGCCGGTGTCCAGGCGCAGCGCCGTCTCGGTCTGGTCCGCGTCAGCGCCGAACACCATCGCAGCGGAAGCCGGGGCGACGATGGGATCGCCGGCCGCCGGTGCCGGGAAGGCATCGAGCGGCAGCGCCAGGTCGCCCAGCGAGGGCTCGAGCCTCGGGATCGAGGCCGGGTCGTGCGACGGATCCTGGGTGCGCCACTGGTCCGTTGCCGGCGAGGCCGTATCCGGGCCTGCGGCGTCGGCGGTTACCGCCAGGTAAAGCGCATTGCCCGGTTCGAGCGCGCGCCCCATTTCTGCTGCCTTCAGCCATTCCGCACCGTGTCCGCCGGTCTGGGCGAACATTTCTTCTGCAATCACGCGGAAACCTTCCACATCCTGTCTGTTGCTGTAAATCTCCAGGAGCTTGAGCCGCACCGCCTGCTGCTCCGGGTTTTTCTCCAGGGCTTCGCGCAGGATTTCCTCTGCCTGCACATCGCGCCCATAGGCGATATAGACCTCGGCCTCGGCGATCGGGTCGACCTCGTTGGCTTCCGGCGTGTTGTTGCCGATGCGGAAGTCCGCGCCGAACACGCTGTGCTGCGAGGTATCGACGCTCTGCCCGCCGGCCGCGCCGAACAGCGAATTGGCGCCGGCCATCACGGTGCTTTCCTGCGACAGGATGCTGTCGCCGAAGCCGGTGGCCTCGCCTGCCTTCTGCTGCTGGCGGCGGCGATAGATCGCATAGACACCGAGCAGCGCCACCAGCAGGCCGCCGCCGGGCAGCAGCATCGGGTTGGCGAGCAGGCCGTCGAGGAACGAAGGCTCGGGCACCGGTTGCGGCTGGGCAACCACCGGCGGTACCGGCTTGGCGGCCGGGGCCGAGGCGGGCGCAGCCGCCTGCGTAGTCCCGGCCGGGGCAGCGGCCGGCGCTGAAGCTGCGGCAGCCGCGGCAGTGGCAGCCACCACGGCAGCAGGTGCTGCGGCGTCGGCGGCACTGGCGCCGGCAGTTGTCGGTGCTGCAGCGCTGGTGGCCGTCGCGGGCGTCGTCGGTGCGGCCGCAGCATCCGCCTTCGGCGGCTGGGCGACCACCACGGCCGGCGCCGTCGCTTCGGCTGTCCTGGCCGCGGCGTCGGCCTTGGCGACCGCCTTGTCCTTCTCGGCCAGCGCGGCCTGGTTGGCCTGGCTCAGCTTGGCGATCTCGGCGTTCTTCAGCTCGAGCAGCTTCTGCATGTCGCCGATGTTCTTTTCCAGCTGCGCCAGGCGCGTTTCGGCCTCCTTCAACTGGCGCTCGCGCGCGATGGCGGCCTCGGCCTTGGTCGCCGCGTCGGCTTGCCCGGCGCGCTCGGCCTTGCTCAGCTTGAGCTCGTCGCGCGCGGCGGCCGGTGCGGCCTGCTCCTGCACGCGGGCGGTCACGTTGCCGGACTGCTGGCGGCCGCTGTCGGGCTCGACCGACTTGGCTGCCGCCGCGCTGGCGAGGCGGCTGCGGTAGGCATCAAAGCCCTGCGTGCGCGCCACCACCTCGCGGCGGGCGGCCTTGGGCGTGACCGATTGCGCCTGTTGCGCGGTCGGCACCTGCAGCACCGCGCCGCTGCGCAGCCGGTTCATATTGCCGCCGATAAAGGCGTTGGGATTGTTGCGATAGAGCGCGACCAGCATCTGGTCGAGCGACACCGACTCCTGGCCCTGTACGGCTTCGCCGGCGATGGCGTAGAGCGTGTCGCCGCGCTGCACGGTGTAGCCGCCGCCGGGGGCCATCTCGGTGCTGGCGGCCGGCGCCGGGGCGCGCTTCGCGCTCTGGCGGGCCGGGCGCGCGGGCGCGGCAGGACGAGGCGCCTCGGCCGCAGCGGGTGCGGCTTCCGGCTGCGGCGCGGCAGGCGCCGCAGCCTGCGGCGTGGCGGCGGGCGACGCATCTGGCGTCGCGGCCGGCACCACCGCCGAAGGCGAGAATGTCTGGTTGGAGGGCTTGGCCCCGGCGGGGTCAAGCAGGAAGGTGTAGGCGCGCGAGACCTTGCCGCTGGCCCAGCTCATGTCGATCAGGATATCGACGAACGGCTCGCTGATCGGCTGGCTCGACCTGACCCGCGCCACGTAGCTGCCGTTGGGCCGGCGCTCGATGTCCAGCTTCATGCTGCTGACGGCCGGCATATAGGTCAGCCCGGCCGCGGCGTAGGCCGACGGTGGCGCCAGCTTGACGCTGAGCCCGCTGGCCTCTTCGGCAGTGACCCCACTGATGTCGATCTCAGCCTGCAGCGGCTGCCCCAGATTCGACTGAACCCGCAATTGCCCGAACCCCGCGGCATATGCGGCCGGCTGCGCAAGCAGCAGGCCCAGTGCCGTGACGGCCAGCGTTGACCAGCGCTGACGGGCAGTAGGCGCATCTTTCCGGCGATGTTGGCTCACACTCACCTTATGCTCCGTTATGTTTTAGTAGCGATATTAAATCGACAGACCGACCCCATAAACCAGGTCCGGCAGGCTGGCGGGACATTCTATACGCACCCCTTGACCAGCCCACACACAGGCGCTGACCCCTGCGGGCCCGGGCGCATGCCGGCGTATTGTGACGCATCGCCCGGAAAAATAGGCGCCCGGATACAACAACGCCGCGCATGGGCGCGGCGTTGTCGGTAAAGCGGTCCATTCTGTTGCCTGGCCGCAACGGACGCAACCAGGCAAGCGAAGATCAGGACTCGATCAGGATACGCAGCATGCGGCGCAGCGGCTCGGCCGCGCCCCACAGCAGCTGGTCGCCGACCGTGAAGGCAGACAGGTACTCGCCGCCCATCTGCATCTTGCGCAGGCGGCCGACTGGGATCGTCAGCGTGCCGGTCACGGCAGCCGGGGTCAGGTCGGTCATGCTGGCCTCGCGCGTATTCGGCACCACCTTGGCCCACGGGTTATGGGCGGCCAGCATGCCTTCGATCTCATCCAGCGGCACATCCTTGCGCAGCTTGATGGTCAGCGCCTGCGAGTGGCAGCGCATCGCGCCGATGCGCACACACAGGCCGTCCACGGCGATCGGCGTGGCGCCGGTCGCACCCAGGAAGCCTTCGCCGCGGCCCAGGATCTTGTTGGTCTCGGCGCCGCCCTTCCATTCTTCCTTGGACTGGCCGTTGCCCAGATCCTTGTCGATCCAGGGGATCAGGTTGCCGGCCAGCGGCACGCCGAACTGCTTGGTTTCTTCGGCGGACAGGCCGTGCTGGGTCGCCAGGATGGTGCGGTCGATTTCCAGGATGGCCGAGGCCGGGTTGTCCAGCAGCGGCTTGACCGATGCGTTCAGCGTGCCGAACTGGGTCAGCAGCTCGCGCATATGCTGCGCGCCGCCGCCCGAGGCTGCCTGGTACGTCATCGAGGTCATCCACTCGATCAGGTCGGCCTGGAACAGGCCGCCCAGGCCCATCAGCATGCAGCTGACCGTGCAGTTGCCGCCGATGAAGTTCTTGACGCCCTTGGACAGCGCGTCCTTGATCACACCCTGGTTGACCGGATCCAGCACGATGATGGCATCGTCCTTCATGCGCAGCGAGGACGCCGCGTCGATCCAGTAGCCCTTCCAGCCGGCTGCGCGCAGCTTGGGGAAGACCTCGTTGGTGTAGTCGCCGCCCTGCGCGGTCAGCACCACGTCGCACTTCTTCAGTGCCTCGATGTCGTTGGCATCCTTGAGCGTGGTTTCGTTCTTGGCCATGGCGGGCGCCTTGCCGCCGGCGTTGGACGTGCTGAAGAAGACGGGCTCGATATGGTCGAAATCACGCTCTTCCTGCATGCGCTGCATCAGGACGCTGCCGACCATTCCCCGCCAACCGACGAGACCTACAATCATGATTTACCTCGGATGTGATTTTTACTTCCCCGCCATTTTCCTCGCCCGGCGTGGCTGCGCGGGGAAGACGGGCAGGCACGACGAACGGATCTAGGCGATCGCGGTTTTAATAATGGTTTTAATCGTCGTTGCAGTCTGGCCGAGCGAAATCGTGCCGACCGGGCCGCGGGTAGCGGTCAGGGCAGCAACAGCAGTCAGGGTGGACTGGGAAAATCGGGCCATCGGCAGAGTCTACACGATTTTGCGGCGCCGCCGCAGCGTGGAAATCGGGGACAAATAAAACCAAGGGCACCGCGATTGCGGTGCCCTTTTACGTGTGACTTACAGTGCCGCCAGCACCGCTTCGCCCATTTCGCGGGTGCCAACCTGCTTGCAGCCGGGCGTCAGGATGTCGCCGGTGCGGTAGCCCTGGGCCAGCACCTTCTTGACCGCGTTCTCGATGCGATCGGCCTGATCGGCCTTGTTCAGCGAGTAGCGCAGCATCATCGCCGCCGACAGGATGGTGGCCAGCGGATTGGCCACGCCCTTGCCGGCGATATCCGGCGCCGAGCCGTGCGACGGCTCGTACAGGCCCTTGTTGTTGGCATCCAGCGACGCCGACGGCAGCATGCCGATCGAGCCGGTCAGCATGGCGGCCTCGTCCGACAGGATGTCGCCGAACATATTGCCGGTGACGATCACGTCGAAGCTCTTCGGCGCCTTGACCAGCTGCATGGCCGCGTTGTCGACGTACATGTGCGACAGCTCGACCTCCGGGTACTCCTTGCTGACCTCGATCACGATGTCCTTCCAGAACTGGAAGGTCTCGAGCACGTTGGCCTTGTCGACGCTGCACAGCTTCTTGCCGCGCTTGGCCGCGGCCTGGAACGCCACATGGGCGATACGGCGGATTTCCGGCTCGCTGTAGCGCATGGTGTCGAAGCCTTCGCGCGCGCCCTTGAACAGCCCGTCCGGCGCTTCGCGCACGCCGCGCGGCTGGCCGAAGTAGATGTCGCCGTTCAGTTCGCGCACGATCAGGATGTCCAGGCCCGCCACCAGCTCGGGCTTCAGGCTCGAGGCACCGGTCAGTTCCGGGTAGCAGATCGCCGGGCGGAAGTTGGCGAACAGCTGCAGGTGCTTGCGCAGGCCCAGGATGGCCTGCTCGGGGCGCAGCGCGCGCTCCAGGCTGTCGTACTTCCAGTCGCCCACGGCGCCGAACAGGATGGCGTCGGCTTCCTTGGCCAGCTTCAGCGTGTTCTCCGGCAGCGGGTGGCCTTCGGCCTCGTAGCCGGCGCCGCCCACCGGGGCGGTTTCCAGTTCGAACTTCTCGTCGAGCGCGTTCAGGACCTTGACGGCCTCCGCGACGATTTCGGGACCAATGCCGTCACCCGGCAGGACTGCGATTTTCATGCTGTGTCTTCCTTGTTATGGCGGTACGGGCTCAGCCGACCAGGCGGTTGTTCAGCCACGGCATCTTGGCCACGCGCTCGGCCTCGTAGGCCTTGATCTTGTCGGCATGACGTAGGGTCAGGCCGATGTCGTCGAAGCCGTTGAGCATGCAGTACTTGCGGAACGGCGCAATGTCGAACGAATACGACTCGCCGCCCGGCGTCACCACGACCTGCTTGTCGAGGTCGATGGTCAGCTTGTAGCCGTTGAACGCATTGGTCTCGTTGAACAGGTGGTCGACCTGGAGTTCGGTCAGCGCCACCGGCAACAGGCCGTTCTTGTAGCAGTTGTTGAAGAAGATGTCGGCAAAGCTGGGCGCGATCACGGCGCGGAAGCCGTATTGCGTCAGCGCCCACGGTGCGTGCTCGCGCGAGCTGCCGCAGCCGAAGTTGCGGCGCGCCAGCAGGATCGACGCGCCCTGGTAGCGCGGCTGGTTCAGCACGAAGTCCGGGTTCAGCGGACGCTTGCTGTTGTCCATGCCGGGCTGGCCGACGTCCTTGTAGCGCCACTCGTCGAACAGGTTGGGGCCGAAGCCGGTGCGCTTGATCGACTTCAGGAACTGCTTCGGGATGATGGCGTCGGTATCGACGTTCTCGCGGTCAAGCGGCGCCACGAGGCCGCTGTGTACGGTGAACTTGTCCATGTTCTCTTTCCTTACTTCTTCGCCGCGCGCTCGAGCGAGCTGCCGGCGGCCTGCGTGTCCTTGCCCAGGCCGGCCATGGTATTGCAGCCGGCAAGCTGCAGCATGCCAAGGCATGCCAGCAATGCGATCAGGGTCCTTTTCATATGCCGTGCTCCACTTCAGCCCAGCTTGCGGATATCGACAAAATGGCCTTCGATGGCGGCAGCCGCTGCCATCGCGGGGCTCACCAGGTGGGTGCGCCCGCCCGCGCCCTGGCGGCCTTCGAAATTGCGGTTCGAGGTCGACGCGCAACGCTCGCCCGGATCGAGGCGGTCGGCGTTCATGGCCAGGCACATCGAGCAGCCCGGCTCGCGCCATTCAAAACCGGCGGCCTTGAAGATCTTGTCCAGGCCTTCGCGCTCGGCCTGTTCCTTGACCAGGCCCGAACCCGGCACCACCATCGCCAGCTTCACGTTGGCAGCAACCTTGCGGCCCAGCTTCTGCACCACCCAGGCGGCGGCGCGCATGTCTTCGATGCGGCTGTTGGTGCACGAGCCAATGAAAACCTTGTCGATATTGATGCTCTCGACCGGCACATTGGGCTGCAGGCCCATGTATTCCAGTGCGCGCTCCATCGCGTTGCGCTTGCTCGGGTCCTTTTCCTTCTCCGGATCCGGCACGCGGTCTTCGATGCTGATCACCATTTCCGGCGACGTGCCCCAGGTCACCTGCGGGCGGACGTCTTCGGCACGCAGCTCGATCACCTGGTCGAAATGGGCGCCGGCGTCCGAATGCAGGGTGCGCCAGTAGGTAACGGCCTGCTCCCACTCCACGCCCTGCGGCGCATAGGGGCGGCCCTTGACGTATTCCAGCGTGACGTCGTCCACCGCCACCAGGCCGGCGCGCGCGCCCGCCTCGATGGCCATGTTGCAGACCGTCATGCGGCCTTCCATGGTCAGGTCGCGGATGGCCGAGCCGGCAAACTCGATGGTGAAGCCGGTGCCGCCGGCGGTGCCGATCTTGCCGATCACGGCCAGCACGATGTCCTTCGCGGTGCAGCCGCGCGGCAGCTTCCCTTCCACCTTGACCAGCATGTTCTTGGCCTTCTTGCCCAGCAGCGTCTGCGTGGCCAGCACGTGCTCGACTTCCGAGGTGCCGATGCCGTGCGCCAGCGCGCCAAAGGCACCGTGCGTGCTGGTATGCGAGTCGCCGCACACCACCGTCATGCCCGGCAGCGTGGCGCCCTGCTCCGGCCCGATCACGTGCACGATGCCCTGGCGGTGATCGTTCATCTTGAACTGGGTGATGCCGTAGCTGTCGCAGTTGGCGTCCAGCGTATCGACCTGCAGCTTCGACACCGGGTCGGCGATGCCCTGGCTGCGGTCGGTGGTCGGCACGTTGTGGTCCGACACGGCCAGGTTCGCGCTGATACGCCACACCGGACGCTGCGCGATTTTCAGGCCTTCGAACGCCTGCGGGCTGGTCACTTCATGCAGCAGGTGACGGTCGATGTAGAGCAGCGTGGTGCCGTCTTCCTCGACGTGGACGGTGTGGTCATCCCAGAGTTTGTCGTAGAGCGTCTTGGCCATGATGCGATGGCGGGCCGGAGGACCGGTCCTTTGCAGGAGGTCCGCGGTGACCGCGCAGTAGTTTGCAGGGGTTTCTGTTCGCTTTGGTCGCGGTGGCGAGCGGTGGGCGACGATGGCGATGATCGCGCCGGAAGCTGCCAGAAGCGAGCGTTATTTCAAGCGTTACTGCGATGCTTGACTTCGCAATCGATTATGCCACAGGGGGTATGGCGATCAGTCCACTGCCCGGCCCGGGCGGCGGCTGGAATGTAATGTGATTGGCGAAAGGGGGATTTCGTCGTTGACGAAAAGGAGGAGGCCGCCGCCCTGCCCGAGGCAGGACGACGGCCTTTTGGGATCAGCCGCCCAGGTAGGCCGCCTTGATCCGGTCGTTGGCCAGCAGGTTGGCGCCGGTATCGGCCAGCACCACCTTGCCGGTTTCCAGCACATAACCCCGGTCCGCGACCTGCAGTGCCTTGTTGGCATTCTGCTCGACCAGGAACACGGTGACGCCTTCGTCACGAATGGTGCGGATGATGTCGAAGATCTGCGCGATGATCAGCGGCGCCAGGCCGAGGGTGGGCTCGTCCAGCAGCAGCAGGCGCGGCCGGCTCATCAGCGCGCGGCCGATCGCCAGCATCTGCTGCTCGCCGCCCGACATGGTGCCGGCGCGCTGCCCCGAGCGCTGGTTCAGGCGCGGGAACAGCTTGAACACGTGCTCGATGCCCGCCTCGATCTCGTCGCGCTTGAGGAAGAACGCGCCCATCTTCAGGTTTTCCAGCACCGTCAGGCTCGGGAACACACGCCGGCCCTCGGGCGAGATCGCCATGCCCAGCCGCATGATCTCGTGCGTCGAGCGGTTGGTGATGTCCTGCCCCTCGAACAGCACGCGCCCGCTGGAAGCGCGCGGCGTGCCGCACACGGTCATCATCAGCGTCGTCTTGCCGGCGCCGTTGCTGCCGATCAGGGTGACGATCTCCCCCTTGTTGATTTCGATCGACACGCCCGACAGCGCCTCGACGGCGCCATAGTGGGTATGGACCTGTTCCAGCTTCAGCATCAGTCCTCTCCCAGGTAGGCCTTGATCACGCGCGGGTCGTTGCGCACTGCTTCCGGCTTGCCGATCACGATCGGCTTGCCATGCTCCATCACCAGGATGCGGTCGGACACACCCATCACCAGGCTCATGTCGTGCTCGATCAGCAATACCGAGATGCCGAACTCGCGCCGCAACTGGTCGATCAGCTGCTGCAGCTCGATCTTCTCCTGCGGGTTCAGGCCGGCGGCGGGCTCGTCCAGCATCAGCAGGCGCGGCCTGGTGATCATGCAGCGCGCGATTTCGAGCCGGCGCTGGTGCCCGTACGACAGCGTGCCCGCCTCGCGGTTGGCGACCTTGGTCAGGCCCATGCGCTCGAGCCACACCGCGGCGCGCTCCAGCGCCTCTCGCTCGGCGCGGCGGTAGGCCGGCGTGGCGAACAGCCCGCGCAGGATGCCGGACTGCACCTGCAGGTGCTGCGCCACCAGCAGGTTTTCCACCACCGTCAGCGACTTGAACAGGCGGATGTTCTGGAAGGTCCGCACCAGGCCCTTGCGCGCCACCTGGTGGCTGGGCAGGCCGGCAATGGCGTGGCCGTCAAGCGTCACCTCGCCCGCGGTGGGCTTGTAGAAGCCGCCCACGCAGTTGAACACCGTGGTCTTGCCGGCGCCGTTCGGGCCGATGATGGCGAAGACCTCGTCGCTGCGCACATCGAATTCAACGCCGTCGACGGCCAGCAAACCACCGAAGCGCATCTGCAGGCCCGAGACTCTGAGCAGTTCTGCCTGTTGCACCGCTTTTTGCACACTCGTCATCGCGGCAACTCCACGTGGGGACGGCTCGCGGGCAACAGGCCCTGCGGACGCCACATCATCATCAGCACCATCACCAGGCCGAAGATCAGCATGCGATATTCGGCAAAGCCGCGCGCCACTTCGGGCAGCACGGTCAGCAGGATCGCGGCCAGGATCACGCCCAGCTGCGAGCCCATGCCGCCCAGCACCACCACGGCGAGGATCAGCGCCGACTCGATGAAGGTGAACGATTCCGGGTTGACCAGCCCCTGGCGCGCCGCGAAGAACGCGCCGCCGATGCCGGCGAACGATGCGCCCAGCGTGAACGCCGACAGCTTGATGCGGGTCGGGTTCAGGCCCAGCGAGCGGCACGCGATCTCGTCGTCGCGCAGCGCTTCCCAGGCGCGGCCCATCGGCATGCGGATCAGCCGGCTGGTGACGAACAGCGTGAAGCCCACCAGCAGCAACGCCAGCAGGTACAGGAAGATCACCATATGCTGGCCGCTGTAGTCCAGGCCGATCAGGTCATGGAAAGTCTTGGCGCCCTCCACGCTTGCGCTGCGCGCCATCTCGATGCCGAACACAGTCGGCTTCGGGATGCCAGAGACGCCATCCGGGCCGCCGGTCAGGCTGGTCAGGTTGTTGGCCAGCAGGCGGATGATCTCGCCAAAGCCCAGCGTCACGATCGCCAGATAGTCGCCGCGCAACCGCAACACCGGGAAGCCGAGCACAAAGCCGAAGGTTGCCGACATCGCCGCGGCGATCGGCAGGCATTCCCAGAAGCCCAGCCCGAAGTACTGGTTCAGCAGCGCATAGGTATAGCCGCCGATCGCGTAGAAGCCGACATAGCCCAGGTCGAGCAGGCCGGCATAGCCCACCACGATATTCAGGCCCAGCCCCAGGATCACGTAGATCAGCGCCAACGTGGCCACGTCCACCGCGCCGCGCGAGCCGAAGAACGGCCATACCAGCCCGACCGCGAGCAGCACCCACACCGCCACGCGCTGCTGGCGCGCGCCGAGCTGCGGCACCGACGGCAGGCGCACGGCGCTGCCGGCACGCGACAGCAGCGGCTTGAACAACTGGAACAGGAACACCGCCGCCACGGCGATCCACACCGGCCGCCAGTGCGGCTCGAGCACCACCTTGTAGCCTTCCAGCTTGAGCTGCAGGCCCAGGATAGGAATCGTCAGGATGGCCGTCATCACGGCCGCGAAGATCGCGTTCTTCAGCGATTGCCCGGGCGCGGCCGCGCGGGCGGCTTGCCCCGCAGGCATCGCGCTAATTTTGTTGGTCATTGTCTCGCCCTCCCTCAGACCTTTTCGACATCAGGCTTGCCCAGCAGCCCGGTCGGACGGAACAGCAGCACCAGCACCAGCAGGCTGAACGCGACCACGTCCTTGTATTCGGCCGGCATGTAGCCCGAGGCGAAGGTTTCCGCCAGGCCCAGCAGCACGCCGCCGAGCATCGCGCCCGGGATGCTGCCGATGCCGCCCAGCACCGCCGCGGTGAAGGCCTTGATGCCGGCAATGAAGCCGATGAAAGGATTGAGCTTGCCAATAGTCAGCCCGATCAGCACGCCGCCGACCGCCGCCAGCATCGCACCCAGCACGAAGGTGAACGAGATCACCTTGTTGGTGTCGATGCCGAGCAGGTTGGCCATGCGCATGTCTTCGGCGCAGGCGCGGCAGGCGCGGCCCATGCGCGAACGGCCGATGAACATGGTCAGTGCGATCATCAGCACCAGCGTCACGCACACGATCAGCAGGCGCGAATACGGCACCGTCACGGTGAAGTCGCCGCCCATCTGGAACTCGATCGCGCCCGAGATCAGCACCGGCACGGACACGTCGCGCGCGCCCTGCCCGATCTGGACATAGTTCTGCAGGAAGATCGACATACCGATGGCGGAGATCAGCGGCACCAGCCGCGGTCCGCCGCGCAGGGGCCGGTATGCCACCCGCTCGACCGCATAACCGTAAACTCCGGTGACCAGCACCGAGACCAGTAATGCGGCGCCCAGCACCAGCGGCAGGGGGTAGCCTGCCTGGACGCCGATCGCGGTGAGCGTGACCAGGCCGACGTAGGCACCGATCATGTAAATCTCGCCGTGCGCGAAATTGATCATGCCGATGATGCCGTAGACCATTGTGTAGCCGATGGCGATCAGCGCATAGATCGCACCCAGCGTCAGGCCGTTGACCAGCTGCTGGGTGAACTGTGGAAGGAATTCATTCATGGAAGAAGCCTCAGGACCTTGAAGCCCGATACCAGAACGCCCCGCCCGGGGTACGGGCGGGGCGTGTGCGGGGGGGAAGCGCCTGCTTAGTTGGCGGCGGTCTTGCTGGCGTCCTTGTGCCAGGTGTAGACCACAAACTTGAAGGACTTCAGGTCGCCCTTGTCGTCGTACTCGACCTTGCCGATCGGGGTGGTGAAGGCGTTCTTGTGCATGTACGCCGCGACCTTGGTCGGGTCGGTGCTCTTGGCCCCGGCGATGGCGTCGCCGATGATCTTGACGGCGGCGTAGGCCGGCATCTGGAACGGACCGTTGGCGTCACGCTTCTTGTCGGCGAAGGCCTTGACCAGCGCGGCGTTGGCCGGGTCGGCCGAGAAGTCGGCCGGCAGCGTCACCAGCATGCCTTCCGACGACGGGCCGGCAATCGCCGTTACGTCCTTGTTGCCCACGCCTTCGGGGCCCATGAAGGTGGCCTTGACGCCCTGCTCGCGCGCCTGGCGCAGCAGCAGGCCCATTTCCGGGTGGTAGCCGCCGAAGTAGACGAAGTCCACGCCCTGCGACTTGAGCTTGGTGATGACGGCGGAGTAGTCCGAATCGCCGGCGTTGATGCCTTCGAACACGGCGACCGGGATCTTGGCGGCTTCCAGGTCCTTCTTCACCGAGCTGGCGATACCCTGGCCGTACGACTGCTTGTCGTGCAGCACGGCGACCTTCTTCGGCTTGACCTTGTTGATGATGTACTGAGCGGCAGCCGGACCCTGCTGGTCGTCGCGGCCGATGGTGCGGAAGATGAACTTGCGCTTCTTGGTCTCGGTCAGCTGCGGCGCCGTGGCCGACGGCGTCACCATCACGATGCCTTCGTTCTCATAGATGTCCGAAGCCGGGATGGTCGAGCCCGAGCACACATGGCCGATCACATACTTGATGTTCTGGCTGACGATCTTGTTGGCCACCGCAACGGCCTGCTTGGGTTCGCAGGCGTCGTCCATCATCACCACTTCGAACTTGTTGCCGCCGGCGCCGCCGGCAGCATTGATCTGTTCGATCGCGGTCAGCGCACCGGCCGTGACCATGTCGCCATACTGCGCCACCGAGCCGCTCATCGGGCCGGCAATGGCGATCTTCACGGTTTCGGCGTTGGCAGCGGCGCCAAAGGTGGCCAGCATGGCGGCCAGCGAGACGGACGTAAGACGGGACAGCGTCATCAGGAGCTCCTCGATTTATGTTTGGGTCATACGGGCAGAAACGGTATGACCTGCGCAATCGAACAACACCCGCGGACTACAGAGACGGACTGGCAGAAAAGCGGCCCGAGACGCGGAAGACGGGCCTGCAAAGAAGAGACAGCGTATGCGGGGCCCGGCATGTGTCAGTCCCGCTGAGGTACGGGGACCAAGGTTCGGAAAGACAACGTTGATGCGTTCTCTATTGCGCAAGCGATTCGCCTGCCCCGCTTGCCGCACCGCATGCCGGAAGGGTGGCCCGGCTGCCGTCGACAAAGCAGCCCGCATTATAGGGTCAAATTTCCTACTGCACGCGAGAATCGCACAACAAATGCGGAATGGATTTGGGAAAACGCGACACAATTTTCCACAAATTGCGCCTCAGACCATTCGAGGTGCAATTTTCTGCCCTTGCCAGCGCTGCACCGCACAAGGCCCGCCGGCGCCACAAAGACAAACGCCCCGGCGGGCCGGGGCGTTTGCAATTGCTGCACTGCGCAGCGAGGACGGATACCTTGCGCTTAGCGCTTGGCCACGTCCGGCACGTCGCGGGTGGCGGCGCCGTTGAACAGCTGGCGCGGACGACCGATCTTGTATTCCGGATCGGTGATCATTTCTTCCCACTGCGAGATCCAGCCCGGTGTACGGGCCAGCGCGAAGATGCAGGTGAACAGCGAGGTCGGGATGCCCAGCGCGCGCTGGACGATGCCCGAGTAGAAGTCGACGTTCGGGTACAGCTTGCGGCTGACGAAGTACTCGTCTTCCAGCGCGATCTTTTCCAGTTCCATGGCCAGCTTGAACAGCGGGTCGTTGTGCAGACCCAGCTCTTCCAGCACTTCATGGCAGGTTTCGCGCATCAGCTTGGCGCGCGGATCGTAGTTCTTGTACACCCGGTGGCCAAAGCCCATCAGGCGCACGCCCGAGTTCTTGTCCTTGACCTGCTTGATGAACTCGTTGATGTTGTCGACGCTGCCGATCTCTTCCAGCATCTTCAGCGCGGCTTCGTTGGCGCCGCCGTGAGCCGGGCCCCACAGGCAGGCCACGCCGGCGGCGATGGCTGCGAACGGGTTGGTGCCCGACGAACCGGCCAGGCGCACGGTCGAGGTCGACGCGTTCTGCTCGTGGTCGGCGTGCAGGATGAAGATGCGGTCCAGCGCACGCTCCAGCACCGGGTTCACGGTGTACGGGGCGCACGGCGTGCCGAACATCATGCGCATGAGGTTGCCCGAGTAGGACAGGTCGTTCTGCGGGTAGATGTACGGCTGACCGATGTTGTACTTGTACGCCATCGCGACCAGGGTCGGCATCTTGGCGATCAGGCGGATGGCCGAGATCTCGCGCTGGTGCGGATCGTCGATGTCCATCGCGTCGTGGTAGAACGCGCTCATGGCACCCACCAGGCCGGTCAGCACGGCCATCGGGTGGGCATCGCGGCGGAAGCCGCGCATGAAGAACTGCAGCTGCTCGTGGACCATCGTGTGGTTCATCACGTGGCCGACGAATTCATCCTTCTGCTTGGCGTTGGGCAGCTCGCCCTTGAGCAGCAGGTAGCAGACTTCGAGGTGGTTGCACTTCTGCGCCAGCTGCTCGATCGGGTAGCCGCGGTACAGCAGCTCGCCCTTGTCGCCGTCGATATAGGTGATCTTGGAATTGCACGAAGCCGTCGACATGAAACCGGGGTCGTAAGTGAACTTACCCGTTTGTCCGTACAGCTTGCGAATGTCGATCACGTCCGGGCCAACGGTGCCCGTATAAATCGGCAGCTCAACGCTGGGGGAACCATCGGAGAACGATAGCGTGGCTTTCACATCGGACGGCGTCATGTCGGATCCTTCAAATGCTGTGAATAATAATGTTGACCAAAACTCAGACCGTACGCAGCAGGCCTATCACTCGCTGCATCGGGGGCGTGTCGAGCTCACCGTCCAGTTCCTTGCGGGCAAGGAGCAGGTCCATCAACTCGTTGTCGCTGAGCTCGAACAGTACGCTCAGCGAAGCCACATCCTCGTCGGACAGGCTCTCCTCGTAACGGTTGAAAAAACGTTCGACGATGATGTCGTTCTCCAGGAGGCCGCGGCGGGCGCGCCAGCGCAAACGGGCGCGCTTGTGCGGATCGGCCTGATGGGAGAAGGTGGTGGCAGGACTCTCAGTCATGGCTTCCTACTTTCGGCGCGCCAGCCAGATATAGCCGCTCTGGCTGACGCGCCGCTTACTACTGCAGACAGCCGCAGGATCAGACCGCGCGGCGGACCATCAGCTCCTTGATCTTGCCGATGGCCTTGGTCGGGTTCAGACCCTTCGGGCACACGTCGACACAGTTCATGATGCTGTGGCAGCGGAACAGGCGGTACGGGTCGTTCAGGTTGTCCAGGCGCTCGCTGGTGGCCTGGTCGCGGCTGTCCGCAATGAAGCGATAAGCCTGCAGCAGGCCGGCGGGGCCGACGAACTTGTCCGGATTCCACCAGAACGACGGGCACGACGTGGAGCAGCTGGCGCAGAGAATACACTCGTACAGGCCGTCCAGCTCGTCACGCTCTTCCGGCGACTGCAGGCGCTCTTTCTCGGGCGGCGGCTCGTCGTTGATCAGGAACGGCTTGATCGAGTTGTACTGCTTGAAGAAGTTCGTCATGTCGACGATCAGGTCGCGCACCACCGGCAGGCCGGGCAGCGGACGCAGCACGATGCGGTCCGGCAGCTCGCGCATATTGGTCAGGCACGCCAGGCCGTTCTTGCCGTTGATGTTCATCGCGTCCGAGCCGCACACGCCTTCGCGGCACGAACGGCGGAACGAGATGGTCTCGTCCAGCTTCTTCAGCTTGACCAGCGCGTCCAGCAGCATGCGCTCGTGACCGTCCAGCTCGACCTCGTAGGTCTGCATGCGCGGTGCCGCATCCTTGTCCGGATCGTAGCGGTAGACTTCGAAAATACGCTTCATTTCTGTGGGTCCTGTTATCTCTACGATGCGGTGCTCAGAAGGTACGGGCCTTCGGCGGCACGCTTTCCACCGTCAGCGGTTCCATCTTCACCGGCTTGTAGTCGAGGCGGTTGCCTTCGCTGTAGAACAGCGTGTGCTTGAGCCAGTTCTGGTCGTCGCGATTCGGGAAGTCGCTGTGCGCGTGGGCACCGCGCGATTCCTTGCGAGCCGCCGCCGAGATCATGGTGGCCTTGGCCACTTCCACCAGGTTGGCCACTTCCAGGGCTTCCACCAGCGCGGTGTTGAAGACCTTGGACTTGTCCTTCAGGTGGATGTTGTTGGCGCGCTCGGAGACTTCCAGGATGCGCTCGACACCTTCGTCCATCAGCTTCTGCGTCCGGAACACGCCGGCATGCGACTGCATGTTCTTGCGGATGTCGTTGGCCACGTCCTGCGTGTATTCGCCCGACGAGGTGGCCTGCAGCTTGGCCAGGCGCGACAGCGCGAGGTCGGCGGCATCGGCCGGCAGCGGCTTGTGCTCTTTCTGCTTCAGGTTCTGCGCGATGATGTGGTTGCCGGCCGCGCGGCCGAACACCACCAGGTCCAGCAGCGAGTTGGTGCCCAAGCGGTTGGCGCCGTGCACCGACACGCACGAGCATTCGCCGATCGCGTAGAAACCGTTCAGGACTTCGTTCGGGTTGCCGTTCTTCGGCACCACGACCTGGCCGTGATAGTTCGTCGGGATACCGCCCATCTGGTAGTGGATGGTCGGGACGACGGGGATCGGTTCCTTGATCGCGTCGACGTTGGCGAACTTCATGCCGATTTCGCGGATCGACGGCAGGCGCTTCATGATGGTCTCGGCGCCGACGTGGGTCAGGTCGAGCAGCACGTAGTCGCCGTTCGGGCCGCAGCCGCGGCCTTCCTTGATTTCCTGGTCCATCGAGCGCGAGACGAAGTCACGCGGCGCCAGGTCCTTCAGCGTCGGGGCATAGCGCTCCATGAAGCGCTCGCCGTCCTTGTTGCGCAGGATACCGCCCTCGCCGCGCACGCCTTCGGTGATCAGCACGCCCGCGCCGGCCACGCCGGTCGGGTGGAACTGCCAGAATTCCATGTCTTCCAGCGGCACGCCAGCGCGTGCGGCCATGCCCAGGCCGTCACCGGTGTTGATGAAGGCGTTGGTGGAAGCGGCGTAGATGCGGCCGGCACCGCCGGTCGCGAACAGCGTGGTCTTGGCCTCGAGGATGTAGACCTCGCCGGTTTCCATTTCCAGCGCGGTCACGCCCAGCACGTCGCCGTCCTGGTCGCGGATCAGGTCCAGCGCCATCCATTCGACGAAGAAGTGGGTCTTGGCGCGCACATTGCGCTGGTACAGCGTGTGCAGCAGCGCGTGGCCGGTACGGTCAGCCGCGGCGCAGGCGCGCTGCACGGGCTTTTCACCGTAGTTGGCGGTGTGGCCGCCGAACGGGCGCTGGTAGATGGTGCCGTCGGGGTTGCGGTCAAACGGCATGCCGAAGTGTTCGAGCTCGTACACGACCTTCGGGGCTTCACGGCACATGAACTCGATGGCGTCCTGGTCACCCAGCCAGTCCGAGCCCTTGATGGTGTCGTAGAAGTGATAGTGCCAGTTGTCTTCGCTCATGTTGCCCAGCGAAGCACCGATACCGCCCTGCGCCGCCACGGTGTGCGAGCGGGTCGGGAACACCTTGGACAGCACGGCCACGTTCAGGCCGGCTTCCGCGAGCTGGAGGGATGCGCGCATCCCGGCGCCGCCAGCACCGACGATGACCACGTCAAAGCGGCGACGCGGCAATCCAGTCTTGACTGCGACCATTTATTACACCCTCCAGAGAATCTGAGCAGCGTAGCCCGCACAACCGACGAGCCACAGAATCGTAAGAACTTGCAGCACCAGGCGCACGGCCATCGGGCGCACATAGTCCATCCAGATGTCGCGCACGCCGATCCAGGCGTGATAGAGCAGCGACAGAATGGTCAGGAACGTGATGATCTTCATCCACTGGTTGGAGAAGAGCCCTGCCCACGCTTCGTACGAAGCGCCGTTCGACAGCAGGAAGGCAATGGCCAGGACCACGGTGAAGACCACCATGATCACGGCTGTGACGCGTTGCGCGAGCCAGTCTTTCAGGCCGTAGTGGGCACCGACGACAAGACGCTTGGGACCGATATTGTTATTTGCCACCGTGATTCTCCTCAGAACAGGCCGAACAGCTTCAGGCCGAAAATCAGGGTAAGCAGCAGGCTGACAACCAGCACGCTGATGGCAGACTTAGCCGAAGCGGGCTTGGAGACACCAACGTGCACATCCAGCAGCAGGAAACGGATACCGGCGCAGAAGTGATGCAGATAACCCCAGATCAGGGCCAGCAGAACCAGCTTGACGAAGCCGCCGGACAGGAGGGCCGAGAACTTTGCGAAGCTCAGTTCCGAAGTGATGCTCTGCTCGAACAGGTACAGCACGAAGGGAAGGAGGAGGAACATCAGGGCACCGCTGACGCGATGCAGGATGGATACCTTGCCGGCCCAGGGCAACCGATAGCGCGCAATCTGCGCGATACCGATATTCCGGAACTCCGGCCTGGCTTGTTTGACGGCTTCAGCCATGCGAGACCCCATTTGCGGTAAACAAAGAAACGAAACTGCCATTGCCTGCATGCAACGGGATGCATTAGGGCAAATCCATGAGATTTTAGCGCCTTTGTTGCGCGCTGCACCAATAATTTTCGCCTATCGGGCACCAACATGCGCCGCCCGACAATCGCACACAATCCACATGTGCCGCCAATGCCGCGCAACATTAAACGACGGCGCAACAGCCCTCACCGTCATGACAAAAGCCGCAATAATGCGCACCGGCGCGGGGGATCACGCGGTGCGCCGGGGTCAGCTCAGGTCGTTCTGGTAATAGTGCCGGGCGGTAACATACAGGCCGCGGCGCACTTCGACGGGACGGTCGCCATAGGTGTATGACACCCGTTCAACCGACAGCAGCGGCGAGCCCACCGGCACGGACAGCAACTCGGCCGCCGTCTCGTCGGCGGCCACAGCGCGAATCTTTTCCGAGGCGCGGATCATGCGTGTGCCGAACTCGGCCTCGAACAATGCATACATGGGGCCCTTCCACTCGGTCAGCTTTTCAGCCGTCAGGCCCTTGAAGTTGGCGCCGAGCAGCCAGATTTCGTCCAGCACGGTCGACTCGCCGGAGAATGTCAGTACACGGCGGATCTGCACCACGCTGTCGCCGGTGCGGATATCCAGCAGCCGGGCGATCTCGGCGGGCGCGCGCAGGCGCTTGCATTCCAGCACATGGCTGGCGCCATAATGGGGTTCGCCTTCGTCGGGGACGAGGCGCAGGAAACGGAACTTGACCACGTCTTCATGATGCGTGGTCACGAAGGTGCCCTTGCCCTGCCGGCGCGCCACCAGGTTCTCGGCGGCGAGCTCGTCGATGGCCTTGCGCACCGTGCCCTGGCTGACCTTGTAGCGCGAGGCCAGCTCCATTTCACTGGGGATCATCTCGCCCGGCTTCCATTCGCCGGACTGCAGGCTGCGCGTGATCAGCGCCTTGATCTGCTGGTAGAGCGGGCTGAAGGTGGGCGATGGCACGGCGTTGGCGGCTTGCGGGGCGGTTTGCGAAACCAGCGGCTGCGCCGGCGAAGATGACGGAGGCGGCTGCGTCCCGGCGCCGGGCGTGGCGGCGCCAGATTCCTGCGCGCCGGGGGCCGTCGCGCCGGTCAGGGACGTAGACAGGGAGGACATAGCGGGATTTCACCACAAAACGGCGAGAGGCGTCCAGCCTGATCTTAATTGTCTTATGTCTTATATAAGACATATGAATTGACAGCAAGGGAGGCGCAGCCTACACTCGCGCTGGTCCACGCCCGCGGAGGCCTGCCAGTGCCCGCCAGACCTTGACGAATGCGGCCCGGCCCCGGTGCGAGCCGGCCCGGCCTGCCCTCCGTCCCGGAATTCGGTCTGGAAATGGCGCCACGCTTCGCAGTAGACTTACGCTTCGTTGCATCACCATGACCCGTTGTGGCTCTCCCTCACCGGTTCCGCCCCGTGGCCTCGCCACCTGGCTCCGGCGGACAGCCGCTCCCCGCTGTGGCGACAACCAGCACCCGGTGACGTGCCGCCACTTGTACCACGGCAGCGCGCAACCGACCGGTTTCCCCCCCATCTATCGTTTGGAGATTTACTCATGGCTAAAGCCCCAATGCGCGTCGCAGTCACCGGCGCCGCTGGCCAGATCGGCTACTCCCTGCTGTTCCGCATCGCCAATGGCGACATGCTGGGCAAAGACCAGCCGGTCATCCTCCAACTGCTCGACCTCCCGCAAGCCCAGCAAGCCGTCAAGGGCGTGGTGATGGAACTGGAAGACTGCGCCTTCCCGCTGCTGGCCGGCGTGGTCATCACCGATGATCCCAAGGTTGCCTTCAAGGACGCCGACGTCGCCCTGCTGGTGGGCGCCCGTCCGCGCAGCAAGGGCATGGAGCGCAAGGACCTGCTCGAAGCCAACGCCCAGATCTTCACGGTGCAGGGCAAGGCACTGGACGAAGTCGCCAGCCGCAACGTCAAGGTGCTGGTGGTCGGCAACCCGGCCAACACCAACGCCTACATCGCCATGAAGTCGGCCCCGAACCTGCCGCGCGAGAACTTCACCGCGATGCTGCGTCTGGACCACAACCGCGCCCTGTCGCAGATCGCCGCCAAGACCGGCAAGCCGGTTTCGTCGATCGAGAAGCTGTTCGTGTGGGGCAACCACAGCCCGACCATGTACGCCGACTACCGCTATGCCACCGTCGACGGCAAGAGCGTCAAGGACCTGATCAACGACCCGGTCTGGAACAACGACGTGTTCCTGCCGACCGTCGGCAAGCGCGGCGCCGCCATCATCGAGGCCCGTGGCCTGTCGTCGGCCGCCTCGGCTGCCAACGCCGCCATCGACCACGTGCGTGACTGGGTGCTGGGCACCAACGGCAAGGTCGTCACCATGGGCATCCCGTCGAACGGCGAGTACGGCATCCCCGCCGACACCATGTTCGGCTACCCGGTGACCACCGCCAACGGCAAGTACGAAATCGTCAAGGGTCTGGAGATCGACGCCTACAGCCAGGAAAAGATCAACATCACCCTGAACGAACTGGAAGAAGAAAAGGCCGGCGTGCAGCACCTGCTGGGCTGATCTTCCGCTCGAGGAAAGACCAGGACAAAGACCGGGGTTCCGCAACGATTCAATCGGTGCGGACCCCGGTTTTTCATATTGGGGCGTTACGCTAGCCTCTGCCCCTCCCCTACAACCAACGATCCGAACCAACGTGCATCCTTCCGAGGTCTTGTTCCAGGGCGAAGCCATCCCGGTCCAGCTGCCGGTGTGTGACCACTATGCGGGCAGCGAAAAGCTGATGCGCAAATCGCTTGCCCTGCAGCAAGAGCTTGGGGCCATCTTCGACATCACCTTCGACTGCGAGGACGGCGCCGCCGTCGGCCAAGAGCGCGAGCACGCCGAGCTGTGCGCGCAGCTGATCAGCAGCCCGATGAATGCGCACAATCGCGTGGGCGTGCGCATTCATGATCCGTCGCACCCGAGCTGGCGCCAGGACGTCGACGTGCTGGTGCGCGCCGCCGGCGCCCGGCTGGCCTATGTGGTGGTGCCCAAGGTCACCGACGTGGTCGAGGTCGCGCGCGTGACCGACCATGTCAACCAGGTGGCGCGCAATGCCGGCATCGCCCGCCATATCCCGATCCATGTGCTGATCGAGACCCATGCCGCGCTCGAACAGGCATTCGACATCGCCGCGCTGGTGCAGGTCGAGTGCTTGAGCTTCGGCCTGATGGACTTTGTCTCGGCGCATCACGGCGCGATCCCGGGCGAGGCCATGCGCTCGCCGCAGCAGTTCGAGCATCCGCTGATCCGCCGCGCCATGCTGGAGATCTCCGCCGCCTGCCACCGCCATGGCAAGGTGCCGTCACACAACGTCAGCACCGATGTGCAGACGCCGCAGCGCGCCGGCGACGATGCGCTGCGCGCGCGCAGCGAGTTCGGCTACCTGCGCAAGTGGAGCATCCATCCGGGCCAGATCGTGCCGATCGTCGCGGCATTCCGCCCCGGTGCGGAGGAAATCGGCGCCGCCAGCCAGATCCTGCTGGCAGCGCATGAAAACAACTGGGCCCCGATCCGCCACGAAGGCCAGCTGCACGACCGTGCCAGCTATCGCTATTACTGGTCGCTGCTGCAGCGCGCGCAGGCGACCGGCACGCCGCTGCCGGCCAACGTGGAAGCGCTGTTCTTCGCCTGAAACAAGTCCAACACCAGTCACGGACGCGCCCCGAAGGAGACACGGATGGCCGCTTCGAAGAACGCTGTACCGGCCGCCGCGGCAGAGCAGCCGGCCGCCGCGCCCAAACCCAAGAAATCCGTCGCCCTGTCGGGCGTGACCGCCGGCAATACCGCGCTGTGCACGGTCGGCCGTACCGGCAACGACCTGCACTACCGCGGCTACGACATCCTCGATATCGCCGACACCTGCGAGTTCGAGGAAATCGCCCACCTGCTGGTGCACGGCAAGCTGCCGACCAAGGCTGAACTGGCCGCCTACAAGGCCAAGCTCAAGTCCCTGCGCGGCCTGCCCGCCAACGTCAAGGCCGCGCTGGAATGGGTCCCCGCCAGCGCCCACCCGATGGACGTGATGCGCACCGGCGTGTCGGTGCTCGGCACCGTGCTGCCGGAGAAGGAAGACCACAACACCCCGGGCGCGCGCGATATCGCCGACCGCCTGATGGCCAGCTTCGGCTCGATGCTGCTGTACTGGTACCATTACAGCCACAACGGCCGCCGCATCGAGGTGGAAACCGACGATGACTCCATCGGCGCACACTTCCTGCACCTGCTGCATGGCGAGAAGCCGTCGGAGCTGTGGGAGCGCGCCATGCACACGTCGATGATCCTGTACGCGGAGCACGAGTTCAACGCCTCGACCTTCGCCGCGCGCGTGGTCGCCGGCACGGGCTCGGACATGTACTCGGCCATCTGCGGCGCGATCGGCGCGCTGCGCGGGCCCAAGCATGGCGGCGCCAACGAAGTGGCCTTCGAGATCCAGAAGCGCTACGACAACCCGGATGAAGCGCAGGCCGACATCACCCGCCGCGTCGAGAACAAGGAGGTCGTGATCGGCTTCGGCCACCCGGTGTACACCATCAGCGACCCGCGCAACCAGGTGATCAAGGAAGTGGCCAGGAAGCTGTCGAAGGATGCCGGCTCGATAAAGATGTTCGATATTGCCGAGCGCCTGGAAACGGTGATGGGGGACATCAAGAGGATGTTCCCGAACCTGGACTGGTTCAGCGCGGTGAGCTACCACATGATGGGCGTGCCGACGGCGATGTTCACGCCGCTCTTTGTGATCGCGCGCACTTCCGGCTGGGCTGCGCATGTGATCGAACAGCGCATCGACAACAAGATCATCCGCCCGAGCGCCAACTATGTGGGCCCTGAAAACCGCAAATTCGTCACCATTGGCAAGCGCAAGTGAGCCCGGACCGACCAGGCATCCCAATAATGTAACGAAAGGCCAGAGCACTACGCCGCCCCAGGCAAATCGTAGAGAATAGCGGCGGAAATCCATCCCAGGCCGCCGCCGGATGTGACGGCGGCGATGACATAAATCAGATTTCGGAATCCGAAAGGCACTCACAAAATGAAACATCTCGTCCTTGCCGCCTGCATCGGCGCCTTCAGCCTGACCACCGCTACCGCCGTCATGGCGCAGGAACCGGCCAAGAAGACCACCACCACCACCAAGAAGAAGGCTTCGACCAAGAAGAAGGCAGCTGCCGGGACCGCCGCAGCGGCCGGCGCCGCTGCGGCAGCCACCCCGACCGGTGAAAAGTGGCAATGCGAACTGGGCAACAGCCTGTACATCGCCGGCGACATGCTGCGTGACGAAGTCCTGACCGTGCACTGGCAGGGCAAGGACTACAAGCTGCCGCGCCAGTCCACCGTCACCGGCGCCGACCGCTACTACGACGCCCGTACTGGCCTGGACCTGGTCGTGATCCCGAGCAAGGCCATGCTGTTCAACAAGAACCTGGGCCAGCGCCTGGCCGACGACTGCCAGAGCGCCGCCATGCAGGCCGGCGCCGCGGCCCCGACCCAGGCCGGCGGCCTGCGCGCCCCGACTACCAGCCCGTTGCTGGTCACGCCGCCGGGCGGCCAGCCGCAGCAGCCGTCCGACGCCAGCCAGCAGTCCGCCGCACCCAAGCAGTAAGTCCGTACAGGGCGCCGGCGGCCGACTGAATTCCGGCCGCCGGCGCCCTTTTTGCCTTGCCGGGCGGGAAAATCCGCTTGGCCAGGCACGTTATCGTGCCAGCGCAGGGGCTGCGCCGGGGCCCGGCCGATCCGAACCGGGTGGCGGCAAAGCCGCGCGGCGGTTAGAGTATGCAGTTGCAGTGTGCTGCCGACCTCGGACCGCGGTCATCGCCGCGGCAGCGCACCGGGGTCTCGATTCAGGTCCGAGCCAAATGCCATCGCATCATCCTTCGATCGGAGTACGGCAATGCCCCATAACCTAGAAAACACGCTAAAAGAATTCAAGATCGGCCCTTCCGCAAAGGGCCAGTTTTATTCCCTCCCCCAGTTGGGCGAGGAGCTGGACCTGGCGATCGGGCGCCTCCCGGTGTCGATCCGCGTGGTGCTGGAATCGGTGCTGCGCAACTGCGACGGCAAGAAAGTCACCGAAGAACACGTCAAGCAACTGGCCAGCTGGAAGCCGACTGCCGAGCGTATCGACGAGGTTCCCTTCGTGGTGGCCCGCGTGGTGCTGCAGGACTTCACCGGCGTACCGCTGCTGGCCGACCTGGCCGCAATGCGCAACGTCGCCGAGAAGATGGGCAAGAACCCCAAGCAGATCGAGCCGCTGGTGCCGGTGGACCTGGTGGTCGACCACTCGGTGCAGATCGACCACTTCCGCGAGAAGAAGGCGCTGGACCTGAACATGCAGCTGGAATTCAAGCGCAACAACGAGCGCTACCAGTTCATGAAGTGGGGCATGCAGGCCTTCGATACCTTCGGCGTGGTGCAGCCGGGCTTCGGCATCGTGCACCAGGTGAACCTGGAATACCTGGCGCGGGGCGTGCACAAGAAGGACGGTGTCTACTACCCAGACACGCTGGTCGGCACCGACTCGCACACCACCATGATCAACGGCATCGGCGTGGTCGGCTGGGGCGTCGGCGGCATCGAGGCCGAGGCCGGCATGCTCGGCCAGCCGGTGTATTTCCTGACGCCTGACGTGGTCGGCGTGGACCTAACCGGCCGCCTGCGCGAGGGCGTCACCGCCACCGACCTGGTGCTGACCATCACCGAGATGCTGCGCAAGGAAAAGGTGGTGGGCAAGTTCGTCGAATTCTTCGGTGAAGGCACCGCCAGCCTGTCGGTGCCGGACCGCGCCACCATCGGCAACATGGCGCCTGAATACGGCGCCACCATGGGCTTCTTCCCGGTCGACGAGAAGACCATCGACTACTTCCGCGGCACCGGCCGCACCGACGAGGAAATCGCCGCCTTCGAAGGCTACTTCCGTGCCCAGAACATGTTCGGCATCCCGCAGGCGGGCGAGATCGACTACAGCAAGACGCTGAAGCTGGACCTGTCCACCGTGGCGCCGTCGCTGGCGGGCCCGAAGCGCCCGCAGGACCGCATCGAGATCGGCAACGTGAAGAGCACCTTCGCCTCGCTGTTCAGCAAGCCGGTGGCCGAGAACGGCTTCAACAAGGATCCGGACGACCTGGACCGCGCCTACACCACCGCCGACGGCATCGAAGTGAAGAACGGCGACGTGCTGATCGCCGCCATCACCTCCTGCACCAACACCTCCAATCCGAGCGTGCTGCTGGCGGCCGGCCTGCTGGCCAAGAAGGCGGTGGAAGCCGGGCTGGAAGTCGCGCCGCATATCAAGACCTCGCTGGCCCCGGGCAGCCGCGTGGTGACCGAATACCTGCAGGCCGCCGGCCTGCTGCCGTACCTGGAAAAACTGGGCTTCGGCGTGACCGCCTACGGCTGCACCACGTGCATCGGCAACGCCGGCGACCTGACGCCTGAGTTGAACGATGCCATCACCACCAACGACCTGGTGGCGGCCGCCGTGCTGTCGGGCAACCGCAACTTCGAGGCCCGCATCCACCCGAACATCCGTGCCAACTTCCTGGCCTCGCCGCCGCTGGTGGTGGCCTACGCCATCGCCGGCAATGTCACGCGCGACCTGATGACCGAGCCGGTCGGCAAGGGCAAGGGTGGCAAGGATATCTGGCTGGGCGACATCTGGCCGACCTCGGAAGAAATCAATGCGTTGATGAAGTTCGCAATGAATGCCGGCACCTTCAAGACCAACTACGAGCAGGTCAAGAAGCCGAGCAAGCTGTGGGGCGCGATCCAGGGCACCAAGGGCCAGGTCTACGACTGGCCCAAGTCCACCTACATCGCCGAACCGCCCTTCTTCCAGGACTTCAGCATGGAGCCGTCGGCCGCCGTGGCCAGCGTGCGCGGCGCGCGGGCGCTGGGGGTCTTCGGCGATTCGGTGACGACCGACCATATCTCGCCGGCCGGCTCGATCAAGGACACCTCGCCTGCCGGCAAGTACCTGCTGGCGCACGGCGTGCTCAAGGCCGACTTCAACAGCTACGGCTCGCGCCGCGGCAACCATGAGGTGATGATGCGCGGCACCTTCGCCAACGTGCGCATCAAGAACCTGATGATCCCGCCCAAGGCCGACGGCGCGCGCGTGGAAGGCGGCCTCACCATCCACCAGCCCACTGGCGAACAGATGTCGATCTACGACGCGGCCATGAAGTACATCGCCGAGGGCACGCCCACGGTGGTATTCGGCGGCGAAGAGTATGGCACCGGCTCGTCGCGCGACTGGGCCGCCAAAGGCACGCAACTGCTGGGCGTGAAGGCCGTGGTGGCACGCAGCTTCGAGCGCATCCACCGCTCCAACCTGGTTGGCATGGGCGTGTTGCCGCTGCAGTTCAAGGGCAGCGACAGCGCGCAGACGCTGGGCATCACCGGCAACGAGACCTTCGATATCGAGGGCATCGAGGGCGACCTCAAGCCGCAGCAGGACGTGGTGCTGGTGATCAAGCGCGCCAACGGCCACGTGCAGCGCGTGCCGGTGCTGCTGCGCATCGATACACCGATCGAGGTCGACTACTACAACCACGGCGGCATCCTGCCGTTCGTGCTGCGCCAGCTGCTGGCCGCCTGAGGCGCGCCCGTACGCCTGCAACGGCTGACGCCGCCTGCCTGAGCCTGATTGACGGGCCGCGGCAGGCGGCGTTTTTCATTGGGGCACGGTTTGCGTCCCCGGCATCACCCCGATGCCGGTCGCGCGCGTGTAAGTTCCACGCAAGCCAGCCCTGCCACACTGTGCTTCACTAGAACAGTGGTCAGAGTGACAGGGCCGGCCCAGCCCCCCTGCGACTGACCCGGCCGGGCTCCGCCCGGCATCGCCAGAAACAGGAGACAGCATGGCAAAGATCCTCATCGCATTCATTATCATCGCCGGCGCGGCGCTTTACCTGCTGACCAAGGGCGGAAGCGACGTGTCCATCTCCGGCGAACAGCACGGCGTCGAAACCCACACCCCTGCCGCACCCGCCGCTTCCGCCGCACCAGCCCAGAAATAACGCGGACGAATAGCGCGCGCGCGCCGATGAGCGCTGGCCGCTCCGTATGAAGCGGCCTGCTTGTCAACGCAGCGAGTAGAATACCGTTTTACGCATAAACGGACGGTTTCTTTCTATGGCAGGTTTTCGCCCCAAGGCTTCCCCACGTCTTTCGCCTGACGCCGAGCGTCTGGTGGCCGATGCGCTCGCCCTCGACGCCTCGGGCAGCCGCATGGAGGACGGGTATTGGGAACGGCGGCTGTCGCAGCGCCTGGGCCGCCTGTTGAAGAACGGTAGCCAGACCGCGCTCGACGCGGCACTGGAACACTTGTTCAAGCACAACGCAGACGCCTCCGACGTGCTCGCCGAACAGGCCGAGACCCTGGCCGAGTCGGCCACCATCGAGGTCGACGGCCAGCGCTATGACGCGCTGCTGATCGCCGCCCCGATCCTGGCGCATACGCGCTACGCCATTCCTTCCGGCTCGCTCAAGCCCGAGCTGGCGCAGACGCTGGCGGTGCACCTGCAGGCACACGTGCTGGCCACCGGCACCAAGGTCTCGCTGTCGCCGTACCTGTACAGCATCGACCAGCTGCCGCGCACGCACAGCGACACCTTCGCGCTGACGCACAAGCTGGCCGCGGCCGCGCTCGCCGGCGCGGTGCCCAAGGTCGACCTGCGCGACCTGCCCGAGACCGCGCCGATCCTGGCCGACCCGCGCTACCTGCTGGCGGTGGTGGTCGCGCCGCACGAGCAGGCGCTGTTCCGCTGGCAGGAAGACGCCAAGGAGCACCATGCCGAGCGCTCCACCTGCCTCGAGCAATGGCGCAGCCAGGTGCAGCCTTCGGTAGCGCTGCTGCTGCCGGGCTGCGAGTTCGAGCTGCTGCTCCCCGACGCCTTCTTCCTGTCCTGCCGCGAGTCCGACAAGAGCATCCGCCCGCTGACGGTGCGCGCCGCGGTCAACTACCTGTGCGGCACGCTCGATGTCTCTGCCGGCCAGCTGGCCGCGGTGGTGGCGGCGTTCGGCGAGGAAGTGGTCGAGGAATACCGCGTGGGCTTTACCATGCGCGGCGAGAAAGATGTGATCTACGGCATCGTCTGGCCGGTCTATGGCCGCGAAGCCGGCGAGGTCGACGCCGACGAGAAGGGCAACCCGCTCGAGCAGATCTGCGAAGAGCTACGCAATGCGGGCGTGGAAGATATCTTCCGCCACGCTGCGCTGTTCGATCCGGAGTATTGCGAGGATTGCGGCACGCCGCTGTATGCGGACCGCAATGGCGAGATCGTGCACGCCGAGCTGCCCGAGGATGCGCCGACGCAGCAGCCGCTGTTCCACTGACATCGCCTGCACCTGCAAGAACGGAAACGGCCCGCATTGCGGGCCGTTTCTCATTGGAGCGTCGATCAGGCTGGCGCGCGTTCGCTCACGCAACGCCACAAGCCGTGGCCCGACGCCGCATACTTGCGTTCGAACGGCGTCATCGCCTGTGACGGGTGCCATGCCTCGACCTGCCCCGGGCGACCCACCAACGCCAGCGCCTGCGCGAATTCATCGATATAAACCTGCCAGTTGCTGCGACACTCCAGGTAATCGCCGCAGGCGGCCAGCGCCGGGAACACCGCGTGCCCCTGCCAGCGCCGCCCCAGGTGTCCGATCTTGGGCCACGGGTTCGGGTACAGCACGTAGTGGCGCGCCACCGGCACCGCATCGGCCTGCAGCATGCGCCAGACATCGACCAGGTCGGCCCGTGCCCAGCAGAAATTGGCAGGCATCGGCGCCTCGCCCCACCAGTCCTTGCCGGCGGCCAGGCGCTTTTCGGACTGGTCGACGCCGATCACGTAGTGGTCCGGGAACGCGGTGGCCAGGCGCAGCGTGCTTTCGCCCACGCCACAGCCCGCATCGAGGATCAGCGGCGCGCCGCCGGCCTGCTGCCAGCTTTGCAGCGCCGCGGCAAGCTCGCGCCGGCTAGCCTCGCCGATGGGCTTGCGGAACGGCTCGGCGAGGTGGCGCGCAACGCGCGCGGCCAGGTGTTCGTGGACATCGGACTGCGCCGAAACGATGGTGGGGGAATTGGCAAACATGGCCGCCATTTTAACGGCGCAGGCGAAGGGCCTCGCAGCAATATGGCTGCAACCATGTCACTTTAGCGGCACAATGCGGGACAAACCCGCCTGAGAACCCGTCCGCGCCCGCGCGGACCCGTACGAGGAGCCTGTCCGATGAAACCGACTCACGCCACCCCCGACCGGCAACGTTCGCCGCGCCTGCCCGCCCGCCGCACCCTGCTCCACACCGCCGCAGCGCTGGTGCTGGGCAGCGCCGCCTTCACGCTGCTGCCGGCGGGCGCCGCCCATGCCGAGGACCTGCGTATCGGGCTGTCGGCCGACGTCACCTCGATGGACCCACACTGGAACAACTCCGGCCCCAACAACGCGATCGCGCTGCATATCTTCGAATCGCTGGTGTTCATGGACAAGAACGCCCGCTATATCCCCGGCCTGGCGCTGTCGTGGAAGCCGGTCAACGCCATCACCTGGGAAATCAAGCTGCGCCCCAACGTGAAGTGGCAAGACGGCTCGCCCTTTACCAGCGAGGACGTCAAGGCCTCACTGGAACGCCCGGAGAAGCTGGCCAACAGCCCGGGCTCGTTCACCAGCTACACCAAGCCGATCGCGCGCATCGACACGCCCGATCCGCTGACGGTGCGCCTGACCATGAGCGTGCCCAACTACGCCAACCTGGCCAATGACCTGAACAGCGTGCCGATCATGCCGAAGAAGGTCGCCGCCACGCTGACGCAGACGGACTTCGACTCAGGCAAGGCGATGATCGGCACCGGCCCCTTCAAGTTGGTACGCTTTGCACGCGGGCAGGAAATCGTGATGGAGCGCAACCCCAATTACTGGGGCCCCAAGCCCGAGTGGGACCGCGCCATCTTCCGCATCATCACCGACAACGGCGCGCGCTCGGCCGCGCTGCTGGCGGGCGATGTCGACGTGATCGAGAGCGTGCCGTCGGCGGACGTGGCTAAGCTAAAGCAGAACCCCAGGTTCAAGATCGAGCAGCAGGTGTCGTGGCGCACCATCTTCTGGCAGATGGACCAGTCGCACGACAACCCGCCCTTCGTCACCGACAAGGCCGGCAAGCCGCTCGGCAAGAACCCGTTCAAGGATGCGCGCGTGCGTGCCGCGATCAGCAAGTCACTGAACCGCGACGCCATCGTCAACCGCATCATGGAAGGGCTGGCGGTGCCGGCATCCTCGATCGTGTCGCCACAGATCTTTGGCCATCCGGGCACCAAGCCCGAGGCCCATGACCCGGAAGGTGCCAAGAAGCTGCTCGCCGCCGCCGGTTATCCCGACGGCTTCGGGCTGACGCTGCACGCCACCAACAACCGCTACCTGAACGACGCCGCGGTGGCGCAGGCCACGGCCAGCATGCTGACGCGCATCGGCATCCAGACCAAGGTCGAAACCATGCCGGTGGCCGTGTACTTCACACGCGCGCGCCAGGGCGAGTTTGCCTTCCAGATGCTCGGCTGGGGCTCGGCCGCCGCCGACGTGGCGCTGCGCTCGATCACCGGCACGCCCAATCCCAAGACCGGCTACGGCACCTGGAACTGGGGCAAGTACAGCAACCCGCAGCTGGACCAGCTGATCGAGAAATCGCTGACGACGGTCAGCAGCGAGAAGGCGCGTGAGGAGAATGCCCGCACCGCGGCGAAGTTCGCGCTGGCCGACCACGCGATTATTCCGTCGCATAGCCAGCTGGCGATGTGGGCGATGAAGAAGGGGCTGAAGTACGAGGCGCGGACGGACGAGTGGTCATTGGCGCAGTTCTTCCATAAGGAATAACAGGCCTGCGGCTTGCACCCCTCGTCCGCGATGCGGGCGAGGGGCCGTCCCTCAAATCCTCAACCGCTCTTCCTGCCGCGCATTCGCGGCGCGCAGCTTCTCCACCCAATCCCGCGCCGGCAGCCCGGTGGTCTTTTCCACCACGTCGGCACGCCCTTCCAGCGCTTCCCACGACACATCGATATCCGGCCCGTTGAAGGCCATCGCGATGATATTGCCGTCATGCACTTCGGGGAACACCAGCACGCGGTTGTCGAAGGCGTCGCAGATGCGCTCGATATTCTTCGGGAAGCTGTCGTGGTCGCCGAACAGGTTGATGGTCATCACCCCCGGCGCCTTCAGCGTGCGCCGGCAGGCGCGGTAGAACGCGGTGGTATCGAGCACGGGCCCGCGCGCGGTGGCGTCGTACAAGTCCACCTGCAGCACGTCAATGGCGCCGGCGTGGGCGCCGTCCATCACGTAGTCCCAGGCGTCCTGCTCGCGCACGGTCAGGCGCGCATCGTCCTCGCGCAAGCCGAACATGCTGCGGCCGGCCACGATCACGGCCGGGTTCAGTTCCACCGCGGTCACGCGCGCCCGGTTGAACTGGCGGTGGCAGAACTTGGTCAGCGCCGCGGCGCCCAGGCCAAGCTGCACCACGTGGAACTCTTCAACGGACGGCGACAGGAACAGTAGCCACGCCATCATCTGCTGCGCGTATTCCAGTTCGATGGCATCGGGCTTGCGCAGGCGCATCGCGCCCTGTACCCACTCGGTGCCGAAGTGCAGGTAGCGCACCCCTTCCATTTCCGAGAAGGTCACCGGCGCAAAGCGCGGGGTCATGCGCTTTTCCTCGCGCGCCGGCGCCTGGCCACGGTTGCGGGTACCACGGGCCGGACGGCGCGAAGCCACGGCTTCAATCGATTTGCGTTTCAGTAGGGTCATGTTGTCAAAAAAAGCGTTCAGCATCCGCTGCAGCATGGAGGCGCGGAAAGCGGGTTACTTGCCCAGCGCCAGCTGCGCGCGCTGCAGCCATTCGCGGTTGTGTTCGCGGGCGTGGCGCGGCCAGTGGCGGGCGTCGTGGACGATGTCGGCGTAGAGCTGGCGCGCGCGTTCGCGGTCGGCGGCATCGGGTTGCGCCGCCAGCCAGTCGGCGAACAGGCAGCGCGGCGCGGCGTCGCTGGCACTGGTCAGCGCCTGCTCGAACGCGGCGCGCGTGCCCGGCGCGCCGGTGGCCGCAAGTGCGCGCGCATACAGCACGGCGGGATCGGGTTGCTGGCGCGCTTGCGGATCAGCCGCGAACAGCTTTTCCAGCGTCGCCAGCGCGGCCGCCGCATCTCCGGTGGCGAACTGCGCCTGCGCCAGGCCCTGCAGCAGCGCCGGGTCGGACGCGAACGGGCCGTTGGCAGCGGCCTGGTAGTGCTGCAGGGCCTCGGCCGGCTCGCCGGCCTCCAGCAGCGCCGCGCCCAGCCGCATCCGGTGCTGCACCGTCGGCGCGCGGTCGAAGTCGGTGCGGGCCTCGCGCACCGCGCGGTTCGGATCGACCAGCTGCGTGATCGCGCGCGTGGCCACGCGCGCGCCACGCGATTGCCGCAGCTCGGGCAGGAAGATCGCAAAGAAATACACCAGGCTGCCCAGTCCCGGGAACAGG
Organism: Ralstonia pickettii DTP0602; assembly: GCA_000471925.1. Classification (NCBI taxonomy): domain Bacteria; kingdom Pseudomonadati; phylum Pseudomonadota; class Betaproteobacteria; order Burkholderiales; family Burkholderiaceae; genus Ralstonia; species Ralstonia pickettii. The sequence goes on from CP006667.1 coordinate 3,219,229, forward strand.
AACAGGATCAGCAGCCAGTACATGTTCTGGTGCGTGCGCACCGCATGCACCGCGAAGAACAGTGCAATGATGATATGGATGCTGATACCGAAAATACGCATAGGGTAGTCACCTTGGAAACAATGGCCGCGGCGGCGGTGCAGCGCCGGCCGCCGGCATTGTGACAGAAAGCCCCGGGGGCAAGTTTCAGCCGCCCGCCGCCATGCCGGCGCCGGCCGCCTGCAGGCCCGCCACCGCCTGCGGCGTCAGCACGGCCTCGCCGTTCACCGCGCGCGCCACCAGCGCATCGGCTGCCTCGATGGCGATGCCCTGCGCGGCATACCAGGCGTCGTCGTAATAAGTATTGCCATAGCGCTCGCCGCTGTCGCACAGCAGGCCGACAATGGCGCCGCCCTGCCCCGCCGCTTGCATCTGCTGGGCCAGGTACAGCACGCCGACGAAGTTGGTGCCGGTCGAGCCGCCCACGCGGCGGCCGAAGCGCGCGGAGAGGTAGCGCATCGCAGCAAACGACAGCGCGTCCGGCACCTTCAGCATGGCGTCGATGCAGCTCGGGATGAATGAGCGTTCCACCCGCGGCCGGCCGATGCCCTCGATGCGCGAGCCGACCGTCAGACCCAGCTCAGGCTGCGGCTTGCCATCGAGACAGCTGCGGAAGTAGTCAAAGAACACCGAGTTTTCCGGATCCGCGCACAGCACGCGGGTCTTGTGGCGGCTGTAGGCCACATAGCGCCCGAGCGTGGCGATGGTGCCGCCGGTGCCGCCACTGGACACCAGCCAGGCCGGCACCGGGTACTCTTCCTCGGCCATCTGCTTGAAGATCGACTCGGCGATATTGTTGTTGGCGCGCCAGTCGGTGGCCCGTTCGGCATAGGTGAACTGGTCCATGAAATGCCCGCCGGCCTCCTGCGCGATGCGGTGCGACTCGGCGTAGATCTCCGCCGGGTTGGCCACCAGGTGGCAGCGCCCGCCGTAGAACTCGATCGCCTCGATCTTGGCGCGCGAGGTGCCTGCGGGGATCACCGCCACGAACGGCAGCCCCAGCAGCCTGGCGAAGTACGCCTCGGAGATCGCGGTCGAGCCGCTGGAGGCTTCCACCACCATGCTGCCCTCGTGCAGCCAGCCGTTGCACAGCGCGTACAGGAACAGCGAGCGCGCCAGCCGGTGCTTCAGGCTGCCGGTCGGGTGGCTCGACTCGTCCTTGAAATAGAAGTGGATGTCGGGATAGCCCGGCAGGTCCAGCGGAATCAGGTGGGTATCTGCGGAACGGTTGAAGTCCGCTTCGATCTTGCGGATGGCTTCATGGGTCCAGTCGGAGAGTGGCATGGCGTCTTGCGGGCACGGCGGCCTGGCTTTGGGACAGGCCATCAGGATGCCAGAAGCGACCACGCCCGGCAAAAATACGGTCTGCCCGGCGCCGGCTGCGGAGCCGGCGCACGCGCCGACACGGACCTCGGCCGCTAGGCCTCAGGCCTACCGGTAGACCAGCACCGGGATCTTGCTGTGGGTCAGCACCTTGAGGGTTTCGCTGCCGATCAGCATTCCCTGGACGCCGCGCCGCCCGTGCGATGCCATCACGATCAGGTCGCAGTCCTTGTCCTCGGCCGTCTTGATGATGGCCTCGTAGGGATGGTCATTGACCGCGTAGGCCGTGTCGCAGGCCACGCCCGCCGTGCCGGCCTCGTTGGCCAGTCCGCGCAGGTAGCGGGTCGCGTCTTCCCAGGCTTGCTTCACGTAGGTTTCGCGCGTGCCTTCCAGCATTTCTACCTCGTAGGTCAGCACGTGGTAGTTCGGACAGACGCGCACCAGCGTGGTCTTTGCGTCCATTTCCCGCGCCAGCACGAGTGCCTTGCGGAAAGCCGATTCGGACAGTTCGGAGCCATCAACCGCCAGCAGGAGATGCCTGAACATAATTGCCTCCTTGCCTGCTCATTGCGCTCACTTTCGATGCGTCATCGCCTTGCGTCCGAAAGTGTGAGCCGCAAGGCGCACAACAATGAGCGACCGATACCCCCGGTTTCGAATTATTCGTCACCCGAATCCAGTATAGGTGCGCCATGGCCCACGGCAATCCCGGCACGCGTCACGTCGGACTGACGAGGATTCGAAGGCGAAGGCGCGCGGGTGCCTCATGTCTGGCTCCGCGCCGCAATGCCGGCGGGATCCTCCGCCAGCCATGCCGCCATAGCCGCCGCCATCGCTTGTGGCGCTTCCATGGTGGTCATGTGCCCCGCATCCTCGATAACTTCGAGCCGCGCCACCGGAATCCGCTCACACATGTCGACGTGGTGGGCCAGCGGGTTCCAGTCATCCTGGCGGCCGCACAGCAGCAACGTCGGGCAGGCAATGGCCGGCAGCAGCCGCGTCGCGTCTGGACGCCCGAGTAGTGCCCGCACCTGCGCGGCAAACTGTCCGGGATTGCTGCGCTCGATCATGTCAAGGATCTCATCGAACAGGGGCGAGCCAAACATGATCGTCCCGCTACGAACCCCAAAGCGCTAGGAAAAATCTCACTTGCTTCTGCGCTCTCCTCATGAAAATCAATGTTCCGCCCGCCCTCCACCCAGTCCCTGATGTGCTTTGAAGCGAGCGCCCGGCTGCGCTCCTTCACTGCCGCCGCGCGCGAACTGAACCTGACACAAGGCGCGGTGAGCCGCCAGATCCAGACGCTGGAGGAGCGCCTCGGCGTGCCGCTCTTTACCGGGCGGCGCGACGCCATGGCGCTTACCGACGCCGGGCGCGAATACCTGGCCGAAATCGCGCCGCTGCTGCGGCAACTGGAGCGGGCCACCATGAACGTGATGGCCCTCAAGGGAAGGGGCGGCGCCCTGTCGCTCTCGGTCGCCGCGTCGCTGGGCAGCTACTGGCTGATTCCGCGCCTGCCGGCGTTTACGCGCGGTCACGGCGAGATCACCCTGAACCTGCGCACGCGCGTGGGTCCGGTGGACTTCAGCACCGCGGCCGTGGATGCTTCGCTGGAATTCGGCGACGGCCAGCGGCCGGGCCTGCATAGCGATTTCGTGGTGCCGCTGCAGCTATCGCCCTATGCAGCGCCGTCATGGGTGGCCGCGCATGGCAAGGCGGTCGACGCAAGCACGCCACGGTCGGCGCTGATCCAGCATCTGACGCTGCCCGACGCATGGGAAGGCTGGTTCGCGCGGCAAGGCATCGAGGCCAGCCCGGGCCACGCGGGGCCGCGCTACGAGGTGATGTCGATGGCTTTGAACGCCACCGTGGCAGGGATGGGCGTGGCGCTACTGCCCTCATACATGACCGGTGACCTGCTGGTGGCCGGCAAGCTGGAGCGCCTGGCCGACGTCGCCTGGCAGCACCCGAAGGGCTACTACCTGGTGTATCCGCCGGCGTCGGCGCAGATGAGGGCCCTGAAGGTGTTTCGCGACTGGCTGTTGCAGCAGCGCGAGGCCGGCGCCGCCGCGGGCAGCGGAGCAGCCGGTTGATCGGACACGCGCGCGGGGAACACTCGCGCCCGGAATTGCGGCAGGGTCAGCGCCTCAGGCCAGCAACCCTCGCCACAATGCCAGCTTCTGCTCGAAATTGCGCGCCGCGTGCGCGGGGCTGGACGATGGCAGCACCACCGTCTCATAGCCCTGCGCGGCGAACTGCGGCGCAAAACGGCCCGAAGTGCCGCCATTGAAGCCGACACGCTGCAGCGCGGGCGCGAGCGCGCGCAGGCGCGTGAAATCGTTGGCCTGCGGCAGGCGGATATTGCTGTCCAGGCTGCCTTCGCGCAGGCACGCGCCCAGCACGTCCCAGACGCCGATGCGATGCGCCAGCAGCCGCACCAGCCGTTCGGCATAGGGCAGCGCCGGCAGCGGCTCGCCGGTGAGCGCGGCCATCAATGGCCAGAACTGGTTGCGGGGATGGGCGTAGTACTGGCGCGCGGCCAGCGAAGCGGCGCCGGGGAAGCTGCCCAGCACCAGCACGCGGGTGTGGGCGTCGATGACGGGCGGCAGGCCCTGGTGGAGATCGGCGGCAGCCGGAGGGTTATCAGGCATGGCAAAGCGGTGCGGGCACGCAAGGTGCCCGCACCGACAGGCCGTCAGGCCAGCAGCTTGTTGACGCGCTGCACGTAGGCGGCCGGGTCTTCCAGCATGCCGCCCTCGGCCAGCAGCGCCTGGTCGAACAGCACCTGCACGCGGTCGCTGAAGGCGTCGCCCGATTCCTCACCTTGCAGGTCGCGCAGCTTCTTCACCAGCGCGTGTTCCGGATTCAGCTCCAGGATCGGCTGGGCGTCCGGCGCCTTCTGGCCGGCCTGCTTGAGCAGGCGCTGCAGGTAGCCGCTCATGTCGCCCTCGTCCGAGACCAGGCACGACGCCGACGCGGTCAGGCGCAGCGTCACGCGCACGTCCTTGGCCTTGCCGTCCAGCACGGACTTGGCGCGTTCCACCACGTCCTTCCAGTCGGCCTCGGCCTTTTCCTGCTCGGCCTTCTCGGCTTCGTCGGCGAGCTTGCCCAGGTCCAGGTCGCCGCGCGCGACCGACAGCAGTTCCTTGCCGTCGAACTCGCGCAGGAACGACAGCATCCATTCGTCGACGCGGTCGGTCAGCAGCAGCACTTCGATGCCCTTCTTGCGGAATACTTCCAGGTGCGGGCTGTTCTTGGCGGCGGACCAGGTATCGGCGGTGACGTAGTAGATCTTGTCCTGGCCTTCCTTCATCCGGCCGACATAGGCGGCCAGCGCCACGTTCTGTTCGGCGGTGTCGTTTTGCGTCGAAGCAAAGCGCAGCAGCTTGGCGACGCGCTCCTGGTTGGCTTGGTCCTCGCCGGCGCCTTCCTTCAGCGCCTGGCCGAACTGCTGCCAGAAGGTGTCGTACTTGGCGCGCTCGGCTTCGTCTTCACTGTCGGCCAGCGCTTCCAGCATCGACAGCACGCGCTTGGTGCAGCCCTCGCGGATCGCCTTGACGTCGCGGCTTTCCTGCAGCAGTTCGCGCGACACGTTCAGCGGCAGGTCGGCGGAATCGACCACGCCCTTGACCCAGCGCAGGTAGCCGGGCAGCAGCTGATCGGCGTCGTCCATGATGAAGACGCGCTTGACGTACAGCTTCAGGCCGGCCTTGTGGTTGCGGTCCCACAGGTCGAACGGCGCGCGTGCCGGGATGTAGAGCAGCTGGGTGTACTCGCTGCGGCCCTCCACGCGGTTGTGGGTCCAGGCCAGCGGCGCTTCGTTGTCGTGCGCGATGTGCTGGTAGAAGGCGGTGTACTGCTCATCGGAAATGTCGGACTTGGCCCGGGTCCACAGCGCGCTCGCCTGGTTGACGCTTTCCCACTCGTCGGTGCGCTTGTACGTGCTGGCCTCGGCGTCCCACACCTCCTTGGGCATGCGGATCGGCAGCGAGATATGGTCCGAGTACTTCTGGATGATGCTCTTCAGGCGCCAGGCCGACAGGAAGTCGTCCTCGCCCTCGCGCAGGTGCAGCGTGATGGTGGTGCCACGCTCGGCGCGCGCGATCGCATCGACGCTGAACTCGCCGTCGCCGGTGCTTTCCCAGCGCACCGCCTCTTCGGCGCCCAGGCCGGCGCGGCGGGTTTCCACCGTGACCTTGTCGGCGACGATAAAGGCCGAGTAGAAGCCCACGCCGAACTGGCCGATCAGCGCGGCGTCCTTCTGCTGGTCGCCCGACAGCTGCTGGAAGAATTCCTTGGTGCCGGAACGGGCGATGGTACCCAGGTTGCGGATCGCCTCGTCGCGGCTCATGCCGATGCCGTTGTCGGTGATCGTCAGCGTACGGGCCTTGCCATCGGCCTCGATGCGGATGGCAAGGTCGGCGTCGTTTTCCAGCAGCGACGGGTTCGCGATCGCCTCGAAGCGCAGCTTGTCAGTGGCGTCCGAAGCATTCGAGACCAGCTCGCGCAGGAAAATTTCCTTGTTGCTGTACAGCGAGTGGATCATCAGGTGCAGCAGCTGCTTCACTTCCGCCTGGAAGCTCATCGTCTCGTGCGGTGCGGTCATGGTTCTCCTCTTGAAAACAGGCGAATCTGGAATATGGGTCTGGCCGGGTCATCGGCCGGTGCCCCCAGAAATAGGGCTGCCCGGGCCATTTTTCAAGGGCCGGGCGTGATGGCGGCATGGCTTAAAGGCGTTCGAGCTGGCGCGCCAGGAAGCGCAGCATGTCCGGATCGCCGCTGCTGGCGACGTTGAAGCGCATCCAGCCCGACGGCATCTGCGACGGCGAGAACAAGCTCCCCGGGGCGAACAGGTAGCCCTCCTCATGGCCGGCGGTGGCGATCGCGTTGGTGTCGCGGCCGGTATCCGCCCACAGGTACATGCCGGCGTGCTGGCCCGGGAACAAGCGCAGCCCGAGGCGCTCCAGCTCGCGCCGGGTGTCGTCGCTGGCGCGATCCAGGCGGGTGCGCACGCGCTCGACGTGCTTGCGGTAGTGCCCCTCGGTCAGCACCTTGTACAGCACGCGCTCGTTGATCTCGGGCGTAGCCAGGCCCGCCAGCAGCTTGCTGTCGGTCAGCGCCGAGGCCATTTCCGGGTGTGCGGCGATAAAGCCCACGCGCAGATTGGCGGCCAGCGTCTTGGAAAAACTGCCCAGGTAGATCACCCGGCGCAGCTGGTCCAGGCTCGCGATCCGCGTGGCGGCGTGGCCGGGCGGGCACAGGTCGCAGTAGATGTCGTCCTCGACGATCAGGAAGTCGTACTGCTCGGCCATGCGCAGTAACTGGAAGGCCTTGGCCGCCGACAGCGAGGTGCCGGTCGGGTTGTGCAGCACCGAGTTGATCACAAACAGCTTGGGCCGGCGTGCCTGCACGATGCGCTCCAGCGCCTCCAGGTCCGGCCCCTCGGCGGTGTAGGGCACGCCGATCACCTGCGCGCCCTGCGCGGCAAAGCGGCCGAACATCACGAACCAGGCCGGGTCGCCCACCAGCACCGCGTCGCCGGGCTGCAGGTAGAGGCGGGCAATCAGGTCCAGCGCCTGGGTGATGCCCGAGGTCAGCACGATCTGCTCGGCGCCGGCGCGGATTTCCAGTTCTTCCAGCCGGGTGCGCAGCTGCTGCCGCAGCGGCAGGAAGCCCTGCGGCGTGCCGCTGGCGAGGAAGTGGTTGCCCGGCTGGCGGCCGAGTCCGCGCAGTGCGCTGGCGATCAGCTCGCCGTCGAGCCAGTCGTTGGGCAGGAAGCCCAGCCCCGGCGCCTTGTGCGCCTCGGCGGTGTGGAACATGCTGCGCAGCAGCCAGGTCACGTCGATATTGCGCGCCACCGCCACGCCGGACGATACCGGGGCCGCGGGCGCGGCCGGCGTGCGCTCACGCACGTAGAAGCCCGAGCCGCGGCGCGATTCCAGGTAGCCCAGCGCCACCAGCCGCTCATAGGCCTCGACCACGGTAAAGCGCGAGATGCCCTTCTCCTGCGCCAGCTGCCGGATCGACGGCATGCGCATGCCGGCGCGGAAGACGCGCTCGTCGATGCGCATGCGGGCCCATTCGGTCAGCTGCTCGACCAGCGTCATCTGGGCCGACGGGATCGGGTCGGGCAGGCGCTCGGTGGTCGGCACGACCAGACGCAGCGAACGGCCGGAGGGTTGCCCCGCGGGTGACGAAGACGTGCCGTGCGCGTCGCCTCCGCTATCCTTCTTGCGGGTCGCGGCGGCGGGATCCGTGCCGGTGTCGCCGTCCTTGGTGTGGGCATCCATGTGCTGCTCCTGCAACTGTACTGAATACGATCCGCTTAACTGTACCGGTACTGTACCGACTACCTTGTCTACCATCAAGCCAACATGAAGCTCGTCCTCGATCACCTTGTCGTCGCCGCGCCCGAACTGGACGCCGGCACCGGCCATGTCGCCGAACTGCTGGGCATCGCGCCCCATGGCGGCGGTGCGCACGCCGCCATGGGCACGCACAACCGCGTGCTCGGTATGTTCGGCGGGGTCTACCTGGAAGTGATCGCGCTCGACCCGGCCGCCCCGGCACCGGAACGCCCGCGCTGGTTCGGCCTCGACACCGAAGCCGTGCAGCAACGCCTGCGCGACGGCCCCTTCCTGCTGCACTGGGCCACCCGCGTGGAGCGCCCGGCCGACCTGACGCTGTGGCAGTCGCAGTATCCGGAGCGGATCGCCCCGGTCATCCCGATGGCCCGTGGCGACCTGCGCTGGCGCATCACCGTGCCGGAAGACGGCAGCCTGCCCGCCTGGCAGGGCGAGGCGGACCGCGCCGGCGACGGCCTGCTGCCCAGCCTGATCCAGTGGGACGTGGCCAGCTACCCCGGCGTGAGCCTGCCGCGGCAGGATCTGGCGCTGCGCAAGCTGTCCGGGCGCCATCCGCGCGCGGAGCTGCTGCGCCAGGGCTTGGCGTGGCTGGGCGCCGACCACCTGATCGCACTGGAGCCGGCAGACGGCCCGCCCGAGTTGATTGCCGAAATTGAAACCGCGCAGGGCATCCGCACCTTGCGCTAGCCATCCTTGTAAAGATTCCCGAAGGAGACCCCCGATGTCCGCCACCCGCAAGCGCTTCGACGACGACCCCTACCTCGACCACTGCACCGCCACCGTGGTGGCCGCCGGCGCCGACGGGATCGAACTCGATGAAACCGTTTGCTACGCGCGCAGCGGCGGCCAGGCCGGCGACACCGCCACGCTGGCGCTGCCCGACGGGCGCACCATCGCCATCGTCGACACGGTCTACGCGGACGACCGCAGCCGCATCCTGCACGTGCCGGCACCGGACGCACCACTGCCGCGCGTGGGCGAGCGCGTCACGGTCACCATCGACTGGGCACGCCGCCACAAGCTGATGCGCCTGCATACCTGCCTGCACCTGCTGGGCTCGCTGATCCCGGTGCCGGTGACCGGCTGCGGCATCTCGCCGGAATCGGCGCGGATCGACTTCGACCTGCCGGAATCGACGCTGGACAAGGCCGACCTGACCGAGCGCCTGAACGCGCTGATCCATGCCAACACCGCGGTGCGCATCACGCTGATCACGCCGCAGGAACTGGCCGCCGAGCCCGAGCTGGTGCGAACCATCGGCGCGGCGCCGCCGGCCGGCACATCCAGCATCCGCATCATCGAGATCCCCGGCGTGGACCGCCAGCCCTGCGGCGGCACGCATGTCGCCAACACCAGCGAGATCGGCGCGGTGGTGGTGACCAGGATCGAGAAGAAGAGCCGCACCAACCGGCGCGTGGTCGTCGCTTTCGCATAAGCGCCATGACATCCGGCTTGCTCACCGGCCTCACGGCCGCGCAGTTTCTCGCCCTGCTGACCCTGCTCACGGTCGGCCTGTTCACGCCCGGCCCCAATACCACCATCGCCGCGGTGACCGGCGCCAACTTCGGGCTGCGCGCGACGCTGCCGCACTGCATCGGCGTCGCGTTCGGCTTTGCCAGCATCCTGGCGCTGTGCGCGGTGGGCGTGGGCGCGCTGGTCCTGGGTGAGCCGACGCTGGCCGCCGTGGTTCACCTGGCCGGCGTGGCCTATCTGCTGTGGCTGGCGTGGAAGATCGCGCGCAGCGCGGCGCTGGCCGAGAAGCAGGTGCTGCGCCCGCTGAGCGTGTGGCAGTCGGCCGTGCTGCAGTACGCCAACATCAAGGCGTGGATGCTGGCCCTGGCGGTCGCCGCCTCGTACATGGCCGGCGCGCCCTCACCCGCGCAGCGCATGCTGCTGGTGTGCGGCGTGTTCGCGGTGCTGGGCTTTGTCAGCAACGGCGTGTATGGCGTGCTGGGCGCATCGCTGCGACAGTGGCTGAAACAGGGCCAGCGCGTGCGCTGGTTCAACCGCGCCATGGGTGTGGCGCTGGCACTGACCGCGCTGTGGATTGCCGTCGGTGCCCGGCCGGGCGTGCAGTGAACGCCTCCGATTGCCACCGATGACAACCATGCCTGCTTCATCGCCCCCCTCCCACCCCGCCTCCGGCGGCATGCTGCTCGGCTTTATCGGCGTGGCGATCTTCAGCCAGACGCTGCCGTTCACGCGCATGGCGGTGGCGGAGCTGGACCCGATCTTTGTCGCGCTGGCGCGCGCCGTCCTTGCCGCGCTGCCGGCGCTGGTGCTGCTGGGCGTGCGCGGTGCGTTGTGGGCCGCGCGCCGCCCGCGCGCGAGCCAGTGGCCGCGGCTGGCCGTGACCGCGCTGGGCGTGGTGGTGGGCTTCCCGCTGTTCTCGTCGCTGGCGATGCGCGAGGTGCCGGCCAGCCACGGCGCCATCGTGATCGGCCTGCTACCGCTGGCGACCGCGGTGTTCGCGGCCTGGTTCGGGCGCGAGCGGCCCTCGGCCGGGTTCTGGCTGTCGGCCGTGGCCGGCAGCGCTCTGGTGGTCGGCTTTGCCGTCTGGCAAGGCGCCGGCGGCCTGCAACATGCCGACTGGTACCTGTTTGCCGCCGTGGTGCTGGGCGCACTGGGCTATGCCGAGGGCGGCAAGCTGTCGCGCGAACTGGGCGGGCTGGAAACCATCAGCTGGGCGCTGGCGGTATCGCTGCCGGTGCTGGTTCCGCTGGTGGTCTGGCTGATGCTGCGCGACCTGCCGCAGATCGCCGCCGCGTCGCCGCGCGCCTGGGGCGGCATGGCCTATGTTTCGGTTTTCTCGATGTTCGTCGGCTTCCTTTTCTGGTACGCCGGCCTCGCAAAAGGCGGCGTGGCCCGCGTCGGGCAGATACAATTGCTGCAGCCGTTCCTGACGCTGGCGGGCGGCGCGCTGATGCTGGCCGAGCCGCTTGACGCCCCTACCATCGCCTTCGCGGTGGCGGTGATCGCCGTGGTGGCGCTTGGCCGCCGCGCTGCCGTGCGCCAAACCGCACCCGCCCCCGCCACGGAAACGCCCCGTATCCTTCCAGAACGCATCCACTGACAGGAGTCCCACGCATGTCCGTCTACGATACCCTTGCCCGCCTCGGCGTTGAACTGCCCGCCGCCAACGCCCCCGCCGCCGCCTACGTAATGGCCGCGCAAACCGGCAATACCGTGTTCCTGTCGGGCCATATCGCCCGCAAGGACGGCAAGGTATGGACCGGCAAGCTGGGCAAGGACATCGACACCGAGACCGGCAAGGCCGCCGCGCGTTCCATCGCCGTCGACCTGCTGGCCACGCTGCACGCGCACGTGGGCGACCTGAACCGAGTCACCCGCATCGTCAAGGTGATGAGCCTGGTCAACTCGACCCCCGAGTTCACCGAGCAGCACCTGGTCACCAACGGCGCCTCCGAGTTCCTGGCCGAAGTGTTCGGCGACAAGGGCAAGCACGCGCGCAGCGCCTTTGGCGTAGCGCAGATCCCGCTGGGCGCCTGCGTCGAGATCGAGATGATCGTCGAAGTGCAGGGCTGAACCTCGCAACATGCGCATCGACAACCTGCCCTTCGGCACCACCGACTGGTCGGCCATCGCGCCGACGTGCCATCCCGGCGAACAGGGCGAGGCCACCTGGCGCACGCGCCAGTTCGGCGATATTCGCGTGCGCATGGTCGAATACTCGCCCGGCTACCTCGCCGACCACTGGTGCAGCAAGGGCCATATCCTGTTCGTGCTGGACGGCGAACTCCATACCGAGCTGGACGACGGCCGGCAGTTCGTGCTCACCGCGGGCACCAGCTACCAGGTCGCCGACCAGGCGGAAGCGCACCGTTCGTCCTCACCGACCGGTGCCAGACTTTTTATCGTTGACTGAGCGGCAGGGTTAGCCGCTCTCTCCCAGATTTCCCCCAGACCAAAAGAGACACATCATGAAATGGGCCATCTCCCGCCGGGCACAGCAACTGACCAGCTCGGCCATCCGCGAAATCCTCAAGGTCACCGAGCGTCCGGAAGTCATTTCCTTCGCCGGCGGCCTGCCGTCGCCGGCGTCGTTCCCGGTAGCGGCCATGGAGGCAGCGACGGCCCGCGTATTCGCCGACAACCCGCAGGCAGCGCTGCAATACGCCGCGACCGAAGGCTACCTGCCGCTGCGCGAGTTCGTCGCCAGGCGCCATGACGTGGCCGTCGAGCGCGTGCTGATCGTGACCGGCTCGCAGCAGGCGCTGGACCTGATCGCCAAGGTGATGATCGACCCGGGCAGCAAGGTGATGGTGGAAACCCCCAGCTACCTCGGCGCGCTGCAGGCGTTCTCGCTGTTCGAGCCGGAGTTCGTCTCGATCCCCACCGACGACAAGGGCCTGGTGCCCGAGGCGCTGACTCCCGAACTGACCGCCGGCGCGCGCTTCCTGTACGCGCTGCCCAACTTCCAGAACCCGACCGGCCGCCGCCTGCCGCTGGAGCGCCGCAAGGCGCTGGTGGCGCGTGCGCAAGAGCTGGGCGTGCTGCTGGTCGAAGACGATCCCTACGGCGCACTGAGCTATACCGGCGACCAGTTGCCGACACTGCTGTCGATGAACCCGGACGGCGTGATCTACATGGGCTCGTTCTCGAAGATCCTGGCACCGGGCCTGCGCCTGGGCTACGTGATCGCCCCGCCCGAGCTGCACTTCAAGCTGTGCCAGGCCAAGCAGGCCTCGGACCTGCACACGCCCACCTTCACCCAGCGCGTAGCCTACGAGACCGTGCGCGACGGCCTGCTGGACACGCATATCCCCACCATCCGCGAACTCTACAGCAAGCAGTGCAGCTTCATGCTGGACGCCCTCAAGCGCCACATGCCCGAGGGCGTGACCTGGAACGCGCCCGAGGGCGGCATGTTCATCTGGATGGAACTGCCCGAGGGCCTGGACAGCATGGTGATCCTGGAAGAGGCGGTGAAGCGCAACGTGGCCTACGTGCCGGGCGCGCCGTTCTACGCCAGCAACCCGAAGCGCAACACGCTGCGCCTGGCCTTCGTCACGGTGCCGGCCGAGCGCATCGAGCAGGGGGTGAAGACCCTGGGCGAACTGTTCCGCGAGGCCATCGCCGCCAGGCAACCGCGCGCGGCCTGAGGCTGACGGGCGCGCACCACGACAGGAGCCGACATGCTGCGAATCTGGGGCCGACTCTCCTCCATCAACGTGCAGAAAGTGGTCTGGTGCGCGCGCGAGCTGCACCTGGACCATGAGCGCGTGGATATTGGCGTGACCAAAGGCGACCTCGACACCGAGGCCTATGTGCGCCTGAACCCGAACCGCCAGATCCCGGTGATCGAGGACTTCCGCGGCACCGATGTCGGCGGCGAGCCCTTCGTGCTGTGGGAGTCCAACGCGATCGTGCGCTACCTGTGCGCGCGCTACGGCGAGGACACGCTGTGGCCCGAAGACGTCAAGGCGCGTGCCTCGGCCGACCGCTGGATGGACTGGCAGACCACGGCCTTCAGCCCGGCCATGGTGACGGCGTTCCTGAACCTGGTACGCACGCCCGCAGCCCAGCGCGACGAGGTCGCCATCAAGGCGTCGTGCGCGCGCACCGAGCCGCTGGCCGCCCTGCTCGACAAGGCGCTGGCCGGGCGCGAGTTTATCGGCGGCGACCGCTTCACCATGGCCGATATCTCGCTGGCCTGCGCCGCGCACCGCTGGATGGGCCTGCCGGTGAAACACCAGCCGCGCCCCGAGCTGGAGCGCTGGCTGGAGGCGATGCGCGCCCGCCCTGCTGCCGGCGGCATCCTGGAACTGCCGCTGCGCTGAGCCGCGGCAGTTTTTTCTCTACTTCGCGGCGCGCGAGCCCGACGCCGCCGTAAACACCCCCAACCCGATAAACGCCGCCCCCGTCAGGTAGCGGCCGAACGCGCGCGCCCGTCCGGCACGGCGCAGCGCCGGCATCACCGCGGCCGCGGCCATCACGTAGCAGGCATCGGTGGTGGCCGCGATCAGCACGAAGGCCACCCCCAGCGCCAGGCTCTGTGTCAGTGCCGAGCCGGCCGGGTTCATGAATTGCGGCAGGAAGGCGGCGAAAAAGATCGCCGTCTTGGGGTTGAGCAGCGCCACCACGAAGCCGTCGCGCACCACCTGGCGCAGGCTGCGCGGCGCCACCTCCGGGGTGCCCCCGTTCGCGGCCGCCCCACCCCCGCGCAGCGCGCGGATGCCCAGCCAGATCAGGTAGGCCGCGCCCGCGTACTTGACCACCGAGAACGCCAGCGCCGACACCGAAAACAGCACCGCCAGACCCAGCGAGGCGCCAATAGCATTGCCCAGGTTGCCCAGCGCCACCGCGCCGATCGACGCCAGCCCGGCCCGCCGGCCCTGCGCCAGCGTGCGCGTGACGATGTAGACCACGGCCGGGCCGGGCGTGATGGCAAGCGCCAGGCTGGCCAGCACGAAGGCGGTCAGCAATGGCCACGGAGGCAGGAATTCAGTCATGAGGATCCTCGCTCGGCAAGTTGTCCGGGGCATCCCGCCCACGGTACGAAGATTGGCAGTATGGCCGCGACGCGGCCCTTGCGCCAGCACCGCGCGGCCTTCCGGGGCTTGACCGCAGCAGCAGGCATCCGGCGCGGCGCGTAGCAGGCAGACTTTTGCAACAGGCGCCGTTTAGAGTACTCTGCCCCGATGTGCCTGCACGGCCCCATGTGCGCCACGCGCCCCCAGGGAAACCCTGATCCGTGAATGTAGCTCATGGTAGACATGACGCAATGTACGACTGCGAACCGGGAACCCGTTCCTAAAATCCCTGTTTTTACCGGATGCATTGGTTTTAGCGCGGCTCTTCGCGCGCCGGTCTGAAGTGATAGGGGACGCCCAGGGCTCGCAGATTGCCCGGGCGCCCGAGCCAACCTGAGGAGGATTCAATCGTGTGGAGTCAAGTCTATGACCCGCTAGGCAATATGGCGCTGTCGACCATTGCCGCGGGCATTCCCGTCGTCGTGCTGCTGGCAGCGCTGGCGTTCTTTCACATGCAGGCGCACCTGGCGGCCGGGCTGGCACTGCTGATCGGCATCGTCGTCGCCTCCACGGTGTTCGGCATGCCTGCGGCAATGGCCGGCAAGGCGGCCGGCCTTGGCATCGTGTCCGGCCTGTTCCCGATCGGCTGGATCGTGCTGAACATCATCTTCCTGCACCGGCTCACGACCCTGAACGGATCCTTCAAGGTGTTGCAGACCTCGATCTCCGGCATCACCGAAGACCGCCGCCTGCAACTGCTGCTGGTGGCGTTCAGCTTTGGCGCCTTCTTCGAGGGCGCGGCCGGCTTCGGCACGCCGGTCGCCGTGACCGGTGCCATCCTGATCGGCCTGGGCTTCTCGCCGCTGGCGGCCTCGGGCCTGGCGCTGATCGCCAACACCGCGCCGGTGGCCTACGGCGCGCTGGGCGCCCCGATCATCGGCCTGGCCTCGGTGACCGGCCTGGACCTGCTCGACCTGTCGGCCATGATCGGCCGCCAGCTGCCGTTCTTCTCGGTGATCGTGCCGTTCTGGCTGATCTGGGCCTTCGCCGGATTCCGCGGCATGCTGGCGATCTGGCCGGCGATCCTGGTGGCGGGCGTGAGCTTCGCGGTGCCGCAGTTCCTGGTATCGAACTACCACGGCCCTTGGCTGGTGGACGTGATCGCCGCGCTGGTGTCGATGGGCTCACTGACGCTGTTCCTGAAAGTCTGGCATCCGAAGGAGATCTGGACCTCGGCCAAGATCCTTGGCCGCCACGACGACTCCAAGGTCGACCATCCCGAAGCGCTCGAAGCCGATGCGCGCGCCAGCGCCGCCTCGGCCGGCATCTCGGTGGCCAAGGCCTGGATGCCGTGGGTGATCCTGACGGTGTTCGTCTTCGTCTGGGGCATCCCCGAGTTCAAGAAGCTGATGGATGGCCTGTGGGCGTGGAAGTTCCCGATCCCGGGCCTGGACAAGGCCGTGCTGAAGGTGCCCCCGGTGGTGCCGAAGGAAATCGCCGAAGGCGCCGTCTTCAACTTCAACGTGCTGTCGATGGCCGGCACCGGCATCTTTGTCTCGGCGCTGCTGGGCGGCCTGCTGATGGGCTACTCGGTGCCGCGCCTGTTCAAGGAGTACTGGGAAACCATCAAGCTGGTGCGCTATTCGCTGCTGACCATCTGCGCGATGTTCGGGGTCGGCTACCTGACCCGCTACTCGGGCCTGGATGCGACGCTGGGGCTGGCCTTTGCCCACACCGGCGTGTTCTACCCGCTGTTCGGCACCATGCTGGGCTGGCTGGGCGTGGCGCTGACCGGGTCGGACACCGCGTCCAACGTGCTATTCGGCGGCCTGCAGAAGACCACGGCCGAGCAGCTCGGCCTGTCGCCGGTGCTGATGGCGTCGGCCAACAGCTCGGGTGGCGTGATGGGCAAGATGATCGACGCGCAGTCGATCGTGGTGGCCTCGACCGCCACCAAGTGGTACGGGCACGAGGGCGACATCCTGCGCTACGTGTTCTTCCACTCGATCGTGCTGGCGATCCTGGTGGGCCTGTTCGTGACGCTGCAGGCGTATGTGCCGCCGTTCACGCATATGGTGATCCACCACCCCTGACCCTGCCGCGGTTTTTGCACTTTGGTTCAGCCGAAGCCCCGCCCCCGGCGGGGCTTTTCCATTGGGCAACGCGCGTATCATGGTGCGTCTGATCCGCCGCATGCGCGCGCCGGCTCCCACAAGGATGCCGGGCGCGCCGGGCACAACGGGAATCCGCCATGTTGCGTCGCCTGGAAAGACTGATCGACCCCTTCCGGGGCATGCCCGACCACGAGCCGCCCGGCCAGGTCTGGCGCTTCTATGCCTGGTACCTGCGCGAAGTGTGGGGCGTGTTCGCGCTGCTGTTGCTGGTGGGCCTGGTCGGCGCGCTGATTGAAGTCGCGCTGTTCAGTTTCCTCGGCCGGCTGGTCGACATGGCGCAGACGACGCCGGGCGCGGAGTTCTTCAGCCGGCATCGCAACGAGCTGCTGTGGATGGCCGTGGTGGCGCTGCTGCTGCGTCCCATCTTTTTCGGGCTGCACGATGTGCTCGTACACCAGGTCATCAACCCCGGCCTGGCCAACCTGATCCGCTGGCAGAACCACCGCTACGTACTCAAGCAGAGCCTGTCGTTCTTCCAGAACGACTTCGCCGGGCGCATCGCGCAGCGCATCATGCAGACCGGCTACTCGCTGCGCGATTCCGCGGTGCAGGCGGTGGATGCGCTCTGGCACGTGGTGATCTACGCGATCAGCTCGCTGGTGCTGTTCGCGCAGGCCGACTGGCGCCTGATGATCCCGCTGCTGCTGTGGATCGTCTGCTACGTGGCCGCCCTGCTCCACTTCGTGCCGCGCGTGAAGCAGCGCTCGGTGGTGGCCACCGAGTCGCGCTCGCGGCTGATGGGGCGCATCGTGGACGGCTATACCAACATCACCACGCTCAAGCTGTTCGCCCATACCCGGCACGAGGAAGAGTACGCGCGCGACGCCATGGCCGAGCAGACCGAAAAGACGCGCCTGGCCGGGCGCATGGTCAGCGGCATGGATATCACCATCACCGCCATGAACGGCGCGTTGATCGCCGGCACCACCGGGCTGGCGCTCTGGCTGTGGAGCACGGGGCATGTCACCACGGGCGCGATCGCCCTGACCACGGGGCTGGTGATCCGCATCAACAATATGTCGGGCTGGATCATGTGGGTGGTGAACGGCATCTTCGAGAACGTCGGGCAGGTGCAGGACGGCATGAAGACGATCGCCGTGCCGCGCCGGGTGATCGACCGCGCCGATGCGCAGCCGCTGCGCGTCACCCATGGCGAGGTCCGCTTCGAGCAGGTGGGATTCCACTACGGCAAGGGTTCCGGCGTCATCGAAGGCGTGGAACTGACCGTGCGCCCAGGCGAGAAGATCGGGCTGGTCGGCCCCTCCGGCGCCGGCAAGTCGACGCTGGTCAACCTGCTGCTGCGCCTCTATGACGTCGAACGCGGCCGCATCCTGATCGACGGCCAGGACATCGCCGCGGTCACGCAGGAAAGCCTGCGCGCGCAGATCGGCATGGTCACGCAGGACACCTCGCTGCTGCACCGCTCGATCCGCGAGAACCTGCTCTATGGCAAGCCATCCAGCACCGAGTCCGAACTGGCCGAAGCCCTGCACGGCGCCCGCGCGGACGAGTTCGTCCCGCACCTGGTCGACGCCCATGGCAACACCGGGCTGGAGGCGCAGGTGGGCGAGCGTGGCGTGAAGCTGTCAGGCGGGCAGCGCCAGCGCATTGCGATTGCACGCGTACTGTTGAAGAACGCGCCGGTGCTGATCCTCGATGAAGCGACCTCCGCGCTGGACTCGGAAGTGGAAGCGGCGATCCAGGAGAGCCTGGAAACCCTGATGCAAGGCAAGACCGTGATCGCCATCGCGCACCGGCTGTCGACGATCGCGCGCATGGACCGGCTGGTGGTGCTGGACAACGGCCATATCGTGGAGAGCGGCACGCATGCGCAATTGCTGGCGCATGGCGGGCTGTATGCGCGGCTGTGGGCGCACCAGACGGGCGGCTTCGTCGGCGTCGACTGACCGGACCGCGGGGCTAGACCAGCCCCAGCAGGCCGGCCGCACCGCCGATCGCCACCAGCACCAGCGGATGCACCCGCGTCTTCAGCATCAGCAGCACCGTGGCGGCGGTGACCAGCATCGCCGCCCAGTGCAGGTCGACGCTGCGCGCCAGCACCCAGCCCGACGCGAACATCAGGCCGATGGTCAGCGCCGCCAGCCCGCGCCGGATCAGCCCCGGCCAGCGTGCGTGCGGCGAGCGCCCGGAGAAATACTCGAAACACAAGGCGATCAGGCTCGACGGCCCGCAGATGCCGAGCATGGAAGTCAGCGCGCCGGCCAGCCCCGCCACCTGCCAGCCGAACAGCGATACGAACAGGATGTTCGGCCCCGGCGCCGCCTGCGAGATCGCGTACATCGCCGAAAACTGCGCATCGGTCAGCCAGCCATTGGCTTCCACCAGATAGCGGTGCATGTCGGGCAGCGTGGTGCTGGCGCCGCCGATCGCCAGCAGCGACAGCACGCCGAAATGGGCCAGCAGGCTGCCCAGGATTTCGCCCATGCTCATGCCCGCGCTCCCTTGCCGATGCGCCACTCCCACACCAGCGCCAGCGGCACCAGCACCGCCATCACCGGCACCAGCGGCCAGCGCAGCAGGCCAATGGCGACAAAGGCGACGCCGCCGATCAGCACGTTGCGCACGGTCACCGACAGGCTCTGCGCCAGCCGGAAGCCGGTGGCCAGCATCAGGCCGGCCGACACCGCCGTTATGCCGGTCAGCATGCGCCGCACCGCGGCGACGTCCTGGTAGTGCTGGTACAGCAGCATCAAACCCAGCACCAGCCCCATCGGCACCATCACCAGCCCGCTGAACGCGGCCAGCGCGCCGCGCCAGCCGGCAAAGCGCAGGCCCAGCATCAGCGCCAGGTTAATCACGTTGGGGCCGGGCAGCACCTGGCCCAAGCTCAGCAGTTCGACGAAGTCGCGGTCGTCCAGCCAGCGGTTACGCTCGACCACCGCGCGCCGCACGAACGGCAGCACGCCGCCGAAACCGGACAGGCCCATGCGGGCAAACTCGAGGAACAGCTTGCGGGGGCCGGGCGGCGGTGCAAGTTCAGGCAGCGGGGGGACCGACATGAGGGAGGGCGCTGTGTAGCGGAGATTGCTGTTCTTGTTGCTTCCGGCCTGCGCCCCATTCCGGCCAATGGCCGGGCACTGGGGAATGGCCCGGCACGCAGGCCGGGTCCAGGTTCGCGGCCGCCCTGCAGGCCAGGGCAGCCGCGACGGCCGGCATCAGTTGCCGCCGGCCGGGGGATCCACGCGCACCGGATCGATACGCGGTTCCTTCAGCTTGGCCTCGATCGGCTTGCCCTTGCGCGCGCGCTTGCCGACGTACGGCAGCAGCGACTGCCCGGCCAGTTTCTGTGACGACGGCTTGCCGCCGCGGCCGGCGCCGGACAGCACCAGACCCGGTGCGCCGACGGCGATCGCCTGGAGCAGCTTTTCCTTCGGCTCCAGCTCCATCAGGATCACGCCACGCCCGCCGGCCGACAGCACCTTGACCTCGTCCAGCGCCACCAGCAGCAGGCGGCCGTTGCCCGACAGGCAGGCCGCATGCGTGGCCTCGTCGCCGACCGGCGCCGGTGCCAGCGGCGCGTCGCCGTCATCGAGCGTCAGGAACGACTTGCCGCCCTTCTGCCGGCTGATCATGTCGCCGACCTTGGTCAGGAAGCCATTGCCGCCCGCGGTGGCGATCAGCATGCGCTGCTCGGCGCTGCCGGCAAAGGTGTGCGCGACCTGGCTGCCAGACTGCAGCTCGATCAGCGTGGTGATGGGCACCCCGTCGCCGCGCCCGCCCGGCAGGCTGGCGACCGGCACGGAATAGACCCGGCCATTGGTGCCGAAGACCAGCAGCACGTCGACGGTGCGGCATTCAAAGGTGTCGTAGAGCGCGTCGCCGGCCTTGAAGGTGAACTGCTGCGCGTCGTGGCCATGGCCCTGGCGCGTGCGCACCCAGCCCTTCTGCGACATCACCACCGTCACCGGCTCGTCGATCACGCGCACTTCGGCCGCGGCGCGGCGTTCTTCCTGGATCAGCGTGCGGCGCGGGTCCTTGTCTTCCGGGCTGTATTGCTTGGCGTCGGTCTCGATCTCCTTGATGATGCGACGGCGCATCATGGTCTCGGACTTGAGCAGCACGTCCAGTTCGGCCTGCTCCTCGCGCAGTTCCTTCAGTTCCTTCTCGATCCGGATCGCTTCCAGGCGCGCCAACTGGCGCAGCCGGATTTCCAGGATGTCCTCGGCCTGGCGGTCGCTCAGGCCGAAGGCCTCGATCAGCGCCGGCTTGGGCTCGTCGCTCTCGCGGATGATGCGGATCACCTCGTCGATATTGAGCAGCACCAGCATCCGGCCTTCGAGGATATGGATGCGGTCCTCGACCTTGCCCAGGCGATGGCGCGTGCGCCGCGTGACGGTCTCGAAGCGGAACCGGATCCATTCGCCCAGGATCTCGCGCAGGCCCTTCTGGCGCGGCCGGCCGTCGGTGCCGATCATCACCAGGTTGATCGGCGCGCCCGACTCCAGGCTGGTATGCGCCAGCAGCGTGTGGATGAACTCCTGCTGGCCGACGTTCTTGCTCTTGGGCTCGAACACCAGCCGCACCGGCGCATCCTTGCCCGATTCGTCGCGCACCGCGTCCAGCACCGCCAGCACGGTGGCTTTGAGCTGCTGCTGTTCCTGCGTCAGCGCCTTCTTGCCGGTCTTGATCTTGGGGTTGGTAATCTCCTCGATCTCTTCCAGCACCTTCTGCGCCGAGGTATTCGGCGGCAGCTCGGTCACCACCAGCTGCCACTGGCCGCGCGCCATCTCCTCGATGGTCCAGCGCGCGCGCACCTTCAGGCTGCCGCGGCCGCCCTCGTAGATCTGGGCGATATCGGACGCGGGCGAGATGATCTGGCCGCCGCCCGGATAATCCGGTCCCGGCATCAGCGCCAGCAGCTCGGCCAGCGTGATATTGGGGTTGCGGATCATCGCCACCGTGGCCGCGGCCACTTCGCGCAGGTTGTGCGGCGGCACCTCGGTCGCCATGCCCACCGCGATGCCGGAGGCGCCGTTGAGCAGCACGAACGGCAGCCGCGCCGGCAGCAGCTTGGGCTCCTGCATCGAGCCGTCGTAGTTGGCGACAAAGTCGACCGTGCCTTCGTCGATCTCGTCCAGCAGCAGCCGCGAGATCGGCGTCAGCCGCGCTTCGGTGTAGCGCATCGCCGCCGCGCCGTCGCCGTCGCGCGAGCCGAAGTTGCCCTGGCCGTCGATCAACGGGTAGCGCAGCGAGAAGTCCTGCGCCAGGCGCACCAGCGCGTCATACGCGGACTGGTCGCCGTGCGGGTGGAACTTGCCCAGCACGTCGCCGACCACGCGCGCGGACTTGACCGGCTTGGCGTCGGCGCGCAGGCCCATCTCGTGCATCGCGAACAGGATGCGGCGCTGCACCGGTTTCTGGCCGTCGGCCACCTCGGGCAGCGCGCGGCCCTTGACCACGCTGACCGCGTAGTCCAGGTAGGCCCGCTCGGCGTAGCGCGCCAGCGTCAGTGAATCCGCCGGCTCTTCAGGTTGAAACGTGATGTCTTGTTGTTCCATGGATAGGCAAGAATTCGGCGCGCCTTGAACTGCCGGCGCGCCGGGTTGCTTGTTGTTCGGTCATGCCGGTCAGGGCATGTTGCGGCGTCCGCCGATGACCATCTTCACGCGCGGGCCGTCCGCGCTGGCACTGGTGCGAGTCAGCACCGCGCCCTGCTGCGGCTGGTACAGCCGGTAGAACTGCAGCACGGTGCTGACGTACTGCTGCGTCTCCGGGTATGGCGGAATCCGGTTGTTATAGCGCTGCACCGCGCCCTCGCCCGCGTTGTAGGCGGCCAGCACCAGCTCCAGGTTATTCGGGAACAGCTGCATCAGCCAGCGCAGGTAGCGCACGCCCGCAGTGATATTGGTGCGCGGGTCGGCCAGCTTCTGCTCGACGCTGCGGCGCGCATCGGCGCTGACGCCAAAGCGCGCGCCGGTGTCGGGGATCACCTGCATCAGGCCGATCGCGCCCTTGGGCGACACCGCGCCGGCGTTGAAGCCCGACTCCACCGCCATCACCGCCTTGACCAGCGCCGGGTCGACATCCTGCTTGCCGGCGATCTGGTGGATCAGCGGCTCGACGGTCTTGATGTTGGGATGGTTGACGACGTAGCGGTAGAGCTTGTGCTGCTCCAGGTCAATATCGGCGCCGGCGGTCCCGCCCGCCTGCGAACGCCCGCGTTGGATCGCAGCCAGCCGCGCGCTGTCGAGCTTGCCGCCGTCCTTCATGAACAGCTTGTAGCGCTCGTCCAGCTTCTGGTCGGCAAAGTGCGCCACGCCGTCGGCATCGATATAGCCCCACAGCTCGGCATGTGCCGCCGGCGCACAGGCGAGCCCGGCCAGCGCCAGCAGGGCGGCTGCCAGGTTACGCCATGGTTTGCCGGGGGGTCTCGTCGTCATCGTGCGTTCAGTGCAGCAGGCCGGAGCGGGCATTATGCGCCAATCGCGCCGGGCCGGCACCGGCCTGCCAGCATGGGCTGGCCAGGTGCCATGGCCGCGGCTTCAGATATCGGCCTCGACCTCGTTGCCCTTCTCTTCCAGCCAGCTGCGGCGCTGCGCTGCCTCGCCCTTGCCCATCAGCATATTCATCATCTCGACGGTCTGCGGCAGGTCATATTCGCCCAGCATCACGGGCAGCAGGCGCCGCGTGTCGGGGTTCATGGTGGTTTCCCAGAGCTGCTCGGCGCTCATTTCGCCCAGGCCCTTGAAGCGGGAAATCTGCCACGAGTTTTCCTTGACGCCGTCCTTGAGCAGCTTGTCCTGGATGGCCAACAGCTCGCCTTCGTCCAGCGCGTACAGCTTCTGCGCGGGCTTCTTGCCGCGCGCCGGTGCGTCGACGCGGAATAGCGGCGGACGCGCCACACAGACGTTGCCGGTCTCGATCAGCTTGGGAAAGTGGCGGAAGAACAGCGTCAGCAGCAGCACCTGGATATGCGCGCCGTCCACGTCCGCGTCGGACAGGATGCAGATCTTGCCGTAGCGCAGGTTGGACAGGTCGGGCTCGTCGTTGGTGCCGTGCGGGTCCACGCCGATCGCCACCGCGATGTCATGCACCTCGTTGTTGGCAAAGAGGCGGTCGCGCTCGGTTTCCCAGGTGTTGAGCACCTTGCCGCGCAGCGGCAGGATGGCCTGGAACTCCTTGTCGCGGCCCATCTTGGCCGAGCCGCCGGCGGAGTCGCCCTCGACCAGGAAGAGTTCGTTGCGGGTCACGTCGGTGGACTCGCAGTCGGTCAGTTTGCCGGGCAGCACGGCCACGCCGGAGCCCTTCTTCTTCTCGACCTTCTGTGCCGCACGCGTGCGGGCCTGGGCCTGGCGGATCACCAGCTCGGCCAGCTTCTTGCCGTACTCGACATGGTGGTTCAGCCACAGCTCCAGCGCCGGGCGGCTGAAGGTGGACACCAGCCGCACCGCGTCGCGGCTGTTCAGGCGCTCCTTGATCTGGCCCTGGAACTGCGGATCCAGCACCTTGGCCGACAGCACGAACGAGGCGCGCGCGAACACGTCCTCGCTCATCAGCTTGACGCCCTTGGGCTGCAGCGCATGCATCTCGATAAAGCTCTTGACCGCCTGGAACAGGCCTTCGCGCAGGCCGGATTCATGCGTGCCGCCGGCAGGCGTGGGGATCAGGTTGACGTAGGACTCGCGCACCGGCGCGCCGTCTTCGGTCCAGGCCACCACCCACGACGCGCCTTCACCGTCGGCAAAGCCTTCTTCGCCGGGATTGGCGTCGGGGTCGGCGAAGTGCTCGCCCTCGAACATCGGAATCACCAGTTCCGCGCCGCTGCCTTGCGCCAGCGCCTCGACCAGGTAGCCCTTCAGGCCCTGGTCGTACTGCCAGGTCTGGCGCTCGCCGGTTTTCTCGGTCACCAGCGTCACCTTGACGCCGGGCAGCAGCACGGCCTTGCTGCGCAGCAGGCGCTGCAGCTCCGCCAGCGGGATCGCGGCCGAGTCGAAATACTTGGCGTCCGGCCACACCTGCACGCGGGTGCCGTTCTTTTTCTCACCACGCTCGAACTTGCGCGAGGCCAGCGGCACGGTCACGTCGCCGCCGGAGAAGGTCAACGTGGAACACATGCCGTCGCGCCAGACGGTCACGTCCAACTGCGTCGAGAGGGCATTGGTCACCGACACGCCCACGCCGTGCAGCCCGCCCGAGAAGGCATAGGCGCCGCCCTTGCCCTTGTCGAACTTGCCGCCGGCGTGCAGCCGGGTAAAGACGATCTCGACCACCGGCACGCCTTCTTCCGGGTGGATGCCCACCGGGATGCCGCGGCCGTCGTCCTCCACGCTGACGCTGCCGTCGCGATGCAGGGTCACCAGGATCTCGGAGCCGTGGCCGCCCAGGGCCTCGTCCGAGGCGTTGTCGATCACCTCCTGCACGATATGCAGGGGGTTGTCGGTCCGGGTGTACATGCCGGGGCGCTGCTTGACCGGCTCCAGGCCCTTCAGGACCCGGATGGAGGATTCGCTGTACTGACTGGTTTTGCTCGCCATGGAGTCGCTACGAAAGTGATTGTCCCGGCTGCACGGGGCGCACAACTGTGCACGCTCCGGGGCACCGGGCACTGCATTGTAATGGAAGCGGGCGCGGGCAATCCCGTGGAAAAGGGATTGCGCTGGGTGCCGGCGCTGGCGGCGCTTTGCCGCCCCCCCGCCACTTTTTGCCGGGGCGCCGGCAACGCGGGCGCTGCCGCACGCGTTTTTGCAAGCCGGGGTAAACTCGCCACCACCCGGCCCTGGCAAGCCTGATTGCCGTCCCGGCGCGGTTCAAAACAACAAGCACAGACTATCCATGTCGGCACCGCACTACCCGGCGGGACTGCCGCACACCGAGCCTAGACAATGCAAAACCGACAACTCTCCCTGACCACCGTGCTGGTGTGCGGCGGCCTGCTCGTCACCCTGTCGATGGGTATCCGGCACGGCTTCGGCCTATTCAACCTGCCGATCACGCAGGCCCACGGCTGGAACCGCGAGACCTTCGCCTTCGCGCTGGCGCTGCAGAACCTGATGTGGGGCGCCAGCCAGCCCTTTGCCGGCGCACTCGCCGACAAGTTCGGCGCGCTGCGCATCATGCTGATCGGGGTGGCGCTGTACGTGGCCGGCCTGGTGGTGATGGCGCTGGCCACCAGCGGCACCGCCTTCGCCACCGGCGCCGGCGTGATGATCGGCATCGCGCAGTCAGGTACCACCTACAGCATCGTCTACGGCGTGATCGGCCGCGTGGCCAGCCCCGAGAAACGCGTGTGGGCGATGGGCATTGCCGCCGCCGCGGGCTCGTTCGGGCAGTTCCTGATGATCCCGGTGGAACAGGGACTGATCTCCGGCATGGGCTGGCAGAACGCGCTGTACGTGATGGCTTTGATGGCCTGTGTAATGCTGCCGCTGGCGCTGACGCTGCGCGAGCCGCGCGAGGCGGGCCACGCCGGCGGCCACCACCAGACCATCGGCCAGGCCGTCCACGAAGCCTTCGGCAACCGCAACTTCCAGCTGCTGACGCTGGGCTATTTCGTGTGCGGCTTCCAGGTAGTGTTTATCGGCGTGCACCTGGCGCCGTACCTGAAGGACCAGGGCCTGGTCGACCCGAAAGTCGCCGTCGTGGCGCTGGCGCTGATCGGGCTGTTCAACGTGTTCGGCACCTATACCGCCGGCGCGATCGGCCAGCGCCTGCCCAAGCGCTACCTGCTGGCGTTCATCTACCTGGCGCGCTCGGTGGTGATCGCCGGCTACCTGCTGCTGCCGCTGACGGTGGCCAGTACCTGGGTGTTCGCGGCGCTGATGGGCTTCCTGTGGCTGTCGACCGTGCCGCTGACCAACGGCATCATCGCCCAGGTGTTCGGCGTGAAATACCTGTCGATGCTGTCCGGGGTGGTGTTCTTCTCGCACCAGATCGGCAGCTTCCTGGGCGCCTGGCTGGGCGGCTTCCTCTATGACCGCACCGGTGGCTACAACACGGTGTGGCTGATTTCCATCGCGCTGGGCGTGATGGCCGCGCTGGTGAACCTGCCGATCCGCGAGCAGGCGCTGGTGCGCGCGCAGCCGGCGGCGGCATGATGGCCAAGGCCCGCGTCCGCGTGGCCAAGGCAACCGGGCTGGCGGTGCTGGCCGGGCTGCTGGCGCTGGGCTTCGTGGGCTATCTGCGGCCGGGTTTTATGGTCGATCTGACCAATATGGTGTTGGCGTGGTGCGGGTGACGCAGCCAGGCGCTCACACGCCCTCGCCCTTCGACTTCGCTTCCAGCACTTCCCAGCGCTCCAGCGCTTCCAGCAGTTCCATCTCGATCTCGTCGTGCCGGGTGCCCAGCTGCACGGCCTTGGGCGCATCGCTGACATAGAGCGAACCGTCTTCCAGCTGCGCCGAGATCGCCTTCTGCTCCGTTTCCAGCGCGGCAATGCGCTCCGGCAGGCCGTCCAGCTCGCGCTGCTCCTTGTACGACAGCTTGACGGTCCGGTTGGCACCGCGCGCCTCGCGCGAGTCCTTGCCCTTTGCCGGCTCGGCCGCCTTCTGTTCCGGCTTGCGCGCGGCCTGCAGCGCCGCGCTGCGGGCCGACTGCTCGACCCAGTCGGAATACCCGCCCACCGACTCGCGCCACACGCCATCGCCTTCGGCAGCGAGGGTCGAGGTCACCACGTTGTCCAGGAACGCCCGGTCGTGCGAAACCAGGAACACGGTGCCGCCATAGTCCTGCAGCAGTTCTTCCAGCAGTTCCAGCGTATCGATGTCGAGGTCGTTGGTGGGCTCGTCCAGCACCAGCACATTGGCCGGCCGCGCGAACAGGCGCGCCAGCAGCAGCCGGTTGCGCTCGCCGCCTGACAGCGACTTGACCGGCGAACGCGCGCGCTCCGGCGCGAACAGGAAGTCGCCCAGGTAGCTCATCACGTGCTTGCGCTGGCCATTGACCTCGACCCAGTCGCTGCCCGGGCTGATGGTGTCCGCCAGCGAGCGCTCCAGGTCCAGCGCGGTGCGCATCTGGTCGAAGTACGCCACCTGCAGGTTGCTGCCGTTGCGCACGGTGCCGCTGTCCGGTGCCAGCTCGCCCAGGATCAGCCGCAGCAGCGTGGTCTTGCCGGCGCCGTTGGGGCCGATCAGGCCGACCTTGTCGCCGCGCATGATGGTGGCGGTAAAGTCGCGCACCACCACCTTGTCGCCATAGGCCTTGCTGACGCCGGTCAGCTCCGACACGATCTTGCCGGAGCGATCGGCCTGCGACACTTCCAGCTTGACGTTGCCCTGTACTTCACGGCGCGCGGCGCGCTCGTTGCGCATCGCCACCAGCCGCTGGATGCGCGACACGCTGCGCGTGCGGCGCGCCTCCACGCCCTTGCGGATCCACACTTCCTCCTGCGCCAGCAGCTTGTCGAACTTGGCCTGCTCGACCTGCTCCGCGGCCAGCATCTCTTCCTTGCGTGCCTGGTAGGCGGCGAAGTTGCCGGGGAAGGACACCAGCCGGCCGCGGTCCAGTTCGATGATGCGGGTGGCGACGCGGTCGAGGAAGGCGCGGTCGTGGGTGATCAGCAGCACGCTGCCGCGGAAGCCCAGCAGTAGGTCTTCAAGCCAGCGGATCGCTTCCACGTCGAGGTGGTTGGTGGGCTCGTCCAGCAGCAGGATGTCGGGCTCGGCCACCAGCGCCTGCGCCAGCGCCACGCGCTTCTGCAGGCCGCCGGAGAGTGCCTCGACGCGCGTGTGCGAATCCAGTCCCAGCCGTGCCAGCGTGGTTTCGACGCGCGTGCGCAGCTGCCAGGCGCCGGCGGCGTCCAGCTCGGACTGCAGCCGGTGCAGCTCGGCCAGTGCGGCTTCGTCGTCATGATTCTCGGCGACCCGGTCGGCGGCGGCCTCGTAGCGCACCAGCAGGTCGTGCGCATCACCCATGCCCTGCGAGACGGCGTCGAACACGGTGATGCCCGGCTCGAACTGCGGCTCCTGCGGCACGTAGGCGGTGGTCACGCCGCTCTGGCGCGCGATCAGGCCGTCATCCGGCGCCGCCAGCCCGGCCACGATCTTCAGCAGCGAGGACTTGCCCGAGCCGTTGCGCCCGATCAGGCCCACGCGCTCGCCGGCCTCCAGCGAAAAGTCGGTGTGGTCGAGCAGGGCCACGTGCCCGAAGGCAAGCTGGGCGTCGGTGATGGAAAACAGGGCCATGGGATGGAAGGCGACGAGAGAAAGGCGGAGAAAGGACGGGGCGGCCTGCCAGGGCTGGCGTGGCACGGCAGCCCGCATTGTAGACGACCGGACGCAGCCGGAAGCCGCGCCCAAAAAGAAGGGCCCGCGCATTGCGGGCCCAAGAGTCTCTCCTCGGTGCCCTGCTCGCAAGGCACGGCGACAGAATATCAATGCGCCCCTGCGCGCTCCAGTCGGACAAGTCCGTAAGGGAAAGTCCCGGTCAACCGAGATCGCCAGCGATCGTTGCTTGCCGAGTACGCCCGCCCCCCGGCAGTTGTCTGCACCCGGCCCCGCATGGAACAATGGCTCGTCCTGCACCCGCCGGTGCCGGCACGACAAATACACGCAAACGCAGAGCCGGCGCCACAGCCGGCCAGAAATCGGAACGGGTGGTTGGCCGCCGGCCGCTGCCCGCGCCGGTTCCAGTCATTTCTGTACGGGGGTTACATTGATCGATCCGGGTCTGCGGGGCCTGCCTTCCTGCCGGAAGCTTGCGCCTGTGTTGTCTTTGCTTGCCTGTGCCGCCTTTGCTGGCGGCGCCCTGCCTGCGGCGCATGCCACCACCAACGCCGGCGCCGATACGGTGGCCGACGCCGACAGCGCACCGGTGCTGCGCCGCATCCGCCAGACCGGCGCGATCCGCATTGCCCACCGCGAAAGCTCGGTGCCGTTCTCCTTCCTGGCGGATGGCAAGCCCATGGGCTACGCCGTGGACCTGTGCCTGCGCGTGGCCGACGCCGTGCGCGGCGCACTGAAGCTGCCGTCGCTGCGCGTGGACTGGGTGCAGGTCACGCCGGCCTCGCGCATCCCCGCCATCGTCGAGGGCAAGGCTGACCTCGAATGCGGCTCCACCACCAACAACCGCGAGCGGCGCGAGCAGGTGGCCTTCACGATCCCCCACTACATCGCCGGCAGCCGCATGCTGGTCAAGGCGTCGTCGGGCATCACCAAGTGGCAGGACCTGCGCGGCAAGACCGTGGTCTCGACCACGGGCACGACGCCGCTGGCGACGCTGCGCAAGATGGACGAATCCGGCGCCATGCAGCTGCGCCTGGTGGAGGCAAAGGACCATGCGCAGGCGTTCGCCATGGTCGAAGCCGGCAAGGCCGACGCCTTCGTGATGGACGACGTGCTGCTGTACGGCCTGCGCGCCAACGCGGCCAAGCCGGCCGAGTACCGCATCACCGGCGACCTGCTCACCATCGAGCCCTACGCCATCATGCTGTCGCGCCAGGACGCGGCCTTCAAGCAGCTGGTCGACAAAACGCTGGTGGCGTCAATCTACGACCAGGACACCCAGAAGCTCTACCGCAAGTGGTTCCAGGGGCCGATCCCGCCGCATGGCACCCGGCTCGACATCCCGATGAGCTACCTGCTACGCGATTCCTTCAAGTTCCCGAGCGACAAGGTCGCAGACTGACAGCCCCGCCGCGGGGGCGGCAAATTGGGACGGCCAAGGCACTTATGCGAAGATTGCGGCCCTGCCAATGTGCTTGTTGCCGCCCCATGACCACCGCTTCACTCAAAACCGACCTGTCCGTTCCCGCGCTCGTCGCCGGGCTGGTCGCCGCGCTGACCGGCTATACCAGTTCGCTGGTGCTGATGATCCAGGCCGGCCAGGCCGCGCACCTGACCGATGCGCAGATTTCGTCGTGGATCTGGGCGTTGTCGATGGGGATGGGGGTGACCACCATCGGCCTGTCGCTGGCGCTGCGCGTGCCGATCGTGGTGGCCTGGTCCACGCCCGGCGCCGCGCTGCTGATCGCCAGCCTGCCGGGCGTGCCGTACGCGGAAGCCATCGGTGCCTTCCTGCTGGCCTCGCTGATGATGATGGCCGCCGGCATGACCGGCTGGTTCGACAAGCTGATGCGTGCCCTGCCCGCCAGCATCGCCTCGGCGCTGCTCGCTGGCATCCTGTTCCGCATCAGCGTGGATGTATTCGTCCTGGCGCAGCACCAGACCGTGCTGCTGCTGGCGATGTTCGCCGCCTACCTGATCGGCCGCAAGCTGTGGCCGGCCTATGCCGTGCCGGGCGTGCTGCTGACAGGCGTGGTGGTTGCCGGGGGGTTCGGCCAGCTCGATTTCTCCGGGTTGCGGCTGGCCGTGGCCGTGCCGGTGTGGACCACGCCGGCGTTCTCGCTGTCGGCCCTTATCAGCATGGCGATCCCGCTGTTTATCGTTGCGCTGGCCTCGCAGAACATCCCCGGTCTGGCGGTGCTGCAGGCCGATGGCTACCACGTGCCCGCGTCGCGGCTGATCACGCTGACCGGCCTGGCCTCGGCGGTGCTGGCGCCGTTCGGCTCGCACGGGGTCAACCTGGCAGCGATCACCGCCGCCATCTGCACTGGCCCGCAGGCCGATCCCGACCGCAACCGCCGCTATACCGCGGCCGTGGTCTGCGGCGTGGGCTACCTGGTGGCGGGCACACTGGCCGCCAGCATCGCCGCGCTGTTCGCCGCCTTTCCGCGGGCGCTGGTGGTGGGCGTCACGGCGTTCGCGCTGCTGGGCTCGATCGCCAACGGCCTGACGGTCGCGATGCAGACCCCGGGCGAGCGCGAAGCGGCGTTGCTGACCTTCATGATCACTGCCTCCGGCATGACGCTGGCGGGCGTGGGCTCGGCCTTCTGGGGCGTGGTGGGCGGCATGCTCGCGTACTACGTGTTGCGGCCGCGTGCCGCCTGAGCCCCCGTCGCTACAGCATCAGGAAGGCCACGTCCGCGGCGCTGATTGCCTCCGGCGGCACGCCCCTGCGGCGCTGGAACAGCACGTGCTGCAGCACGCGCTCGCGGTGCGCGACAAAGGTCTCCGGATCCAGCCCCAGCGCCATGCGCGCATAGTGCTCGGCCATCAGCTTGTAGACGCGATGGCGCACCAGCAGCATTTCGTGGTCCGCCTGGAGCCGGCTCATCGCTGCCGTGTGGTCATCCTCCAGCTGGCGCATGCCAACCACAACGCGGGCATGCATGCCCCGGTAGCGATCGACCTCCGCATGCGCTTTGCGCAAGTCCTCGCGCAGCGACCGCACCTCCTGCATCAGCTTCAGGTTGTGCTGCACGCCGCGCTGGATGCGGGTGGCCTCCTCCAGCGCATGATCCGCCGCGGCGATGGTGTCCTGCCATGGGCTCACGTCCGCCGCAGGCTCCGTGTCCCCAAATTGCGATGACGGCCAGACGGCCGTATCGGCAATGCCAGTGTGATGCATACCGCTCCCCTTGCCACATGCCCGCCGCCGGCATCGTGAGGGTTCGTGCCGGCTTGTTCGGGCTGAATACCGCGACTGCTCTTCGTTGTCTTTTGACGCGAGCCGGCGTGGGCCCCGCTTTTTTCTTATGCGTCATTCAAGACCGCCTTGCCGCATCGCACAACCACCGCAAAGGAGGGAGGAGGCTTTGGCGCAACATGACAGGGGCGCTAAGATGCCGGACTGGCCGACCCTTTCGCCCCACAGACGCGTCCCCATGAACGGTTACCTGCTCCTCGCCCTTGCCATCATTGCCGAAGTCATCGCCACCAGCAGCCTGAAGGCGTCGCAAGGCTTTACCCGGCTCTGGCCCAGCGTGCTGGTGGTTACCGGCTACGTTGCGGCGTTCTATCTGCTGATGCTAGTGATGCGGACGGTGCCGGTGGGGATCGCTTACGCGATCTGGAGCGGGGCCGGGATTGTGTTGGTGTCGCTGATTGCCGTGGTGTTGTACCGGCAGATTCCCGACCTGGCGGCTTGCCTGGGGATTGGATTGATCATTGCGGGCGTAGCGGTGATCCAGTTATTTTCCAAAACCAGCGCGCATTGATCAACGGCTTGGAGCCGTTGAGAGGTAAATCTACTGCCGGACGGCCCCGCATCGCGCCCGCCGCCTGTCCCCTCGGTGCGGTAACCATTTGATACAGCCGCCTGGCAATATCACTTGCTATGCTCGGCCGCTATCTTCTACTCCAGCCAAACTACCATGCCAGAAAAGGCGCCGCTGGCCATCCTTGGCCTGCTGTTCATAATGGCCTCCGCGGCCAATGCCGACGCACTCCCGCATGGCCATCCGGTCGACTACCGAAGCCCCGGCGGAGAATTCAAGGAGAAGTACCGCAGCGGCCCTTGCGAAATCGAACGTGAACAGAAGCGCGATGGGGAGTACAAGGAAGAGCGCAAATGCGAGGACGGCCCGCGCGGCTATGAACAGAAGGAAAAATTCCGCAAGGGGCCTTGCAAGATTGAGCGCGAGTGGAAGAGGGATGGCAAGTATGAGGAAAAGGTCGAATGCAAGCCATGAGCGACGCGGCTTGCCCAGCCCAGTGGAGGCGACCTACTTCTTCCAGGACGGGAAGGCCCGGCGTTTCTATGGTCCCGCCGACAGGAATCGAACCTGTATCTAGCGCTTAGGAGGCGCTCGTTCTATCCATTGAACTACGGCGAGGGGACCCGGAAGCAGGCTGGGAGTATATCAAAAACCTCTTGCGAACAGGCACAAGTCCGGGCCCGTGTCGCCGGCGCGGGAATTGCGGGGCCGCTGACGGTGCCGCGGCGTCAGTGCATCTGGATATCAGCCGCGAACGCCAGCGCCTGCCCCAGCGACTCGCACTCGGTGAGGTTGCCGAAGTCGTCCGTCACGCATACATCCCGGTGCGCGCAGGGTGTGGTCCGAACAATGCTCAATCCGAGCAGGTTCAACGGTTCGACTATGGTCACCAAGATCAGCATGACGCCCCTCGCAGTGATGCGTGAGACATCAGTGTCCCGGCCGCACACGCGTGCATCGGTGGTCTACTGCACATAGCAGGGTGTTTTCTGGCCCTGCGGCACCAATTTCCCCACTTCGGAGGCCATTCCATGTCGCAAATGGCGATCAGTGGCGGCGGCTCCCCCCGGCAAGACGCCCGGACGAAGCCAGCCGGGCCGCCTGGCCGGTGCGCCGCAGCGCACGGCGCCCCGGGCGGTGGCGGCCGCGGGCGCAGTTGGCG
The DNA here is from genome assembly GCA_000471925.1 of Ralstonia pickettii DTP0602. Taxonomy (NCBI): domain Bacteria; kingdom Pseudomonadati; phylum Pseudomonadota; class Betaproteobacteria; order Burkholderiales; family Burkholderiaceae; genus Ralstonia; species Ralstonia pickettii. The sequence goes on from CP006667.1 coordinate 3,252,738, forward strand.
GCGGTGGTGCAGCTGCGGTGGCAGGCTTGTCCGCGCAGGTTGCAGCGCAGTTCCCAGTCGATCAATCCGGACATGGCGGGCTCCTTAGTTCGGTGGCGGCCGCGCGGTTCAGGCGAGGCCGAGGTTCATGCCGCCCAGATGGGCTTGCAGCAGCACGCCCAGCAGCAGCCAGCCGATCTGCAGCGCGGCGCGCGGACGGCGCATGCAGGTTTCCACCTGTTCGCTGCGGCTTTCGCCGGACAGACACCAGGAGCAGAAGTGCTCGCAGTTGTTGGTCAGCAGGCGGTAGGCGTTTTCGCCCAGGCGGGAGCGGGCGCGTTCGACAGCGTGCGGGCCGGCGAAGCGTGCGCAGGGTTCGGGCTTGACGGCGATGCCATGGCCGGCGGCGAAGCCTTCGAGCGTGGTTTCTTCGACCGGGGCGGCTTGCAGCGCGCGGGCAAAGCCGGCGTAGTGGATGACGCGGCCAGCACCGGCATAGATGCCATGGTGGACGTAGCCATGGCGTTCGGTCACCAGGTGGGCGCCGAGCGGCAGCAGGTCGGCGTGGTGATCGTCGCTACCGTATTCGTTTTGTGGGTCCTGGGTGCTCATGGCTGGCCTCGATCTGTCTGGTTGCTGCAGGCATTGCTGCTTCGTGCCAGACCAACCGCATCAACCATGCCAATGGCAGGGAGGCACAACGGGACAAGGCTTTCCGGGAAATCCAAGGGTTTTGGCGGGGGTGACCTGTCTGACGGCCGCCAACCGCGCTGCGGCAAATCTGTTGGCTGGCGGCCACCACTCGCTCCGCGCCAGGACGACTGCGCGGGCCGGCGGGGAACCCGCGCGGTGGATACGCTGTGGTGGGTGGAGCCCGACACTGTCCGCCCGGTGTGTCGGGCATCCGCCAACGTGGCCCGCCTCCAGGCGTGTGCCCCATCGGCCCCACCCCACCTGGCAGGCCGCGCCAGTCCTGGGATTCCAATGTCTTCCTCCCGAACCCGCCGCTTGGCACGCGCCTTGCTCAATACCGGTACCACCCCCGGCGCCCCGCCGCTTTCACCGGAGACCGATTATGGCCACCCTCGCAATCAACGACCTCGGCACCTGCCGCGAACTTGCTCCCGCCGCCATGGCCCGCGTGCGCGGCGCCGGCGGGCAGTGGGTGTTCGGGTGGATCCGCCCGTTCGTGCCGTCGTCGCCGTTGCCAGGCGGGACCGTGATCAACTTTTACGAGATCAACTACAGCTTCTATGCTGATCAGATGAACAACCAGTTCCAGAACATCGATATCCGTAACAACGCGCCAAACGCCAATATCAATGTTCAGGGCGACCAGGGCGCGAGGAACGACGGCCGGCTGATCTGAACGTCAGCGCCGTCGTGGCTGCGCCCCGGCCGCGCCGGGGCTTTACGCGGACCGGAGACAAGATTGGGCTTCGACTCGCATTTCCAGTGGACCTCGGCGGCGTGCACGGACGTCGGGCGGGTCCGTGAGCGCAACGAGGATGCCTGCCTCGACCTGCCCGGGCAACAACTATGGGCGGTGGCCGACGGCATGGGTGGCCATGCCATCGGCGACTTCGCCAGCCAGGCGGTGGTGCAGGCGCTGGCCGCGCTGCCGGCGCAAGCCCGGCTGGAAGACCGGCTCGACGCCACGCGCGCGGCGATGCTGGGTGTGAACCTGGCGCTGGTCGATGAAGCCGCGCGCCTGGGTGTGCGCTGCATCGGCAGCACGGTGGTGGTGCTGCTGGCCGGCGACCGCCGCTGTGCCTGCCTGTGGGCGGGCGACAGCCGGCTGTACCGCCTGCGGGGCGGCCAGTTCGCCCGCCTCACGCGCGACCACAACCAGGTCGAGCGCCTGCTGGCGCGCGGGCTGATCACGCCGGAAGAAGCGCGCCACCATCCCGCCCAGAACACCATCACGCGCGCAGTGGGTGCGGCGGCAACGCTGGTGCCGGAGCAGTTGCTGACCGATGTGGCGGACGGCGATGTCTTCCTGCTGTGCAGCGACGGCCTGAGCAACGAAGTCGACGATGACGACATCGCCACCGTGCTGGCGCAGCAGGACGTTGCGCAGGCCGCGCAGACGCTGCTGCAGATGGCGCTCAATGCCGGCGGCCGCGACAACATATCGGTGGTGGTAATCCGCGCCGCGGATCCCTACGGCTCGGACAAGACCCTGGTGAATCCCGAGCTGGACACCTAGCTGCAGCAGCGGCGACCCTAGCCCTTGCCGCCTTCGGCCTGCCGATTGGCGCGGAAGTCCTTCGAGTGGATCCCGTGCTTCTTCAGCAGCATCTGCAGGTGCGAGCGGTTCATGTCGAAACGCCGCGCCAGTTCGGCAACGGTGCCGCCCACTTCCTGCAAGCCCCGTTCGAGAAACGCCCGCTCGGCCTCGTCGCTGGCGGCGCGCTTGGCTTCGCTGAGGGAAGTCGCCATGGTGATGTCGGCGCTGGCGGTGCCGCTGCCCACCACCGCCAGCGTGGCCGGCTTGGGCCGGATGTCCTGCGGCAGGTGCGCCAGGTCGGCCGTATCGCCGGCCAGGCATGACAGCCGGTACATCAGGTTGCGCAGTTCGCGGATATTGCCCGGGTAGTCGTAGTGCAGCAGGAAGTCGCGCAGCCGCGGCGTCAGCTTGAGCGGCCGGCGCTTGAGCATGCCGGCGGCCTCGTCACTGAAGTACGACACCAGCAGCGGGATTTCGTCGCGCCGCTCGCGCAGCGACGGCAGGCTGACGTGGATCACGCTCAGGCGATAGAACAGGTCCTCGCGGAAGGTGCCGGCCTGGCTCATGCGGCGCAGGTCCTTGTTGGTTGCCGCGACGATGCGCGTATCCACTGAGATCGCCTCGTCCGAACCAACGCGCTGGATCTCGTGCGCTTCCAGCACGCGCAGCAGCTTGACCTGCCCGGTCAGCGGCAGCTCGCCGATCTCGTCCAGGAAGATGGTGCCGGTATGCGCGCTCTCGAACTTGCCGCGCCGGTCGTTGCTGGCGCCGGTGAAGGCGCCCTTCTTGTGGCCGAACAGCTCGGATTCAAGCAGGCTGTCGGGGATCGCGCCGCAGTTGACCGAGATAAACGGCTTGTCGGTGCGCGCGCCATTGGCGTGGATCACCTTGGCCATCAGCTCCTTGCCGGTGCCGCTCTCGCCGTCGATCAGCACCGGCAGGTCGGTCGGCGCGGCCTTCTCGGCGATCTCCAGTGCCTCCAGCAGCTTGGGGTTGTCGCCAAAGGTGCCTTCGAAAATGAAACTGCGCTCCATCAATGCCTGGCGGCGCTCGCGCGGCATGCGCTCGACTTCTTCCTGCGGCGGCGCCGCCTCGGTCGCCGAGGCCGCCTGCACGAAGCGCTCCTTGTGCGACAGCCCCATCACCTCGTCGCGCAGCGTGGTGGCCTGCTTGAGCAGCTTCTCGATCTCCGGGCGGTCAAGCCGCGACGCCCAGCGCAGCGTCGAGCGCAGGATCTCGATCTTCTCGATCAGCCCGGCGAACGACACCGGGGACGTGACCGAGGCGGGGGTGGCACCCTGGTTGTATAGCTTCATGCGGCACTCAGTTGCTTCTGCACCAGTTGGAAATACATGCCCTTGCGCTCGAGCAGCTCCTCGTGCCGGCCCTGCTCGACGATGGCGCCTTCATACAGCACCAGGATCTTGTCGGCCTGCATGATGGTGCTGAGCCGATGCGCGATGATCACCGCGGTGCGCCCGCGCAGGATCTCCTGCATATTGGCCAAGATGTTGCTCTCGGACTGCGTGTCGAGCGCCGAGGTGGCCTCGTCGAACACCAGCAGGCGCGGGTCGTGGTACAGCGCGCGGGCAATGCACAGGCGCTGGATCTGCCCGCCGGAGAGCCCGATGCCGCGCTCGCCCACCACCTGCTCGTAGCCCAGCGGCAGCTTGCTGATAAAGGCATGGGCGTCGGCCATGCGCGCCACCTCCTCGATGCGGCGCCGGTCGGGGCTGTCGTCACCGCAGGCGATGTTCTCGGCGATGGTGCCCGAGAACAGCAGGTTGGACTGCATCACGTAGCCCACCTGCGCGCGGTAGAACGCCGCGTCGATCACGTTGAGGTCATAACCATCCACCGTCATCGCGCCCTCGGTGGGCTTGTAGAAGCCCACCAGCAGCTTGGCCAGCGTGGTCTTGCCCGAGCCGCTGCGCCCGACGATGGCCACCATCTCGCCCGGGCGGATGGTGAAGCTGATGTTCTCCAGCACGTAGGGCGTGTCCTCGCCGCCGTAGCGGAAGTACAGGTCCTTCATCACGATCTCGCCCTGCAGGTCGGGCAGCATCACGCGCGACAGCACGTCCTGCGGCTTCTGCTCGGGCTCCAGGTCGAGCACGTCGCCCAGGCGCTCCATCGCCACGCCGGCATCGTTGAGCTGGCCCCACAACGCCACCAGCCCCATCAGCGGCGCCAGCACGCTGCCCATGAAGGCGTTGAAGGCGATCAACTGGCCGATGGTCAGCTCGCGCTCCAGCACCAGCGTCGCGCCCACCCACAGTACGGCGATGGTGGTGGCCGCGTTGAGCAGCTGGCTCACCAGCCCCACCAGGATATGGAAGGCCTGCGCCTTGTACTGCGCCTCCAGCGCCTTGGTGTACTTGCGTTCCCAGCGCAGCCGCACCGGGCGCTCGATGCCCATGCCCTTGACGGTCTCGGCGCCGCCCAGCGTCTCCATCAGGTAGGCCTTGGCATCGGTCGAGGCGGCGAACACCTCGCGCGCATAGGTCTTGACCTTGGGCGTCACCACCACCGTCAGCGCCGCGATCGGGATCACGAAGGCGATCAGCAGCAGCGTCAGCTTGACGTTGTAGAGGAACATGATGGTGAAGTAGATAAACACCATCAGCAGGTTCAGCGCCGTGGTCACCGTCGATTCGGTCAGGAAGGCGCGGATGGTCTGGTTCTCCTGGAAGCGCGCGAAGATGTCGCCAGTCTTGCGCTTGGCAAAGAACGACAACGGCAGCGACAGCGTGTGCTTGAAGAAGTGCGACATCATGGCGAAGTCCATGTTGCGCACCATGAAGTTGGCGAGATACGCGCGGATCGTCGCCATCAGCTGCGAGAACACATTGGAGATGATCAGCCCCACGATCAGCAGGTGAAGCAGCCCCACGTTCTGGTGCACCACCACGCCGTCCAGGATGTTCTGGATGATCAGCGGCGGCACCACGCCCAGCATCTGGATCACGAAGGTGGCCAGGAACAGGTGCGCCAGGATCTTCTTGTACGGCGCGAGATAGCCGATGAAACGCAGCCACGGCGAGCGCGATACCGACAGCTGCGTCATGCTCTCGCCCGGCGAGAACAGCAGGCAGGTACCGCTCCAGCCTCGCTCGAACTCCTCCGCGCTCATCTTGCGGAAGCCGATGGCCGGGTCGGCCACCCACACCCAGCGCGACGAGATCCCGTACACCACCACGTAGTGGTAGCCCTCCCAGTGCACGATAAAGGGCAGCTCGAAGCCCATCAGCGAATCGCGCGTGCACTGCACCCCGCGCGTGGTGAAGCCGAGCGATTCGCCCGCGCGCGCCAGGCTGTCGAGCGTGGCGCCCTGCGTGGTCACGTTGGCGAGCTCACGTAGTTTGCCCAGCGTCATCGGGATACTGTAGTGCCGGCAGATCATCGCCAGGCAGGCGGCGCCGCAGTCCATCTCCTCGGCCTGCTCCACCAGCGCAAAGCGGCGGATCAGCTTTTCGCCGAGCTCGGGCTTGGATTGCAGGTCCAGCAGCACCGGGCGCTTGCGCCGTTCGGCCAGCTTCTTCTGTCGATGCAGTTCGCGGTCGAGCGCCCGGATGCGCTCTTCCAGCACCTCGCGCAGGCGCGGGTTGCGCTCCAGGATCAGCTGCACGGTCTTCTCCGGGATCACCAGCAGGCGCACGTCGGTCTCGGCAATGGCCGAGGCCAGCTGCTCCTGCCGCATCACGCAGGCGCGCTCGCCGAAGACATCGCCCTGCCCCAGCGTCGCCAGCGGGAATTCGCTGCCCTCTTCGCTGCGCACGACGCGCACGGTGCCCTGGCGCACCACGTAGAGGCGGCGGTCCTCGCGCCCCTCCTGCTTCAGGATCTCCTTGCCGGCCGCCACGCGCTTGACGCCGACGCTGCGCACGGCGTCTTCCAGCTCCTGCTTGTCAAGCTTGCCGCGCAGGTCGAACAGCCGCGCGACAAAGCCGCCGGCCGAACTGATCGCAACATAGCTGGTGATAAAGGCGAGCGCCGCGGGGTTGCCGGCCACTACCGGCTCGCCCACGCTGCGCGGGATCATCAGCAGCTCGGTCTTGCCCGAGGCGCGCACCGACGACTCATGCCGGTATTCGCGCAGCAAGGCGATATCGGCAAAGACCTCGCCGGCCTTGCGCACGCCCATGCTGATTTCCTTGCCGTGCTCCTCGTTGAACACGCGCACCGAGCCGGACTTGACGATAAACAGGCCCGGCGCCGCATCCCCCGCGTTGCAGACGGTGTCGCCGAAGCCGAAGGTCAGCACCTGCGCGGCATCGGCCAGGCGCCCCAGCTCCTCCGGCGTCAGCACCGACAGGATCTCGACGGTGGCGAGGAAGGCGGCCAGCGCCGACGCTGCCTCCGGCTTTTCCGGGGCAGCCGGGGCGGCGGGATCGCCGGTCTCGCTAGCGGGCTTCGATGACATGTTCCTGCGCCCTGGCCATCAGCCAGTCCTCGCGCAGCAGGCGGCGCACTTCCACCGCCACGTCGCCGTCGAGCGTGGCCGGGTGTTTCTCGCGCACCAGGAAAACTTCGAAGAAGGAACGGTCAGCGGCCGGGAACGGCCCCAGCAGGTCGCCCGGCTCGGCATTGAAGACCTTGGCCTCGATATCGGTCTTGAGCGAGCCGCGCAGCACCTTGCCGATCTCGCCGCCGCGCTCGCGCGTGTCGGCAATGGAATGCTCGCGCGCCATCTCGGCAAAGGCGTCGGGATCGTCCTGCAGGTACGAGATCAGCTCCTTGGCCTTGCCCTCGCTATCGACCACGATATGGCTGACCTCGATGCTGTCGAAGCGCGGCGAGTTGAGCGCAAAGTACTCCTGCACCGCGGCCTCGCTGCACACCTGCTCCATCATCCGTTCCTGGTACAGGCTGTCGGTGATAAAGGCCTCGAACTCGTCCAGGCTGACGTTCAGCGCATCCAGGTAGTGATTCATGTCGGCCGCGCGGTGGAGGCCCTGCACACGGCGGAACTGGTCGGCGCGCTCCTGGATTTCCTCGGGCGTGACCACCAGGCCCTGCCGCTTCGCGGCGTGCACGGCCAGCTTGTCGCGCACCATCTGCTCGACCAGGCCTTCGAACTGCCCGGTCAGCTTGAGCAGCCGCACGAACTCCTCGACGCCGAGCACCTCGTCGTCGATACGCACAATGCCAGTCATTTCTCGGCTCCTTTGACGGCCCCCTGCGCTGGCGCACCGGGCTGTCCACATCGGCTGTTTTCGTGTTTCCCCCGGCTGCGCTACCCGGCCACCTCACGGAAGGGGTCTAGCCCCAGGTCGATCAGGCGGCGTTCGCGCACCACGATCTCTGCCGTGGCGGTCATGCCGTAACGCAACGGATACTTGTTGTCGGCCACGGCGTAGTAGTCGCGTGCCAGGCGCACGCGGCCCTCGTAGACCGGCTGCTTGTCCGGCCCCGGCTTGGTGGCGGGCGAGATGAATTCCAGCGTGCCTTCGATGATCCCGTAGCGCTGGTACGGGAAGGCGCTGAACTTGAGCTTGACCGGCAGGCCTTCGCGCAGGAAGGCGCGGTCGCGCTCGGCAATGACGATCTTGACCACCGGGCGCGCATCCTTGGGTGCGATGCCGCCCAGCGGCGTGTTGGCCTGCACCTTGTCGCCGCGCTGGGTGGAGGTGACATCGGTGATCACGCCCGACACCGGCGCCAGGATCAGCAGGAAGTTGTCCTTGTCGATATTCTCGAAGCGGATGCGCGCCGCGGCGTCGGCCACCAGCCGCGCGGTCTGTACCTGCAGGCGCAGCTTGTCCTCGGTATTGGCGATCTCGCGCAGCGCGGCGTCGTACTGCACGCGCAGCCCGGCCAGGTCCTGGCCGCTGCTTTCGAGCTCGGAGCTGGCCTGCGTCAGCTCCCGGCCCAGCCGCGCATCCAGCTCGGCCAGCCGCGACTGCGCCACGCGCAGGTTGTTTTCCGCATCCTGCGCCGCCGCGCGCTTGGCATCCACCTGCGACTGCGACACCCCGCCGCCGCCAGGCAGTGCCAGCAGCCGCGCATAACGATCCTGCTCCTGGCGCGCGAACTCGCGCGCACGCCGGGAGTTTTCCAGGTTGCTGCGCGCTTCCTGCAGCTGCGCACGCTGCTGCTCGGCCAGGCGCGCGGTGCCCTCGGCGAGGCGGTTCTCATGCTGGCGCGTGGCCACGTCGATCTGCTGCTTGAGCGCGGCCGCCCTGCGCTCCATCAGCGCCTTCTTGTCGGGGAACTGCTTCCATTCGCGTTCGGAGTCTTCCAGCTTGAGCTGCGCTTCCAGCGCATTGGCCGCGGCTTCGATCGCGCCGCGCGCATTCAGGCGCGCCAGCACGTCGTCCTTGGATACCGGCTGCCCTTCGGCCACGTAGAGGTCGGCCAGCTCGCCGTCCACCGGGGCATAGAAGCGCCGCACCTCGGATTCCGGCGCCAGCGTGCCCTGCGCCGTAACAATGACATCGGCATGCCCGACGAACGACCACACCAGCGCGCACAGCACCAGCGCGAAGGTGGTCACGATGGTCAGCAAGCCCAGGCGCGACGGCTCGGCGCTGAGCAGGCCGATGCCTTCGGCGCTGTGGTCTTCCAGCGCCTCGGTCAGCGGCTTGAGACCGCCCTGGCGGGAGTCGTCCTTCATGGCTGCCCCGCTTGCTGTGGCGCCGCGCTGCTCACTGCGTCCCGGGCCGGCGCCTTGCCGGTGTCTTCGCCGCCGATCAGCTCCAGCTTGGTCTTGAGCACGGCGGGATCGAGCACGCTGCGCAGCTCGCGCAACGCCTGGCGCTGCTGGTCGGCCTCGGCGCGGATTTCTTCCTCGACCTTGGCGAGCTGCGCCAGGTCGGCGCTTTCGCCGGCGCGCAGCTGCGTGAAGATGCGCATGCCCTGGCGCGCGTCTTCCTGCGCCTGCGACAGCAGCCGGGCCTGCGCGCGGAACTTGGGCGAGATGCCGGGCTCGAGCCGCTGCTCGCTGCCGATCACGCCGTTGCTGCGGTACTGCTTCCACGCAACGACGGCGCTTGTCATCAGTTCGCGCGCGCGCCGCAGTGCGCTGTCGCGCACGCCGTTGACGTCGGCCTCGACCGCCTTGGCGAAGTAGCGGTCTTCATCGGCGTCGAGCATGGCGTAGAAGCCCAGCAGCCGATCCTCGTAACCCGTGCCGCCGCGCGCGGACTGCAGCTCGGCATATTGCGAGGCCACCTTCTGCTTGTGCGCGAGGTCGCGCGCGAGGTCATCGGCCCACGGGCCGCCGTTGATCTGCTTCAGCCCGGCAAGCGCGCCGGTGGTGTCGCCCTGCTGCCACGCCTTGGCCGTGCTGGCGTACTGGCGCGCCATTTCCGGCGGCGGCAGCCGCGCTGCCAGGCTGGCGAACTGCGCCTGGAACGGCGGCGTAACAAAGCGGCTGTCAGCCAGGCGTGCTACCAGCGCACCGGGCCGGCGCGCGCGCAGCGCCTGCATCAGCGCGGTATAGCGGTCCAGGTCGGCCTGCACGCGATCGAGGCCCGCCAGGCGCGGGTATTTCTCGCGGTATTCCGCGATGACCGGCTGCAAGGCCTCCGGGCGGTCGCGGCCGAGTTCGGCGGCGATGGTGGCGTTGAGCCGGTCGATCGCCGCCAGGTAGACGGACGCATCATTCTGCAGCCGGCGCACGTCGCTCAGCGCGTCCGCATAGAGGTCGCGGAATGCCGGTACATCGCCCGCGATGCGGCCGAGCGCGCGCTGGTGCGCGATGGTGTCCTGGTTCCAGTACGCCAGCAACTGGCGGATCGGCGCCTCGTCGGTGTAGAGGCGGATCGGCGCGTCGGCGCCGCGCTGCGCGGTAAAGCGCTCGAGCCGGCCGATCCAGTCGAGTTCCTCCACCAGAGCGCGCGCGTCGGCGTTGTGCGCACCGAGCTTGCGCATCTGCGCCAGTGCGGCGTCGGCGCCGCTGAAATCGCCCGCCTTCAGCTTTGCCGTCCACGCGGGCACGTAGCCGCGCAGCAGCGCCTCGGTGCCGATAGCCTGCACCTGGGCATCGTCGGGATGGCGCGCCAGGTAGTCGTCGGCAGCCTGCGCCGCGCGGGGGTGGTCGCCGGCGGCAAACAGCGCCTGCACTTCGCGCTCCGCTGCGCCGCGCCAGTAGACGGCCGCGCCCGCCAGTATCGCCAGCAACAGCAACGCGCCGCCCCAACGCGCCGCGCGCCGTGTGCGCGCAGGATCGTCCAGGCCGAACTGCTTTGCGCCCTCGGCCAGCAACAGCGCGACGCGTCCGCGCTTGCGCCGCGCATGCGCGGCGTCGTGCGCCGCGGTGGCGGCCGCGGCTTGCGCTTCAGCGTCGGCATTGACTTCATCGTCCTGCTGCGCGGCGTAGTCGACGCAGAAGATATCGAGGAAGGAGTCGGCCGCGCCGACGAAAGTGGTGCGGTCATCGTCGTCGTCCGCGGCCGTTGTCGGGGATGCGGGTGGCGCGTCTGGTGCAGCGGCAACAGGCTGCAGTATCGCGTGCGTCGCGGTGGCATCGCCATCATCCGTGCGCTGGACCTGTGCCTTGTAGACAAAGTGGTTGCCACCGAAGGCGATCAGGTCGCCGTCGTCCAGCGGCACGCCGTGGTCCGTCAGCCGCTTGCCGTTGACGAAGGTGCCGTTGGTGCTGCCCAGGTCTTCCACGAACGGCACGCCGCCCTTCAGGTAGACATGCGCATGGCGGCGCGACAGGTAGTTGACCTGCTGCGGATAGCTGTCGCGGTAGCGCGCGAAGGCATCGTCGGCCTTGCTGATCAGGTACGGGAAGCCGTCCAGGTGGATCGGGTGCAGCCCGACGTCGCCGCGTTCGGGCACCAGCGTCAGCGCCACGCGTGGCGGCTCGGGCTGTGTCGCGCGCGGCGACAGCCGCACGCGGAACGACAGCGCGGGGCCGAAGGCCACTTCGTCGCCATCGGACAGCTGCGCCGGCTGTCGCGCCACCGCCGCGCCGTTCACGCGCGTGCCGTTCTTGCTGCCGAGGTCGGCTACATAGACCGCGCCATGTTCGGCAAAGATGCGCGCATGGCGGCGCGACAGGGGCGCGGCCAGTTCTTCCGGGTAGGCGGCAAACGGCCGCTCGGTCCGGCCAACGGCGAAGAGCTCTTCGTCGATGCGGATCTCGCCGAGTTCCGGGCGCGACACGGGCGTCAGGAACACATCGAATTCCTGCGCGAAATCCTGGGAGAACTCCCGCGTGAATCCCTGGGCCATTTTCACCGGCATTTCCATGATCAGTGCTTCGTCAGGAGCCATGTTTCCAGCGAGCCAACAGCACGGCTGCCGCGGCGGCCGGCCAGGGGGGTGAAGCGACTAAGAACATAGTAGGCGACGGCTTAGGCTAGTCAATCGGCCGCGGTGTGCGCGGGTGGCACCGTAGCGACACATTCGGTATGGCAAGTGGCGGGAATAAGGGGCTCGGTGCGCAACCCGTTGCGTACGCCGGCATCACGTGGATAGCGGGCCGGCACCGTAGACAGCATTTATTGAGGGGGATTCGAGGCCGTGTTGCGCACATCCGTATCGGGCCAGCCACCGCCAAGCGCCTTGTACAGCGTGACGGTGTCGGCCAGGATCTGTTGGTGGACCGCCAACAATTGCAGCTGCGCAGTCAGCAGCGAACGCTCGGTCTCGAACACTTCCAGCTGCGAGACCACGCCCTCCCTGAGCTGCGCCTCGATCTGCGCGGACACGACGCGCAGCTGCTCGACCTGCTGCTGCAGCTCGATGCGTTGCTTCTTATGCGCGTCGACATTGACCAGTGCACTCTCCACCTCTTCGAAAGCCGTCATCACGGTGCGGCCATATTCGTTTTCCGCCACGCCCACCTGTGCCTCGGTGGTCTTCACGCGGGCGCGTACGTTCGGGTCGAGCATCGGCAGGTTGATGCTGGGCATGAAGCCGAAGGTGAAGGACTTGAGCAGGTCGCTCAGGGCAAAGCTGGCGGTGCCGCCGCGCGCGGTCAGGCTGATGGTGGGCAGCTGCGCCAGGCGTGCCTGGCCGACGATGTTGTAGGCCGCCAGCACACGGTATTCAGCGGCCACGACATCCGGGCGGCGCGCCAGCAACTGCGACGGCAGCCCGGCCGGCACCGCGGGCGGCTGCACGCGGTCCTGCAGGCGCCCGGCCGGCACCTTGAGATTGCCCGCGGGCACCCCGACCAGCGTGGCCAGCGCGTTTTCCGCCACGTCGCGCGAACGGCGCAGCTCCAGCAGGTCCTTGTTGAGGCGGTTGATTTCCGCCTGCTGCTGCATCACGCGGATCTTGGGCACCAGACCGTTCTGGTACATGGCCTGGTAGGTGGACAGGATCTGCCCGTTCTTGGCGACGGTGCGCGCCTGCTGCTCGATCTGCTCATCGAACTGCAGGATCTGGAAGTAAGTAGTCGATACATTTGACACCAGCGTCAGGTAGCCGGCGCGCCAGTCGGCCTCCGTCGCGCTGAACTCGGCGGTCTGGGCCTGCACGCCCTTCTCGACCTTGCCCCAGATATCGATGTCCCAGTTCAGCTGGGCGGCGGCGTTATAGGTCCAGGTGGACTTCTGCCCGGTGGTCTTTTCGAAGCTTGCGCCGGCGCCGATATCGATCACGGGCAGCGCGCCGGCACGCGCCTCGCCGATCTGTGCGTTGGCCACGCGGATGCGCGCCGCCAGCACCTTGATGTCGTAATTGCCGCTGAGTGCCTGCTCGATCAGCTTGTTCAGGTAGGGATCGTTGAAGCCATGCCACCAGTTGGGCTGCACCGCGTCGGCCGGCGATACCGTGATCGAGTCCTGGCGCGTCCATTCGGCCTTGGCCGGCGTTTCGGGGCGCTGGTACACCGGCGGCCGGAAGTCGGCGCAGCCTGCCAGCAATGCCGCGCAGGCGGCCAGTGCGGTCAGCCAGCAGCGCGGCACCAGGGTTGGCGAGGCAATGAGGGATTCAGGCACGATAGCTTCCTGCGTGCGACAGCGGCGGAACGTGTCGGGGCGTATTGGGGATACCGCCCTGGCGTGCGCCGGGGCCGCGATGTCTGTCTGTATTGTGGTGCGCGCTGGCGCGCGCTCCAACCCCGATCTGCACGGGGTCAAGAAAAGCGCCGCGGGGACGCCCCCGCGGCGCGGCGCCATCTCAACAACCTTCTCAACGATAGATATTGTTGCTGGCGTTCTGGTTGGTATCCACATGCGAACGGACATGGTCGAGGAAGGCCGAGCCATTGCCGTTCAGATTCGTTACGGTCTGCATCTGCGCGATTTCCTGCTTGGCATTGATGCTGCTGTCGAACGCCAGCTTGATCGGGGCGTACACGGAGGCGAAGGGCAGGTAGGACAGGCCGCCGCGCACGGCGTGCATGCGCTTGCTGTCGAGGGTTTCGGCGGCGGACAGGTCTTTGATGGTCAGCGTGGTCATGATGGTCTCCGGGATCGGTAGTCAGTGCTTCGGTTCAGTTGGCCGGGGCGCGAGGGCTCAGCCGTAGATGTTGTTGGTGGCGTTCTGGTTGGTGTGCACGTTGGACTTGACGTGGTCCAGGAAGGCCGAGCCGTTGCCGTTCAGGTTGGTCACGGTCTGCATCTGCGCGATTTCCTGCGTGGCGGTGATGCTCTTGTCGATCGACAGGCTGAGCGGGTGAAACACCGGCATGAACGGCAGCAGGGCGCGGCCGCCGCGTACGGCGAGCATGCCCTTGCGGTCCAGGGTGTCGATGGTGGTCAGGTCGTTGATGGTCAGCGTGGTCATGATGGGCTCCGGTAGAGGAAGGTGTTGCCTTTGGGGTTAGGGTTGAGCATCGGGTTGGTGTCGCGCTCGGAGGGGATATCGCAGGGAGCGTGCCAGGGGGGGCGGTTGTTTTTGTTGCCATCGCGCAAATGCCTGTAAACATGGGGATTTTGGCGTTTTGCGTGGTGGCGGGATGCGATGGTGCGCTGCTGGTGGAGGGTGGGCGTGGTGGATCGTGGCCAACAGATGGTGGAGATGTGTTGGGGGGTGGGTGACACTTGGCTGCTTGGGAGGCTCGCTGCGGGTTTACATCTGGTCGATGCTCGACGGCCCGCGTTGCTGGTGACATGTTGTCGCTGTTGAACCGCCTGGTTCCGCCCTCCTGGGCGGGATTTTGTGTGTAGGGCATAACATGTCGAGAAGGAGCATGTATGCCACGCAAACCAAAAGCCACACCCCGGGACCTTCCGAGCATCCCCAAGGAGCTAATTGATCAGCTCATCAAAGGTCCGATGACTGCTGAGGCGGTGCAGGATGCCGCCATGGCGTTCAAGAAGGCCCTGATCGAGCGGGCGATGGGCGCGGAGCTGGGCCATCACCTGGGCTACCCGGAGGGTGCTGAGCGCCCCGAGAATGCCACCAACCAGCGCAACGGCTCCAGCGCCAAGACGGTGCTTACCGACACGGGACCGCTGCGCCTGGCGATCCCGCGGGACCGCGACGGCAGCTTCGCGCCCATCCTGATTCCCAAGCACGACCGGCGTTTCACTGGCTTTGACGACAAGATCATCGCCATGTATGCCCGCGGCATGACGGTGCGCGAGATCCAGGCGTTTCTGGTCGAGCAGTACGGCACCGAGGTGTCGCCTGCGTTCATCAGCTCGGTAACGGATGCGGTCATGGAGGAAGTCACCGCCTGGCAGGCCCGCCCGTTAGAGGTCATGTACCCAGTGGTGTTCTTCGACGCGCTGCGGGTCAAGATGCGCGAGGATGGCGTCGTGCGCAGCAAGGCGGTCTATCTGGCGCTGGGCGTGCTGCCCGATGGCACGCGTGACATCCTGGGCCTCTGGATCGAGACCATCGAAGGGGCAAAGTTCTGGATGAAGGTGTTCAACGACCTGAAAACGCGAGGCACCCAAGACATCCTGATCGCGGTGACCGACGGCTTGAAGGGCATGGAGCAGGCCCTGAACGCGGTGTTCCCGAGCACAACACTGCAGACATGCATCGTGCATCTGATCCGCGGCAGCCTGGACTACGCGAGCTGGAAGGACCGCCGTGCGGTGGCAGCCGCGCTCAAGCCTGTCTACACAGCAGCCACGGTAGAGGCCGCACAGGCGGCGCTATTGGCCTTCGAGCAAAGCGACTGGGGCAAGCGCTACCCGCCGATTGCAGCCTCCTGGCACCGCGCGTGGGACCGCGTGATTCCATTCTTTGCGTTCCCGCCAGCCATCCGCAAGATCATCTACACCACGAATGCCATCGAGAGCATCAACGCGCAACTGCGCAAGATCATCAAGACCCGCGGACACTTCCCGAGCGATGAAGCGGCCACCAAGCTGCTGTGGCTAGCCTTGCGCAACATCACCTGCAAGTGGGGCAGCGCCACGCACGACTGGAAAGCGGCCATGAACCAGTTCGCGATCCTCTACGAGGATCGCTTCACACAACCCCATCGCTGAGATAGGATCAAAGGCCTGCCTGCCGGGCAGCCTGCCCGGCAGGCAGGCCTTTAGCCTTGCACACAAAAATCCTGACACCCCCCGCCCAGGAGGGCAGAACCGAGCGGTTCAACAGCGAAAACATGTCACCAACAGCGAGGGCCGCCGATCATCGACCAGCCCCCCCTTCACTTCACTTCACTTCACTTCACTTCACTTCACTTCACATAAATCGTAATCTTCTTCGAATAAACCGGCGGGTTGGTAGGAATGTGCTTGTCATCACCCATCAAAAGCTGCAGCGTGTGCTTGCCGGGCGGCAACTCGACCATGGTCTCGGTCTCCCCCGCCCCAAAATGCAAGTGATTCCGGTCATTGGGGATTTCCTTATCCATCGGCGGCAGCTCGACATCGATCAGCAAATGATGATGCCCGGTGTTGGGATACTTCACATCCTTGGGCGCCACCCCCATGTTCCGCAACCCGAACCACACCTTGAACGGCTTGCCCGCAGGCATCGTCTGCCCATCGTTGGGCCAGCCGATATAGAGATAGGCATTGGGCGGGGCCGGCGTCGACCCGCCCTGGACCGCCGCGGACAGCAGCACGCTGACGGCGAAGGCAGCGGCAGCAAGTAGTCTGAACATGGCGCTCTCCCCTGTTTGCTGATCGGCCTGCGCGCGGCTAGCGCACCGTGATCGTGACCTTCTTCGAATAGATCGGCGGCTCGAACGGCACATGCTTGGCATCGCCCAGCAGCAGCTGCAACGTGTGCTTGCCGGGCGGCAGCTCGATGCGCGCGTCGGTCTCGCCCGCACCGAAGTGCAGGTGGTTCTTGTCCGACGGGATTTCCTTGTCCAGCGGCGGCAGCTCGGTGTCGATCAGCAGGTGGTGGTGCCCGCAGCGCGACGATTCGACGCCCTTGGGGCAGACGCCCATATTGCGCAGGCCCATGCGCACCCAGAACTTGCCGCCGCTGATGACGGTCCCATCGTGCGGCCAGATAATGTAGACCTCGGCATTGGGCGGGGCTGCCGTCGACAGCGACAACGACGGGGCTGCGGCCAGGGTTGCGGCCGCCAGCAGGCGGAACAGGAATCGTCTGGACATACGCGGCGCCTCCCGGAAGACTGTCCGAAACCCGATCACGTTGTCCCGAAAGCCCATTCTTGTTGCTTGTTGGTCAGCGCTCGGCGATTCGTCATTCAGGTTAGGATGCAACCCCGGAAAAAGCGAACCCGGCGTGTCGTGGCCAGATGGGAATGCCCCGCCGGAGACACAAGCGCTGTGCTATCTTGAAGCAAGCCGGTCGACGTCTCGGCAACACCACAATGCGCCCCCGGGTATGCGTCCCGCATGCAACGGGTTCGCCGCGGCCCCAATGAGGTGTGAAATGTGGCGCAATCTACCAGTCGTGCGCCTGGCCGCGATGGCCGGGATCCTCGCCACCGCGCCGCTGCCCGCGCAGGCGGCCGGCGCTGCCACCGCTGCACCGGCCACGGAGCCGCTGCTGCTGGCCGGCATCATGCCCAAGAACACCGACGAGCAGTACGAGCTGAGCTTCTGGGAATCGATCAAGAACAGCAACCACGCCAGCGACTACGAAGCCTACCTGAAGCAGTATCCCAACGGGCGCTTCGCGGTGCTGGCCAAGGCGCGCCTGGAGCGGCTCGCCGCCGCCTCGCCACCGAAGGCGCAGCCACCATCGCCGCCCCGCTCCGGCGCAACTGCCGGCGGCCAGGTGACGCGGCCGCCGGCGGCATCCCCACCGGCCGCGGCGCGTCCGGCATCGCCACCGGCGGCCCCGCCTGCGGCGGCATCGGCAAAGCCGGGCGCGGCGGCAGGCGGTGCGGTCAGCACCACACTACGCGCCGGTGAGATCCGCGATTGCCCAACCTGCCCGGTGCTGGTCTCCCTGCCTGCCGGCAGCTTCACCATGGGCAGCAGCGCCAGCGACCCCGCCGAGAAGCCCCCGCATCACGTCACCATCGGCCAGCCATTCGCGATCGGCCGCTACGAGGTCACGGTCGAGCAATGGAACGCCTGCGCCACCGCCGGCGGCTGCCAGAGCATCCCCACCGTTGCCGAAAGCGCCAAGAACGCGCCGGTGCGCGACGTCAGCTGGGACGACGCGCAGCAGTACGTGGCCTGGCTCAGCAAGACCACCGGCAAGACCTACCGGCTGCCGACGGAGGCGGAATGGGAATACGCGGCGCGCGGCGGCACCGCCAGCGCGTTCTGGTGGGGCGACCAGATGCGCAAGGGCAATGCCAACTGCAAGGACTGCGGCGAGCCGTGGAGCCAGGACGCGCCGGCGCCGGTGGGCTCATTCGCGGCCAACCCCTATGGCCTGCACGACGTCAACGGCAGCGTGTGGGAATGGGTGGCCGATTGCTGGCACAGCTCGTACAAGAACGCACCGACCGACGGGCGCGCCTGGAACGAGAATGCCTGCGGCTCGCGCGTGATCCGCGGCGGCTCGTGGCGCGAAGGCGCCAGCTACATGGTGTCGTCCACGCGCTTCAAGTACAGCCCGAGCGTGCGGCAGTCGCAGAACGGCTTTCGCGTGGCGCGCGACATGAAGTAGTGCTGGCGCCAACGGCAATGCCGGGCGTCATGAGGCTCGCGCTCACCGCGCGCGCGTCGAGATCTGCACCAGGTCCGCGCTGATGCGGTCCCGGCCATAGGTGCGCGCCATCTGCGCGAGTGGCTTCTCCAGTGCGCGGACGTAGTCCTGCCGCGCCTCGACCTCGGAGCGGCGCCCTTCGAACAGCGGCGCCGGCGTGGTCAGCAGCACCACCAGTTCGGTACCGAACGGACCGGAGACGATCCAGTCACCGCTGTCGCCAATGGTGGCAGTGAGACCGGGCGGCGCCTGGTGCGCGGGCACGCGTGCGCTGGGCACCATGTGCGCCACCTTGCCGTCAGCCGCGAAGTAATCGACATAGACATAGGAGTCCTGCGCCGGCGTGCGCAGGTCCAGCACCAGCGGGTTTCCCTCGGTCAGCTGCGTACCCTGGCCGCGCAGCCGCAGCGAAGACGCGGTGCCGCCCTCGCGGTTGCCCGACCAGTATGGGGCGACCAGCGTGGCCACGTCGCACTTGTCGGCGGCCAGCGGCTGGGTGTCGATCGACACGCCCTTCACCCCCGGCAACGCGCCGAGCTGCTCGCGCAGTCGCGCGGGCCCCACGCTCTCGGCCAGGAAACCGCGCACGCGCACTGTCTGCGCCTGCTCGCTGGCGCTCAGCAGCGAGCACGGCACAGCGGCCAGCACCTTGCGGACCTCGGCCATCGACAGTACTGCCGGACGCGCGGGTGCGGGTGCGGGTGCGGGCGTGGCGGGCGCCGGAGCCGGTGGCGTGGCCGGCGCCTCGACCCGTGTGTCGTCCGCCGGCGCTCCCGCCTGCCGCTGTGCATGCCAGGCGTAGTAGCCGATCGCCGACACGCCGGCCAGCACCGCCAGCACGCCACCTGCCATCAGCGGCGAGGGGCGCGGCGTGGGCGCTATCGGCACCGCGCTCATGCCTTTCAGGAACAGCGCGACCGTCGGTGTGCGGGTTTCACGGTCCAGCGACAGCGCTTCGCGCAGCGTCTTCCATTGGGTGCGGCTCAGCTGCGGCGGCTGCACCGGCTTGAGCCCGGCCTCGCGCGCCTGGTTGGCTCCCAGCCGCTGGTACGGATGCTTGCCCGTCATCAGTTCATAGGTCACGCAGGCCAGCGCGAAGATATCGTCGCGCGGATCGGGCTCACGGTGCTCGAACATCTCGGGGCTGGCGTAGGCCGGGGTCATGCCGCCCAGCGAGCCGGGATCGAACACGGTCTTGTCGGATTCGTCCGCCGGTGGCAGGAAGCCGCGCGCAATGCCGAAGTCGATCACCTTGACCTCGCCGCTGTCGGTCAGGAAGACGTTGGCGGGCTTGAAGTCGCAATGCACGAAGCCGCGTTCGTGCGCGTAGGCCAGTGCGTTGCCCATGCCGTTGATGATGGACATGGCGCGCGCCATCGGCATGCCGGCAAAGCCCGGCGCCTTGAGCACATGGTTCAGCGAGGTGCCGGACAGGTATTCCATGGTCAGGAAGACCACCGGCCCGTCGCGGTCGAAGTCATAGACCGTGACGATGTTCCGGTGCGCCAGCGTCTGCGCCTTGCGCGCCTCGCGCTGCAGCGCCATCAGCGACTTGGGATGGCCGCTGAACTGCAGGTTCAGCACCTTGATGGCGATATACGGCTTGCGGTCAGACGCTTCTAGCTTGCGCAGGTCGAGCGCCTTGTAGACCGTGCCCATGCCGCCCACGCCCAGGCACTCCTCCAGCACGAAGCGGCCGTTGAGGGTATCGCCGACGCCCTTGGTGTGCGCCGCCTGCGGCAGCGTGCCCGCCTCGGGCGAGGTCGCGTACAGCGAGCCCGTCTGCGGCCCGCTGGCCAGGCGCGTGGCTTCGGTGGCGGCACCGTACTGCGTGGCGCTCTGGCGCTCGATGCGCCGCATCACTTCAGCATAGACCGCGGGCGGGAACGGGAAACGCGTGTTTTCCTCGATGACCACGCGCGCCGCCTGGCTGGGCGTGGTGGGGTCCTGCGCCAGGGCTGTCTCGAACGACGCGACGAACTCGTCGTCGGAGAGACCGCCGTTCTGGAACTTGCGGATCAGGTCTTTGAGACTGGCCACGGCATGCCCCGACATGGTTGCTGACAGGATCGACCCACCGTGCGGAAGTACCCTGCCTTCGATGGATACTAGTGCGCACCCAAGGCATGCGCAATCCATCCGCAGTCAGCACGCAACGCATCGCGCGCCCGGTCGTCGCCGATCGCGGCAGCCGCGCAGCGCCACTGTCGCCGCGGCGCCAACACCAGTATGCCAACTGTTGGCCCGGGCCCGTCAGCCATGACCCCCGGCATGAGCCGCAGCCAGTGCGCGCGAGCCGACATCACAAATAAATCCCTCATGTTTTCAGGTAGTTACGCGTGCCCGGCGCGGTTGGCAACGGCGTTGGCACACTCCCTGCGTTAGTACCTCCCGAGCGCGACATCCGATGCTCGAAACCAACCCCAAGGCAATACCTTCCTCTACCGGAGACCATCATGACCACGCTGACCATCAAGGACCTGTCCTCCACCGAAACCCTGGACCGCAAGGGCATGCACGCCGTACGCGGCGGCTTCGCCTACATGCCCTTCGTCTACAGCCCCGTGAAGCTGTCATTCGACAGCAGCATCAACGCCAAGCAGGAAATCGCGCAGATGCAGACCGTCACCAACATGAACGGCAACGGCTCGGCCTTCCTGGACCACGTCAAGTCCAACGTGCACACCGACCAGTACGCCAGCAACAACATCTACCGCTGAGCCCTCGCGCCCCAGCCAACTGAACCGACGCACCGACTACCGATACCGGAGACCATCATGACCACGCTGACCATCAAAGACCTGTCCGCCGCCGAAACCCTCGACAGCAAGCGCATGCACGCCGTGCGCGGCGGCTTCGCCTACATGCCCTTCGTGTACGCGCCGCTCAAGCTGTCGATCGACAAGAGCATCACTGCCACGCAGGAAATCGCGCAGATGCAGACGGTGACCAACCTGAACGGCAACGGCTCGGCCTTCCTGGACCACGTCAAGTCCAACGTGCACACCAACCAGAACGCAACCAACAACATCTACGGCTGATACGTCCTGGTCGCGGCATGCGCGGAGAAGCAGCAATCTCCGCGCCAGCCGCCCCCGGCACCCCGTTTAAAGGAGCACCATCATGTCAACAATCCTCGTCCGCGATCTTGCCCTGAGCAAGGAACTCGACCGTGCCTCGCTGTGCGCCGTACGCGGCGGCAATTCGTGGCTCAGCCGCGGCATCGGCAACATCGGCCCGCTGGCCAACGTCACGGTCAATGTCAACCAGAACATCGCGCAGCTGCAGAGCGTCAACGTGAACACCCTGAACAACGTCGGCAGCATCGGCCCTGGCTTCGGCCCGGTGCGCGTCAACGTGGACCCGTCGCAATGGGGCGGCAATTTCGCCGCCGTCTGAGCGAAGCGCGGGGCGGGACTGTGGCCAGGGAGGACCGCGGACCGTCTCGCCTATACTGAAGCGGTCCCGCGGCCGCATGGCTGGGGTTCCCTACCGGGGACCGCGGCCATGCGGCCGCGGTCCCGCATGACGGAGACAGCCATGGCAGTGATCGTCATCAAGGATTTGTCCGACAGCATGGATCTCGACCGGCAGGCCATGACCGCCATCCTGGGCGGGGGGCGCACCGCCGGCGGCCAGGCATGGCATGGCCTGCGGCGCCAGGGCGTCGCGCGCATCGTCGACTACCCGGGCGGATTGCCGGGCAACCGCTACGTGATGCCGCGCGAGCAGCCGCTCGGCCGGCTGCCGCGCAAGGCAGCGGGCAAGGATGCCGAGGACTGAACTGCAGCAGGAACGAAAGCCGCAAAATGAAAGCCCGCCAGTCAATGGCGGGCTTGGTTGCGGACGGGCCCGGACATCCTGGGTCCACGCGGTCAGCAGTTCGGTCATTCAATTGGCCAGGCAGGCTTCCCATGATTCCGCCCATGACGCGGACGCCCATCCGGACCACCCGGAGAGTCGCAGAAAGTCTGGCACTGGGGGCAATGACCGCATTGCTCGCCGCGAACAGCGGCCCAATGCCGCTGGAGGAGGTCAAGCGGGAACGTTTCGTCCGCCCCGTGCGGGCATCCTGTGTGCCCGCGCCTCCAGTATAGGCGGGCGCCGCGCCCTTGCAACCCGCGCCAGCGCCGGCGCGGTGCCGGGGCGGCGTGGGGTGATCGCCGGCTGACATATCCGGTTACGTTTTCGCACCGCAACAAAAATTCCGCACTCTGCTATAATCCGCCGCTGTGAGTTTCGCAACTGTGAGATCCGCCAAGCGCCCGGCACTGCTTCACCTTCCTGCCGCGGCGAATCCGCTGCCCTCCCAAGCTCTGTTTCCTCGCTGCCGGACGCCTGGTTAATCACCTAAGCGCCAGCCGCCCAGCAGAACGCATCGCTCACCTGACGTCGCCTCGTCTCCGATCCTGTTGAACAGCCTGAAACCTGAGCTGTTTGCCTGCCAGGGACATGGCCGGACCGCCTAGCGGGACCAGCCAAAGCCCTGCCTGCCGCCGTACTGCCAGCTGTGTCTGTCGTAACGGCCTCACCGATTGGCGCCGAAGCCTTTTTAAGACTTTGCACTGCGCCCACCCCATTTGCTTTGCCGGGGTGCCATGCATTTACTTGACCATTACGACATGACCCAGCACGACATTCGTGCGGAGCAAGCTATTGCCTCCGCGACCGACGCTTCGATCACTTCCGACGCCGCCCAGATTATCGAGAGCCCGCTCGACAAGCTCGACGCCATGCTCAACGGCAGCCCGGCAGCCGAAGCCCCGGCCGCTACCATCCAGACTGAGAGCGGTTTCGCCACGCTCGGCCTGGACGCCGCCATCCTGCGCGCGCTCTCCGAACTGAATTACAACACGCCGACCCCGGTGCAGGCCCAGGCCATCCCGGCCTTCCTGGCCGGCCGTGACCTGCTGGTCTCGAGCCAGACCGGCTCGGGCAAGACCGCCGCGTTCATGCTGCCCGCGATCCAGCGCATCAGCGAAATGCCGGCGCCGCAGCGCGCGACCGAGCCCGCCAAGCGCATGAAGGGCAAGCGCCCCCGCCCGTCGCCGGCCCAGCCCGCACTGCTGGTGCTGACCCCGACGCGCGAACTGGCGCTGCAGGTGACCGAGGCTGCCGCCAAGTACGGCCGCAACCTGCGCCGCATCGTCTGCGCCAGCATCCTGGGCGGCATGCCCTACCCCAAGCAGCTGGCCGCGCTGGCCAAGATGCCTGACATCCTCGTGGCCACGCCGGGCCGCCTGCTCGACCATATCGACGCCGGCCGCATCGACCTGTCGGCACTGCAGATGCTGGTGTTCGACGAGGCCGACCGCATGCTCGACATGGGCTTTGCCGACGACATCGACGCCATCGTCAACGCCACGCCGGCTTCGCGCCAGACGCTGATGTTCTCGGCCACGCTGGATGCGCGTATCGGCCAGCTCGCCTCGCGCCAGCTGCGTGACCCGCAGCGCATCGAGATCGCCGCGGCCCGCGCCGACCAGAGCCATATCGAGCAGCGCCTGCACTTTACCGACGACATGTCGCACAAGGAGCGCCTGCTGGACCACCTGCTGCGCGACTCAACGCTCAAGCAAGCCATCGTCTTCACCGCGACCAAGCGCGATGCCGATTCGCTGGCCGAGCGCCTGTCCGACACCGGCTTCTCGGCCGGCGCACTGCACGGCGACATGACCCAGGGCGCGCGTAACCGCACCCTGACCGCACTGCGCCGCGGCAACCTGCGCGTGCTGGTGGCCACCGACGTGGCCGCGCGCGGCATCGACGTGCCCGATATCACCCACGTGGTGAACTTCGACCTGCCCAAGCAGGCCGAGGACTACGTGCACCGCATCGGCCGTACCGGCCGCGCAGGCCGCTCGGGCACCGCCATCAACCTGGTGAACCACAACGACATGTTCCAGTGGAAGCGCATCGAGCGCTTCACCAACCAGCGCATCGACGCTTCGGTGATCGAAGGCCTGGAGCCGCGCCGTTCGCCCAAGCCCCGCTCGAACTTCGGCGGCAAGCCGGGCGGCCGTGGTGACTTCCGTGGCAACGGCGGCGGCAATGGCGGCGGCTACCGTGGCGGCGAGCGCAGCTTCGGCGACCGTAAGTTCGGCGGCGGCAATGGCGGTGGCGCCGGCGGCTTCGGCGAGCGCAAGTTCAGCGGCGAGAGCCGTGGCTTCGGCAACCGCGCAGAAGGCGCGCGCCCGTTCGGTGACGACAACCGTGGCGGCTTCGGCAACCGTGAAGGTGCCGGCTACCGTGGCCAGGGCGGCCAGGGCGGCGGCTACCGCGGCGCCAGCGACGGCGCACGTGGCTTCGGCAACCGCGAAGGCGGCCGCAGCTTCGGCGACGACAACCGCGGTGGTTTCGGCAACCGCGAGGGTGCTGCGCGCACCTTTGCCGACGGCAATCGCACCGGTAGCGGCGGCTACCGCGGCAACGGCGAAGGCCGTACCTTCAGCGGCAATCGCGATGGCAACCGCGATGGCAACCGCAGCTTTGGCGGCGGCTACGGCGGCAACGGCAACGGCAACAGCAACGGCAACCGCAACAGCCGCTCGCGCTACGAGCGCTGATCGGACGGTGCGCTGAGCGCACCTGCCAGGCAGAAGAAAGGGCACCCTCGGGTGCCCTTTTCCATGCGCGGCGCCATCTGCTAAAGCGCGCAGGTGCGGAAGCCGACGAAGGCAAGATCATCCTCCGGCAGCAGCGCCCAGCGTGCGCGCACATGGCGCAGCCGCGCAGGACTGGCGAAGGAGATGCCGCGCACCGCCTGGTGCGTGCCGAAGTGGCTCACCAGCTCGCCGTCCGAAGGCGCGGCGGTAAAGCCCGCATACGGCTCGTACGGCGTTGCCGTCCACTCGCGCAGCGCGCCCCACTGCAGGCCGCGGTTCTGCGTGGCGGCGAGCTCCCATTCCGATTCCGCCGGCAGGCGCCGCCCGGCCCAGACGCACCACGCCTGCGCTTCGTACAGCGTGACGTGGCGCACCGCCTCGTCGGGGTTAAGCGTGCGCAGCGTGCCGAAGCGCTCCACCATCCACGCGCGCGTCGACGGATGGCGCGACCAGTAGCGCGGCGCCGAGCGTTCCTGCGTCATCAGCCACTGGCGCCCGGCGGGCGACCACCAGGCCGGGTGCTGGTAGCCACCGTCCTCGACGAATTCCAGGAACTGCGCGGTGCTGACCGGCGCCATGTCCATCTCGAAGGCCGGCACATAAGTCGGCTGGGGCGGAAGCTCGTCGGGCCAGGCAAAACCGTCGGGATCGTTCCAGCCGAGTGTGAAGCGCCCGCCCGGGAAATGCAGCGTGCCCCCATGCCCCGCGGGCTGGGCCATGCCGGCGCCCACGGCCTCGGCCGGCGCCATGCCCAGCGCCTGCAGCAGCGCCGCCACGCCCTCGCCCTGCGCATCCTCATGGAACAGCGCGCGGCGAAACGGGTACAGCGTCAGGTCGTCGTCATCCGGCAGCAGTGCGATCCGGCGCAGCACGCCGTCGAGCACCTCGGCGGCATACTGCTTGACCACGGCCACGTCGGGCAGCGTGATTTCCCAGCGCTCGTCCGGGCCGATGCGGTCGGGGTCGAACCATTCGTCGGCGCCGTCGAGCAGCGCGGGCTCGCTCGCCACCGGCACCGGTACGCCGCCGCGGTCCACCTGGCGCACGCCGCGCAGGCACCACCACTCGGCATGCCAGGCGACATGCCCCAACGTCCACAGCGGCGGATCGGCATCGTACTGGCGTGGCACGTCCCAGGCGCGCCGCGTCTGGCCGAACGGCGCGAGCCAGGCCAGCGTGCGGCTGCGGGTCTCGACCAGCGCCTGCGCCAGGCCTTCGCGCGGCAGCCGGCGCGGGTCGGACCAGGTCGCCTTGCCGCCAGTGAAATAGAGATCGGGAAGCATGGGGAAGCCGCTCATCGGGAAGGTCCGCGCTGGGGAACAGGTATTGGCTGTGGCCGCAGCGGCCACGGAGCGTGCGCAGCACGCGACACGCCCGTCGCGGCCATTATGACACTACCTGCCTGACCTGCCCGGCGCCCCCCCGCGGCCCTGCCCGGAGGCGCGCCCTCAGCCGCGCGCGTGGAACACGGCGAACCAGCCTTGCGGATCAGTCCAGTACACCGGGTCGTCAAACCCGGCGGCGTCGAGCAGCAACGCGAAATCCTCAGGGCGGTATTTGTAGGAGTCCTCGGTATGGATGCGCTCGCCCGCTGCAAACTCGCGCGCGCCGCCGTCCCACTGCACGCGCACGTCGCGGCAGGCCTGCAGGTGCATCTGGATGCGCGAGGCCTCGTGGTCGAAGCTCGCCAGGTGGCGCCAGTCGGACAACTCGAAGTTTGTGCCGACGATCCGGTTCAGGTTGCGCAGCACGTTACGGTTGAAGGCGGCGGTGACGCCCAGCGCATCGTCGTAGGCGGACACCAGCGTGGCCTCGTCCTTGTGCAGATCCACCCCGATCAGCACGCCGTCGCCGCGCCCGGCCGCGCCACGCAGGCGCTGCAGCAAGGCCAGGGCATCGACCGGGGCGAAATTGCCAATGCTCGATCCAGGATAGAAGAACAGGCGCCTGCCCCGCCTGACGTTCGACGGCAGGTCGAACTGCGAACACAGGTCGGCGCCGAGGCCCAGCATCGGGATACCCGGGTGCTGCTGCTGCAGCGACGACAGCGTCGCGCGCAGGAACTCGACCGAGATATCCAACGCCACGTACTGCGCCGGGCGCAGGCTGCCGAAGAGCCGCGCCGCCTTCTCGCAATTGCCGGCGCCCAGGTCCACCAGCACGCAGCCGCTTCCGGCGCGCGCGGCGATGGCCGGCGCCGCGCTGGCAAAGATCGCGGCCTCGGTGCGGGTCGGATAGTACTCTGGCAGGTCGGTGATGGCCTCGAACAGGCGTGAGCCCAGCACGTCGTAGAAGAACTTGGGACTGATCGCGGCATGCTCCGCGCGCAGCCCGGTCAGCACCTGCTCGCGCAGCGCCCCGTTGTCCTCGCGGTACTGCTGCACGAATTCCGGCTGCGGCGGCGGGCGATGCGCGTGCCCGTTGGCGAACGCGACCAGCGCGGGCTGCCCGTTGGGCGGCGGGGCGCTAGCGTGCCCATTATGGTTGTGACGAGGGGAGTTCTGCGGGGTCGTGTGCGGGAGGGGGGAGGCGTTCGGCGAGTTCGGGACAGCCGGCATGACGTTTCCTTGTGTGGTCGCGAATGTTGCTGCTCACTGCGTGTTCCCCAAGGCCGCGCTGTGCATGTCGTGCGCGCCGGTCTCCGCAACGCCTCCCTGTGCTGTCCAGGACGCATCGGGCGGAGCCGATATTCAAGGATAGGCCCATCCGGCGGATTGTGCAGCGCCCAATGCCCGCATGCGCCGTATGCAACACATAAAAAACCTTGAGTCAGTATCTCCCCCAATGGGCCATGTTGCGGGTAGTTCGTTTATAATCCGGCCCAACGCGGCCCCTTAGTGGGTCGCGTCCCTCAAAGGGGAGTAGCTCCGGGGCCCATGCCCTTAGCACAATCGTCATTCCGGGACCGGCGTCCCCGGTTGTGCTGACTACCGGTGCGCATACCGCGCCGTTGGTCGAGCAAGACCTTTGCAACCTGGCATTTCATGGTTTGCAAAGGCGGCCCCACCCTCCCGTGCTCCGTGAATCCAGGCGAACCCAATACGGCGCGCTTGCGCTTGATTCGTACCCTGAGGAGAGTTCATGGAGTGGTTTACCGATCTGTTCACGATGCAGTTCCTGACGGCGCTGCTGTCCATCGTCGTCATTGACCTGGTGCTGGCCGGCGACAATGCCATCGTGATCGCCCTCGCGGCGCGCAACCTGCCCCCCCACCTGCAAAAGAAGGCCATTATCTGGGGTACCGTCGGTGCCGTGGTGGTACGCTCGGCCATGACGATCGGCGTGGTCTGGCTGCTCAAGATTCCCGGGCTGCTGCTGGTCGGCGGCCTGGCGCTGGTATGGATCGCCTACAAGCTGCTCTCCGACGAAGGCGCCGGCGAGGGGCACGGCTCGGGCGCCGCGACCCTGTGGGGCGCGATGAAGACCATCATCATCGCCGACGCGGTGATGGGCGTGGACAACGTGCTGGCCGTGGCCGGCGCCGCGCATGGCAGCTTCCTGCTGGTGGTGCTGGGCCTGCTGATCAGCATCCCCATCGTGGTGTGGGGCTCGAGCCTGGTGCTCAAGCTGATGGGCCGCTTCCCGGTCATCATCTATGTCGGCGCGGGCGTGCTGGCGTTCACGGCGGTCAAGATGATCGTGCACGAGCCGCTGGTCAAGGCCTTCTTCGAGGCCAACCCGGTGGCCAACTGGGGCCTGTACGTGCTGATCATCGGCGGCGTGCTCGGTGGCGGCTACCTGGTGCAGAAGCGCCGCGTGCAACAGGAACCGGCCGGCAGCCACTAAGGCTGGTGCCATGCGCAGCCGGGGCAAGCGCCCTGGTTGCTTCAGGAAAGGGCCACCCGAAGGGGTGGCCCTTTTGCTTTAAAATGCCTGCTTTGCGGTCCCACGCCCGCGTCACTTCCCACCCGCCCCGCGCCGATGAAACAGTATCTCGACTTCATGCGCCATGTGTACGAGCATGGCACCGACAAGGCCGACCGCACCGGCACCGGCACACGCTCGGTGTTCGGCTACCAGATGCGCTTCGACCTGCGCGAAGGCTTCCCGGTGGTGACCACCAAGAAGCTGCACCTGAAGTCCATCATCCTGGAACTGCTGTGGTTCCTGCAGGGCTCGACCAATGTGCACTGGCTGCAGGAAAACGGTGTCAGCATCTGGGACGAATGGGCCGACGAGAACGGCGAACTGGGCCCGGTGTACGGCTCGCAGTGGCGCTCGTGGCCGGCGCCGGACGGCCGCCATATCGACCAGATCACCGAGCTGATGGCGCAGATCCGCGCCAACCCGGATTCGCGCCGGCTGATCGTGTCGGCCTGGAACGTTGCCGACATCCCGCGCATGAAGCTGCCGCCCTGCCACGCGTTCTTCCAGTTCTACGTGGCCGACGGCAAGTTGTCGTGCCAGCTCTACCAGCGCAGCGCCGATATCTTCCTGGGCGTGCCGTTCAATATCGCCAGCTATGCGCTGCTCACGCACATGATCGCGCAGCAGGCCGGGCTGGAAGTGGGCGACTTTATCTGGACCGGCGGCGACTGCCATATCTACAACAACCATTTCGAGCAGGTGCAGACGCAGCTGGCGCGCGCGCCGCTGCCGCTGCCGCAACTGAAGATCCTGCGCAAGCCAGACAGCATCTTCGACTACCGCTACGAAGACTTCGAGCTGGTGGGCTATCAGTCGCACGCCGCCATCAAGGCACCGGTGGCCGTATGACGCTGCTGACTTTGGTTGTCGCGCGCGCGCGCAACGGCACCATCGGCCGCGACAACACGCTGCCGTGGCGCCTGCCGGAAGACCTGGCGCATTTCAAGCGCACCACCATGGGCGCGCCCGTGATCATGGGCCGCAAGACCTGGGACTCGATCGGCCGCCCGCTGCCGGGCCGGCGCAATATCGTGGTCAGCCGCAATCCTGACCTGCGCATCGAGGGCGCCGAGGTGGCGCCATCGCTGGAAGACGCGCAGCGGCTGTGCGTCGGCGTCGACCAGATCTTCCTGATCGGCGGCGCGCAGCTCTATGTCGAGGCGATGCCGAGCGCCGACCGGCTGGTAGTGACCGAGATCGACGCGGACGTGGAAGGCGACGCCTTCTTCCCGCCGATCGACCGCACGCAGTGGCTGGAAGTCGCGCGCGAGACGCATCATTCCGAGGCCAACGGCTTCGACTATGCGTTCGTCACCTACGAGCGCCCGCCTTCCGAAGAGTCGTGAGCGCATGCCGGCGGCATTGACAAATCCCGCTCCATCGCCCACAGTCTGGTCCATGGACCGCCGTCACTTCCCCATCGCGCGAATTATTCGCACCATTCTCCGAATGGTGGGTTAGCGCGCGTCCAGAACCAGTTTTCCGCAAACACCCGCCCTGCAGGCGGGTGTTTTGTTTCCGGCTCCAGGGCAATCGACAACGAACCCGGAGCCCCTCCATGCAGGCAACTGCCGAAGCCACCACGGACCACGCCACAGCCGCTGCATCCGACCATCACGTCTACCTGAAGCGCATCCTGACGGCGCGCGTCTACGACGTGGCGCGCGAGACCGAACTGGACTTTGCCAGGCACCTGTCCGAGCGGCTGCACAACCAGATCTACCTCAAGCGCGAAGACACCCAGCCGGTGTTCTCGTTCAAGCTGCGCGGCGCCTACAACAAGATGGCGCACCTCAGCCCCGATGCGCTGCGGCGCGGCGTCATCACCGCTTCGGCGGGCAACCATGCGCAAGGCGTGGCGCTGTCCGCGGCGCGCCTGGGCGTACGCGCGCTGATTGTGGTGCCGACCACGGCGCCGCAGGTCAAGGTCGACGCGGCACGCGCGCACGGCGGACCGACCGTCGAGGTGGTGCAGGCCGGCGACTCCTATACCGATGCCTACCGCCATGCGATGCAACTGCAGGCGGAACAGGGGCTAACCTTTATCCCCGCGTTCGACGACCCCGACGTGATCGCCGGCCAGGGCACGGTGGCCGCCGAAATCCTCAACGCGCACCGCGGCCCGATCCACGCGATCTTCGTGCCGATCGGCGGCGGCAGCCTGGCCGCAGGGGTGGCGACCTACGTCAAAGCGGTGCGGCCCGAAATCAAGGTCATCGGCGTGCAGACGGAAGACTCCTGCGCCATGGCGCAATCGATCCGCGCCGGCCGACGCGTGGAACTGGACGAAGTGGGACTGTTCTCGGACGGCACCGCGGTCAAGCTGGTCGGCGAAGAGACCTTCCGGCTGTGCCGCCGCTACCTTGACGACATCGTCATCGTCGACACCGATGCGCTTTGCGCGGCAATCAAGGACGTGTTCGAAGACACCCGCAGCGTGCTGGAACCCGCCGGTGCGCTGGCCGTGGCGGCAGCCAAGCAGTATGCGATGCGCGCGGGCCTGCGCAACCAGACACTGGTGGCGGTCACCTCAGGCGCCAATATCAACTTCGAGCGCATGCGCTTTGTCGCCGACCGGGCCGAGTTGGGCAACGCGCGCGAAGCGATGTTCGGCGTGACGCTGCCGGAGGCCTGCGGCGCATTCCGGCGCCTGTGCAGCCGGGTCGGCGACCGGCAGGTCAGCGAGTTCACCTACCGGATTGCCGATGCGCAGACGGCCCACGTCTTTGTCGGCATGCAGCTAAGGGCGTCGGGAGAGTCTGAACAGCTAGTGAAGGCACTGCAGCAGGATGGCTTCCCGACCATCGACCTGACGGCCGATGAGGTAGCGAAAGAGCATGTGCGGCATATGATCGGCGGCCGCTCGCCGCTGGCACGTGGCGAACGCCTGTTCCGCTTTGAATTTCCGGAACGGCCCGGAGCACTGATGCGGTTCCTGTCGGCGCTGGCGCCGGACTGGAATATCAGCCTGTTCCACTACCGGAACCAGGGCGGCGACACCGGCTCGGTGCTGGCCGGCATCCAGGTGGCCGAGGCGCAAGGCGCGGCGTTCGAAGAACGCCTCGCCACGCTTGGCTACCCGTACCAGGACGTCAGTGCCAATCCGGCGTATCGCCTGTTTCTTGCCTGAAAAGGCGAACCATGTGGATGGCCCGTCGGCTCAGGCACCGGCGATGGTCATCTGCTCGAGCAGGATCGAGCCGGTTTCCTTGGTGCCACGCACCAGCGAATCCGCGCCGATCGCAACGATTTGCTTGAGCATCTCGGCCATATTGCCGGCGATGGTGATTTCCTCGACCGGATACTGGATCACACCGTTCTCGACCCAGTAGCCCGAGGCGCCGCGCGAGTAGTCACCGGTCACGTAGTTGACGCCCTGCCCCATCAACTCGGTCACCAGCAGGCCGGTGCCGAGCTTGCGCAGCATCGCCGGGAAGTCGTCGCCCGGCTCGGTCAGCTTGCTCGACAGCGTCAGGTTGTGCGAGCCACCGGCGTTGCCGGTGGTCTGCATGCCAAGCTTTCGCGCGGAGTAGGTCGACAGGAAATAGCCCTGCACCACGCCATCCACGACCACGTCGCGCTCGCGGGTGCGCACGCCTTCCTCGTCGAATGGGGCGCTGCCCATGGCGCCAGGGGTATGCGGCTGCTCGTGGATCTGCACGTGCGGGGCGAATACGGTCTTGCCCAGCGAATCGCACAGGAAGGTGGACTTGCGGTACAGCGCACCGCCCGACACCGCCTGCACGAAGGCGCCCAGCAGGCCCGCGGCCAGCGGCGCCTCGAACAGCACCGGGCAGCGGCGCGTGGACAGCTTGCGCGCCTGCAGCCGCGCCAGCGCGCGTTCGGCGGCGTACTTGCCGATGTCTTCCGGCGCCGCCAGCACCGTTGGCGAGCGCTTGGACGAGTACCAGTCGTCGCGCTGCATGCCGCTGCCGCTGCCGGCGATCGGCGCGCACGAGATAAAGTGGCGCGAATACGGATAGCCGCCGACGAAGCCGCGCGAGGTGGCCAGCACGAACTGCGAATGCTGGGCCGACACGCTGGCGCCGTCGCTGTTGCGGATGCGCGGCGACACCGCGAAGGCCGCGGCCTCGGCGCGGGTGGCGATGTCGATCGCGGCTTCGGCGTCGATGTTCCACGGGTGGAACAGGTCCAGGTCCTGCGGCGAGCGCTCCAGCAGTTCTTCTTCCGCCAGGCCGGCGCACTCGTCCTCGGCGGTGAAGCGAGCGATGTTGTAGGCCGCCTCGGCCGTGGCGCGCAATGCCGCTGGCGAGAAGTCTGAGGTGCTGGCGTTGCCGCGACGCTTGCCGATCATCACCGTGACACCGACCACCTTGTCGCGGTTCTGCTCGATGGTTTCCACCTGCCCCTTGCGCACCGACACCGACAGGCCGCTGCCTTCGGAGATCTCGGTGGCGGCATCGGTCGCCCCCAGTTCGCGTGCCACACGCAGCACATCGGCGGCCATCTCGCTGAGCTGGGCCTGGGTGTAGGTGAAGTGCGCGGTCTGTTCTGCAATATGGTCCATGGGGTCCATGCTGGGCGGGTGTCATCAAAAGTCCAAGCGGCAATCATAGCAAGATAAAATGCCGGGCATGACGCGAAATTCCCGTAATCCGAACGGCTCGCGCTTTCCTGGAGGCTTTGCGCCGGAACCGGAAGACGACGAACCGAAAAGCAAGTCGCAGCGCAAGCGCGACATGACCGCCCTGCAGGACCTTGGCACCGAGCTGGAAGGCCTGGCCAAGGACCGCCTGGCGCGCGTGCCCATGCCCGAAGCGCTGGCCGACGCCATCCACCAGGCGCGCCGCATCACCAGCCACGAAGGCAAGCGCCGCCAGATGCAGTATGTGGGCAAGGTCATGCGCGGCCTGGACGACGACGAGGTCGAGGCCATCCGCCGCGCGCTGGAAGGCTTCAAGGGCACCAGCAAGGCCGAGACCGCACGCATGCACCTGATCGAGCGCTGGCGCGAGCTGCTGCTGGCCGACGACGCGGCGCTGACGCGCTTCCTCGGCGAGCATCCCGGCATCGACGTGCAGGCGCTGCGCAACACCATCCGCAACGCGCGCAAGGAAAAAGAGCAAGGCAAGCCGCCGCGCTATTTCCGCGAACTGTTCCAGGCGATCAAGGCGGCGCTCGACGAAAAGGATGGCAAGGCCGCCGCGCAGGACCAACCCCCGACCCCGGAGCCCGAGGCATGACCCAGACCACGCAGCCGATCGCCCGCAACCATCCCGACGAACTCGTCGTCGGCTTTGTCTCGATCTCGGACCGCGCCTCGGCCGGCACCTACCAGGATGAGGGCATCCCGGCGCTGCGCGAGTGGTTCGGACGCACGCTGACCTCGCCGTGGCAGGCGGTGGAGCGGCTGATCCCCGACGAGCAGGCGCAGATCTCGCGTACGCTGATCGACCTGGTGGACGTGGCCGGCTGCGACCTGGTGCTGACGACCGGCGGCACCGGCCCCGCGCGGCGGGACGTCACGCCCGAAGCCACGCTGGCCGTGGCGACCAAGGAAATGCCCGGTTTCGGCGAGCAGATGCGCCAGGTCAGCCTGCATTTCGTGCCGACCGCGATCCTGTCGCGCCAGGTGGCGGTGATCCGCGAAACCGCCAGCCGCGCCGCGCTGATCATCAACCTGCCCGGCCAGCCGCGCGCCATCCGCGAAACGCTGGAAGGCCTTCGCGATGCCGACGGCAAGGCGGTGGTGCAAGGGATCTTTGCTGCGGTGCCGTATTGCATCGACCTGATCGGCGGCCCGTACATGGAAACTGACGAGGCGATCGTCAAGGCCTGGCGTCCGAAGAACGCCGTGCGCGCCAAACCCGGCGCATAACATAATCCACCCAGCCTCCACCCGGCCCGCCGGCATACGCCGCGCGGGCACCCTCCCTGCGCCTCAGCGCAACCCCAGGTACAACCCCACCGGCACGAACACCACCGCGGCGATATTGCCCAGCAGCACGATCGACGCCACCTGGTCCGGCTCTTGCCGGAAGTGGTCCGCCACCAGGAAGTTCAGCACCGCCGGCGGCAACGAGGCAAAGACGAACAGTAGCCCGCGCTGCAGTTCCGTCAGCGGCACCCACTGCGCCAGCAGCAACGCCACCGCGATGCCGGTCAGCGGGCAAGCCACCGCGCCGACCAGCCCCATGCCCCAGTTGCGCAGGCTCACATCCTTCATGCGCACGCCCAGCGCGAACAGCATCAGCGGCACCGTGGCATCGCCCAGCAGCTTGACCGACTGGTAGACCGGGTCGGGCAGCGTGAACCACGGCCGCGCCAGCGACAATCCCACGCCAGCCACGGTGGCCAGCACCATGGGATTGCGCGCGATCTGCGCCATCGACGCATGCCGGTTAACGGTCTTCATGCCGATGGTGAAGTGCATCAGGTTGGACGCAGCGAACAGTGCCACCGCCGGCGCCAGGCCGGCCGGCCCAAAGGCAAAGACCGACAGCGGCAGGCCCATGTTGCCGCAGTTGTTGAACATCATCGGCGGCACGAAGGTGCGCGGATCGACCTTGAGCAGCCGCGCCAGCCCCCACGCCAGCACGCCGGAGCCCAGCACCACGGCCACCGCGCAGCCCAGCAGCACCAGCTGATCGGCCAGCAGGAAGTCCTTGCTGACGAAGGCCGACACCACCAGCAGCGGCGCGATCACATCCAGCGTGGCGCGGTTGATGCCGGCCATGTCCGGATGCGCCCTGCGCCCGTACAGCCACCCGACCAGGATGATCAGGATGACCGGGGTGATGATGGAGACGATGCGCTCGAGCATGGGCGGGCGGGACGGGGGCTCGCGCCGGGCACGGAGCGGCGCCCGGCAGCGGCAACAAGGCCCGGCATTGCGTGCGGCCCGTCGCTGGTGGTGAGTTGTTGTTGTGTGGTGGCGGGTGGCCCTGCT
Organism: Ralstonia pickettii DTP0602; assembly: GCA_000471925.1. Taxonomy (NCBI): domain Bacteria; kingdom Pseudomonadati; phylum Pseudomonadota; class Betaproteobacteria; order Burkholderiales; family Burkholderiaceae; genus Ralstonia; species Ralstonia pickettii. The sequence continues at coordinate 3,288,286 of CP006667.1, forward strand.
GGTCCGGGTTATGGGGCGGGCGTGCCGGGGGCGGGCGTGCCGACGGCCGACGCGTCCGGGACCGTCGCGTCAGCCGCGGGCGCTGCGCCGGGCGCCGTGTGGCGGATAAAGTGCGTGCGGTAGTAGCGCAGTTCCTCGACCGACTCCAGGATATCGGCCAGCGCCGTGTGCAGCTGGCGCTTGACGAAGCCCTTGTGGATGGCCGGCTCCCAACGCTTGCACAGCTCCTTGAGCGTGGACACGTCCAGGTTGCGGTAGTGGAAGAACGCCTCCAGCTTGGGCATATAGCGCGCCATGAAGCGGCGATCCTGGCAGATCGAGTTGCCGCACATCGGCGACTTGTTGGCCGGCACCCAGCGCTTGAGGAAGGCCAGCAGCTCGGCCTCGGCCTGCTCTTCGGTCAGCGTGGAAGCCTTGACCTTGTCGATCAGGCCGGAGCGGCCGTGGGTGCCCTTGTTCCAGTTGTCCATGCCGTCGAGCACGGCATCGCTCTGGTGGATCACCAGCACGGGGCCCTCGGCCAGGATATTGAGCTCGGAGTCGGTGACCACGATCGCCACCTCGATGATGCGGTCGGTGTCCGGCGACAGGCCGGTCATTTCCATGTCCAGCCAGATCAGGTTGTTTTCACTTTTTACGGATTTGGCGGCGGCGTGGGTTGTCATCGGGACTGCGGAAGATAGGGATTTCGGGGATGCGGCCGCGGCAGGGGCGGGCGCGAACAATTTATAATTCTCGCATATCCGTCCGGGATGCCCGCTGGCGCACAGTTTTGCCGGCCCTCCCGGGTATCCCGGACCGCCGACAATCCTGCCCCGGGTTTCGCGGTCCCAACGGACGCCCGCCGCGCACGATGCCGGGCGCCCGAACCCACAAGGCTCTTGCCGATGTTCACGATTGTCTTCCTCGCCGCCCTGGTGCTGATGGTGCTGACCAAGCTCTGGCTGGCCGCCCGCCAGGTCCGGCATGTGGCGCAGCACCGCAACGCGGTGCCGGCGCGCTTTGCCGACACCATCACGCTGGCCTCGCACCAGAAGGCCGCCGACTACACCATCGCCCGCACCCGGCTGTCGATGCTGGAAGTGCTGGCCGGCGCCGCGGTGCTGATCGGCTTCACCATGCTGGGCGGGCTGCAGTGGCTCAACCAGTTCTGGCTCGATACCTTCGGACCCGGCTATGCCTACGGCGTGGCGCTGGTGGCCAGCGTCGCGCTGATCGGCGGGCTGGTCGACCTGCCCTTCTCGCTGTATGGCCAGTTCGGCATCGAGGAGCGCTTCGGCTTCAACAAGATGACCTTCGGCCTGTGGCTGGCCGACATGACCAAGATGCTGCTGGTCGCGTGCGCGCTGGGCCTGCCGCTGCTGCTGGCGGTGCTGTGGCTGATGGAGCGCGCGGGTTCGCTGTGGTGGCTGTGGACCTGGCTGGTGTGGATGGCGTTCAACCTGTTCCTGCTGGTGATCTTCCCGACCTTCATCGCGCCCCTGTTCAACAAGTTCGAGCCCCTCACCGACGAATCGCTGCGCGAGCGCATCGAGGCCCTGATGAAACGCTGCGGCTTTGCCAGCAAGGGCCTGTTCGTGATGGACGGCAGCAAGCGCAGTGCACATGGCAACGCCTACTTCACCGGCTTTGGCGCGGCCAAGCGCATTGTCTTCTTCGATACGCTGCTGGCCCGCCTGTCGGGAGACGAGATCGAGGCGGTGCTGGCGCATGAGCTGGGCCACTTCAAGCGCCGCCACGTGGCCAAGCGCATCGCCGTCACTTTTGCGCTGAGCCTGGTGTTCCTCGCGCTGCTGGGCTGGCTGGCCACGCGCAGCTGGTTCTACACCGGGCTGGGCGTGGTGCCCAACCTGGGCGTGTCCAACAACGCGCTGGCGCTGGTGCTGTTCTTCCTGACGCTGCCGGTGTTCACCTTCCTGCTGGGGCCGCTGTCGAGCCAGTCATCGCGCCGCCATGAGTTCGAGGCCGACGCCTTTGCCGCGGACCAGACCAACGCCGGCCACCTGGTGTCGGCGCTGGTGAAGCTGTACAAGGACAACGCCTCGACGCTCACGCCCGATCCGCTCTACAGCGCCTTCTACTACTCGCATCCGCCCGCCGCGCAGCGGATCGACCGTCTGCTGGCGCACGCATGAGCCGCGCGACGCGTCACCGCAACGCCGGCGGCGGCACCAATGCCGGTACCAGCCATGAGTCCGCACTGATCATCGCCGCGCACGGCCGCCACTACGTGGTCGAGCTGGGCGACGGCACGCGCATGCATGCCTTCCCGCGCGGCAAGAAAAGCGACTGCGCGGTGGGCGACCATGTCAGCGTGGAACGCGCCGCCGCCGACCAGTGCGTGATCACGAAGGTTGCGCCGCGCAAGAACCTGCTGCACCGCTCCGACCAGTTCAAGTCCAAGCTGCTGGCCGCCAATATCGACCAGGTCGTCATCGTGCTGGCGACCGAGCCGGGGTTCTCGGAAGACCTGCTCGGGCGCGCGCTGGTGTCGGCCGAGGCAATGGAAATCCGGCCGCTGATCGTGCTCAACAAGACCGACCTGCCCGACCGGCTCGACGAGGCGCGTGGCCGCTTGGCGCTGTACCGCGAGCTGGGTTACGACACGCTGGAGCTGTCGGTGCGCGCCGACCCGGCGCAGGCGCTGGCCACGCTCAAGCCGCGCCTGGCGGGGCTCGCCAGCATCCTGATCGGCCAGTCGGGCATGGGCAAGTCTTCGCTGCTGAACCTGCTGATTCCGGGCGTCGATGCCCAGACCCGCGAGATCTCGGCCAAGCTCGATTCCGGCAAGCACACCACGACTTTCACCCGGCTCTACCACCTGCCTGCGGACTGGGGCACGGCCGACGGCCGCCTGGGTGCGCTGATCGATTCACCGGGCTTCCAGGAATTCGGCCTGTACCACCTCAGCGAGGGCATGCTGGAGCGCGCGTTCCCGGAATTCCGGCCGCGCCTGACCGAGTGCCGCTTCTACAACTGCCACCATGTGAACGAGCCGGGGTGCGGGGTGCTGGCCGCGGTGGAATCCGGCGCGATTTCCGAGCGCCGCCACCAGCTCTACACGCAGCTGCTGCACGAATCCAGCCAGCAGAAGCCGTGGTAAGGTAAGCGCACCTGCATTCCGGTGCGCTGCCATGAAACTGCTACTGTCCGCCACCTCCCTGGTCCATGCGGCCCATTGCCAGAACGTCCTGCAGGCGGCCGGCATCCGGGCCGAGCTGCGCAATACCTGGCTGGCCGGCGCGACCGGCGAGATCCCCTTCCGGGAAAGCGCGCCGCAGGTATGGCTGGTCGATGACGAGATGGAAGCGCAGGCGTGGGCGGCGCTCAATGCCGCCGCCAACCCGGTACCGGGGCCCAGCTGGCAATGCCGCCATTGCCACGAGTGGCACGAGGCCCAGTTCGGCGCCTGCTGGCGCTGCGGCGCGGCGCGCGACTAGCGCGCGGGCTGCCCCGTTAAAACCCTGGATCAGCCCACCCAGAGCGCCAGCGACAGCATGGCGAGCAGCAGCATCCACAGCACCACCGCGCGCCACACCAGGCCGACGGCCGACTGCAGCGTGCGCACGCCGGGCTCGGTGCCGAATTCGGGCGCGGCCGGCTCGGGGCCGCCGTTGTCCTCTTCCATGCCGGGTGCGTAGTCCACCGCCGGGCCCGCCACGCTGGCGCGCAGCACCACGGTGGAATCGTCCTCGGCCAGTGGCGTGCCCAGCCTGACGCCGAGCGCCCCGCCGCCGCTGGCAAGCAGGATGCCGTTGACCGCATCGTTCCACTTGCGCGCGTGGTTGCGCCAGGCATAGACCGCATCCTCGAAATTGCCCACGATGGCAAAGCCGATCGCAGTCAGCCTTGAGGGAATCCAATCGAGCACATAGAAGGCGCGCGCCGCGAAGCGGCCCAGCGCGGGACTGCGTTCGGCCGAAGGCTGGTTCCACTGGCGGCCGAGGTATTCGGCGGTCCGGTACAGCACCACGCCGCCGGGCCCGATCGGCACCAGGAACCAGAAGAACACGCCGAACACATGCCGGTGCACGGCCACGATCGCCGCTTCCAGCGTTTGCCGCACGATCTCGGTGACCGGCATCTCGACGGTGTCGAGCCCGGTCCATTCGTGCAGCAGCATGCGCGCGGTATGGACGTCGTCGCGGTTCAGCGCTTCATGGATGTCGGTGAAGTAGTGGCTGAACTGGCGAAAGCCCAGCGTCATGTACAGCACCAGCACGTTCCAGGCGAGCGTCAGCGCCACGCTGATCGAGGCCAGCAGGTAGTGAACCACGACCACCGCCAGCGTCAGCGGCAGCACCACGGTGAGCCACGCCAGCGCGGCGTCGCGCGGGCGGCCAGTGTCGAAAGCGTGTTCGGCGCGCTCGCCGAGCGCGCGCACGATCTCGTGGATCGGGTTGTTGCGGCCCAGGGCGCGGAACTGCTCTGCGATCAGCGCCAGGAGAATAGAAACAAAGGTCATCTTGGTACTGGGTGTTCCAAGGGGGCGTCGGCACGGGGACGCCCCCTGTCGTGATCAGGGGAATGGGACCCGTGCTGGCCTGCGGGCGATGTGCCGGTGCAGGCGCAATGCATAGCGAGAAGATAGCACAGCGGTACCTGCCGGGTCCCGGAGCGCGACGCAAAATGCAAAAAGCCCGCCGAGCGGGCGGGCTCTTGCGGACTTCAGCGACTACGTTTGCCGGGCGCGGCTCAGGGCAGGTCGAACACCAGCACCTCGGCGTTATCGCCGCCGGAAAGCGCGACTTCACCGACCGACTCCAGCTTGGCCGCATCGCCGGCCTCGAGTGCCTTGCCGTTGACCGTCACCCGGCCACGCGCCACATGGACATAGGCACGGCGGCCCGGCGCGAGCGCCAGCGTGGTGGCCTCGCCGCCGTCGAACAGGCCGGCGTACAGGCGCACGTCCTGGTGCACCACTACCGAGCCGTCGGCGCCGTCGCGGCTGGCCACCAGGCGCAGCTTGCCACGCTTGTCGGCCACGTCGAAGTGCTTTTCCTCGTAGCCGGGCTCGATGCCGTTCTGGTCAGGCATGATCCAGATCTGCAGGAAGTGCGTCGTATCGTGCTGGGCATGGTTGTACTCGGAGTGGCGCACGCCCGTGCCTGCGCTCATGCGCTGCACATCGCCCGGGCGAATCACGCTGCCGTTGCCCATGCTGTCCTTGTGGGCCAGCTCGCCTTCCAGCACGTAGCTGATGATCTCCATGTCGCGATGGCCGTGCGTGCCGAAGCCCATGCCGGGCGCGACGCGGTCCTCGTTGATCACGCGCAGCGGCCCAAACTGCACATGCTGCGGATCGTAGTAGTCGGCGAACGAGAACGAATGAAAGGACTTCAGCCAGCCATGGTCGGCGTAACCGCGCTCTGCAGACTTTCTGATTTCAATCATTTTGATGGCCCTCCTTGGCCCGTTTCGCCGTCGGCACTCGCTGTGTAACCCGTGTCACGGCATGTGTTGCACTGTTGATGCTAGGCAGTTTAGGGCTTGAGGCGTATATTTACGGGGTCCACCTTAGAAGCAGTCATTCAGAATTTCTGAACATGGCCCTCTCGCTAGAATCCCTCGAAGTCCTCGACGCCATCGAACGCAAGGGCAGCTTCGCCGCTGCCGCCCACGAGATGGGCAAGGTGCCCTCAGCGCTGACCTACGTTGTGCGCAAGCTGGAAGAAGACCTGGACGTGTTGCTGTTTGACCGTCGCCGCCACCGCGCCGAGCTGACCCCGGCCGGCCGGGCGCTGCTCGACGAAGGCCGGCACCTGCTGCATGCGGCCGACGACCTGGCGCGCCGCGTCAAGCGGCTGGCCACGGGCTGGGAGGCGACGCTGACCATCGTGGTCGACGACCTGATCAACTTCCGCGCGCTGCTGCCGGTGATCCACGACTTCTACGCCGAGAACACCGCCACCCGGCTGCGCTTTGCCAAGGAAGTGCTGGGCGGCGCCTGGGACGCGCTGATCAGCAACCGCGCCGACCTGGTGATCGGCGGCGCCTACGATGCGCCCAGCACGCAGGGCTTCCAGATCCGGCCACTGGGAACGGTGCCGTTCGTGTTCGCGGTGGCGGCGCACCATCCGCTGGCCACAGAGGAAGGCCCCCTGACCACCATTCAGATCGCCAGGCACCGCATCGTCGCGGTCGGCGATACCTCGCGCAACCTGCCGGCGCGCACGCACGGCGTGTTGGCCGGCCAGGACGTGCTGGTGGTGCCGACCATGCGCGACAAGCTGGAAGCGCAGATCCGCGGCCTTGGCTGCGGCTGGCTGCCGGCACCAATGGCGCAGCCACATATCGAAAGCGGCGTGCTGCAGGCGCGCGAGACCGTGGAAGTGCGCGCGCCCGGCAACTTCAAGGTGGCCTGGCGCACCAGCAACCGCGGCAAGGCGCTGCAATGGTGGGCGAGCAAGCTGGAAGACCCGCGCCTGGCACAGGCGCTGCTGCAACACGCCGAATTCGCCGGCTGAGGGCAGGCGCATGGCGGTCATCACGGGCGGCTATCGCGGCCGCTTTGCCCCCTCGCCCACCGGGCCGCTGCATATGGGCTCGCTGGTCACAGCGCTGGCCAGCTGGCTCGATGCGCGCGCGCATGGCGGCCAGTGGCTGGTGCGCATCGAAGACATCGACATGCCGCGCTGCGTGCGCGGCGCCGACGACGACATCCTGCATACGCTGGAACGCCTTGGCATGACACCGGACGAGCCGCCGTTGTGGCAGAGCCGGCGCGAACCGCACTACGCCGACGCGCTGCGCCGGCTGGACGCCGCCGGGCAGCTCTACCCGTGCGGCTGCTCGCGCAAGGAGATCGCCGATTCGCTGGTACATGTGCGCGAGCGCCACCAGACGCTGGCCTACCCCGGCACCTGCCGCCACGGCCTGAACGGCAAGCTGCCGCGCGCCTGGCGCGTGCGCGTGCCGGACGGCGCGACGGCCAATATCTGCTTTGACGACCGCTGGCAGGGCCGCCAGTGCCAGGACCTGGAAACCGAGCTGGGCGATTTCGTGCTGCGCCGCGCGGACGGGCTATGGGCGTATCAACTGGCAGTGGTGGTGGACGACGGCCTGCAGGGCATCACGCATATCGTGCGCGGCGCCGACCTGCTCGACTCCACGCCGCGGCAGCTCCACCTGCAGCACCTGCTGGGCCTGCCCACGCCGGCCTACCTGCACGTGCCGGTGGTGGTCAACGAGATCGGCGAGAAGCTCAGCAAGCAAAGCGGCGCACTGGCGATCGACACCGGCGCGCCGCTGGATACGCTGCGCGAGGCAGGCAGCCACCTGGGGCTGGTCAACAACGCGGGGAATGTGAAGGACTGGCTGGCAAGCGCCACCGACGGGTGGCGCCAGCGGCTGGAGACGTTGCCCCAGCCTCAGCCGCCGCACGGCTAGCGTGCGGCTTTGATGCGATGGCCCGAGCAGGCGGGCCGCCGCGGACTACAACTGGATCAGGACTTGCGCGGCACGCCGCCCAGCAGCGCGGCCACCGGCCGCTTGGGCGCCTGTCGGCCGCGGCTCAGCGCGGCGGCCATTTCTTCAGACGGCTGGGCCTGGGTGCTGTTGGCGCTGGGCTCGTACGGGCGCGAGAAGAAAGGATCGTCCGAGGCGCGGAACATCTGGCGGCTGCCGCTGTGATCGTGGCGGCGCGGGCGCTCTTCGCTCTCGCCGTTGCCGCGCGCGCGGCGCACGTCGCCACGCTCGCGGCGGCGCTCGGTGTCGCCTTGGCGCGCACGCTCGCCGGTCGGGTCGAAGCCTTCCAGCTTGCCGCGCGGGATGCTGCGCTTGATCAGCTTCTCGATATCGGACAGCAGGCGCTCGTCATTGCCGGGCACGTAGATCGACAGCGCGTCGCCGCTGGCGCCGGCACGGCCGGTACGGCCGATACGGTGCACATAGTCTTCGGCGCTGTATGGCACGTCGAAGTTGACCACGCACGGCATGTCGGGAATATCGAGCCCGCGCGCGGCCACGTCGGTGGCGACCAGCGCGTCGATGGTGCCGCTCTTGAAGCCGTCCAGCGTCTGCATGCGCTCGGTCTGGGTCTTGTCGCCGTGGATGGCGGCGGCGTTGATGCCCTCGCGCTCCAGGTGCCGCGCCAGGCGCGAGCAGCCGATCTTACTGTTGACGAAGACGATGCACTGGCGCGACAGCCCCTGCTCGGCACGCTGCTTGAGCAGGTGCACGACTGCCGCCTGCTTGTGGCCGTCTTCGACCTGGTACACCATCTGGCGCACGTTCTCGTTAGTCGAATTGCTGCGCGCGACTTCGATGGTGACCGGCTGCTTCAGGTAGCTGGCAGCCAGCCGCTTGATTTCCGCCGAGAACGTCGCCGAGAACAGCAGCGTCTGGCGCTGCGCCGGCAGCAGGTTGATGATGCGTTGCAGGTCCGGCAGGAAGCCCATGTCGAGCATGCGGTCGGCTTCGTCCAGCACCAGCATCTGCACCTGCGACAGGTTGACCGACTTCTGCTGCACGTGGTCGAGCAGGCGGCCCGGCGTGGCCACCAGGATCTCCACGCCGCGGCGCAGCGCATCCGTCTGGGGGTTCATGTCGACGCCGCCGAACACCACCGTGCTGCGCAGGTCGGTGTGCTTGGCGTAGCGGGCGACGTTGTCGTAGACCTGGTCGGCCAGTTCGCGCGTGGGCGTCAGCATCAGCGCGCGCACCGGGTGTCGCGCCGGCGAGGCGCTGGCATTGGCCAGCGGCAGCAGGCGCTGGATGATCGGCAGCGCAAAGCCGGCGGTCTTGCCGGTGCCGGTCTGGGCGGCGCCCATCACGTCCTTGCCGAGCAGCACGACGGGAATCGCCTGCGCCTGGATCGGCGTGGGCGTGGTGTAGCCCTGGTCGGACAAGGCGCGCAGGATGCGCGCGTCGAGGCCGAAGCTCTCGAAGGTCTGCACAGCGGTAGTTGGTTCTGGTGCGGTCGTAGTTGTCATGGGTATCGGTGTCTGGCGGGAGGCGAACCCGGCACAAACGGATACGCGTCTGGAACTCATCTCGCCCTGGCTCTCGCCTGGCGCCGGTGGGTTCCGGCGCGGCCCTGCTGGCTACAGCATTTGACCAAGAGAATCAAAGACTTAGATTTTAGCACCTCTGCCCGCGCAGTGACCAGTATGGCGGGAGCGTACGCGCGACGCGACAAAGCCCGGCGCCGGCTGGCAGGTTTTCAAGAAACTGTCATATCGGCAGCGGAAGATGCCAGCGGCGCGGTGGCCATCGCCGATCCGCGCCAGCGTACCTCAACCGAGAACCACATGGACTTCGAGCTTTTCCGCCAGACCTGCCAGCAGTTCCTGCGCACATCAAGCCAGTTCCTTGGCCTGGCCGCAGCGGCCTGCCAGCCGGCCCTGCCGCTGGCCGCGCGGCAACCCGGCCAGCCGGTGCAGACCGGGCAGCAGCCGGCCTGACCCTCGCCGCGCCCCCCACGGGCGCGACCGGACGGGATCCAGGTGACTCAGTCGCCGCGGATGCCGTTTTGTACGGGGAACGGCTTATAGGCGCAGAGTGCCGCCCCGGAACAGCCGGGCATCCATCTCGCGCAGGTCCGGCGCCACCGCCACCGGCGTCGCGCACTGGTCCAGCACGTCGCGCCGCAGGTCCACGCCTGGCGCGATCTCCACCAGCGTGAGGCGCGCCTCGCCATCGTCGGCGGCGCGCATCTCGAACACCGCGCGCTCGGTGATGTACAGCACCGGGATGCCGAGCGACGCCACGTAGGGACCGTTGAAGCTCAGGTGCGATACCTCGGGCACGATCTTCTTCACACGCCCTTCGCGCACGATCTGCAACTGGCCGTCGCCGGCACGGACTTCCAGCCCGCCCGCCGTCAGCGTGCCCATGAAGACCACCGCGCGCGCGCTCTGCGTGATGTTGATAAAGCCGCCGACGCCCGCGATCAGAGCGCCCTCGCCTTCGCCGAACTTGCTGACGTTGACGTTGCCATGGCCATCGAGTTCGGCCAGGCCGAGGATGGCCAGGTCGATGCCGCCGCCTTCGTAGAAATCGAACTGCGCGGGTTGGTCGACCACGGCTTCCGGATAGGCCGATGCGCCGAAGCTCAGGCCATCAGCGGGGGTGCCGCCGATCGGGCCCGCCTCGACAGTCAAAGTGAAGCCGTGCAGCCCGGCCTGGTGCGCCAGCATGCCGACCGCTGCCGGCATGCCGACGCCAAGGTTGACCACGCGCGGTGCGCGCCGCGCCAGCTCCATCACCGCGCGGCGCTGCACGATCGTGCGCGCGTCGAGCGGGCCCGTGGCCGCCGCCGCTGCCTCCTCCGCGTCGGCCTCGGCCGCTGCTGCCTCGCCCTGCCACGGCGTCACGTAGGCCGGATTGTAGGCTTCGGCGAACGTCATCTGGTGGTTGGCCGGGTTGTCGCAGACCACCACGTAGTCGACCAGGATGCCGGGCACATGGATGGCCTGCAGGATCTCGTGGTGGTCGACCAGACTTTCCACCTGCGCGATCACGATGCCGCCCGAGTTGTGCGCGGCCTGCGCCATCGCCAGCAGTTCGTGGTGGAAGGCCTCGCGGTGCGTGCTGAGGTTGCCGCGCGTATCGGCCGCGGTGCAGCGGATCAGCGCGCAGTCGATGCGGAAGCTCGGGTAGAACAGGTATTCGTCGCCGCGGAAATCGACCGCCTCGACCCAGCACGCCTTGCCCTCGGCCAGCGCCTGGCGCGCGCGCTCGTTGACGGCGCCGCCGTGATAGCGCGAATCCTGCGCGGTGCGCGGATCGACGAAGGTATGCAGTCCGATCTTCGTCATCACGCCGGGCTTGCCGCCCGCGATGGCGCGGTACAGGTGCGTCAGCACGCCCTGCGGCAGGTTGTAGCCCTCGCACTGCTCGGCCATCGCCAGCGCCGCCAGCCGCGTGGCCGAGCGCCAGTGGCCGCCGACGATGCTGGCGGTCATGCCGGCATTGCCGAAGTGGTTCACGCCGCGGGCGCCACGATCGCCCTGCCCCGCCGAGTACACCAGCGTCAGATCGCGCGGCAGCCCGCCGTGCAGGAAGCGCTGCTCCAGCGCCTCGGTCACGGCCTCGGCGTGGCCGGCACCGACAAAGCCGGCGCTGGCCACGGTCCAGCCGTCCTGCACCAGGGCGGCCGCTTCGCGTGCGGTGATCACCTTCATCGCTGTCTCCGGTTCTTGTGGTGTCGCTCCATGTCGCCCTGCTGCGGCAACCGAGCCCGGATGTAGAAAAGCCCCGCGTGCCGGGGAGGCAGCGGGGCTCAAATGGTAGCGGGGTAATCATTCGACCACCCACGCCTCGATCTTGGCGTATCGCGCCGCGGCCAGCATCACCCAATTGCGGGCCGCCGCAACATGAACGACCGGCCGGCGCATCCCGCGCGCCGCGCCCTGCAAAGCCTGTCAATCATCACCTTTGCCCTGCCAGCAGGGTATCCGGGTTTTCTCCGAGCGGGTTTTTGCCAGCTTCCGGCCCGCCTGCGCTTGCGGTCTACTGGAATCACGTCGACAGCCTGGCATCGCCGAAGCCTCGCGATACCGCAGTCGATGGCGCCAGAAATATTCCAATGACCGGGAGACAGACCATGGTGACGAAGAAAGAAGAGGCGTTCGTACTGAAGAACCTCCTTGCCCTCGCAGCAGTGGAAACCCTGGGCGGCGCGATCGCCCTCGGCATGGTCTTCCACCTGATCTGAAATCATTTGCAGCCGCGCCGGCGTCGCAGCGCCGGCACGGCGAATTCCGCAGACGGACCTGCTCGGCTACTCGTCGACGATTACCTCGAAGCCACCGAAGATCATCCGCTGGCCATCGAACGGCATATTGTCCATGCCTTCCTTCAGGCGCGGATCCTCCATCGCCGCCTTCATGCCCGAATCGCGCTTTTCGCGCGACGGCCACAGGATCCACGAGAACACCACCGCTTCATCGTCCTTGCGCTTGACCGCCATCGTAAAGGACGTGACCTTGCCTTCCGGCACATCGTCGCCCCAGCATTCCACCACCTTCAGCGCGCCGTGTTCCTTGAACACCGCGGCCGCCTTCTGCGCCACCTGGCGATAGGTCTCGCGATTCGCTTGCGGTACGGCCAGCAAGAATCCGTCGATATAGGACATTGACTGCCTCCTGATCGGGTTGAACGGTTGAGTGGCGGCACCGCAGGGGCCACCGCCCGCGTCTGACTACGATAGTCCATCGCAGCCGAGGCGCCAGAGCCGTCACGTGGCCTGAAAGATGCTTGCCGTGCTGCAAGTGTGCCGGCGCGATCTGCTGGACCGTCCGGGCGCGTCGTTTGTGCGCTGTCGAAGCACGCGCTGGGCCCGACGGGGCATCGGGGCGCGGCAAACGGCCCGTCAGAAGGGTCAGCGCGCAGATGGCAGATGCGCCGGCCAGGCGCCACTCGCCACGAGTCCTTCGGCGATACCAATCAACTGGTTCCAGACAGCGTTGACGGCCAGCGAAACGGGTGAAGTGGCTGACCTGCAGATGTACACCTGCCGCGCCAGGCCAGGATTCACGATCCGCGCGCACGACAGCAATCCGGCTTCCAGCTCCTGGCGTACGGCTGCATGGGAGAGGATCGTGTAACCGACACCAGCCGCCGTGAGTGCAATCAACTCCGGAATGGCGTTGACTTCCGCAACGATGCGCAATTGCACATCATGCGACGCGCAGTGCCGCTCGATCAGGCTGCGCAGGCCATGCAAGCTGGCCGGCAGGATCATCGGCAGTTGCGACAGGTCGCCGAAGGACACCGTCATGGCTTCCGCCACAGCGGCGCCGGGCAAGCTCGACAGCGTGCCCGGCGGGCCAACCAGCACTAGGTCTTCCTCCAGCAGCAGATCGCTGCGCAGCCCGGGTTCGGGGCCCCCGCCAAAGGTCATGCCGATATCGATATGCCCGGTCAGGAGGTTCTGGGGAATATAGCCAGTGCTCAACTCGATGATCTGCAGGTAAACGTCCGGCCAACGCGCGACAACTTCGCGCACCAGCGGGACCGTCACCAGCTTGGCCATCGATTGTGGCAATCCCACCGCCACGCGCCCCCTGGGTTCCCGCACAGCCGTACGGATCTCTTCGACCGCCACATCCACCCGCTTGAGGATATCGGCGGCATGGCCAAGCAGCATGACCCCCGCCGCTGTCGGCGTGACACCTTTCGGGGTCCGGTCGAACAACGCCGTACCAAGCTCTTCTTCCAGGTTCTTGATCTGCAGGCTCAGGGCCGGCTGGGCCAGGTGCATGCGCTCGGCGGCGCGTGAAATGGAGCCGGCCGAGGCCACCGCCATAAAGGATCGGAGTGTGCGCAGGTCCAGGGCCATGCTGTTGTCCCGGTCAGAGTGAGAGTGCATTTGGCATATTGGAATCTTATACCGGGCATCAAAAACTTGTCTTCGACATATACCCCGGCCGTCGCCAAGATGTCAGCCACATCGCCACATGGCGATCGAAGTTTGCTGACACACCGGAGACACCTATGAACCCGAAACGCCGCTCGCTCATGCTCGGCGCCGCCGTGTCGATGCTGGCGCGGCCAGTGCTGGCCGCCGGCTGGCCAACGCGTCCCATCAAGCTCCTCGTGCCGTTCGCGGCAGGCGGACCGACCGATTTCATCGCCCGCCTGCTCGCCACGCCGCTTTCCCGCGAACTGGGGCAACCGGTCGTCATCGACAACCGGCCCGGAGCGAGCGGCAACCTGGGCGCACAGAACGTCCTGGACGCCGACGCCGACGGCTATACGCTGCTGCACAACACCGTCGGCATGCACGCGGTCAATCCTCTGATGTACCCCAGTGCGCGCTTCCAGCCGCTACGCGACTTCAAACCGATTGCGACCACGGCTGCCATGCCCAACGTGCTGGTCGTGCACCCTGACAAACTCCCCGTCAGGTCTGTCGCAGACCTGGTGCGCATCGGCAAGTCCAGGGCCGACGGGCTCACCTATGCCACCTTCGGTGCCGGCACCTCGCCGCACATTTATGCGGCGCTGTTGCAGAAGGCGGCCGGTTTCAGCGCGATGGCGATTCCGTACAAGGGCAGTTCCCCCGCGCTGACCGATGTCATGGCCGGCCAGGTCGATTTCGTCTTCGACTCGTTCACGACCTGCATTGGCCAGATCCAGGGGGGCAAGCTGCGCGCGCTGGCAATCACTGCTTCGGGCCGCTCGCCGATGCTGCCCGATGTGCCAACGCTGAAAGAGGCTGGCTATCCCGACGTGGACAAGAAATTCTGGTTCTCGCTGCAAGCCCCGGCGCACACGCCCAAGGCGGTGATCGATCGGCTGCGCGCTGCGGCGGCGAAGGCAGTCGCAGATCCAGACTACATCGCCGCGCTGCGCGCACGGGGCGCAGAGCCCATGCCCACGCGCAGCAGCGAGCTCGACGCCTTCGTGCAACGTGACGCCGAACGCTGGACCTCGGTAGCACGCGGCCTCGGCATCAAACCTCAATGAACGGACCAGTCACCATGCAACCATTGAAAGGCATCCGCGTCCTGGACCTGAGCAAAGTCCTGGCCGGACCGCTGTGCGGCCAGTACCTGGGCGAGCTTGGCGCGGACGTGACCAAGGTGGAGCCGATCGGCAAGGGCGACGATACCCGCGCCTGGCTGCCCCAGGAAGCCGGGCAGTCGGCCGTGTTCCTGTCCGTCAACCACAACAAGCGCAGCATCGCCGTGGACCTGAAGAGCGAGGCTGGCCGCGAGGTGGTACAGCGCCTCGCGGCGCAGTCAGACGTGGTACTGCAGGGTTTCGGCGGCGGCACCGCGGCGAAGCTGGGTGTGGACTACGAAACCCTGCGCGCCCTCAATCCGCGGATGATCTACTGCGAGATCTCCGGCTACGGCCGTGACGGGCCGCTCGGACACGAGCCAGGCTATGACGTCATGCTGCAGGCATTCAGCGGCATGATCAGCACGATGGGGGAACCCGGAGGAAGCTATGCGCGCGCCAGCTTCTCACCCGTGGACATTGGCACAGGCATGCACGCGCTCAGCGGCATCCTGGCTGCCCTGATCGAGCGCCAGGCGACCGGCAAGGGCGTCTATGTGGAAGTGGCGCTGATGGAAACCGCGCTCGGCTTCATGGGCTACATGGCGCAGAATTATTGGCGCACGGGCGCCGTGCCGCAGAAAATGGGGACCGCGCACCCGTCGATGTCGCCTTACCAGGCGTTCGAGGCCGCCGACGGGCCGCTCATGCTCGGCGTCGGCAACGACGCGCAATGGCGCCGCTTCTGCGCCGTGGCAGAGCTGGACGACTGGGTGGATCACCCGGATTTCGCCACCAACGCCGACCGCGTCAGGAATTTCGCGCGTACCGTGGCGCTGGTGCAGGACCGCGTTGCCCGCAAGCCCTTGGACTTCTGGCTCAACGGCCTTCGGCAGGCCGGCGTTGCGTGTTCGCCGATCAATACCCTGGATCAGGCATTGAACCATCCTCAGGTGCAGGCGCGCGGGCTGATCGTCTCTTCACAGCATCCGGTTCTCGGCACTGTCAAGAACGTGGGGCTGCCTATCCGGTTCGGGCAGGCGCCGCGCACTGCCCGGCGCACCGCGCCGCTGCTTGGCGAACACACGAAAGCCATCCTCCATGAGGCTGGCTACGATCCGGAAGACATCGCCCGCCTGACACAAGCAGGCGCCGTCGCTACCAGCACGCCCTCTGCCTGAAGCCTGAACAACCTGGAGCACTCATGCCTCTTCTTTCTTACACCGTGCGCAACCATGTCGCGGAGATCCTGCTCGACAATCCACCCGTCAATGCACTGACGATTCCGATGATCGGTGCCCTGCTGGATGCATTGGCGCAAGCCGCCGCAGACGATAGCGCGCGTGCGGTGATCATTGCCAGCGCCGTACCTGGCCGCTTCTGCGCGGGACTCGACATCGCAGCCCTGCAAGGCGCATCGCCGTCCGAGGTCCATACCCTGCTCGACAAGCTCTACGTCCAGCTATGCGATGCCCAATACAACCTCGGCAAACCCTCCATCGCGGCGATCAGCGGCGCGGCGCGTGGTGGCGGCATGACGCTAGCGATCTCCTGCGACCTGATCGTGGCCGCGGAAAGCGCCACCTTTGGCTATCCGGAGATCGACGTCGGCATGCTGCCGGCGATCCACTTCACGCATCTGCCGCGCATCGTCGGCCGGCACGTGGCGTTCGACCTCCTGTTCACCGGGCGCGCGTTTGACGCGGCGCAAGCGCAGGCCATGCACCTGGTGAACCGTGTGGTGAAAGACGAGGACGTGCTCGCGCAAGCGCGCGCGCTGGCAGCGACGCTGGTGGGAAAATCGACAACGGCCATGCAGATGGGTCGCGCCGCCTTCCATCGCGCCGTTGACAGCGGCTATCGCCGCGGCGTGTCGTATGCGGTCGATACGTTTTGCCAGGTCGCGGCGACCGACGATGCCAGGGAAGGGATAGCTGCCTTTATGGAGAAGCGGCGCCCCGTGTGGGGCGCCTGACAGGATAGATCAGCCAACCAGGGAGGGTTCGCATGCGGTGGATACACTCATGCGGCCATCACGCTGCGTTCGTCATCGGTCAGCTCAGGACCATCCAGCGTGACGCGCGAATGGTCGTGGCGGAACTTGCGGATGATGGGCTTGAGCTCCTCCTTGACGTGCTTCTCGCTGTAGCCGTTGAACAGGTGGCCGGCCAGGCCGCGGCGCAGGTCGCTGGTGTCCATGAACCAGTCGGCGATCGGGAACGTGAGGTTCATGTTGTACTTCATCATGATGCCCATGTTGTGATGTGCGGTGTGGTGGCGGCGGATCGTGTTGACAAAGGGCATGTTGCGCACGAACCAGTTCTCATGCACGTGGCAGCAGTAGTGGAAGGTCTCGTAGACCAGGTACTGCGCCACCATCGTCATGAACACGACCCAGCCGGCATTGCTGTTGAGCAGCACCGAGGCCAGGTAGCCGAGCGCACCGCCGCCTACGCCGAGCGTGGTCAGCACCCGCCACGGGAAGAACACGATGCGGAATTCGCGGGTGGTATCGATGGTCGGCTCTTCATCGGTGAAGTACTGGTGGTGCTGGCGCGTATGGCGCTCGTAGATGGCGCGCAGCGCGAACACGTCGATCCGGCGGTGCATCACGTACTTGTGCATCGCCCATTCGACGAAATTGCCGGCCAGGAACACCGGCAGCACCAGCGCCCATTCCCAGGCGGCGTGCTGCAGTTGCCCGAAGGCGTAATACAGCGCGGCGGCGCCGACGCCGTAGATCACCACGATATGCAGCAGGCCGTTGTAGAGCGGGCTGATATCGGCCTTGTACTGTTCGCGGAATTTGCGCTGCCGTTCGGTCATCATGGCTGTCTCCTCGTTTGATGATACGTAACTAATATATTAGTCGGATATCACGCCCTGTCAAGGCGCGTGGGGGATTTTTGCAGGGCCGATTTGCTGGCGCTCGCAGACCACGGCCAGCGCACCAAAAGCAAAGGCCCCTGTCTTGCGCCAGGGGCCATCTCAGGGGAACTGCGGTGGGCTAGTTCGAGACTTCCTCCAGCGCCTTGCCCTTGGTCTCGACGCCGAACAGCAGCACGACAACGGCCGCGACCGCAAACGACAGCGCCCCCATCGTGAACACGCCGCCCTGCCCCGCAACCGGGAGCAGCACGCCCACCAGGTAGGGGCCGGCAAGCGATCCCACCCGACCGATCGATGAGGCAAAGCCCGAGCCGGTGCCGCGCGACCGCGTGGGATACAGCTCCGGTGTATAGGCGTACAGCACCGACCACATGCCGAACAGGAAGAACTGCATGCACAGCCCGGCGGCAATCAGCTGCTCGACCGGCAGCCGGTGCACGGCGGCCTGGCCGTAGGCATACGCAGCCAGCGCGCTGCCGATGAGCATCAAGGCACAGGTCGGCTTGCGCCCCCACTTCTCCAGCAACCAGGCCGAGAACAGGAAGCCGGGAATGCCTGCCAGTGAGATGTAGACCGTGTACAGCACGGACTTGGTGACGGCATAGCCGGCCTGCTGCAGCAGCGCACCGAGCCAGGTGGTGAGGCCGTAGTAGCCGAGCAGCGCAAAGAACCAGACCGCCCACAGCATCAGCGTGCGCTTTGCGTAGGGGCCGTGCCAGAGCTCGGCGAACAGCGCCTTGCGCGCACGCCGCTGCGGCGGGGCGAAGGTATCGTCAACCGGCGGCAGCGGCTTGCCGCTGGCGCGTTGCACGTGGTGCTCGATGTTCGCCATGATGTGGTCGGCTTCGCGGTCACGCCCCACTTCCTCGAGCCAGCGCGGCGACTCGGGCACGCGGCGGCGTACCACGAAGACAAAGACCGCCGGCACCGACAGGGCAATGAAGATGCCACGCCAGCCGATCACCGGCAGCAGGAAGTACGTCAGCACGCCCGCCGCGATAAAGCCGATGGGCCAGAAGCCTTCAAGGATTGCAACGTACTTGCCCCGGCTCTTTGCCGGGACGATCTCCGACACCATCGACAGCCCGATCGGGAATTCCATGCCCATGCCGAAGCCGAGCAGCACGCGGTAGAGCATCAGCGCCGTCACGCTGTCAGCCAGCCCGCACATCAGGCTGCCCACGCCCCAGAAGATCATGCTGATCTGGAATACCGGCTTGCGCCCGAAGCGGTCCGCCAGCATGCCGGCCGAGGCCGCGCCGGCGAACATGCCGAGGAAACTGGCGCTGGCCAGCAGGCCGGCCTGCGCCGCGCTGAGCCCGAACTCGGCCTTGATCGAGCCGAGCACGAAGGTCATCAGCCCGAGGTCCATCGAATCGAAGAACCATGCCGTGGCGATGATGCCAAACAATGAACGCTGGTAGCCCGTCATGGGCAAGCGTTCCAACCGGGCAGCGATCCCGGCGCTCAGCCTGAGGCTGCCTGCCGACATATCCATGTCTGTCTCCTGTGTGGTCTATGACGGCATCGGGGGCGCCATCTAGCTAATATATTAGTTGCATCTCAGAAGCATGCAAGTGATAAACATTGGGTTTCAGGGAAAACCCCGTGAGGGGCAGCGATGGGATTTTTGGGGGCGGGCCTATGCAAGGCCCCCCGCGTGCCGCTCAGGCCGCCTGTCGTGCGTTGCCGGTCTCGGCGTGCAGCGTGCCGTGCCAGGCGTCGTGGATGATCTTGCTGTAGCACTGCGGCACGTCCGCCACCGGGAGTGCCTTGGCCAGTCGCGCGACGCCCAGCGCGTCGTGCACCAGTGAAGGAAGTTGTTCCTGGGCGATGCCGAAGTCGGCCAGGGTGCCTGGAATGCCGAGCGCCTCCACCAGCTCGCGGATCACCAACGGCAGGCGCGCCACCCGCTCGGCTTCGCTACCCTGCACGATGCCGAACAGGTCCGCCACTTCCAGCAGTTCGGCACGCCGTTCCTGCGCGAGTGCGTCGAGCACATAGGGCAGCACCACCGCATTGGTGCTGCCGTGCGACTTGTGCGTGATGCCCGCCACGCCGTACGCAATGCCATGGACCGCGTTAAGCCCGGCGCTGCCATACGAGAGTGCCGCATAGAGGCTGGCGTAGGCCATCCCCACGCGCGCCTCGGTATCGCTGCCGTCCCGGTACACACGCAGCAGGTAGCGCGCGCACAGGCGGATCGACTCGCGCGCGAACAGCATGGTGATGCCGTTGCGGCCGCTGTAGCCGGGATCGGGATTGCCGGCACGGTCATAGGCGAAGGAATCGATGGTCAGGTAGGACTCGATTGCATGGGTCAGCGCATCGATGCCGGCGTCGGCGGTAACGCGCGGCGGGCAGGTGTAGGTGAACTCGGGATCGACCAGCGCAATGCCCGGGCGCAGCCGGTTGTCCATCACGGCGATCTTGGTGGCGTTGGCGGGATCGACCAGGATGGCGCCGGGCGTCGCTTCGGAGCCGGTGCCGGCGGTGGTCGGCAACGCCACCAGCGGCAGCACCGGCGTGGCACCATCGATGGTGCCGGCAAATGCGCCGATGGCGCGTCCTGCTGGTAAGGTCAGGCACAGCGCCTTGGCCAGGTCGATATTGCTGCCGCCCCCCAGCGCGATCACATGATCCGGCGCGCGACCGGCGAGGCGCGCACGCACCGAGGCCGTGGCGTCGTCGCACAGCGTGGTGGTGGGATCGGGGATGCCGCCGTCGTAGACCACGGTCTCGATGCCCAGGGCCCGCGCGGCTTCGACGTACTCCTTCACCCACGGGGTCTGGCTGGTGAAAAACGTATCCGTCACCAGCACCCCGCTGCGATAGCCAAGTTGCGCCAGCAGCGCGGGCAGGCCGGCACGCGTGCCAGGGCCGACGATCAGGCGCGAAGGCGCGCAGAAGAACACCAGGTCCTCAACTCTCATCGATGACTCCTTGGGAAACGTTCAGGCGGCAGTAGGTGTCGCAGCGGCGAGCCGCGGCAAGTGCGCGCGCACGGCAGCGGCGACATCTGCGGTATTGGCGGCCAGGATGCCGTGGCCAGCGCCGGGCAGCATCACGAGGCTGGCCTCGGGCAGGCCTGCGGCCAGCGCGCGGGCATGCTGAGCCGGGCAATCGTCATCAGCTTCGCCATGCACAACCAGCGCGGGCAGGCGCAGCGACGGCAGCCGGCCGCGCTGGTCGGTGATGCGCAGTGCCTGCCAGGTCCAGGCCACGGTCTGGTGGTCGGCCGCCTGCGCCAGCCCCAGGCGCCGCTCGCGCGCCGCGATCTCGGCCAGCAAATGCGGCTCGTCGGTGGCCCGGAACCACCGCGCCGAAGTCAGTTGCGGCGAACCGGACAGCAGCAGCAGGCCGCTGGGACCGCGTCCGTCGCGAAGGGACTGCGCCGCGAGGCACAGTGCCACCGACACGCCCATGCTCCAGCCTGCCAGCACGTAGGGTTCGTCACCCGCCTCGGCCTCGATCACCGCGCGCAGCATGGCCGCATAGCTCTCCAGCGTGCAATCGGTCGGCGACACAGGTCGGGCTGCGTCCCCGCGTCCCCACAGGTTCGGCAGCACAAAGCGGCATTCGCGCCGCAGCGCCTGCGCCAGCGGCAGCCACGCGGCGTTGGTACCCTGGATGCCGTGCACCGCCACCACGCGCACCGGCCCCTCACCGCTTCGCAAAATATCCATATCCCTCTTCCGTCCATCTAATATATTAGTTGTATCATAGCAGCAGACGGAAATATGGCAATGAAGAATACGAACGCCGCCCTTACCCTCCCCGCGGGGGAACTGCCCGGAACGTCATATACAATTGACAACCTGCGCACACTACCGACCGCAATGACTGGCACTGGCAAGATGGCAACCCGCAATAAGGCAGCCCCGCCTCCGGCCGAGGACGAAGCGGCCGAGCAGACCCCCGGACTGCGCGGCCGGCTGACCGACCTCGCCTACGAACAGATCGAGGAAGCGATCATCACGCTGCGGCTGGCGCCCGGCTCATCGATCTCGGAACTGCAACTGAGCGAGATGACCGGCATCGGGCGCACGCCGATCCGCGAAGCCATCCAGCGCCTGGCGCGCGAGCACCTGGTGGTCGTGTTGCCGCAACGGGGCCTGCTGGTGCCGCCCATCGACGTGGGCAAGCAACTGCGGCTGCTGGAAACCCGCCGCGAAGTCGAACGGCTGATCTGCCGCAGCGCCGCGCGCCGCGCCAACGCCGACGAACGCGCGCACTTCAAGCGCCTGGCCACGGAATTCGCGCAGTCCGCCAAGAACGGCGACGATGTGTCCTTCGTGCGCGCCGACCGCGAGTTCAATGAGCTATGCCTGGCCGCCGCGCGCAACGAGTTTGCCGAAGGCGCGATGCGGTTGATGCACGGGCTGTCTCGACGCTTCTGGTATCTGCACTACAAGGAAGCTGCGGACCTGCCGCAGATGGCCAAGCTGCATGCCAATGTGGCGGCGGCCATTGCCAAGGGGGATATCGACGGAGCGGGCAAGGCGCTGGATGCGCTGCTGGACAATATCGAGGATTTCACGCGGGCTACGGTACTGGGCGATCGGCGCTGACCGGCTGCCCTTCGCTCACGCACGCGGGAATAGAAAAAGGGGTTACGGCATTCACCGTAACCCCTTTTCAATTGCATTGGTGGGCCTCCCGTGAGTCGAACACGGCACCAACGGATTATGAGTCCGCTGCTCTAACCAGGCATGAGCTAGAGGCCCTTGGAAGCGTTTAGTTGCCTTCCAGGAAACTCTTCAGCTTGTCCGAGCGGCTCGGGTGGCGCAGCTTGCGCAGTGCCTTGGCCTCGATCTGGCGGATCCGTTCACGCGTGACGTCGAACTGCTTGCCGACCTCTTCCAGCGTGTGGTCGGTGCTCATTTCGATGCCGAAGCGCATGCGCAGCACCTTGGCTTCGCGCGGCGTCAGCGAGTCCAGCACGTCCTTGACGACGTCGCGCATGGAGCCGTGCAGCGCCGCTTCGGCCGGGGCCAGCGTGTTGGTGTCCTCGATGAAGTCGCCCAGATGGGAGTCGTCGTCGTCACCGATCGGCGTTTCCATGGAGATCGGTTCCTTGGCGATCTTCATGATCTTGCGGATCTTGTCTTCCGGCATCTCCATCTTCTCGGCCAGCGTTGCCGGATCCGGCTCATTGCCGGTTTCCTGCAGGATCTGGCGCGAGATGCGGTTCATCTTGTTGATCGTCTCGATCATGTGCACCGGGATACGGATGGTGCGCGCCTGGTCGGCGATCGAGCGCGTGATGGCCTGGCGGATCCACCACGTGGCGTACGTCGAGAACTTGTAGCCGCGGCGGTATTCGAACTTGTCCACCGCCTTCATCAGGCCGATGTTGCCTTCCTGGATCAGGTCGAGGAACTGCAGGCCGCGGTTGGTGTACTTCTTGGCGATCGAGATTACCAGGCGCAGGTTGGCCTCGGTCATCTCGCGCTTGGCTTCGCGGGCACGACGCTCGCCCTCGGCCATCTTGCGGTTGACGCCCTTCAGTTCCTTCAGCGGCAGCACCACGCGCGACTGCAGGTCGATCAGCTTCTGCTGCAGTTCGTGCACGGCCGGCACGTTGCGCTCGACAATGCCGCTGTAGCCCTTGCCGTCGGCCACCACGGTGTTGATCCACTCGAGGTTGGTCTCGTTGCCCGGGAAGCGGGCGACGAATTCCGAGCGCGGCATGCCGCACTTGTCGACCACGATATTCAGGATCGAACGCTCGAGCTTGCGCACTTCGTCCACCTGGCCGCGCAGCGTGTCGCACAGGCGCTCGACATTGCGGGCGGTGAAGCGGATGCCCATCAGCTCGGCCTGGATCGCTTCCTGCGCCTTGACGTAGGGCTTGGAGTTGTAGCCGTCCTTCTCGAACGCGCGGCGCATCTTGTCGAACTGCTCGGCGATCACGCGGAATTTCTCCAGCGCGTTCTGCTTCAGCTCTTCGAGCTGGCGGGCGGAGGCACCAGCGCCGGCGCCGCCTTCGTCGTCATCGTCCTCGTCGCCTTCCTCTTCGTCGTCGGACTCGATATCCTCTTCGTCAGACGCCGCGGCCGGGGCCGCGGGCGCTTCAGGGGCTTCGTCGGCGTTCGGGTCGATCAGGCCGTCGACGAATTCGTCGATCTTGATCTCGTCGCTGGCGACGCGCTCGGCGTGGGCGAGGATCTCGGAGATGGTGACCGGGCAAG
Organism: Ralstonia pickettii DTP0602; assembly: GCA_000471925.1. Classification (NCBI taxonomy): domain Bacteria; kingdom Pseudomonadati; phylum Pseudomonadota; class Betaproteobacteria; order Burkholderiales; family Burkholderiaceae; genus Ralstonia; species Ralstonia pickettii. The sequence continues at coordinate 3,311,820 of CP006667.1, forward strand.
CCGAAATCGCCATCACCATGTCCTTCAGGCCGGCCTCGATGCGCTTGGCGATCTCGATTTCGCCTTCGCGCGTCAGCAGCTCGACCGTGCCCATTTCGCGCATGTACATGCGCACCGGGTCGGTGGTGCGGCCGAACTCGGAGTCCACCGTGGACAGGGCCGCTTCGGCCTCTTCCTCGGCTTCTTCTTCGCTGGTTGCCGACGGGGCATTGTCGTTGAGCAGCAGCGTCTCGGCATCCGGCGCCTGTTCGTAGACAGCGATGCCGATGTCGTTCAGCGTGGCGACCAGCGTGTCGATCGTTTCCGAATCGACCATGTCGTCCGGCAGGTGATCGTTGATTTCCGCGTAGGTCAGGTAGCCGCGCGACTTGCCCAGCTTGATCAGCGCCTTCAGCTTCTGGCGACGCAGCTCGAGCTCTTCCTCGGTGCCCTGCTGGGTCGAGGCGAACTCCTTGAGCAGGGCCTTTTCCTTGGCCTTGCGGTCCTTGGCCTTCTGCTTTTCGGTCTTCGGTGCCGCGGTGGGGGTCGCCGCCGGCATATCGTTCTCGTAAAACTCTTCAGTCACGTCGTCTGTTGTGCTGTCGTCGTGCTGCATCCCGGCCTTGGGCTTGCGGCCACGCTTTTTCGGCTCCGGCTTGATTGCCGGCGCAGCGGGACGCTCGGATGCAACGGATGCAGGTGTCGCGGCGCGCGCCTTGGACGCCGTCGCGGTGGTGTCCGCCTTGGCGGTTCCGCTCTTGGCGCCGGCTGCTGCCGCTCGCTTGCTCTCGACTTCGGTATTCTGCTGTTTCGCCACGGTGATACTCTTGCCTTTCACTGGTGCAGATGCGGCGACCTTGCCGCTCGTACTGGCGCTCTTGCCGCTCTCGCGTGCCGAAGTCGAGGCCTGTGTTTCCTTGGATGTGCGAGTCCTGGTGTGAGTCGTCTCGGCGGGCGTCTTTGCAACGCTACGCGCGGACTTTGATGGCGCAGACCGGGCTGGTGTCTTGACTGACGCGGTCGATGTCTTCGCCGCCGTTGTTTTCACAGACGCCTTGCCGCTCCCTGATTGGGGAGCTTTCGAGGTAACCGTTTCGGTTGCTTTGGCCTTTGCCATTGGCACGCTCACTTTCACCAGAACTGGGAAGAAAGATTTCGCAATCCAAACCGGCTATTGTAGCACGCCACAGATAGCCAGCTTCCGGTCAGGTGAGGTTTTCACCTGAAAAATCAAGGCTTAAGCTCGGCGGTGCCGGCCCAGCCCCTCATTCAACGCTTACTGCTGCCTCCTGGTTGATAGCCAGTGTGATAGCCAGTACGCCCAGCGGCGCCTCAGCCAAGTTGGCGCCGCCGGTGGATTTCACTCACCAGCCAGCGCATGCGCTGCTTGCCCGCCTCATCGGCCGTGCCGGCCACCACTTCCGCCTGCAGTCCGTCGAGTTCGCGCCGGAGCGGCTCGGCCAGCAGCTTGGTGATGGCCGCATCGAATTCCTGGGTCGCGGGTGCTTCCTCGATCTCTTCCCGCAACACCGCGGTGCGCGCCCCGGCATACACTTCAGCGTAGAGCGACTGGGCCAGATGTTCACTGAAGGCCGCAAAGTTGACCTCGCCCTGGATTGCGTCACACGCCGACACCAGGTGCGCCAGCACCTCGCTTTCACCGCCGGTCTCGCCGTCGAGCAGCAGCGCGCGGGCATCCTCGTCGAGCCGGGCCGACAGCGCCGGGTAGCACATCAGCAGCTGGATCACCCGCTGCTCGAGCCCGGTCGGGGCCTGGCGCCGCGCGCGCGGGCGCGGTTTTTCAAAGCGGCCCACCCGGGACGGATCGCTGCGCAGGCCGCAGATTGCCTCGATCTCCGCAGGTGTCGTACCCGTGGCATCGGCAAGTTCACGCACAATCTGTAGCCGCAACCCGCCGGAGGGCATTGCCTGCAGCAGCGGCTTGGCCTCATATTGGGCACGGGCGCGGCCTTCCGGCTGGCGCATGTCCAGTTCTTCGGTCACCGATTGCAGCAAGAACCGCGACAGCGGCATGGCATTGCGCACCTGGGCGGCAAAGGCATCGGTACCCTCTTCGCGCACATAGCTGTCCGGATCGTGCTCGGCCGGCAGGAACAGGAAGCGGATGGTCTTGTTGTCCGCCACATGCGGCAGGCAGGCTTCCAGCGCGCGCCGCGCGGCGCGGCGCCCGGCCGCGTCACCATCGAACGAGAACACCACCGCGTCGGTCTGGCGCAGCAGCTTCTGCACATGCACAGGGGTGCACGCCGTGCCGAGGGTGGCAACGGCATTGGCAAAACCGAGCTGGGCCAGCGCCACGACGTCCATATACCCTTCGACCACCAGCACGTAGCCGGTTTCCCGAATGGCGTGACGGGCCTCGAACAGCCCGTACAGTTCCGTGCCCTTGCTGAACAGCGGGGTCTCGGGCGAGTTCAGGTACTTGGGCTCGCCCTGCCCCATCACGCGGCCGCCGAAGCCGATCACGGCCCCTTTGGTGTTGCGGATGGGGAACATGATGCGGTCGCGGAAGCGGTCGTAGCGGCGCGACTTGCCGTCCGCATCGCGCTTGTCGCTTTCGATCAGCAGGCCGGCCTCGACCAGCGGGGCGGCAATGTTGTCGTCACGATAGCTGCCGAACACGGCCTCCAGGCCCTGCCAGTCGTCCGGGGCATAGCCGAGGCCGAAGTTCGCGGCGATCTCCCCGGTCAACCCGCGGCCCTTCAGGTACTGGATCGCCTGCGGTGCGCTGCGCAGCTGGCGGCGGTAGAAGTCGGTCGCTCGGCTCATAGCATCGGACAACGCCACCGAACGGGCTTGCTGCTCGGCGCGCTGGCCCGGCGGCAGCCGGTCGCGCTCTTCCGGCACGGACATGCCGACCGACTGGGCCAGTTCGCGCACTGCCTCCGGGTAGGACTGGCCCGAGTACTCCATCAGGAAGCCGATGGCCGAGCCGTGGGCGCCGCAGCCGAAGCAGTGATAGAACTGCTTGGTCGGCGATACCGTAAATGACGGGGACTTCTCGTTATGGAAGGGGCACAGCCCCATGAAATTGGCGCCGCCCTTCTTCAGCTGTACGTACTTTCCCACCACATCGACAATGTCGACACGGTTGAGCAGGTCCTGAATAAAGGATTGCGGAATCACCCGACTGACCGTCCTGAGGCATGGCCGTCCCGCGGCGGGCGGCGTTTTTCTAGGAATGCGTGACCGGTGCGCGCCCGGTTGCTATCGGATTATTGTAGTGCAGCGACGATAAGGCCGCCCGGACTTGTTTTCAACTCCGTGCATCTGCGCCGAACCTCTTTGATCCGGCATTCATCACGCTTACAACCGATTAAATCAGCATTTACTTCGGAGTCAGCGCGGCCTTGACCAGGGCCGACACGGCGGTCATGTCGGCGCGCCCGGCCAGCTTGGCCTTGAGGACGCCCATGACCTTGCCCATGTCCTGCGGACCGGCGGCGCCGGTGGCGGCCACGGCCTGCTGCACCTCGGCGGCGACTTCATCGTCCGACAACGCCGCAGGCATGTAGACCTTGAGCACTTCGACCTCGGCCAGTTCCTTGTCGGCCAGGTCGTTGCGGCCGGCCTGCTGGAATTGCGAGATCGAGTCCTTGCGCTGCTTGATCAGTTTTTCGACCACGGCCAGCACGGCGGTATCGTCCAGTTCCACGCGCTCGTCGACCTCGCGCTGCTTGATCGCGGCCAGCAGCAGGCGGATGGTGCCGAGGCGATCCGTTTCGCGGGCGCGCATGGCGGTCTTCATGTCTTCGCTGATACGGGCTTTGAGGGACATCGTGATCTTCCAGAAAGTGGGTGGACACTCACAGGTGGTGGCGGTGGCCGCGCGCTGCAAGGGTCCCAGAACGCAAAAACCCGCCGAAGCGTACGCCACAGCGGGTCGGATGCAAGCGGAAGGCGCCGGGTCAGTACAGCTTCTTCGGCAGCATCTGGCTGCGGATACGCTTGTAGTGGCGCTTTTCGGCGGCAGCCTTCGTGCGCTTGCGCGCGGCGGTGGGCTTTTCGTAATACTCGCGGGCCCGAAGTTCGGGAATCAGCCCGCTCTTCTCGATGGTGCGCTTGAAACGGCGCATAGCGACTTCAAAAGGCTCGTTTTCCTTGAGACGGATCGTGGTCATTTGGCCGGAAAATGGGAATTTTCGGGATAAGCGGCTTTACGAAGCCTCGGATTGTAGCACCAACGATCTTTAGCGGAAGTGGCGCGCAACGGACACTGACGACATGCCGTTTGCGCCGCATTTCCACCAGACAGCCCGGCTGCTCATGCCACCGACTGCCCCGCGGCCGACGTCCGTGCCGCCTCGGCTACCGCCTCCCCGGCCGCCACCGCGGACGCCCACGCCCACTGGAAGTTGTAGCCGCCCAGCCACCCGGTCACGTCGACTACCTCACCGATGAAATACAGGCCAGGCACGTCGCGAGCCATCATCGTCGTCGATGACAAGGCGCGCGTATCCACGCCTCCGATCGTCACCTCGGCCTTGCGATAACCCTCGGTGCCGGACGGCATGATGCGCCAGTCATTGAGCGTGGCCCCGAGCTTGCGCAGTGCCTTGTCCGTAATATCGTGCAGCGGCAGCGTGGCATCCACGCCCGACGCCGCGCACCAGGCATCGGCCAGTCGCGCCGGCAGCCGTTGCGCCAGCAGGTTGCCCAGGTGCTTGCGGCTGCCGCCCTTCTGCTCGAGCAGCCAGGCCGCGGCGTCCTCGCCGTCGAAAAGGTCGATGGCGATCGGCGTGCCCGGGCGCCAGTAGCTGGAGATCTGCAGCACGGCGGGGCCCGACAGGCCACGGTGCGTCCACAGCAAATCCTCGCGGAAGGCGCCGGCGGTTTTGCCGCTGGCGGTGGCGACGTCGACTTCAAGCGAGACTCCGGCCAGCGGCGCGAACGGCGCCCAGTCCTTGCCGTCGAAGGTCAGCGGAACCAGTGCGGGCCGGGTTTCGACGATACCCAGGCCGAATTGCCGGGCGATGCGGTAGCCGAAGTCGGTGGCGCCGATCTTGGGGATCGACAGCCCGCCCGTGGCCACCACCACGGCCCCGGCGCGCACCGTGCCGGTCGAGGTCAGCAGCAGGAAGTCGTCGCCCTCGCGCCGGATCTCGGCCACGGTGCAGCCGGTCTGCCAGCGCACATGGCCGGTGTCGCATTCGGCATGCAGCATGGCGATCACGTCTTCCGCGCTGTCGTTGCAGAACAGCTGGCCGCGGTGCTTCTCGTGCCAGGCGATGCCGTACCGGCGCATCAGGTCGAGGAAATCCTGCGGCGTGTAGCGTGCCAGCGCCGAGCGGCAGAAGTGCGGATTGGATGACAGATAGTTGGCGGGCCCGGCCTGCAGGTTGGTGAAATTGCAGCGGCCGCCGCCCGAGATGCGGATCTTTTCGGCGAGCTTGGTGGCATGGTCGATCAGCACCACGCGTGCGCCGCCCTGGCCGGCTACGGCGGCGCACATCATGCCGGCCGCACCCGCGCCCAGCACGGCCACGTCGTACCGGCCCGTCCGGGTCGTTGCCACCCCGCTCATCGCACGCCTCGCAAATCCATTGTGTTGCCACCGCTCAAGAAAGGGCAGATTGTAGCGAAAAGCACGCAGCGCGCCGCTGTGCTACCCTGCGCGCTTCCTGCAACCTGTTGTTTCCACAGCCGTTTCCTTGATCGGGACGGCCGTATGCTCCTCACCCATGCTTGTCCTCGGCATCGAATCTTCCTGCGACGAAACCGGGCTGGCCCTCTACGACACCGAGGCCGGCCTGCTCTCGCATGCGCTGCACTCGCAGATCGCCATGCACCGCGACTATGGCGGCGTGGTCCCCGAACTGGCCTCGCGCGACCATATCCGGCGTGTGCTGCCGCTGCTGGAGCAAGTGCTGGCCGAGGCCGGCCGCGCGCGCAAGGACATCGACGCCATCGCCTTCACCCAAGGCCCGGGGCTGGCCGGCGCGCTGCTGGTCGGCGCCTCGGTGGCCAATGCGCTGGGCTTTGCGCTGAACGTGCCGATGGTCGGCGTGCACCACCTGGAAGGCCACCTGCTGTCGCCACTGCTGACGCCTGAGCCGCCGCCGTTCCCGTTTGTGGCGCTGCTGGTGTCGGGCGGGCATACGCAACTGATGGATGTGCGCGGCATTGGCGATTACACGTTGCTGGGCGAGACGCTGGACGATGCCGCGGGCGAGGCCTTCGACAAGACTGCCAAGCTGCTCGGCCTGGGCTATCCGGGCGGCCCGGAAGTGTCGCGGATGGCGGAATTCGGCACGCCCGGCGCGTTTGCGTTGCCGCGGCCGATGCTGCATTCAGGCAACCTGGATTTCTCGTTTGCGGGCTTAAAGACCGCGGTGCTGACGCAGACGCGCAAGCTCTCCAATACCTGCGAGCAGGATCGGGCCAACCTGGCGCGTGCCTTTGTCGATGCGATTGTCGACGTCCTTGCCGCCAAGTCGATGGCGGCGCTCAAGCAGACCGGTCACAAGCGGCTGGTGGTGGCCGGCGGCGTGGGCGCCAACCGGCAGTTGCGCGAGCGACTGGACCAGCTTGGCAAGCAGCGCAAGATCGAGGTGTATTACCCGGACCTGGCGTTTTGCACGGACAACGGCGCGATGATCGCGTTTGCCGGGGCGATGCGTTTGCAGGCAGCGCCGGAGCTGGCGCGGCGCGATTATGGTTATGGCGTGACACCGCGCTGGGACCTGGCAGATATCAGGCTGCCGTCCGCAGCCTGACACCAAAGAAAAAAGCCACGCGGTGGCTTTTTCAATCTCTGCGACAACCCGATCAGTCGACGCGCTTGTCGCGCTCGATCACCGCATACGCGCTGTGGTTGTGGATCGACTCAAAGTTCTCCGCCTCCAGCACATAGGCGACGATGCGATCGTCCGCATTCAGGCGCATCGCGATATCGCGCACCAGGTCCTCGACGAACTTGGGGTTCTCGTAAGCACGCTCGGTAACGAACTTCTCGTCCGGACGCTTGAGCAAACCCCACAGCTCGCACGAAGCCTCTTCCTCGGCCATGCGCACCAGTGCTTCCACCGGCAGATCATCGGCCAGCTCCACGTCCATGGTGATATGCGAGCGCTGGTTGTGCGCGCCATATTGCGAGATCTTCTTCGAGCACGGGCACAGGCTGGTCACCGGCACCAGCGCCTTCAGGAACACGCGCGTGGCGCCATTGCGCACTTCGCCGGTCAGCGTGACCTCGTAGTCCAGCAGCGACTGCACGCCCGACACCGGCGCGATCTTGCTGATGAAGTACGGGAAGGTGACCTCGATGCGGCCGGCCTCGGCTTCAAGCTTTTCCAGCATCTTGTCCAGCAGCAGGCGGAAGCTCGCCAGTTCCAGCGGCTCTCGCTCTTCTTCCAGCAGCGCGACGAAGCGCGACATATGCGTGCCCTTCTGGTCCGCCGGCAGGTGCACGTCGAGGTTGAAGGTGCCCACGGTCGGCACCACGCCGGTCGGGGTCTTCAGGGTCACGGGATATCGCACGCCCTTGACACCGACGCGCTGGATGGGGATCTGGCGGGTGTCGAGGCTCGACTGGACGTCGGGCATCACGAAGGCGGGATTGATGTCATTCATCTACGGTTTCCTCCAGGGCTGCGCCAAACGGGGCGGCACAGCTCCTTACGGTCGCGGCATTTTCGCAGTCCATCCATGCCGCGCAACGAGTGTGAAACCACGGGACCCGGCATATGGCACGCCGACCCGCAGCTGCGAACACAAAAAGGGGGAGTTTAAGGGAATTCGGACGCACTCGTGGTGCAGCGCCCCGGATCCCCTATTGCGGAGCAGGTGATCACCGGCACACCGGCGTCACCTGCAAGCGGTGGATCACGCCACGCGCGAAGCGACCGTGACCTTGGGCTGGTCCAGGCCGAAGCGCTCGCGCACCGAACGCTCGATACCAGCGGCGTCCAGCCCGCATTGCTGCAGCAGGTAGGCCGGGTCGCCGTGGTCGACGAAGCGGTCGGGCAGGCCCAGTACCAGCACCGGGATGTCGATGCCGGCTTCGGCCAGCGCTTCGAGCACCGCGCTGCCGGCGCCGCCCATCACGCTGCCCTCTTCCACCGTTACCAGGAAGTCATTCTCCGCGGCCAGGCGCTTGACCAGTTCCACGTCGAGCGGCTTGACGAAGCGCATGTCGGCCACGGTGGCGTCAAGCACTTCGGCGGCGCCCATGGCCGGATGCAGCATCGAGCCGAACGCCAGGAAGCCGACACGATGACCCGCGCGCGCAGCGCCCTCGCGGCGCACCACACCCTTGCCGACCGGCACGCCGGTCAGTTCGGCGGCAATCGCCGCGCCCGGGCCGGAGCCGCGCGGATAGCGCACGGCGCTCGGGCCCGACTGGTGGAATGCCGTGGTCAGCAACTGACGGCACTCGTTCTCGTCGGACGGCGTCATCACCATCATGTTGGGGATGCAGCGCAGGTAGGCGATATCGTAGGCGCCGGCGTGCGTGGCGCCGTCCGCGCCCACCAGTCCGGCGCGGTCGAGCGCGAATACCACCGACAGGTTCTGCAGCGCCACGTCGTGGATCAGCTGGTCATAGCCGCGCTGCAGGAAGGTCGAATAGATCGCCACCACCGGCTTCAGGCCTTCGCAGGCCAGGCCGCCGGCAAAGGTCACCGCGTGCTGCTCGGCGATGCCGACGTCGTAATAACGATCCGGGAAGCGCCTCTCGAACTCCACCATGCCCGAGCCTTCGCGCATGGCGGGGGTAATGCCGACCAGGCGCTTGTCGGCGGCGGCCATGTCGCACAGCCACTCGCCGAACACCTGCGTATAGGTCTTGCGCGCCGGCTTGGCCGCCGGGCGGATGCCCTCGGCCGGGTTGAACTTGCCCGGGCCGTGATACAGGATCGGGTCGGCCTCGGCCAGCTTGTAGCCCTGGCCCTTCTTGGTGACCACGTGCAGGAACTGCGGGCCGGCGCCCTCCAGCGCGCGCTGACGGATGTTTTGCAGCGTCGGCACCAGCGAGTTCAGGTCATGCCCGTCGATCGGGCCGATGTAGTTGAAGCCGAATTCCTCGAACAGCGTGGCCGGCACCATCATGCCCTTGGCGTGTTCCTCGAAGCGCTTGGCGAACTCCAGCACCGGCGGTGCCACCGACAGCACCTTCTCGATGCCCTTCTTGGTGGCCGCATAGAACTGGCCGCTCAGCAGCCGCGCCAGGTGGCGGTTGAGCGCGCCCACCGGCGGCGAGATCGACATGTCGTTGTCGTTGAGCACCACCACCAGCGGCAGGTCCTTGTACACGCCGGCGTTGTTCAGGGCCTCGAAGGCCATGCCCGCGGTCATCGCGCCGTCGCCGATCACCGCCACCGAGACGCGCTGCTCGCCCAGCGTGCGCGCGCCCAGCGCCATGCCGAGTGCGGCCGAGATCGAGGTCGACGAATGCGCGGTCCCAAAGGTGTCGTACTCGCTCTCGCTGCGACGCGGGAAGCCCGAGATGCCGCCCCACTGGCGCAGCGTGCCCATGCGCTCGCGGCGCCCGGTCAGGATCTTGTGCGGGTAGCTCTGGTGGCCCACGTCCCACACCAGCCGGTCGTCCGGGGTGTTGAAGACGTAGTGCAACGCGATGGTCAGCTCGACCGTGCCGAGGTTGGATGACAGGTGGCCGCCGGTCTGGGAAACCGCCTCCAGTACATAGGCGCGCAATTCCTCCGCCAGGGTCTGGAGCTCGCGCCGGTCGAGCTTGCGCAGGTCTGCGGGGGCGTCAATCTTCTTGAGGAGTGCGTAGGTCATGATGTCCGTTCGGCCGCCGGTTTCTTGCGTCCGGCTCTTCATTTCAGTGTGTGCGCAGCACGATCAGGTCCGCCAGGTCCGCCAGGCGGGCCGCGCGGCCCCCAAAGCCAGCCAGCGCCTGGTGAGCGTCGGCGCGCAATGCCCCGGCCAGTTCGCGCGCCGCTGCCAGCCCCATCAGCGACACGTAGGTCGGCTTGTCGTGCGCGGCGTCCTTGCCGGCGGTCTTGCCCAGCGTGGCCGTATCCGCAATGACGTCCAGAATATCGTCAACCACCTGGAACGCCAATCCCACCGCCGCCGCGTACCGGTCCAGCGCGGCCAATCCCTGCGCGTCGATTTCACCACACAGCGCGCCCATGCGCACGCTCGCGCGCAACAGCGCGCCGGTCTTCATGCGGTGCATCGCCTCGAGCGCGTCGCGCGTCATCGCGCGGCCCACGTTCTGCAGGTCGATCGCCTGGCCCCCGGCCATGCCGGTCGAGCCCGACGCCAGCGCCAGCTCGGCCACCAGCTTCAGCCGCGCCGCGGGCGCCACGGCCTCGGCGCCGGCCAGCACGATAAAGGCCTGGGTCTGCAGCGCGTCGCCCACCAGCAGCGCAGTGGCCTCGTCATAGGCCTTGTGCACGGTGGGACGGCCGCGGCGCAGGTCGTCGTCGTCCATGCAGGGCATGTCGTCGTGCACCAGCGAGTAGGCGTGGATCATCTCTACCGCGCAGGCCGCGGCATCGCAGGCGGCGGGATCGGCCCCGCTTACCTCGCCGGCGGCGTGCACCAGCAGCGGCCGCACGCGCTTGCCGCCGCTCAGTGCAGCATAGCGCATCGCCTCGTGCAGCGTATGCGGCACGGTGTTGGCATCGGGCAACGCTGCCTGCAGCGCGGCTTCAGTCCGGGCGCCATGCGCCTGCATCCATTGGGCGAAGTCGCTCATTCGTCGTCCCCCTCCAGCCCGCGGCCGCCGCCACCATTGGCACCGTTACCGCCATTGCCCTCTCCGGCCAGCGGCTTGAGCACATCGCCTTCCAGCACCTTGACCTGCTGCTCCACGCGCTCCAGCTTCTGCTGGCAGTAGCGCACCAGTTCGGCGCCGCGGCGGTAGGCCGCCAGCGACGCCTCCAGCGGCAGCTCACCGCTCTCCATGCTGGCCACCAGGGTCTCGAGCTCGGCCATCGCGGCTTCGTAGGAAGCGGGCGGCGCGGAAGCCGCGGTGGTGTCGTCGGTCTGGACCGGAGCGGTCGTCGTTTTTGGCATGTCTGGCCCTGGAAATAAGGAACCCCGGGGGAAACCCGGATGGGGAAGCCCGGATTTTACGCCAAAGCCGGCCCTTGCCCCATCCTTGCGCATCCGCAGTGCAAGCTCCGATGAGTGCCTTTGGGGCATATGTGACTTGTGCGCTCGGGTCGTCTTTCCGAATGCGCCCGGTACGGCACCCCGATGACGACCCGGGTCGACTTTTTCGCTAAAAAGGCAAAAAAATCAGTCCCTTAACTTTTTGGCTCGGGTACAATCTCCCCCTCGCCGCCAGGGGGCTACCGGACGTTGCCGACCTGGCGGAAGTCTTTCCCAAATCGATTCAATTTTCGATGGTTGGGTTGTTCACTGCTTTCACCTGTTCATCTGGGAGTGGGGATAATGTCCAATCTCAGCACCGCGCTCAATCTGGCGCCGGCTGATACGCAACTGCCCGTCGGCGTCTATTTCGACGAAGCGCTGCATCAACAAGAACTCGAACTGCTGTTCAGGAATGGCCCGGGCTACGTCGGCCACGAGCTGATGGTTCCCGAAGTCGGCGACTACCACACGCTCAAGGCCGAGGACGAAGGCCGCATGCTGGTACGCAATGCCGCCGGTGTCGAACTGATGTCCAATGTCTGCCGCCACCGCCAGGCCATCATGCTCAATGGTCGCGGCAATGCGCAGAACATCGTCTGCCCCCTGCACCGCTGGACCTATGACCTCAAGGGCGACCTGCTCGGCGCGCCGCATTTCGACCAGCAACCCTGCCTGCACCTGAAGCGCTCGCCGCTGCAGAACTGGAACGGCCTGCTGTTCGACGGCAAGCGCGACGTGCGCGCCGACCTGGCCAGGCTGGGCGTGGCAAAGGACCTGAACTTCGACGGCTATATGCTGGACCATGTCGAGGTGCACGAGTGCGACTACAACTGGAAGACCTTTATCGAGGTCTACCTCGAGGACTACCACGTCGTGCCGTTCCATCCGGGGCTGGGCAGCTTCGTGTCCTGCGACGACCTCAAGTGGGAGTTCGGCGAGTGGCACAGCGTGCAGACCGTGGGCCTGCATGCCGGCCTGAAGCGTCCCGGCAGCCCGACGTACCAGAAATGGCACGACGAGGTGCTGCGCTTCAATAACGGCGTACTGCCCAGGCACGGCGCGATCTGGCTGACCTACTACCCTAACATCATGGTGGAGTGGTACCCGAACGTGCTGGTGATCTCGACGCTGCACCCGGTCGGCCCGCGCAAGACGCGCAATGTGGTCGAGTTCTACTACCCCGAGGAAATCGCGCTGTTCGAGCGCGAGTTCGTCGAGGCCGAGCGCGCCGCCTACATGGAAACCTGCATCGAGGACGACGAGATCGCCGAGCGCATGGACGCCGGGCGCCTGGCGCTGCTCAAGCGCGGCACCAGCGAGACCGGCCCGTACCAGTCGCCGATGGAAGATGGCATGCAGCACTTCCATGAGTGGTACCGCCGCGCCATGGCCTACGCGGGCTAGTGCGATAACCGCACAGCGCAAGCAACGACGGACCGCCACCGCGGTCCGTTTTGCATTGCGGTCCGATGTGCGCTGCTAGAATCATCGTCCGGCGACGGCCAGCGCATGCTGCCGCGCCAGTTCGTTCCGCGGCGCGGGGCCGCGATGAAGCCCCGCTCGCGCGCAGTACCTCTCTCCTTACGCACGCTTCGCCAAGCCCTCGCCATGCAATCGCTCTGGATGCTGTTCGCCGCCTTCGCCTTTTCGTTGATGGGGGTGGGCGTCAAGCTGGCATCCGACCACTACACCACCGGCGAAATCGTCTTCTACCGCGGCCTGATCAGCGTGGTGATCATGTGGGTGCTGCTGTCCTCGCGCGGCGTCTCGGTGCGCACGCCTCACATGCTGTCGCATATCAAGCGCAGCGTGTTCGGCGTGACCTCGCTGATGCTGTGGTTCACCTCGATCTCGCTGCTGCCGCTGGCCACGGCGATGACGCTGAACTACATGTCGCCGGTGTGGATGGCGCTGATCTTGGGCGCGAGCGCGACGCTGGCCGGCACCGGCGGCACCGCCGACCGGCGCCTGGTGGTGGCGATCCTGATGTCTTTCGCCGGCGTGATCTGCCTGTTGCAGCCCTCGGTCGGCAAGGACCAGCTCACCGGCGGCCTGGTCGGGCTGATCTCAGGCGTATTCACCGCACTGGCCTATGTCGAGGTGCGCCAGCTCGGCCAGCTGGGTGAGCCCGAGGGCCGCATCGTGTTTTATTTCTCGCTGGTGGGCATGGTCGCCGGCCTGGTGTGGATGCTGCTGGGCGGCACCAGCCAGCACACCTGGTACGGCGTGGGCCTGCTGCTGACCATCGGCGTGCTGGCCACGCTCGGCCAGACCGCGATGACGCGCGCCTACAAGCGCGGCAACACCCTGCTGACGGCCAACCTGCAGTACGCCGGCATCGTGTTCTCCAGCGTATGGGGCATGCTGATCTGGTCCGACAAGCTCAACTGGCTGTCATGGCTGGGCATGGCGCTGATCGTCGCCAGCGGCATCGCCACCACGCTGATGCGCGCGCGTGAAGGCACCAGTGCCAAACCCACGCCCGCCACGCCGGTCAAGTCGGCCGAGGCGGAAGTGCATCCCGAGGTGTAGCATCCCTTTTGATCCCGTCCTACCCGTCCATCGATCGCTACAGGATTCCCATGCAGAAACCGCTGATTTCCGTCACCGCGCTGCAATCGTTGCTGGCCGGACCCGGCCGCTGTGCCGTGATCGACTGCAGCTTCGACCTGGCCAACCCGGCCGCCGGCCGCGAGGCATATCACGTCGGCCACCTGCCCGGCGCCTTCTACCTGCACCTGGACAATGAACTGTCAGGCCCCAAGACCGGCCGCAACGGCCGCCACCCGCTGCCCGACGCCGACGACTTCGTCGCGCGCCTGCAGGCGCTGGGCATTGACGACGATACCCCGGTGGTGGCCTACGATGCGCAGGGCGGCATGTTCGCCGCGCGCCTGTGGTGGCTGATGCGCTGGATCGGCCACGATGCCGTGGCCGTGCTCGATGGCGGCAAGGATGCCTGGGTCAAGGCCGGCCTGCCGCTGGAGCACGAGGCCACGCCGGAGCCGGAGTTCCCCGGCAAGGTCACGCGCCGCAAGTCGCTGGTGCCGACCGTCGACGCGGCGGCTCTGGTCAGCAACCTGGACAACGCCAGGCTGCTGGTGGTGGATGCGCGCGCCCCCGACCGCTTCCGCGGCGAGAACGAGACGCTGGACCCGGTCGGCGGCCATATCCCCGGCGCGGCCAACCGCTTCTTCAAGGACAACCTGGGGGCCGACGGCCGCTTCAAGCCGGCCGAGACGCTGCGCGCGGAGTTCGGCGCGGTGCTGGGCGAGCGAACCCCGGCGGAGGTGGTGATGCAGTGCGGCTCGGGCGTCACGGCCTGCCACAACCTGCTGGCGCTGGAAGCGGCGGGCCTGGGCGGGGCGGCGCTCTACCCGGGATCGTGGAGCGAATGGTGCGCCGACCCGGCACGCCCGGTAGCGACGGGCGCTGCCTGAAGCTAGTCTGACGTGGCCACGGGAGCGGCCTGGCCGTGGCCATGGCCGTGCCGCTCGTGCACGCCGTTGGTGATGAAGACGATCGCCGAGATACCCGCGGCCACCAGCACCACCTGGATCGCCGACTCGCGCCAGCGGGGCTTGCGCTGCATCTGCGGCATCAGGTCGCTGACGGCGATATAGACGAAGCTGCTGGCGGCGATCACCAGCACATAAGGAATCCAGCCGCTCAGCTCGTCGAGCAGGAAATACCCGACCACGCCGCCGGCGATGGCTGCCACGCTCGACAGCAGGTTGAAGGCGAAGGCGCGCGCCTTGGAGAAGCCGGCATTGAGCAGCACGATAAAGTCGCCCACTTCCTGGGGGATTTCGTGCGCCGCGATCGCCAGCGCGGTAACCACGCCGATATGCGGGTCGGCCAGGAAGGCCGCCGCGATCACGATGCCGTCGGCAAAGTTGTGGAAGGTGTCGCCGACCAGGATGGTCAGGCCGCTGCGGCCTGCTTCCTCGCGGTCATGGCCGTGATGGTGGTGGTGCCCGTCGCCCTCGTGGTGGTGCGAGTGGCGCAGCAGCGAGAGCTTTTCCAGCAGGAAGAAGCCCAGCAGCCCGGCCAGCAGCGTGCCGAACAGCGCGCGCGGATCGGCGCCAGACTCGAACGCCTCCGGCAGCGAATGCAGCAGCGCCGTGGCCAGCAGCACCCCCACCGAAAAGCTCACCATGCGCTCGACCACGCGGGACGCCACCGTCAGCGATAGCAGCGCCGCCCCGAGGATGCTGCCCACGCCCGAAATCGTGGCGGCGAGCAGGATGTACAAAAGCGTCGAATGGATGATGGGCTCCCGGGGTGGCGGCGCCGCGCGGCCCCGCCGTTCCGCCCCGCATGGCGCCGGGCGGCTAACGCAACAATGTTGCAATAACTCAAAGGCCGCATTGTACGTATCCGCCGGGACTTTGCAATCCTGCGATTGGCCGGACCGGCCTAGCCAGGCCGGGGCGGTTCAGGCCACGCCGTGCTGCTTCAGCCAGGCCAGGCACTTCTGCCAGCCGTCCTTCGCGTCCGCCTCGCGGTAGCTGGGCCGGTAGTCGGCATGGAAGGCATGGCCTGACTCGGGGTAGACGATAAAGCGCGACGCCTTGGCATTGGGATTCGGCGAAGCTGCCAGCGCGGCCTTCATCTTCTCCACTTGCTCGTGCGTTATGCCGGTGTCCTTGCCACCGTACAGGCCCAGCACCGGCGCATTGAGCTGGCCAGCGATATCGATCGAGTTTTTCGGCTTGAGCGAGTCCGGCATGCCGACCAGCTGCCCGTACCAGGCCACCGCGGCCTTGAGCCGCTTGCTGTGCGCGGCGTAGAGCCAGGTGATGCGGCCGCCCCAGCAGAAACCGGTGATGGCCAGCCGGGATGCGTCGCCGCCGTTGGTGCCGGCCCATGCCACTGCCGCATCCAGGTCACCCATGACTTGCGCGTCAGGCACCTTGGCAACGACCTCGCGTAGCAGCTCCTGGACGGTGCCGAAGCTCTGGGGATCGCCCTGCCGGGCGAACAGTTCAGGCGCGATCGCCAGGTAGCCGAGCTTGGCGAAGCGCCGGCACACATCGGCAATATGTTCGTGCACGCCGAAGACCTCGCTGACCACCAGCACCACCGGCAGGTTCTTCTTGCCTTCAGGCTGGGCGCGGTAGGCGGGCATGCTGAAGCCGCCCGACGGGATCGTGACCTCGCCGGCGGTGAGCCCGGCAAAGTCGGTCTTGATAGCCTGCTGCGCCATCACCGGCAACGCGGCCGCCGCAAAGGCAGAACCCAGCGCCGTCTTGACAAACCCGCGGCGGTCGAACATCTGGCCAGGGACGAGGCTTTCCACTTCCGGTTTGAGCATGCGTGTCTCCAAGGATCGTTGGTGGCTGGGCCGATGTGCGGCACCAGCCACCGATTTTAAGCAGACATGGAGATAACATGGCACCGGGCGCACACCCGGCTGCCATGGCGGCAAGCCGGATGCGCAAGGGATGCGATCGGGCTCAGTGCAGCTTGACCCGAGGGCTGGTCTTGCTGCGCAGCCAGTGCGACACCGTATCCAGCGCCATGCCCACGGCGCCATGCAGCGCCATGATGTGCATCCGGTACAGCGAGGTGTACATGAAGCGCGCCATCAGCCCTTCGATAAACATCGAGCCGCCGATCAGCCCGCCCATCAGGCTGCCCACCGCGCTGAAATGCCCGAGCGACACCAGCGAGCCGAAGTCCTTGAACCCGAACTTCGGCAGCGGCCGCCCTTCCAGCCGGGCGCGCAGCGCGTCATAGAGGAAGGTGGCCTGCTGGTGCGCCGCCTGCGCGCGCGGCGGCACGCTCGTCTGCTTTTCCGGCCACGGGCAGCTGGCGCAGTCGCCGAAGGCAAAGATATCGGGATCGCCCTCGCTCTGCAGCGTCGGGCTGACCACGATCTGGCCCTGGCGGCTGACCGGCAGGCCCAGGTTGGCCAGTACCTGCGGCGCGGTGATGCCGGCCGCCCACACCGTCAGGTCGGCATCGATATGCTTGCCGCTGGCGGTCAGCACGGCCTGTGGCGTGACCTCGGTGACGCGCTCGCTGGTAAATACGCTGACATCGAGCTTGTGGAGCAACTTGGCGGTCTCGGCCGACACCCGTTCGGACAGCGCCGGCAGGATGCGCGGGCCGGCCTCGATCACGTGGATGCGCACGTCGCGGCGCGGGTCGAGCCGGTGCAGGCCGTAGGCGCTGAGCACGTGGGCGGTGTTGCGCAGTTCGGCCGACAGCTCCACGCCGGTGGCACCGGCGCCGATGATGGCCACATCCACGCGCGGGCGGCCATCTTCACCCATGCGCCCGCGCCCGTTCTGCGCGCGCACGCAGGCCGCGATCAGCCGCTTGCGGAAGCGTTCGGCCTGCGCCACGGTGTCGAGCGCGATGGCATGGTCGGCCGCGCCGGGCACGCCGAAGAAATGCGTGACGCAGCCGATCGCCAGCACCAGCGTGTCATAGGGCAACTCGCGCGCCGGCAGCAGCTCGGCGCCGTCCTGGTCGAAGCAGGCCGAGACCGCAATGGTCTTGCGGGTGCGGTCGATGCCGGTCAGCTCGCCCTGCTGGAACTCGAAATGATGCCAGCGCGCCTGCGCCGCATATTCCAGCTGGTGCGTGTTGGGATCCATGCTGCCGGCAGCGACTTCGTGCAGCAGCGGTTTCCAGATATGGGTCGGCAGGCGGTCCACCAGCACCACCTGCGCCGCGCCCTTGCGGCCGAGCTTGTCGCCCAGCCTGGTTACCAGTTCCAGCCCTCCTGCCCCGCCGCCGACAACAACGATGCGGTGCGCCTTTGCTTCTGTCATGGTCTACCCGATGCGTTTTGGAAATCTTTGCCTGAGGCATTTCCACAGTCTGCTGCATCGCAGCATGCCTTGCAAGCCGCAAAGCCCGACTCAGCAGTCGCTACATTCGATACCGCCACGCACGAGGCAGGTGGGCCGGGCGGCCTTCAGTGCGCTTCTTCCCAGTTCGCGCCGCTGCCGACCTCGGCCACCAGCGGCACGCGCAAATCCGCCACCGTGCACATCAGTTCCGGCAGCCGCACCCTGACCAGCTCCAGCTCGTGCTCCGGCACCTCCAGCACCAGTTCATCGTGGACCTGCATGATCTGGCGCGTCTGCAGGCCGTCGCGCTCCAGCCATCCCTGCACCGCGATCATCGACAGCTTGATCAGGTCGGCGGCGGTACCCTGCATCGGCGCGTTGATGGCGGCGCGCTCGGCGGCCTGCCGGCGCGGGCCGCTGCCGCCGTTGATGTCGGGTAGCCACAGCCGGCGGCCGAACACGGTCTCGACATAGCCCTGCTCGCGCGCGGTCTGCCGGGTTTCTTCCATGTAGTGGGCCACGCCGGGGTAGCGCATGAAGTAGCGGTCGATATAGTGCTTGGCGGCCTCGCGCTCGATGCCCAGGTTGCTGGCCAGCCCGAACGCGCTCATGCCGTAGATCAGCCCGAAGTTGATCACCTTGGCATAGCGGCGCTGCTCGCTGCTGACCGCGTCGCGCTCCACGCCGAAGATCTCGGCGGCGGTGGCGCGGTGGATGTCCTCGCCGTTAGCGAAGGCGCGCAGCAGGTTCTCGTCGCCCGAGATATGGGCCATGATGCGCAACTCGATCTGCGAGTAGTCGGCCGACACGATCACGCTTCCCGGCTCGGCAATAAAGGCTTCGCGGATGCGGCGGCCTTCCTCGGTGCGCACCGGGATGTTCTGCAGGTTGGGCTCGGTCGACGCCAGCCGGCCAGTCACCGCGGTGGCCTGCCCGTAGCTGGTGTGGACGCGCCCGGTGCGCGCGTTGACCATCCTGGGCAGCTTGTCGGTATAGGTGGACTTGAGCTTGGACAGGCCGCGGTAGTCCAGCAGCAGCTTGGGCAACGGATAGTCCTCGGCCAGCTTCTGCAGCACCTCTTCGTCGGTCGACGGCGCGCCGCTGGCGGTCTTCTTCACCACCGGCAGCTTCATCTGGCTGAACAGGATCTCGCCGATCTGCTTGGGCGAGCCCAGGTTGAACGGCTGGCCCGCGGCCTCGTACGCGGACTGCTCCAGCGCCAGCATGCGCTGGCCCAGCTCGGCGCTCTGCGCGGCCAGGCGCTCGGCGTCGATCAGCACGCCATTGCGCTCGATCTTCTGCAGCACCACCGAGACCGGCATCTCGATCTCTTCGTACACGCGGCGCAGGCCGGCCGCGGCCTCGACCTGCGGGAGCATCTTGCGGTGCAGGCGCAGCGTTACGTCGGCGTCTTCGGCGGCGTACTCGGTGGCGCGCGCCAGGTCGATCTGGTCAAAGCAGATCTGGCCGGCGCCCTTGCCGCACACCTCTTCATAGGTGATGGTCTTCAGGCTGAGCAGGCGCTCGGCCAGGCTGTCCATGCCGTGGTTGCGGTGCGAGGCCAGCACGTAGCTCTGCAGCATGGTGTCGTGGAGCACGCCGCGCAGCGTCACGCCGTGGTTGGCGAAGACGTGGATGTCGTACTTGAGGTTCTGGCCCAGCTTGGGGCGGCTGGCATCCTCGAGCCACGCGCGCATGCGCTCCAGCACGAATTCGCGCGAGAGCTGGCCGTGGTCGGGCAGCCCGGCCACGTCCGGCCCGCGGTGCGCCACCGGGATATAGCAGGCCTCGCCCGGGTCGGCCGACAGCGAGATGCCGACCAGCTGCGCCTGCATCGGGTCGAGCGAGGTGGTTTCGGTATCGATCGCCACCAGCGGCGCGGCTTCGATGCGCCGCATCCAGTCCTCGAGCATGCCTTGGGTGGTGACGGTCTCGTAGCGGATCTCGGTCGGCGCGGCCTCGTCCGCCGGCTGCGCCTGGGCTTCGCTTGCAGCCGCCGGGGCATCGAACAGGCCACCCTGCGCCGGCGCCGTGGCCGCGGCGCGGGCGCGGGCCTGGGCGCGCGCATCGGGCAGGCTCTCGCCGGTCGCTTCGCGCAGCCAGCTCTTGAAGCCGTAGCGCGAGAAGAACGCCACCAGTTTTTCCTTGTCTTCGCCGGCTTCGCGCAGCGCGTGGAAATCCGCCACCGCGGCGCTCAGGTCGCAGTCGGTCTTGACCGTGACCAGCTTGCGCGCCATCGGCAGCCATTCCAGCGTATTGCGCAGGTTCTCGCCCACCACGCCCTTGATGCCGGGCGCGGCGGCCATCACGCCGTCGAGCGAACCATGCTCTGCCAGCCATTTGACCGCGGTCTTGGGGCCGACCTTGGGCACGCCAGGCACGTTGTCGACCGCATCGCCGATCAGCGACAGGTAGTCGATGATGCGCTCGGGCGGCACGCCGAACTTGGCCACCACACCGGGGGGATCGAGGACCTCGCCGCTCATGGTATTGACCAGCGTGACCTGGTCGTTGACCAGCTGCGCCAGGTCCTTGTCGCCGGTGGACACCACCGTGCGCACGCCCTGCTCGGCGGCCTGGCGCGACAGCGTACCGATCACGTCGTCGGCCTCGACACCGTCCACCACCACGATCGGCCAGCCCAGTGCGCGCACGGCTTCATGGATCGGCTCGATCTGGCGCGCCAGGTCTTCCGGCATGGACGGGCGGTGCTCCTTGTAGGCCGGATACATGTCGTCGCGGAAGGTCTTGCCCTTTGCGTCGAATACGCAAGCGCTATACTCTGCCGGGTAATCGTTGCGCAGCTTGCGCAGCATGTTGATCATGCCGTAGATTGCCCCTGTGGGCAGACCCTCTCCATTCCTCAGGTCCGGCAGAGCGTGATAAGCGCGATACAAATAGCTCGATCCATCGACGAGCAAGAGTGTTTTTGGACTATCCGACATTCCCATGGACTCAAAATTGACTGGTGCCGCTGCAGGCGGTGCTTCGACCGCCCCCCTTGCTGACCCGGATGTTTCCGATATCTCCGGCGATACCGTACAACCCCCGCCGGAGGCTGCTTCCGAACACGCCGCAGCCGTAGCCGCCGCAGCCGATGCCGCCGCCGCGGGCCATCCGCCCGAAGTGGCGGCTGAAAAGGCCGCCGCGGCGGCCGCGCGTGCCAATCCGCGCAAGATGATTCCCAGCCTGCGTGCGCTGGCCGACGAAGACCGCGCTACCGCAAAGAAGGCGCGCGCTTCGTGGCAAATGTTCACGATTATGGCAGAGTTCATCGAGGCGACCGAGTACCTCTCCGAGATCCGCCCGGCCGTGTCGATCTACGGCAGCGCACGCCTGCGCGAGGATTCGCCCTACTACCAACGCACCATCGAGATCGCGCGGTTGTTCTCCGATGCCGGCTTTGCCGTGATCTCGGGTGGCGGTCCGGGCATCATGGAAGCGGCCAACAAGGGCGCGCACGCCGGCAAGTCCGCCAGCGTCGGCCTGAACATCGAGCTGCCGCACGAGCAGCAGGGCAATCCGTACCAGGACATTGCCATGCGCTTCCGCCACTTCTTTACGCGCAAGGTCACCTTCGTCAAGAACTCGGACGCCTTTATCGTGATGCCAGGCGGCTTTGGCACGCTCGACGAGCTGGCCGAGGTGCTGACGCTGGTGCAGACCGGCAAGTCGCGCTCGGTGCCGGTGATCATGTTCGGCAGCCGCTTCTGGAAGGGCCTGCTCGACTGGTTCCGCTTCACGCTGCTGCCGATGGGCCTGATCGCCGAGCACGACCTGGACCTGATGAAGATCGTGGACGAACCGCATGAAGTGCTCGAAGCGGTCTACGACTACTACGAGCGCCGCGGCGGCGACAAGCCGATCCCGCCCAAGGAAGAAATGTTCTACCTGTAAGGCTGGCGGGCGGGACGCGGGGCGCGGCGCCCCGCCGCAAGCCGCGTTCCCAGCACATCGCGCCGTTGCGCAGGTGTCCCACGGGGCACGGCGGCGGCCTGCGCACGGCAGGAATTGCTAGAATGGAACTTGTCCGTCTGCCAGGCCCCGGCGCCGCCGGAGCGCAGACCCACCGCCAGTCAAACTGCCGCATGCCGCGGCGCTGCGCGCCCGATACGCGCAGCGCTGCACAGGAGCACCTGATGACCTCCCCCTCACCCGTCCGGGCCACCCGGTTCGTCGCCGTGGCTGACGAACCTGAACCTGCCAGGCTGTCCCCGGCCCGGATCGCCGCCATCGCGGCCGCCGCGCTGGCGCTGGTCGCTCCCGGCCTGGCGCTGGCCCAGGAGCAGCAAAGCAATGCGCTGACGCAGCAGGAGCTGAACCAGATCAACAACCAGCCGATTGCCCCGGCGGCCAAGTCGCAGCTGAACCAGCCGCGCCAGCCGAGCTTCCAGCTCAATGAGCGCGACGGCACGCAGGTGCGCGAGTACCGCAACAAGGGCCGGGCCACCGACATCCAGGTCCAATCGGGTTTCGGCACCAAGTATGAGATGAGCAAGCCGGAAGACAGCTCGCCCAGGATCCGCGAGCATGACGTCAACCGCGTGCCGTCGGTCAACCTGAAGTTCTGAACGTCGTCCACGGATTCAGTGGACTAGCCCACGGCCCGGCATAGCCGGGCCGCGCCGGCCCTCCGGCAGTCATGCCGCGGCGGCGGACCGCGTTTTGTCCGCAACTGCCTCCGCCGCTTTCCGATTCGCTTCACACAACGAGTATGGCCGTATTCACCACGGTCTCGCAGGACGAGATCGCCCGCTGGCTGCTGGATTTCGACCTTGGCGAAGTGCGCGAACTGCGCGGCATCGCCTCTGGCATCGAGAACAGCAATTTCTTCCTCACCATGGAGCACGAGGGCCAGGCGCGCCAGTACGTGCTGACCATCTTCGAGCGCCTGACGTTCGAGCAGCTGCCCTACTACCTACACCTGATGGCACACCTGGCCGAACGCGGCATCCGCGTGCCGGCGCCGATCCCGGCGCGCGACGGCGAGATCCTGCGCCCGCTCAAGGGCAAGCCCGCCACCATCGTCACACGGCTGCCCGGGGCGTCGCAACTGGCGCCCGACCGGCAGCACTGCGCCGAAGTGGGCGACATGCTGGCGCGCATGCACCTGGCCGGTCAGGACTACCCGCACCGCCAGCCCAACCTGCGCAGCCTGCCGTGGTGGCAGAAGACGGAAGCCGAGATCCTGCCTTTCCTCGATGCTGGCCAGCGCGCGCTGCTGCAGCGGGAGATCGCCCACCAGGCCGTGTTCTTCGCCAGCGCGGACTACGCCAGCCTAGGCGAAGGCCCCTGCCACTGCGACCTGTTCCGCGACAACGCGCTGTTCGAAGAGGACGGCAGCGGGCGCCACCGGCTGGGCGGTTTCTTCGACTTCTACTTTGCCGGCAACGACAAGTGGCTGTTCGACCTGGCGGTCACCGTCAACGACTGGTGCATCGACCTGGCCAGCGGCGAACTCGACCACGAGCGCGCGCAGGCGCTGCTGCGGGCTTATCATGCGGTCAGGCCGCTGACCGGCACCGAGGCCGCGCACTGGCAGGACATGCTGCGCGCGGGTGCGCTGCGCTTCTGGGTATCGCGACTGTGGGACTTCTACCTGCCGCGCGAGGCCGACATGCTGCAGCCGCACGATCCGACCCATTTCGAACGTATCCTGCGCCGGCGCCTGGACGCGAACCCCGCGCACGCCCCGCTCCCCTGGATCTGATCAATGCAATTACTGGAAGTCCCTGCCAAGGAAGGCTACGTCTGGTTCCGCCAGGGCATCTGGCTGTTCCGCAAGAATCCGCTCACGTTCCTGATGCTGCTGTTCGTCTACCTGATCGCCGCGCAACTGGCGATCGTGGTGCCGCTAATCGGCATCATCGCGCTGCTGGTGGTCACGCCCGGCCTGTCGGTCGGCGTGATGACCGCGTGCCGCGACGTGATCCTGAACAAGCGCGTGATGCCCACCGTGCTGCTGGCGGGCTTTCGCACCAACGGCAAGGAAGCCACGCGCAACCTGCTGGTGCTGGGCGGCATCTATGCCGGGCTGGTGTTCATACTGGGCCTGATCGCGGGCTCGGTGGTGGACATGAGCGCGCTGGTGCCGATCGTGCTGAAGGAAGAGGCGCCATCGGCCGAGGCCGTGCGCCAGCTCTACTACGCGATGATGATCGGCGCGCTGCTGTACACGCCGATCGCGATGATGTTCTGGTTCGCGCCGTTGCTGGCCGCCTGGCACGGCGTGCCGCCGGTCAAGGCGCTGTTCTTCAGCTGGACCGCGTGCTGGCGTAACCGCGGCGCGTTCTTCACCTATGCCGTGCTGTTCGCGATGCTGCTGGTGGCGATTCCGTTCTTGCTGGAGGCGGTGTTCAGCGCGTTCGGGGCGGAGACGGTGTTGTCGTTCCTCGTGACGCCCTACTCGCTGCTGATGCTGGCGATCCTGTACTGCTCGTTCTATGCGACGTATCGCGGCTGTTTCAACGTGACGCCGCCGGGTGTCGAGCCGGCTGCGCCGATGGCGCCAGGCGCCTGAAGGCCTTCCACACGCTGATTGTGTGCTCCCTCTCCCGCAAGCGGGAAAGGGAGCAAACCGACGCCACGCGATTCCCTTCCGCCCCGCGCCCTATTCACTGAACGTCTTCACCATCGCTTCCGCCGCCTGGCGCAGGTCCGGCACGAACGTCATCAGCTGGTCCATCGACATGCGCGCCAGCGGCACCTGCACGGCAATCGCCGCGCAGGCACGGTTGCGGTCACGCATCACCGGCACCGCGACCGCAATCATCCCTTCCAGGTTTTCCTGGTTATTGATGCCCAGGCGCCGCCGCCGCGTCTCGGACAACTCCGTGTGCAGCGCCTCGGCATTGGTGATGGTGTGCGCGGAGTGCGCGCGCAACGGCAGGCTGGCCACCAGGCGCTCGCGCTGCGCACTGGGCAGGAACGCCAGCAACAGCTTGCCGCTGGCGCTGCAGTGCAGCGGCACCCGCGACCCCGGTTGCAGGTGCATGCGCAGCGGCCATTGCGTTTCCACCCGGTCCAGGTACACCACGTCGTCGCCCGACAGCATGGTCAGGTTGCAGGTCTCCCCGACCTTGTCGACCAGCTGCTGAAGGATCGCGTGCCGCGCGGCTGCGGGCCCGGCCTGCATCAGCACATTGACGGCGAGCTGGCGCACGCGCGACGAACACTCGTAATGGCGGTTGCCGGCCGTGCGCGACACCAACCAGGTGCTTTCCAGCTGCTTGAGAAGGCGGTGCACGGTCTGCTTGGGCAGCCCGATGGCCTGCACGATGGCCGACAGCGACATGGGTGCATCGGCTGCGGACAGGATCTCGAGGATGCGGAAAGCGCGCACCGCGGCGGCGTTCGAATGATTGCTCATGGATTGAATTTAGAAGATTCCGGGACGCCTGCGCGTCCCGAAAACTGATAACTCCGTCGCACGCCCGCTGCGCGCTTGCGAAAGCGCACAAATTGGGACTGACTGTCCGGCCAGCTTCACTAGATTCGATGCGGGGCCGGCCAAACCTGCTACTCACCGCGACGCACCGCAGCGCACCTGCCGCGAAGTGCACGACACAGCAGCCGCAACGGCCCCACCCGTCCAAACTGCGGAGTCGATCCATGAGTGTGCAATTACTGCATCCCCGGCAGTCCAGCAATTCCGATTTGCCCCTACCGCAGGCCTCCCTGCCCGACCATGCAGCCGAAGCCGTCACAGCGGTCGTGGCCAGGGCGCGGCAAGCGCAGCGCGAGTTCGCGCGTGCCGACCAGGCCACTGTCGACACAGCCGTCGCCGCGGCGGCGTGGGCCATCATGGAACCCACGCGCAACCGCGCGCTGGCAGAGCGTGCCGTAGCCGACACCGGGCTCGGCAACGTCGACGACAAGCTGCGCAAGAACCACCGCAAGACGCTGGGGCTGCTGCGCGACCTGCATGGCCGCAAGACCGTGGGCGTGATCGCTCAGGATGCCGCGTCGGGCATCACGGAAATCGCGCGGCCGGTAGGCGTGGTCGCGGCCATCACGCCGTCGACCAATCCCGCGGCCACGCCCGCCAACAAGATCATCAACGCGCTCAAGTGCGGCAACAGCGTGGTCGTGGCGCCATCGCCCAAGGGCCAGGGCACGTGCGAGCTGCTGCTGTCGTTCATCCATGCCGAGTTTGCCCGCGCCGGCCTGCCCGCCGACCTCGTGCAGATGCTGCCGGCACCGGTCTCCAAGGCCGCCACCGCGGCGCTGATGCGCCAGGCCGACCTGGTGGTCGCGACCGGCTCGCAGGCCAACGTGCGCATGGCCTACACCTGCGGCACACCGGCCTTCGGCGTCGGCGCCGGCAACGTGGCCTCGGTCATCGACGCGAGCGCCGCGCCGGCCGACGCCGCGGCCAGGATCGTGCGTTCCAAGACTTTCGACAACGCCACCAGTTGCTCGTCGGAGAACAGCCTGGTCGTGCTCGACGCCATCTACAAACCCATGCTCGAAGCACTTGCCGCAGTCGGCGGCGTGTTGCTCACGGCCACGGAAAAGGCACGGCTGCAGGCGCTGATGTGGCGCGACGGCAAGCTGGCCGGCAGCTTCACCGGGCAGAGCGCGACGCGCATTGCCGAACTCGCCGGGCTGGAGCGCGTGCGCGCGCTCCAGCCAACCATGTTGCTGGTCGAGGAAACCGGAGTCGGCCGCGACTATCCCTTCTCCGGCGAAAAGCTCTCGCCCGTACTGACGCTCTACCGGGCTGCCGACTTTGCCGCGGCAGTCGCAGGCGTGGCGCGCCTCTATGCCTATATGGGCGCCGGGCATTCGGTCGGCCTGCATTCATCCAATCCGCGCCAGGCCCTGCAGCTGGGACAGGACTTGCCTGTCGCGCGCGTGATCGTCAACCAGGCCCACTGCTTCGCCACCGGTGGCAATTTCGACAACGGCCTGCCGTTCTCGCTGTCGATGGGCTGCGGCACCTGGGGCGGCAACAGCTTCTCGGACAACCTCGGCTGGCGCCAGTACCTCAACATCACCCGCATCGCCGTGCCGATTGCCGAGCGCGTGCCCGATGAAGCCGAGCTGCTGGGCGACTACTTCGCGAGGGTCGGCAAATGAACGCGCGCACCGATCCCCAAGTCGACACCCTGGCCGGGCTGCTGGCCACGCGTGCCGCGCAATGGCCCGACAAGCCGTACCTGTTGTCCCCGGACAGCGGCAACGTACTCACCTTCGGCGCGCTCGCTGCCGACGCCGACACGCTGCGCCGCCGCTATGCGGCAACCGGCCTCGCCAGCGGCCAGACGGTGTCGGTGTACCTGCCCAACGGCGAGCAGACCGCGCGGCTGCTGCTCGGCACCATGGCCTGCGGGCTGGTCGTCAACCCGCTCAACCTGCTATGCCAGCCGGCCCAGCTGCGCTACATCCTCGCGCATTCGGACACGCGGCTGGTGTTCACCTGGCCCGACGGTGAAGCCACCATCCGCGCGGCGCTGTGCGAAGCCGGGCTGGACGTGCCGGTGGTCGTCACCGCGCCGGACGGCGACAGCCTGCCACCATTGCCCGCCATGCGCGAAACGGCAGCGCCGCTGTCGCCACCACAGCCCCATGCCCCGGCGCTGCTGATGTACACGTCCGGCACCACCGGCACGCCCAAGGGCGTGCTGCTCACCCAGCACAACCTGGTGACCAACGGCGCCAACGTCAGCCGCGAGCACTGCCTCGGCCCGGACGACCGCGTGCTGGCAACGCTGCCGCTGTACCACATCAACGGCCTGGTCGTGACGGCGATCGCGCCCCTGGTGCACGGCGGGTCGGTGGTGATGCCGATACGCTTCTCCGCCAGCGGCTTCTGGAAGGACATTGCGCGCCATGGCTGCACCTGGCTCAACGTGGTGCCGACCATCATCGCCTACCTGCTGAACGATCCGGATGGCCAGGCGCCCGGCGGCGTGCGCTTCTGCCGCTCGGCCTCCGCCGCGCTGCCGCCCGAGCACCACCTCGCCTTCGAGGCGCGCTTCGGCATCGGCGTGATCGAGACCATGGGCATGACCGAGACCGCCGCGCCGGCCTTCAGCAATCCGCTCGATCCGCGGCGGCGGCGCATCGGCAGCATCGGCCGGCCCTCCGGCACGCGCGCGCGCGTGCTCGGGCGCGACGGCAAGCCGCTGCCCGACGGCCAGGTCGGCGAGATCGTGCTCCAGGGCGAAAACGTAATGGCGGGCTACTACAAGGCGCCGGAGATCACGCGCGAGAGCTTCACCGCCGATGGCTGGCTGCGCACCGGCGACCTCGGCTACCGCGATGCCGACGGCTACTTCTACATCACCGGCCGTGCCAAGGAACTGATCATCAAGGGCGGCGAGAACATCGCCCCGCGCGAGATCGACGAGGCCTTGCTGCGCCACCCGGCCGTGCTCGAAGCCGCGGCAGTAGGCATACCGGATCCCGCTTACGGGCAGGAGATCGTCGCCTACGTGGTGATGCGCGAGGCCGTGCCCTGCGATGACGCGGCGCTGCGCGCGCACTGCCTGCGCGAGCTGGGCCGCTACAAGACGCCAAAGGAGTTCCGCTTTATCGCCGAGCTGCCGCGCGGCCCGTCGGGCAAGGTGCAGCGGCTCAGGCTGCTGGACCACGCCTGAGCGCCCCGCCTGCTTTTCCACAACCCTCGCCAAGGAGCCTGCCGACCCATACCCACATACCCACCCAGCCAGGAGACACGACTCAAGACCAGACAGATTGCTCTAGGACGGGGCAGCGCGGCCAACGCCGCGCCCCCGGCGAGCCGAAGGCGCATGGCTATGGACCAGCGCCGGCCGCCCGCCCCGTTATCGCCACGCGCACTCACCGCGCAAAGGAGGTGGTATGAAGCAACGCATCAAGACCCGGCACATGATCCTGGGCGTCATGTGCCTGATGTATTTCATCGCCTATATCGACCGCGTCAACATCTCGGTCGCCGCCCCGCTGATCCGTGAGGAAATGGGGCTGACTTCGTCGCAGCTGGGGCTGGTGTTCTCGGCCTTTGCCTATCCCTATGCCGCCATGCAGATCCTCGGCGGCTGGATGTCGGACAAGTTCGGGCCCAAGAAGGTGCTGATCGCGCTGTCGCTGATCTGGGGCGTGGCCACGGTGCTGACCGGCTTCGCCGGCAGCGTGCTGATGCTGGTGGTGCTGCGCTTTGCGCTCGGCATCGGCGAAGGCGGCGCATTCCCGACCGCGACGCGCGCCTTCACCTACTGGATGCCGGTGGCCGAGCGCGGCTTCGCGCAGGGCATCACGCACAGCTTCGCGCGGCTGGGCGGCGCGATCACGCCGCCGGTGGTGCTGGCCATCGTCGCAGCCGCGGGCTGGCGCGAAGCGTTTATCGTGCTCGGTGCGGTCAGCCTGGGCTGGACCCTGCTCTACGCCTTCGTGTTCAAGGATACGCCCGACCAGCACAGCCGCGTGAGCGCGCAGGAACTGCAGGAAATCGGCTACCGGCGCGGCGAATGCCAGCAGGCGGCGAAGGCGGCCACGCCCTGGCGGCGGCTGTTCCGGCGCATGTGGCTGGTGACCTTCGTCGACTTCTGCTACGGCTGGTCGCTATGGGTCTACCTGACCTGGCTGCCGTCGTACCTGAAGGAAGCGCGCGGCTTCGACCTGAAGCAGCTGGCGCTGTTCACGGCGCTGCCGCTGATGGCGGGCGTGGTTGGCGACACCCTTGGCGGCGTGCTGTCCGACCGCATCTTCCGGCGCACCGGCAACCTGCGGCTGGCGCGCGGCTCGATCCTGTTCCTGGGGCTGGCCGGCTCGCTGATGTTCATCGTGCCGATGACATCCACGGCCGATGCCGTCAACGCCGTGATCCTGCTGTCGCTGTCGTTCTTCTTCCTGGAGCTGACCAATGCCGTGCTGTGGAGCCTGCCGCTGGACATCGCGGGCAAGTACGCCGGCACCGCGGGCGGCATGATGAACACCGGCTTCGGCCTGGCCGGCATGGTGTCGCCGGTGGTGTTCGGCTACCTGATCGAGCGCACCGGCAGCTATGACCTGCCCTTTATGATCTCGGCGGTGCTGCTGGGCGTCGGCGCGCTGGCTTCGCTGTTTATCAACCCGCTGCGGACGGTGGACAGCCCCGAGCAGAAGGCCAGCGAGGTGCGCCATGCCCTGCCCTAAAGTAAGCCGAGGCGCAACCCGAGGAGCCTGAACGCGGTGCGCCTGCCCGCGAAGCCGGACCCGGTCAGTCGATCGCGTCCAGCTTCGCCACCGACAGCGCCAGCCACTTGGCGCCGTGGCGCTTGAACTTGATATTGGCGCGCGCATCGGCGCCCTCGCCCTCCAGCGCGGTGATCACGCCTTCGCCGAACTTGTTGTGGAACACCGACTGACCCACGCGGAAGCCGGTGCCGGCCTCGCGCTTGGCATCGGCATACCCGTTGCCATTGTCCATGCCGCCGGTCGGGCGCGTGCCGGTGTAGGGCACGTCTTCGGGCTTGCGGTACCAGTCCTTGCCCCACGCGCTGTCCCGTTCCTGCTTGCGCACGCCGCCGTAGCTCTGCGCCGGCGGCGTGAGCCATTTGAGCGAGGCCTCGGGCAGTTCCTCGAAGAAGCGCGAGCGCACGTGGTAGCGCGTCTGGCCGTGCAGCATGCGGCTTTGCGCGAACGACAGGAACAGTCGCTGGCGCGCGCGCGTGATTGCCACGTACATCAGCCGCCGTTCTTCCTCCAGGCCGTCCGGGTCCATCATGCTGTTCTCGTGCGGGAACAGTCCTTCCTCCAGCCCGGTGATAAAGACCACGTCGAACTCCAGCCCCTTGGCCGCGTGCACGGTCATCATCTGCACCGCGTCCTGGCCGGCCTGGGCCTGGTTGTCGCCGGCCTCCAGCGAGGCATGCGTCAGGAACGCGACCAGCGGCGTCATCACCACCGGCAGCGCCTCGGGATCCAGCACCTGTTGCGACTGGTCGCCTTCGGCCAGCGCCGGAGTCGGCGCGGCGCGGTCCACCGGGATCGCGGCGGCCAGCGCATCCAGCCCGTAGCCCTCCTCGACCACGAAGGCCTGCGCCGCGGTCACCAGTTCCTGCAAGTTCTCGATACGGTCCTGGCCCTCCTTCTCGCCCTGGTAGTGGGTGATCAGGCCACTGGTGTTGATCACGTACTCGACGGTTTCCGCCAGCGTCATGCGCCGGGTCTCGTCGCGCATCCGCTCGATCAGCCGCGTGAACGCCGCTAGCTTGCTGCCGGCGGCGCCGGGCACGTAGGCCACCGCCTCGGCCAGCGCGCAGTCGTACTGGCGCGCCATGTCCTGCAGCACTTCAAGCGAGCGCGCGCCGATGCCGCGCGCCGGGAAATTGACCACGCGGCCAAAGGCGGCATCGTTGCGCGGATTCTCCA
This sequence comes from Ralstonia pickettii DTP0602, assembly GCA_000471925.1. Lineage (NCBI taxonomy): Bacteria > Pseudomonadati > Pseudomonadota > Betaproteobacteria > Burkholderiales > Burkholderiaceae > Ralstonia > Ralstonia pickettii. Next base: position 3,343,034 of record CP006667.1, read on the forward strand.
GCAGCTGCATGTAAGCCAGCGCGTGCTTGATCTCGGCGCGCTCGAAGAAGCGCAGGCCGCCGTACACGCGGTATGGGATGCCCGCGGAGAACAGCGCATGCTCGATCACGCGCGACTGCGCGTTGCTGCGGTACAGGATCGCAATCTCGGCGCGGCTGGCGCCCTGCGCGATCTGGTCACGGATTTCGTCGATGATCCAGGCGGCCTCCTGGCCGTCCGAGCCGCCATGGAACACCCGCACCAGCTCGCCATGGCCGGCGTCGGTGCGCAGGTTCTTGCCCAGGCGGCGCGCGTTGTGCGAAATCAGGTGGTTGGCCGAATCCAGGATATGCCCGTGCGAGCGGTAGTTCTGCTCCAGCTTGATCATCCTGCGCACACGGAACTCATGCTCGAAGTCGCGCATATTGCCGACGTTGGCACCGCGGAAGGCGTAGATGCTCTGGTCGTCGTCGCCCACCGCAAAGACCGCGGCGGGGTTCTGCGTGCCATGGCCGGCCAGCAGCTTGAGCCACTGGTACTGCAGCACGTTGGTGTCCTGGAACTCGTCGACCAGCACATGGCGGAAGCGGTGCTGGTAGTGCTGGCGGATCGCGTCGTTGTAGCGCAGCAGCTCGTAGCAGCGCAGCAGCAGCTCGGCAAAGTCGACCACGCCCTCGCGCTGGCACTGCGTGTCGTAGGCGGCGTAGAGGTCGACGAAGCGCTTGTTGAAGTCGTCGTTGGCCTCGACATCGGCCGGGCGCAGGCCCTGCTCCTTGGCGTTGTTGATGAAGTACTGCAGGTTCTTGGCCGGGTACTTCTCGTCGTCGACGTTGAGCGACTTCAAGAGCCGCTTTATCGCCGAGAGCTGGTCCTGGCTGTCCAGGATGGCAAAGGTCTGCGGCAGGCCGGCATCGCGAAAATGCGCGCGCAGCAAGCGGTTGCACAGGCCGTGGAAGGTGCCGATCCACATGCCGCGGGTGTTGATCGGCAGCATCGCCGACAGCCGCGTCTGCATTTCCTTAGCGGCCTTGTTGGTAAAGGTCACCGCCAGGATGCCGGCCGGCGAGACATGCCCGTTCTGGATCAGCCAGGCGATGCGCGTGGTCAGCACGCGGGTCTTGCCGCTGCCCGCACCCGCCAGGATCAGCGCCGGCTCGTCAGGCAGGGTCACGGCGGCTAGTTGTTCGGCGTTCAGGTTGGCAAGCAGGTCGGACATCGGAGGGGCCTTGTGGAATGGCGTCGATTATACCGGTCGGCCCTGTCCGATCCGTCACATCCAATGGACGAAAGCCGTCCTGGCCGGAGCCGGGAACCTGCGCCGGCAACCCCTGGCCGGCCGGGCCCGCCGTCCACAAAATAGGCACCGGCCGGCCTGCCCCCGTATAATTTGACGTTTCACTGGCGCAAGGCCGGCCCGCGGGCCGCTGCAGCCTGCGACGCACCCGCCAACATCGATATCCCAGCATGACCGCCCAAGACCAATCGCTTGCCAAGAGCTTCGAACCCGCCGCCATCGAGGCGAAATGGGGCCCTGAGTGGGAGAAGCGCGGCATCGCCAAGCCGACCTTCGACCCTGCCCGCCCGGACTTTGCGATCCAGCTGCCGCCGCCCAATGTGACCGGCACGCTGCACATGGGCCACGCCTTCAACCAGACCATCATGGACGGGCTGACGCGTCACGCGCGCATGGCGGGGGCCAATACGCTGTGGGTGCCGGGCACCGACCACGCCGGCATCGCCACGCAGATCGTGGTGGAGCGCCAGCTTGAAGGCGAAGGGGTGTCGCGCCATGACCTGGGCCGCGAGAAGTTCACCGAGAAGGTCTGGGCCTGGAAGGAAGAGTCGGGCTCGACCATCACCCGCCAGGTGCGGCGCATGGGCGCGTCGATCGACTGGAGCCGCGAGTACTTCACCATGTCGCCGGAGATGTCGCAGGCGGTCACCGAAGTCTTCGTGCGCCTGCACGAGCAGGGCCTGATCTACCGCGGCAAGCGCCTGGTCAACTGGGACCCGGTGCTGGGCACCGCCGTGTCCGACCTGGAAGTCGACAGCGTCGAGGAAGAAGGCTCGCTCTGGCATATCCGCTATCCGCTGGTCGAGGCTGACCCCAAGGGTGGCCTGACCGACCTGACCGTGGCCACTACCCGCCCGGAAACCATGCTGGGCGACGTGGCCGTGATGGTCCACCCGGAAGACGAGCGCTACGCGCACCTGATCGGCAAGTTCGTGCACCTCCCGCTGACCGGCCGCCAGATCCCGGTGATCGCCGACGAATACGTCGACCGCGAATTCGGCACCGGCGTGGTCAAGGTGACCCCGGGCCATGACTTCAACGACTATGCCGTCGGCCAGCGCCACAACCTGCCGCAACTGTCGATCCTGACGCTGGACGCGAAGATCGTCGCCGACGCCCCCGCTGCCTACGCCGGCCTGGACCGCTTCGACGCGCGCCGGGCCATCGTCGAGGACCTGGACAAGCGCGGCCTGCTGGTCGAGGTCAGGAAGCACAAGCTGATGACCCCGCGCAGCGAGCGCACCGGCAGCGCGATCGAGCCGATGCTGACCGACCAGTGGTTCGTCGCGATGAGCAAGCCGGCGCCGGAAGGCACCTTCTACCCCGGCCGCTCGATCGCCGAAGTGGCGCTCGAAGCCGTGCAGAGCGGCGAGATCAAGCTGGTGCCGGAAAACTGGATCAGCACCTACAACCAGTGGCTGGGCAATATCCAGGACTGGTGTATTTCGCGCCAGCTCTGGTGGGGCCACCAGATCCCGGCGTGGTACGACGATGCCGGCAACTGCTTCGTCGCCCGCACCGAAGAGGAAGCTGCCGCCAAGGCCAAGGCGGCCGGCAGCACCGGCGCGTTGCGCCGCGAGGAAGACGTGCTCGACACCTGGTTCTCGTCGGCGCTGGTGCCGTTCTCCTCGCTGGGCTGGCCGGAAGAAACGCCCGAGCTGCAGCACTTCCTGCCGTCGTCGGTGCTGGTCACCGGCTACGACATCATCTTCTTCTGGGTGGCGCGCATGGTCATGATGACCAAGCACTTCACCGGCAAGGTGCCCTTCCATACCGTCTACGTGCACGGCCTGGTGCGCGATTCGGAAGGCAAGAAGATGAGCAAGTCCGAGGGCAACACGCTCGACCCGGTGGACCTGATCGACGGCATCGACCTCGATACGCTGCTGAAGAAGCGCACCACCGGCCTGCGCCGTCCCAAGGACGCGCCCAAGATCGAGAAGAAGACCAAGAAGGAATTCCCCGAGGGCATTCCTGCCTTCGGCGCCGACGCGCTGCGCTTCACCTTCGCGTCGCTGGCCACGCTTGGCCGCAATATCAACTTCGACACCGGCCGCTGCGAGGGCTACCGCAACTTCTGCAACAAGCTGTGGAACGCGACCCGCTTCGTGCTGATGAACACCGAGGGCCATGACTGCGGCATGGGCCCGTGCAACAACGACTGCGGCCCGGACGGCTACCTCGACTTCTCGCAGGCCGACCGCTGGATCGTGTCGTTGCTGCAGCGCGTGGAGGCCGAGGTCGAGAAGGGCTTCGCCGAGTACCGCTTCGACAATGTCGCCAACGCGATCTACAAGTTCGTCTGGGACGAGTACTGCGACTGGTACCTGGAACTGGCCAAGGTGCAGATCCAGAACGGCACCGAGGCCCAGCAGCGCGCCACCCGCCGCACGCTGCTGCGCGTGCTGGAAACGGTGCTGCGCCTGGCGCATCCGATCATCCCGTTCATCACGGAAGAACTGTGGCAGAAGGTTGCGCCGCTGGCCGGCCGCGCCAAGAGCGACGGCTCCGAGACCATCGCACTGCAGCCCTACCCCCTGCCGGCCGTCGCCAAGATCGACGAGCAAGCCGAGCAATGGGTCGCGCGCCTGAAGGAAGTGATCGATGCGTGCCGCAACCTGCGTGGCGAAATGAACATCTCGCCGGCCCAGCGTATTCCGCTCTACGCCGAGGGCGACAGCGCCTTCCTGAAGGCGGCAAGCGCACATATCCAGGCTTTGGCGAAACTTTCTGAGGTTCGGGTCTTCGAAGATGAAGCCTCCCTGCAGACGGAAGGCGCCGGCGCGCCGGTCGCCATCGCCGGAGGCAATCACCTGCTGCTGAAGATCGAGATCGACGTGGCCGCCGAACGGGCGCGCCTGTCGAAGGAAGTCGAGCGCATCGGTGGAGAAATCGGCAAGTGCCGCGCTAAGCTATCCAACGAGAGCTTTGTGGCGAAGGCACCACCCGCCGTGGTGGCGCAAGAGACGCAACGCCTGGCCGATTTCGAGCAGACGCTGGCCAAGCTGCAGGGCCAGCTGCAACGGCTGCCTGCCTGACGGGCAGCCAGGACGCCCCTGCCAGGCCGTGATTCCGTCCGCTTCGTCGGACGGAACCGGACAGACGGCGCCGGCAATGGCTGGCAGGGTTATGAACCAGAATCCGAGAGGTACACAAGATATGGAAAATCGCGTCACCAAGGCCGTCTTCCCGGTTGCGGGACTGGGCACCCGCTTCCTGCCAGCCACCAAGGCCAGCCCGAAAGAAATGCTGCCGGTGGTGGACAAGCCGCTGATCCAGTACGCCGTGGAAGAAGCCATGGCCGCCGGCATTACCGAGATGATCTTCGTCACCGGCCGCTCCAAGCGCGCCATCGAGGACCATTTCGACAAGGCCTTCGAACTGGAAGTGGAGCTCGAGGCCAAAAACAAGCAGGCGCTGCTGGACGTGGTGCGCTCGATCAAGCCCGCCAACGTGGAGTGCTACTACGTGCGCCAGCCCGAGGCACTGGGCCTGGGGCACGCGGTGCTGTGCGCGGCCAAGCTGGTCGGCGATACCCCGTTCGCGATCATGCTGGCCGATGACCTGATCGACGGCAACCCGCCGGTGATGAAGCAGATGGTGGATACCTACAACCACTACAACTGCTCGGTGCTGGGCGTCGAGGAAATCACGCCGGAGCAGAGCCGTTCGTACGGCGTGATCGAGGGCCGCGAGTGGGAACCGGGCGTGATCAAGGTGTCGAACATCATCGAGAAGCCAGCGCCGGAAGACGCGCCGTCCAACCTCGGCGTGGTCGGCCGCTACATCCTGACGCCGCGCATCTTCGACCACCTGCGCGAACTGAAGCCGGGCGCCGGCGGCGAGTTCCAGCTGACCGACGGGATCCAGTCCCTGCTAAGCCAGGAGCAGGTGCTGGCCTATCGCTACCAGGGCCGCCGCTATGACTGCGGCAGCAAGCTGGGCTACCTGAAGGCGACCGTGGAGTTTGCGCTGAAGCACCCGGAAGTCGGCGAGGAGTTTAGTGCGTACCTGGAATCGCGCGAGCACCTGACGGGTCCCGCCTGATCCCGGCGCATTGCGCAGTCAAAGAAAAAGCCGCTTCGAGCGGCTTTTTCTCTCTGGGCAACCCTGCGGCGTGCGGGTCAGCGGCGGCGCATGTAGAACACGAACACCTTGTCGACTTCCGAGTGCGACAGCAGCTCATTGCCAGTCTGCTTGGCAAAGGCCTGGAAATCGCGCGTGGCGCCGGGATCGGTCGCCAGCACTTTGAGCACGTCGCCGCTGGCCATGTCGGCCAGGGCCTTCTTGGTGCGCAGGATCGGCAGCGGGCAGTTCAGGCCGCGCGCATCCACTTCTTTCTGGAACTCCATTCGTCTCTTCCTTCGATGTCCGGGGACTTTGGTTGGTCTACAACCGGTATTGTAGCGAAGCCCCGAGCAGGCTGAAGTCGTGCGGGCGCCGCGGGTCCGGGATGTCCTCGCCGGTCTGGCGATCGAAGAAGCGCACCGGGTAGCCGCGCGCGGCCAGCCAGTCGGCCACCGCGAAGCCGGTGCCGGCCGACCACACGCGCACGTCTTCCGGCGCCACCAGCTTGTACTCGGCCAGCTCCTCGGACAGGGCGACGGCGCCGGTCGCCTTGACGTGGTACGCGATGATCAGCTCGTTCTTGCGCATGAACTCGTAGACGCCGATCAGCGACACCGACTCGGTATCGAGGTTGGTCTCTTCTTTCAGCTCGCGCGCCACGCCCAGTTCGGGCGGTTCGTCGCGCTCCAGGAAGCCCGTCACCAGCGCAAACATCTTCTCCGGCCAGGCGGCATTGCGCGCCAGCAGCAGCTTGTCCTGGTACTCCACCACCGCCGCCAGCACCGGCAGCGGGTTGTTCCAGTGCACGAAGCCGCAGTCCTGCTGCACGCAGGCGTGGCGTTCGCGCCCGGACAGCGGCAGCACCTCCAGCGGCGCGCCGCACTGCGGGCAGAATCGGTATTGCATTTAGGGGCTCCTGAAGGGGTCTCGTCGTTATAGGTATGGATCTGGCGGGTTCACTATGCTGCGGCGGTGCAGGCCGCGCGCATGTCGGCGGCGAGCGCCTCCACCGTCTGCGGCTGCAGGTCCCACGCACACATGAAGCGGCAGCCGCCGGCGCCGATAAAGGTGTAGAAGCGCCAGCCCTTGGCGCGCAGCGCCTCGATCGCCGGCAGCGGCAGCTCGGCGAAGACGGCGTTGGACTGCGTCGGGAACATGATGCGCACGCCCGGAATATCGGCGATGTGCTGCTGCAGCAGCTGCGCCATCGCATTGGCATGGCGCGCGTTGGCGAGCCACACGTCGTTCTCGAGCAAACCCAGCCACGGCGCCGAGATAAAGCGCATCTTCGACGCCAGCTGGCCAGCCTGCTTGACGCGATAGGCAAAGTCCTCGGCCAGGCGGCGGTCGAAGAACACCACCGCCTCGCCCACCGGCAGGCCGTTCTTGGTGCCGCCGAAGCACAGCACGTCGACGCCGGCGCGCCAGGTGATCTCGGACGGATGCACGCCCAGCGATGCCACCGCGTTGGCAAAGCGCGCCCCGTCCATATGCACGCGCAGCTGGCGGCGCTTGGCGATGGCGGCAATCGCGCGCACCTCTTCCACCGTGTAGACCGTGCCGACTTCGGTCGACTGCGTCAGCGACACGACCTTGGGCTTGGGATAGTGGATATCGGAGCGGCGCGTCACCAGCGCCTCGACCGCGTCGGGCGTGAGCTTGCCGTCGGCGCCAGGCGCGGTCAGCAGCTTGGAGCCGTTGGAAAAGAACTCCGGGCCGCCGCATTCGTCGGTCTCGATATGCGCCAGCTCGTGGCAGATCACCGAGTGGTACGACTGGCACAGCGCCGACAGCGCCAGCGAGTTGGCCGCCGTGCCGTTGAACACGAAGAACACTTCGCAGTCGGTCTGGAACAGGTCGCGGATGCGGTCGCAGACCTTCTGGGTCCACGTATCGTCGCCATAGGCCTGTTCGTGGCCGCTGGCGTTGGCTTCCAGGAAATACTTCAGCGATTCCGGGCAGAAGCCGGCGTAGTTGTCAGAGGCGAAGTGCTGCATGGTGTCCGGTGCGAAGCTGGGTCGGGTCCTACTTCTTGTCGGCCCACAGCTCGCCGCCGGTGGCCCAGTTCTCGCGCTTGATGTCGGTGATGATGATGTCGACGGCCGAGGCCGAGCAGCCCAAAGTTTCGCAGCTGACGCGCGTCACTTCCTCGACGAACTTGCGCTTCTGCTCGATGGTACGGCCTTCAAACATTTCAACGTGGAAAGTCGGCATGCAATGCTCCTGTGCTTGATTGATCTTGTCGCCGGGGATCAGTCCCGGTACGAGGGATCGATTCTATCCAGTTTGCGCAGCAACGCGGGCCACTCCAATGCGCCCTCGACCGCGCCGTTGTCGTACAGCTGTTCCGACGCCTTGTGCACCACCGCGGCATCCGGCTGCACCAGCGCGCCGCCGGCCTGCGCGGCGATCTGGATCTCGCACGCCTTGATCAGCGTCGCCATCAGCACATAGGCCTCGGCCACGGTGCGGCCCACTGTCAGCGTGCCATGGTTGCGCAACAGCATGGCGGGATGCTCGCCCAGCGAGGCCGTCAGGCGCGTGCCTTCGGCCGGGGTGAAGGCCAGCCCTTCGTAATCGTGATAAGCGATGCGGCCGTGGAAGCGCATCGCGTGCTGGGACAGCGGCAACAGCCCCGCGGCCTGCGCGGACACCGCGATACCGGCGGTGTTATGCAGGTGCATCACGCACATCGCGTCGGGACGTGCCGCATGCACCGCGGCATGCAGCGCGAAGCCGGTCACGTTGACCGGATGCACCGTTTCGCCAACGACCTCGCCACGGCCGTTGATCTTGACCAGGTCGCTGGCGCGGATCTCGTCGAAGGCAAAGCCGAAGGGGTTGATCAGGAAGTGGTCGGGCTCGCCCGGCACCGTGGCGGAGATATGGGTGTAGATCAGGTCATCCCAGCCCTCGCGCGCGGCCAGGCGGTAGGCGGCGGCAAGGTCCACGCGCACGCGCTGCTCTTCGGCGGAAACGGGATGGGCAGTGCCCGCGGCACGCGCGGGCTGCAAGGCAAAAGACATGGGGGGTCGCTCCTGCGCCGCCCGTCTCGCGTGCCGGGTACGGCCCCGGCCTTCTGTGCCGCGCCACCGGCCGCGCGGCTGCGGGGCGCAGCCGCAACGCGTGGCGCTTCAGGCGGCAAAGGCCATACTGTAGCGCACCTTGCCGGTCAGCTCCGGGCGCCTTCCAGCGGCCAGGCGCGGCGCATCCAGGCGAACACCACCGCCCCCAGCAGCAGCGACGCCGCCGCGCACGCGAGCGAGCTGGCGAAGCCCCCAGTACGCGCCACCAGCGCGGTCGCCAATGGCGGCCCGGCGATCTGGCCGAAGCCGTAGGACGCCGTCATCAGGCCCATCAGCCGCGGCGCGTGCGGGCCCCACAGCCGGCGTGCCTCGCGCATCGCAAATGCCACCAGCGCGGTGAACGGCAGCCCCGCCAGCAGGCTGCTCAGCGCGAAGCCCACTACGGTCGGAAACACCACCGCCAGCGCCACGCCCAGCGCCTGCATGCCGTAGGCAATCGTCAGCAGCTTGCGGCTGTCGTGCGCCATGCCGATCCGGGTGGCCAGCAAGGCGCCTACCGCCACGCCCGCGCCGAAGATCGGCCAGAACAGGTCGGCCCAGACCGTGCCCGGCAGCGCTTCACGCGCGATCACCGGCAGGAAGGTCGCAGTGATGATGTAGCCGAAGCCGGCCAGCCCGTAGGCCAGCGTCAGAGTCCAGGTCTGGGCGTCGAGCCGGGCGGCGTGGTTGTCCGCCGGAAGGTCTTCCTGCACGGCGGCGCTTTGCACCGGCGCCGGTTCCGACACGAATACCCACCACACCGCCGCCACCAGCACTGCGGCCAGCGCCGTGAACGCCAGCCAACCGTAGTCGGCATGCCAGCCCGCGCCGACCATGCCGGAGGTGCCCAGCCCCGTGACCACGATGCCAAGCCCCGGCCCGCAGAAGATCAGCCCGGCGAGCTCCGGCTTGCCCAGCTCCGCCAGCCGCTGCAGGCACCAGCCGGCGGTGTAGACCATCACCACCGCGCTGGCCACGCCCGCGGCGGCGCGCCACAGCGACCAGGCCGGCATGCCGCCCGGCAGTGCCATGCCCAGCGTCAGCAGCACCGTGGCCACCAGCCCCCAGCGCAGCATGCGCACCGCGTCGGGCCGGATAAACATGCACACGGCGGCGCCGAGAAAATAGCCGATGTAGTTGACCGTGGCCAGCCAGCCGCCCTCGTGCAGCGTGACGCTGCCGTCATGCAGCATCATCGGCAGCAGTGGCGTAAAGGCGAAGCGGCCGATGCCCATCACCACCGCCAGCGACACCAGCCCGGCCATCGCCACCGCCACCGGTCCGGCCTTGCGCGCAACCACCCGCGCGGCCGGGCCGGCGCCGGTGGCCGCGGCGTGTTCAGGATCGATGCTGTGCAGATTGGGCATGTCGGTAGCTGGTCGGGGGCAGCGGTTGCATTGCGATCTCCGTATGCTACGCTTTGGAAACCATCCCGAAAAATGAATTATCAAGATGCCAAGCATCCTGATACGAGATGTATTGTTCCGGAGCCACTGCCCATGGATCTCGCTGCCCTCGAAATCTTCCGCACCGTGGTCGAAGCCGGTGGCATTACCCGCGCGGCCGAGCGACTGCACAGGGTGCAGTCCAATGTCACCACCCGCATCCGCCAGCTTGAGCAGTCGCTCGGCGTCGAGCTGTTCGTACGCGACGGCCGGCGCATGGTGCTGACGCCCGCCGGCCAGACCCTGTTCGACTACGCCTGCCGCATCCTGAAGCTGACCGACGAGGCCCGCCAGGCGGTGCTGCCGGCACGCCCGCATGGACGGCTGCGCATCGCCTCGATGGAAAGCACCGCGGCCAGCCGCCTCCCCAATGTGCTCGCCGCGTACCACCAGGCCTGGCCGGAGGTGCAGCTGGAACTGGTGACGCTGGCCACGCGCCAGGCGCTGGATGCGCTGGCGCGCTTCGAGGTCGACTGCGCCTTTGTCGCCGAGCCGGTCCCGGACCCGGCGCTGTCCACCATCCCGGCCTTCGAGGAAGAACTGGTGGTGATCGCGCGCGAGCGCCATCGTCCGATCCGCACCGCCGCCGACCTGGAAGTGCCGACGCTGCTGGCGTTCGAGCCGGGCTGCAACTACCGCGCCCGGGTCGAGGCCTGGTACGCCACCGGCGATGCGCCGCCGCCGCGCGTGCTGGAACTGGGCTCGTATCACGCCATCGTCGCCTGCGTGGCGGCCGGCATCGGCGCGGCGATCGTGCCGCGCTCGGTGCTGGGCCTGTACCGCGACCTGCCGGCCATCAGCCAGCACAGCCTGGGCGCGGCGGGGCGCGTGCGCACCATGCTGGCGTGGCACCCGGCCATGGCCAGCGCGGCGCTGCATGCGCTCGTCGACGCGCTCACGGCGCAAGCGCCGGGCCCGGCCGACAAGCCTGAACTGGCGGCAGCCTGAGCGCCACAAGCGGGACAGCGGCACGTCTCCGTGCAAGATGTGCCCGGTGGCCTACACTGGAAGTGGCGCCACCACGGCACCCTGCGTGCCCCGCCCCTCCTGATGAAACCTGCCACCGCGCTCGCGCGGGCCCTTCGGCTGCTGCACGGCCGCCTGCTGGTCGGCCTGGCACTGGCGTGCTGCGCCGCCGCGCTCGCCAGCACACTCGCCAGTTTCCATGCCCGCGCCGCACCGCCGGCCGGCCCCGCTTCGGCACCAGCCGCCACGGCCACGGCGCCGGTCTACGTGATCCCGCTAAAGGGCGCGGTCGGCCCGGCCAGCGCCAGCTTTGTCCTGCGCGGCATGACGCGCGCCCGCGAGGCCGGCGCCCAGTTGGTGGTGCTGGAAATGGACACCCCCGGCGGGCTGGATGCGTCGATGCGCGAGGTCATCCAGGCGATCCTGGCCTCGCCGGTGCCGGTCGCCAGCTACGTCTACCCGGGCGGCGCGCGCGCCGCCAGCGCCGGCACCTACATCCTCTACGCCAGCCACATCGCGGCGATGGCGCCCGGCACCAACCTGGGGGCCGCGACCCCCGTGCAAGTCGGCATCGGCGGACCGCAGCGGCCCGACGCCCTGCCCGGCGCCAGCCCCGCTTCCGCCCCGGCCAGCGAACCGGCCAGCACCGACACCATGGCGCGCAAGCAGATGCACGACGCCTCGGCCTATATCCGCGGCTTGGCGCAACTGCGCGGGCGCAATGCCGAGTGGGCCGAGCGCGCGGTACGCGAATCGGTCAGCCTGTCCGCCAACGAGGCACTGGCCCAGCGCGTGATCGACATCGTCGCCCCCGACCTGCCCTCCCTGCTGCGCCAGGTCGAGGGCCGCAAGCTCACCGCGGCCGGCGGCAAGGACAGCGTGCTGCACACCGCCAATGCGCCCGTGGTCGAACTGGAACCCGACTGGCGCAGCCGCTTCCTGGCCGTGATCACCGAACCCAGCGTGGCGCTGATGCTGCTGATGATCGGCATCTACGGGCTGATCTTCGAGTTCTCCACGCCCGGCATGGTGGTGCCCGGCATCGCCGGCGCGATCTGCCTGCTGGTGGCGCTGTTCGCGCTGCATATGCTGCCCGTGAACTACGCCGGACTGGCGCTGGTGGCGCTGGGCATCGGCTGCATGGTGGCGGAGCTGTTCCTGCCGACCTTCGGCGCGCTGGGGGTGGGCGGCATCATTGCCTTTGCCTTCGGCGCGGTAATGCTGATCGACACCGACGTGCCCGGCTTCGGCGTACCGCTGCCGATGGTGGCGGCGCTGTCGGCGATGTCGGCGATCTTCGTGTTCGGCATGTCGGCGGTGCTGGTGCGCTCGCGCAAGCGGCCGGTGGTCAGCGGCGCCGATACGCTGGTCGGCAGCCACGGCGAACTGCTCGACGACCTACGCGATGAAGGCTGGGCCTCGGTGCGCGGCGAGAACTGGCGCGTGCGCAGCGCCACCCCGCTGGCGCGCGGCACACCGGTGCTGGTCACCGCCCGGCACGGCCTGGTGCTCGACGTGGTCGCCGCCGGCAACGCCCCGCTTTATCAAACTCCACCCCAACCGACTCCAGACAAGGGAGCCTGACCATGGCCTTCGGATTTAGCTTCGGCGGTTTGATCTTCCTGCTGGCACTGCTCGTCATCACGGCATTCCGCGTGCTGCGCGAATACGAACGCGGCGTGGTGTTCATGCTCGGACGCTTCTGGAAGGTCAAGGGGCCGGGACTGGTGCTGATCATCCCGGCCGTGCAGCAGATGGTGCGGGTGGACCTGCGCACGGTGGTGATGGACGTGCCGCCACAAGACGTCATTTCTCGCGACAACGTCTCGGTGAAGGTGAACGCGGTCGTGTACTTCCGCGTGGTGGACCCGGAGCGCGCCATCATCCAGGTCGCCAACTTCCTCGAAGCCACCAGCCAGCTGGCGCAGACCACGCTGCGCTCGGTCCTGGGCAAGCACGAACTGGATGAAATGCTGGCCGAGCGGGAGAAGCTCAATCTCGACATCCAGCAGGCGCTGGACGCGCAGACAGACGGCTGGGGCATCAAGGTATCGAACGTCGAGATCAAGCATGTCGACCTGAACGAAACCATGATCCGCGCGATTGCGCGGCAGGCCGAAGCGGAACGCGAGCGGCGCGCCAAGGTGATCCATGCCGAGGGCGAATTGCAGGCTTCCGTGAAGCTGCTCGAGGCCGCGCAGATGCTGGCGCGGCAGCCGCAGGCGATGCAACTGCGCTATATGCAGACGTTGACGCAGATTGCGGGGGATAAGAGTTCGACGATCGTGTTTCCGTTGCCGATGGAGTTGTTGACGGTGTTAGGGAGCAAGGGGGAACGGGGGTGAAGGGGGATGGGGGAGGCCTGCGCTGCAAGTTGCGTCGTGTCGTTGCTCGACCGCTCGCGCGCCTGTGGCTCAACGGCTTTCGCGGCTGGTGACATGTTGTCGTTGTTGAACCGCTTGGTTCCGCCCAGCTGCAACATGTCACCAGCCGCGACGGGCCGGGCCCGGCCGTCGATCATCACCTAAATGCATATCCGAAAAAAAGAGGCGCCGAAGCGCCCCTCATTCATTCGACAATCAAACCTTTGAAGCCACCCACTCACTAACCCCAGCCAGCGCCTGCGGCAACTTGGCCGGCTCGGTACCACCAGCCTGCGCCATATCCGGCCGGCCACCACCCTTGCCACCCACCTGCTGCGCCACAAAGTTGACCAGTTCGCCAGCCTTCACCTTGCCCGTCGCATCGGCAGTCACACCAGCAATCAGACTGACCTTGCCATCCGACACAGCACCCAGCACGATGGCCGCACTCTGCAGCTTGTCCTTCAGCTTGTCCATGGTCTCACGCAGCGTCTTGACGTCAGCGCCATCCAGTTGGGCAGCCAGCACCTTCAGCCCCTTGATGTCGACCGCCTGCGCCGCCAGCTCATCGCCCTGCGACGCCGCCAGCTTGCTCTTCAGGCGCTCCAGCTCCTTCTCCAGCGCCCGCACCTGGTCCTGCACCTGGCCGATACGCGGCACCAGCTCTGAAGGCTGGGCCTTCAGCGCCGCCGCGGCTTCGTTCAGCTTCGCATCCAGTTTCTGCAGGTAATGCAGCGCATTATCACCGGTGATGGCTTCCACTCGACGGATGCCGGCGGCCACGCCACCTTCCATCACGATCTTGAACAGGCCGATGTCGCCGGTGCGGTGCACGTGGGTGCCGCCGCACAGTTCCTTCGAGGTGCCGATCGACAGCACGCGCACATCATCGGCGTACTTCTCGCCGAACAGTGCCATCGCACCGCTCTTGACCGCGTCATCAAACGGCATGATCTCGGCGTGCGTGTCTTCGTTGCGCAGGATCTCGGCGTTGACGATCTCTTCCACGCGGCGGATCTGTTCGTCGGTCAGCGACGCATTGTGCGAGAAGTCGAAGCGGGTCTTGTCTGCATCCACCAGCGAGCCCTTCTGCTGCACGTGGCTGCCCAGCACTTCGCGCAGTGCCTTGTGCATCAGGTGGGTGGCCGAATGGTTGCGCACAGTGCGCGCACGGCGCAGCGCGTCGACCCGTGCCGTCACGGCGTCGCCCACCTTCAGCGCGCCGCCTTCCAGCGTGCCCTGGTGGCCGAACACATCGGCCTGGATCTTGGTCGTGTCAGCCACGGCAAAGACAGCATTGCCTGCCTTCAGCACGCCCTGGTCACCAGCCTGGCCGCCGGATTCGGCGTAGAACGGGGTGTTGTCGAGCACCACCACGCCAGTCTGGCCCGGCTGCATGGCGTCGACCGCGGCACCGTCCACGTACAGCGCGGTGACCTTGGCCTGCGGCAGCTCCAGCTTCTCGTAGCCATGGAACACCGTCTTGTCACCGGTGTACTCCAGCCCCGCAGCCATCTTGAACTTGCCGGCAGCACGCGCCTGCTCGCGCTGGCGGCTCATCGCGGCGTCGAACGCCGCTTCATCCACGCCGATTTCCTGCTCGCGGCAAACGTCCTGCGTCAGGTCGAGCGGGAAGCCGAAGGTGTCGTGCAGCTTGAACGCCAGCTCGCCGTCCAGCGTCTTGCCACCCTTGAGCTTCAGGTCAGCCAGCGCGGCGTCCAGGATCGACATGCCGTTCTCGATGGTCTCGAAGAAGCGCTCTTCCTCGGCCTTCAGCACTTCGGTCACGCGCGACTGGGCTTCAGCCAGTTCGGGATAGGCCTGGCCCATCTGCTCGACCAGATCGGCCACCATCTTGTGAAAGAACGGGGTCTTCTGGCCCAGCTTGTAGCCATGGCGGATGGCGCGGCGGATGATCCGGCGCAGCACGTAGCCGCGGCCTTCGTTGCCGGGGATCACGCCGTCGACGATCAGGAACGAGCACGCGCGGATATGGTCGGCAATGACCTTCAGCGAGTTCTGGTTCAGGTTGTCGATATGGGTCTCGCGCGCGGCAGCCTTGATCAGTGCCTGGAACAGGTCGATCTCATAGTTGCTGTGCACGTGCTGCAGCACCGCGGCGATGCGCTCCAGGCCCATGCCGGTGTCCACGCACGGCTTGGGCAGCGGCGTCATGTTGCCCTGCTCGTCGCGGTTGAACTGCATGAACACCAGGTTCCAGACCTCGATGTAGCGGTCGCCGTCTTCCTCGGGCGATCCGGGGGGGCCGCCCCACACTTCCGGGCCGTGGTCGTAGAAGATTTCCGAGCACGGGCCGCAGGGGCCGGTGTCGGCCATCTGCCAGAAGTTGTCCGAGGCGTAGCGCGCCCCCTTGTTGTCACCGATGCGCACGATGCGCTCGGCCGGCACGCCCACTTCCTTGGCCCAGATGTCGTAGGCCTCGTCGTCTTCGGCGTAGACCGTCACCCACAGCTTCTCGGCCGGGAGCTGGTAGGTCTTGGTCAGCAGTTCCCACGCGTACAGGATGGCATCGCGCTTGAAGTAGTCGCCAAACGAGAAGTTGCCCAGCATCTCGAAGAACGTATGGTGGCGGGCGGTGTAGCCCACGTTCTCCAGGTCGTTGTGCTTGCCGCCGGCGCGCACCGAGCGCTGCGACGAGGTCGCGCGGGTGTACGAGCGCTTATCGGTGCCCAGGAACACGTCCTTGAACTGCACCATGCCGGAATTGGTGAACAGCAGCGTCGGGTCGTTCGCCGGCACCAGGCTGGACGAGCGGACCACGGTATGGCCCTTCGATTCGAAGAACTGCAGGAACTTGCTGCGAATGTCTGAGACTTTCATGGGATGGCGGACGCTTGCCGCACTTAACAAGGCGCGACGAGTCAGTATTGGATTTGCAAACCGTTGATTATACGGGCAAGCCAGCCCGCAAGGCACACCGGGGCCGGCGCCTCGGGCCCGGCCGGCTATCGCCCAAATCCCACGCCATAAAGAGCCCGATGCGCCACCCGTCACCCCGCCTCGCCCAAGCCCGGTGGTACAGTGCAGGCAACCCGCGCCGCCCCCTTCAGCGTCGCAGCGCCGGCAGCCGGTTTTCCGATTCTTCCCCCGCCCTACCTCAGCATTCGCCTACCGCCATGGGAGCCTTAAGCCATCTCCGCGTCCTCGACCTGACCCGCGTCCTTGCCGGGCCCTGGTGCGCCCAGAACCTAGCCGACTTCGGCGCCGATGTGATCAAGGTCGAGCGTCCCGGCGCGGGCGACGACACCCGCACCTGGGGCCCGCCCTGGCTCAAGGACGCGGACGGCCGCGACACCGCCGAGGCCGCCTACTACCTGGCCGCCAACCGCAACAAGCGCTCGGTCACCTGTGACATCAGCACGCCGGAAGGCCAGCAGATCGTGCGCGAACTGGCCGCGCAGAGCGATGTGGTGCTGGAGAACTACAAGGTCGGCCAGCTGAAGAAGTACGGCCTGGACTATGAATCGCTCAGGCAGGTCAAGCCCGACCTGATCTACTGCTCGGTCACCGGCTTCGGCCAGACCGGCCCATACGCCGCGCGCCCCGGCTACGACTTCATCATCCAGGGCATGGGCGGCTTCATGAGCCTGACCGGCGAGCGCGACGACCTGCCGGGCGGCGGCCCGCAGAAGGCCGGCGTGGCCATCTCCGACCTGATGACCGGCCAGTACGCCACCATCGCCGTGCTGGCGGCGCTGGCGCACCGCGACCGCACCGGCGAGGGCCAGTACATCGACATGGCGCTGCTGGACGTGCAGGTGGCGATGCTGGCCAACATGAACACCAACTACCTGGCCAGCGGCGAGGCGCCGCGCCGCTGGGGCAACGCGCACCCCAACATCGTCCCCTACCAGACCTTTCAAGCCGCCGACGGCTGGCTGATCGTGGCGGTGGGCAACGACGGGCAGTTCCGCAAGTTCGTCACGGACGGCGGCAAGCCCGAGCTGGCCGACGACCCGCGCTTTGCCACCAACCCGCAGCGCGTGGCCAACCGCGACGTGCTGGTGCCGATCCTGGCCGAGATGGTGCGCCCGCGCACCCGCGCGCAGTGGATCCGCGACCTGGAGGCGGCCGGCGTGCCGTGCGGCCCGATCAACACGCTCGACGACGTGTTCCAGGACGACCAGGTCAAGGCGCGCGGCCTGCGCGTGGACCTGCCCCACCCGAGCGCCGGCGAGGTCAAGCTGGTCGGGAGCCCGATCAAGATGAGCGCCACGCCGCCCGAGGCGCTGCGCCATCCGCCGCTGCTGGGCGAGCACACCGACACGGTGCTGGCCGAGACGCTGGGCTACAGTGCTGAGCAGATCGAAGCACTACGTGCAAAGGGTGTGCTGTAAGATTCTCCTCCTGCCGGCGGCGAGGTCTTGCCGTCGGCGCTTTCCGGAAGCCGTTCTGTCCCCGACTGAAGTCCCTTCCCCGGGCTGGCGCCCTGCCGGCTCGCGCAAAGCCAAGGAGAAACCATGCTGACCGATGCCATCCTGGCCTTCCTGCATTTCCTTGCCATCTTCGTCCTGATCACCCTGATGGCCGCCGAGGCGGTGGTGCTGCGCCCGGAAATCACGCCGGCCGCGGTGCGGCGCCTGTCGCTGTACGACCTGTTCTACTTCCTGTCCGCGATGGTGGTGCTGGGCACCGGCCTGCTGCGCCTGTTCTACGGCGCCAAGGGCCTCGACTTCTACCTGCACAATCCGTGGTTCCACGCCAAGGTGGGCGTGTTCGTGCTGATCGCGCTGTGCTCGCTGCCGCCGACCTTTGCCATTGCGCGCTGGCGCAAGCAGGCGCGCAGGCTGCCGGATTACGTGCCGCCGCCGTCCGAGCTGAAGGCGGCGCGCCGCTGGGTCATGATCGAGGCCCACCTGCTGATCCTGCTGCCGTTGTGCGCCGTGATGATGGCGCGCGGCATCGGTGCCCGATAACAATTCCAATCCTGCTGTAGTCCCGACATGCTGAAGAAACTGCTTGCCGCCGCCATGATGGCGGCGATGGTCCCCGCCACGGCCGCCATGGCGGCTGCCTCGTATCCGACCAAGCCGGTCCGCTTCGTGGTGCCCTACCCGGCCGGCGGCCCGCTCGACACCGTCGCGCGCGCCATCGGCGAGAAGCTGCGCGACAGCCTGGGCCAGCCGGTAGTGGTGGAGAACAAACCGGGCGCCGGCGGCAACCTGGGCGCGGACTACGTCGCCAAGCAGCCGGCCGATGGCTACACCATCGTGATGGGCGCGGTGGCCACGCATGCCATCAACCCGACGCTGTTCAGCAAGATGCCGTACGACCCCGTGAAAGACTTCGCGCCGATCACGCTGGTGGCGGACGTGCCCAATGTGCTGGTGATGCACCCCGGCAAGGCGGCCGAACTGCATATCAACAATGTGCGCGACCTGGTCGCGTACGCGCGCAAGAACCCGGGCAAGCTGGACTACGCCTCCGGTGGCAACGGCAGCGCCGGCCACCTGTCGGGCGAGCTGTTCAAGAGCATGGCCAAGGTCAGCATGGTCCATATCCCCTACAACGGCGCCGCACCGGCGCAGCTGTCAGTGCTGTCGGGCCAGACCGACCTGATCTTCGACAACCTGGCTTCGGCGTCGGCGAATATCAAGGCAGGCAAGCTCAAGGCCTTTGCCGTGACCACCGCGGGCCGTGCAGCGGCGTTCCCGGAGCTGCCGACCATTGCCGAGGCGGGCAAGGGCCTGGGGCTGGAGGGCTTCGATATCTCGACCTGGTTCGGTGTGTTCGCGCCGGCCAACACGCCGCGGGAGATCGTCGAGCGGCTTAACCAAGAGATCGTGGCGATCCTGAAGACCGATGATATGAAGGCACGGCTGGCGCGCATCGGGGCGCAGCCGGCGCCGACCACGCCGGAGCAGTTTTCGGCGTTGATCCAGCGGGAACTGAAGAAGTATGCGCAGATCGTGAAGGTGTCGGGGGCGAAGGTGGACTGAGGCCAGAGAGTCTTTCATTTGCAAGGAAAAAGGCGGCCGCGGCCGCCTTTTTCCTTGCGCCGGCGTGTTTGCATCTGGGGCGCCCTACTCCGCCCCCCGCGCCTGCGCAGCCTTGCGCCGCTTCCATATCCGCCCGCCGGAATCCCCCTCCAGCCGCGGCAACAGCAATCCGACCTGCAGGATCTGCGGCCCTTCCATCCGCATCACCGTCAACGGCAACCCCGCAATCTCGACACTGTCGCCCTCCACCGGCGGCGAGGTGAACACCCGCTGCATCGCCGCTTCCAGCGTAAGCGGTTCTTCTTCTGGCGTCAGTGCACGCGTGCCATACATCGCCGCCACGTCCCGCAGCGGCGCATCCCCCGACAGCAGGAAATCGTGCGAGACCTCTTCCCAGGTCGGCGCGCGCCCCGGCGCCTGGAACATCGCCGACAGCATCGGCAGCGTCGTGGTCGGCGCCAGTACGCAGACGCTGTCGCCGGCGCGCAGCATGGTCTGGTCAGGCGCCACCAGCGCGTCGTCGCGCGCCACCGTCATCAGGCTGCAGCGTGGCGGCAGTTCGAGCTGGTCGGCACGCACGTTCTCCACCGGTGCGTTCGGGCCCACGCAGAACTGCATCACTTCCAGGATCGGCGCGCGTGTGCCGCGCAGGCGCGAGCGCGCGACCGGCTCCGGGTAGCCCGGCCGGCGCACGCGCGCCAGCCGCGCCGCCACCGACACCGTGGTGCCCTGGAACAGCAGGCTGGCCAGCACCACGGCAAAGGCAATGCGGAATAGCAGCCCGGATTGCGGCACCTCGCGCAGCAGTGGGAATAGCGCCAGCACGATCGGCACCGCGCCACGCAGTCCCATCCAGGCGATAAATCCGGTCTCGCGCGCATTGAAGCGGAACGGCAGCAGCGCCAGCCACACCGCCACCGGGCGCGCCACCAGCATCAGGAAGGCGGCTACCGCCGCGGCCGGTCCGGCCACTTCCCAGATCCGGTGCGGCGACACCAGCAGGCCGAGCAGCAGGAACATCGCCGATTGCGCCAGCCAGGCCATGCCGTCCATCGCGCGCATGGTGTCGGGCGTGACGGCGCGTTCGCGGTTGCCGACCAGCATGCCGGTCAGGTACACCGCCAGGAAGCCGCTGCCGCCGGCGGTCTGCACCAGCGCGAATACCATCGCGCCGCCCGAGCACAGCATGATCGCCTGCAGGCCCTCGGCGACCTGGATGCGCTCCAGCACGCGCGCCAGGCAATAGCCCAGCGCCAGGCCAAGCACGCCGCCCACGCCGAACTGCACCAGCAGCCGCGTGACCAGGCCCAGCGGCGTCAGGCCATCGGGCGCGGTCAGCCATTCGATCAGCGTCAGGGTCAGGAAGATCGCCATCGGGTCGTTGATGCCCGACTCGATCTCGAGCACGCTCGCCACCCGGTCCTTCAGGCGGATGCCGCTGCTGTGGAGCATCGAGAACACCGCCGCGGCGTCAGTCGACCCGACAATCGCGCCGAGCAGCAGCCCGAGCCGCCAGTCGATGCCCAGCAGCCACGCGGCAAACACCCCCACCAGCGCCGCCGTCACCAGCACGCCCACGGTCGCCAGCGACAGCGATGGCCTGAGCGCCACCCGGAAAGTGGCAAAGCGCGTGCGCAGCCCGCCGTCGAGCAGGATGATCGCCAGCGCCAGGTTGCCCACCAGGAAGCTCAGCCAGGTGTCGGAAAAGCGGATGCCACCCGGCCCGTCCACGCCCGCCAGCATGCCCACGGCCAGGAAGACCAGCAGGAACGGCACGCCCAGGCGTGCCGAGAAGGCGCCCAGCACGATGCCCAGGGACATCACGACGGCGCCGATCAGGATGACGTGGTCGATGCTCTCCAAACCGCTCCTTTCGTTGCATTGAGGTGCCTTGCGGAACCTTTCAAACCTGACAGCATGCCACCCTTGCGCCGCGCGGCAGGTCCGCGCAGGGTGCCCCGGATGATAGCGCAGCAGCCCCCACGCAGCCCCGCCCGCCCGCCCGCGAAGCGGCCTCCAGTCTGGCCCGGCGGCGCTTTTAAGCGCTGATTCACTAGGGGATACCCTCAGCATGACCCTGTTTGCAGACATCTGAAAGGTAGCTGAAAGGTCGCCCCCTTAACTTCCACCCTGCCCGCAGGAGGGCCCCCTTCTTCATCGCGCATTGACGCAGTGCAGCAAGGGGCCCGCCACAGATTTCAAGCGTCTTTTCGAGGAGATTCACTTTGCGCATACGTAGCCAAAAGGACTTCGCCTCCGGCCTGATGTTCATCCTGGTCGGATTCGGCTTTTCCTGGGTCGCACGCGGCTATTCCATGGGAACTGCCGCAAAAATGGGACCTGGATACTTCCCGTTCTGGCTCGGCATCGTGCTTGCCCTGCTGGGCGTGCTGGTGCTGGCTGGTTCGCTGTCGTCCAAGATGGAACAAGACAGCCTGGCCCGCTGGGACATCAAGACGCTGCTGTGGATTCTCGGTTCGGTGGTGCTGTTCGGCCTGCTGCTGAAGCCGCTGGGCATGGTGCTGTCGGTGCTGGTGCTGGTGCTGGTGTCGTCGATGGCCAGCCACGAGTTCAGCTGGAAGGGCGCCATCCTCAACGCGATCATCCTGGTGCTGATCAGCCTGGGCGCGTTCGTGTACGGCATCAACCTGCAGATGCCGGTGTGGCCGGCTTTCCTGGCAAGCTAAGGAGCCCGCCAACATGGAACTTCTAACCAACCTGGGTCTGGGCTTTTCCACCGCCCTGACCTTCCAGAACCTCGCGTACGCCTTCCTGGGCTGCGTGCTGGGTACCCTGATCGGCGTGCTGCCGGGCCTGGGGCCGCTGGCCACCATCGCCATGCTGCTGCCGGTGACCTACACGCTGCCGCCGGTGGCCGCGCTGATCATGCTGGCCGGTATCTACTACGGCGCCCAGTACGGCGGCTCGACCACCGCCATCCTGGTGAACCTGCCCGGTGAATCGTCCTCGGTGGTGACAACCATCGACGGCTACCAGATGGCAAGACGAGGGCGAGCGGGGGTGGCGCTGGCGACAGCGGGCCTGGGCTCGTTCTTCGCCGGCTGCGTCGCCACCATGATCCTGGCCGCCTTTGCCGCGCCGCTGTCCGAACTGGCGTTCAAGTTCGGCCCCGCCGAATACTTCTCGCTGATGGTGCTGGGCCTGATCGGCGCCGTGGTGCTGGCTTCGGGTTCGCTGGTCAAGGCCATCGCCATGATCGTGCTGGGCCTGCTGCTGGGCCTGGTCGGTACCGACGTGAACTCGGGCGCCGCGCGCTTCTCGTTCGACGTGCCGGAACTGACTGACGGCCTGAACTTCGTCTCGGTGGCAATGGGTATCTTCGGCTTTGCTGAAATCATCGCCAACCTGGAGCAGAAGGAGCACCGCGAGACCTTCACTGACCACATCACCAAC
This sequence comes from Ralstonia pickettii DTP0602, assembly GCA_000471925.1. NCBI lineage: Bacteria > Pseudomonadati > Pseudomonadota > Betaproteobacteria > Burkholderiales > Burkholderiaceae > Ralstonia > Ralstonia pickettii. The sequence continues at coordinate 3,365,588 of CP006667.1, forward strand.
CTGTTCCCGACCAAGGAAGACTTCAAGCGCATGATCCCCGCGGTGCTGCGCGGCACCTTGCTGGGCTCCGCACTGGGCATCCTGCCTGGCGGCGGCGCATCGCTGGCCTCGTTCGCGGCGTACTCGCTGGAGAAGAAGACCTCCAAGTACCCGCAGGAATTCGGCAAGGGCGCGATCGAAGGCGTGGCGGGTCCGGAATCGGCCAACAACGCTGCCTCGCAAACGTCGTTCATCCCGCTGCTGACGCTGGGCATTCCGCCCAACGCGGTGATGGCGCTGATGGTGGGTGCCATGACCATCCACAACATCCAGCCCGGCCCGCAGGTGATGACCAGCAACCCGGCGCTGTTCTGGGGCCTGATCGCCTCGATGTGGATCGGCAACCTGATGCTGATCATCCTGAACCTGCCGCTGATCGGCATCTGGGTGAAACTGCTGAAGGTGCCCTACCGCTACCTGTACCCGGCCATCCTGACGTTCTGCTGCATCGGCGTGTACTCGGTCCAGAACACCACCTTCGACGTGTTCCAGACCGCTGCCTTCGGCGTGGTGGGCTACCTGTTCATCAAGCTCAAGTGCGAACCCGCTCCGCTGCTGCTTGGCTTCGTGCTGGGGCCGATGATGGAAGAGAACTTCCGCCGCTCGCTGCTGCTGTCGCGTGGTGACTTCAGCGTGTTCGTGACCCGTCCGCTGTCGCTGGGTCTGCTGATCGCCGCCGCGGTGCTGGTGCTGATCGTGGCGATGCCGGCGATCAAGGCCAAGCGCGAAGAAGCGTTCCAGGAAGAGTAAGCAGGGAAATACGCCGAACGCAAGACTAAGGGCACCGCGAGGTGCCCTTTTTTTACGTGACCGTTCAGGAACAAAAAGCGCCAACCGCACACTGCTGTTGTCCTGGCGTTGCGACACAACAAGAATCCGCTAGGTTGAGGTTGGCCCTGCGCGACCGCCGCCCGGTCCGCGACGACCTATATTACTGACACGTGGACAACTGTCGCGATGAGCGCGTCGGAGGTTGAGATCATGACCATGGCTACCACGCTGGCGAGATGCCTGAGCAACAAGCAGACCCAGTTCGACACCGTTCGCCACCCCTACAGCCCCAGCAGCAGCATGGCCACTGCGCAGGCTGCGAACATTCCCGGAGACAGAATGGCCAAGACGGTCCTGCTGGAAGACGGCAGCGGCTACGTCGCAGCCGTAATTCCTTCCACCCACCACCTGAAACTGTCGGAGATCTGCGAGCAGACGGGCCGAAAGCTGTCGCTGGCGCACGAGGATGGCGTGCGCGAAGTGTTCAGCGATTGCGACCACGGCGCGATCCCGCCGGTCGGCATGGCGTACGGCACGCAGACCTGGCTCGACGACAGCCTGCTGACGCATCCCGACGTCTACTTTGAAGCGGGCGACCACCAGGAACTGGTGCACATGAGCACCGATCAGTTCCTCGAACTGATGGCCGACGCGCGGCGCGGGCATTTCGCGCACCGGATGATGTAGGACAAGTTCATGCCCTGACAGGCCACGCGGCCGGCGCTTGCCGGCCGCTTGTCTTTTGCGTGGGCGATCGCTTCACCAGGCACTCACGCGCGGATGGCAAAAAGCTGCCGCCACCGGTCACGCTGACCGGCGAAAAATCTTCTTTCCCCTCGCGGACCAGGCCCCGTCAGGGGAATAACAGCCCTGACGGGACCAGGCGACCGCTTAAGCGACGTCGAACCGGTCGAGGTTCATCACCTTGACCCAGGCCGCGACGAAGTCCCGGACGAGTTTCTCCTGCGCGTCCTCGCTTGCGTAGACCTCGCAAAGCGCCCGCAACTGGGCATGCGAGCCGAACACCAGGTCGACGCGGGTGCCGGTCCACTTTTTCGCACCGGTCTTGCGGTCACGCCCTTCGAACACGTCCCGGGCTTCCGGGGACACCGGCTTCCATTCGGTGCTCATGTCGAGCAGGTTGCGGAAGAAGTCGTTGGTCAGCGTTTCCGGCCGGTCGGTGAAGACGCCATGCGCATCTTGCCCGGTATGGACGTTCAGCACGCGCAGCCCGCCGATCAGCACCGTCATCTCGGGCGCGGTCAGGGTCAGCAATTGCGCCTTGTCGATCAGCAGCGCCTCCGCAGGGATACCGTACTCCTGCTTGAGGAAGTTGCGGAAGCCGTCCGCCTTCGGCTCGAGCGCGCCGACCGACTGCACGTCGGTCTGTTCCTGCGAGGCATCCATGCGGCCCGGCGTGAATGGCACGGTCACGCGATTGCCGGCCTTCTGCGCCGCCTGCTCGATCCCGGCTCCACCGGCCAGCACGATCAGGTCCGCCAGCGAAATCTTCTTGCCGCCGGACTGCGCGCCGTTGAACTCAGCCTGGATCCCTTCGAGCACCTTCAGCACCTTGGCCAACTGCTCGGGTTCGTTGGCGGCCCAGTCCTTCTGCGGCGCCAGGCGGATGCGCGCGCCATTGGCACCACCACGCTTGTCCGAACCGCGGAAGGTGGATGCCGAGGCCCAGGCAGTCTGCACCAGTTGCGAGACCGGCAGCCCCGACGCCAGGATCTTCTGCTTGAGCGCGGCGACGTCCTGCTCGTTGACCAGCGGATGGTCGACCGCCGGGATGGGATCCTGCCAGATCAGTTCTTCTTGCGGGACTTCCGGGCCGAGGTAACGGGCACGCGGGCCCATGTCGCGGTGGGTCAGCTTGAACCAGGCGCGGGCGAAGGCATCGGCGAGCTGGTCAGGATGCGCCAGGAAGCGCCGGGAGATCTTCTCGTAAGCCGGGTCGAAACGCAGCGACAGATCCGTGGTCAGCATCGTTGGCCGCAGCTTCTTCGACGGATCGTAAGCGTGCGGGATGGTTTCGCCGCCATCCTTGGCCACCCACTGGTTGGCACCGGCGGGACTCTTGGTCAGCTCCCATTCGTGGCCGAACAGGTTCTCGAAGTAGCTATTGCCCCACTTCGTCGGCGTATTGCTCCAGGTCACCTCCAGGCCGCTGGTAATGGCGTCGGCGCCCTTGCCGGAGCCATAGGTGCTTGACCATCCCAAGCCCTGGAGTTCAAGGTCGGCGCCCTCGGGCTCGGCCCCGATGTTGTCCGCGGGACCGGCACCATGCGTCTTGCCGAAGGCATGCCCACCGGCAATCAGCGCGACGGTCTCCTCGTCGTCCATGGCCATGCGCGCGAAGGTTTCGCGGATGTCGTGCGCCGCGGCGAGCGGGTCCGGGTTGCCTTCCGGGCCTTCCGGGTTCACATAGATCAGGCCCATCTGCACGGCGGCCAGCGGGCTCTCCAGGTTGCGGCCGGGGTCGGTGCGGCTGGCCTCGGCGCCATGCAATTCCTCGTCGGCGACAATCACGCCCTCATCGTCGTACTTGCCGGCGGCACCCTTGCCGTAGCGAAAGTCACCGCCCAGCCAGGTCTTTTCATTGCCCCAGTACACATCCAGGTCCGGCTCCCAGGTGTCTTCGCGGCCACCGCCGAAGCCGAAGGTCTTGAAGCCCATGGTCTCGAGCGCGACGTTGCCGCTCAGGATCATCAGGTCGGCCCAGGAGATCTTCTGACCGTACTTTTGCTTGATCGGCCATAGCAGGCGGCGAGCCTTGTCCAGGCTGGCGTTGTCCGGCCAACTGTTGATCGGCGCGAAACGCTGCTGGCCGCGCCCGCCGCCGCCGCGGCCATCGCCGATGCGGTACGTGCCGGCACTGTGCCAGGCCATGCGGATGAGCAGCGGACCGTAGTGGCCGAAGTCCGCCGGCCACCAGTCCTGCGATTCAGTCATCAGCGCCGCCAAGTCCTTCTTCACCGCCGCCAGGTCGAGGCTCTTGAAGGCTTCCGCATAGTTGAAGTCCGCGCCCAGCGGGTTGGACTTGCTGGAATGCTGGCTGAGCAGGTCCAGGCGCAGTTGCTTTGGCCACCAGTCGCGATTCGTGGTACCGCCGCCGGCGGTATGAGTGAAGGGGCACTTTGCTTCGTTAGACATGCGTTCTCTCCTTGTGGGGACGTACTGAACACGCCTGCAGCGATGGCGCGGGGGTTCGCTGGTGTTTCGGCGATCCCCGCTCCGGCGGATCTTGCGGATCAGCGCCGGGAATCTCCTTCAAAAGCATGCCGGCTTATTACTGCCGGTGCGCGGACGCGCGTGGGCACGCCCCGACGCGGCAGGTCGGGCGCCCATGGCAATGCGGCCGCGTCAGCGGCTGTCCGCAACCCAAATATATGCACAGGTGGACGCCAGGAGAATGCGTTTCTGACTATCCTCCCGATAGACCCTGGTTATGGCGTGGACGCAACGCGTACTAGGCGCCGAACAGCTCGCTGCAAGCTGCCCGCACCGCCGCGGTCACCTGCCCGCGCCCGTGGTCGCGCCGCTCCAGCATGCCGATGTGACGCATCACCGGCTCGCCGTTGACCAGCAGCGGCAGCACGCGCAGCGCCTCGTCGTCGCGCCAGCGGGCGCGGCGCAGCAGCGGCACCACGGTCACCCCCACCTCCTGCCGCACCAGTTCGACCAGCGCCTCGATCGCGTTCAGTTCCAGGAATTCATTGACTTTCAGGTGCGCGCGCCGCAATGCGCGCTCGATCAGCACGCCGGTGCGTTGGGTCCGGTCAAAGCGCAGGTAGGGATTGGCGGCGAGTGCCTCTCGCGCATCTCGGCCGGGGCTGCCGCGCGCGGCGATGGCGACCAGCGGCTCCTGGTACAGCGGCGTCCAGCGCAGCGAGCCCGGCACGCGCGCGGTGCCCTCGACCAGGATCGCGGCGTCTAGCTCGCCCGCCTCTACCTGCGCGGCCAGCTCGATCGACTTGGCGCCGACCAGGCGCACGTCCAGCGCCGGATAGGTGCGCTTCATATGTGCCACCGCATGCGACAGCCCGCCCATCACCGACACCACCGCGCCTACCGCGACGGCGCCGGCCATGGCCTCGGCCGAGGCCAGTGGCAGGCGCATCTCTTCATACAGCGCCAGCAGCTTGCGCGCCTGCGGCAGCAGCGCGCGGCCGTCGGCATTCAGCACCGCGACGCGACCGTTGCGATCGAACAGTTCGCGGCGCAGCTCGTTCTCGAGCGCACGCATCTGCAGGCTGACGGCGGCCTGGGTCAGCGCCACCTGGCCGGCGGCGGCAGCGAAGGAGCCGTGCTCGGCCACGGCGACAAGGGTTCGGAGGAAGCGGATAGTGCTCATCAGCGCACCCGTGGAGGGTAGGAATGACGATGCCGACAAGGGTGTGACACTTAAGTTTTCCTTGTGACATCGGAAAGGAATATTAGCTTTCTTTGTGACCGGCGGCGCGGAATAATGAAGGCCGGCTCATGAATCTGGGCCCGGGCGAGCGGGGCCGGCCGCCACAAGCGGCGGCCCATGGCAATACAGCCGCCTGCCCCGCAACGGTCTTCCTGCTTTTCCTTTCGCCTGACACCGGAGATGAGAATGAAATCCTGGCTGCGCCTTCTCGGCATCGGCCTCGCCTCCGGCCTGTGCCTGGCCGCCACGCCCGCACTGGCCGACAACTATCCCAGCAAGCCCATCCGCCTGATCGTGCCCTTCCCGGCCAGCGGTGCCACCGACTTGCTGGCGCGCGCGATCGCGCAGAAGGTCGGCGCCAACATGGGCCAGCAAATCGTGGTCGACAACCGGCCCGGGGCGGGCGGCGCGATCGGCTCCGACATGGCCGCCAAGGCCGCGCCCGACGGCTATACGCTGCTGATCGCCACCACCAGCACGCATTCGATCGGCCCGTATATCAATACCCGCCTGCCCTACAACACCGAGACTGATTTCACGCCGGTCGGTCAGGTGGCGATCGCCACCAACGTACTGGTGGTGCCGAACAGCCTGCCGGTGAAGAACGTGCGCGAGCTGGTCGACTACGCCAAGAAGCATCCCGGCGAACTGAACTACGCCTCCAGTGGCAACGGCACCGTGGTGCACCTGACCGCCGAAGCGTTCAAGGCGCAGGCCGGCGTGTTCATCACCCACATCCCCTACCGCGGCACCGCGCTGGCCGTGCCCGACCTGATCTCGGGCAAGGTGCAGGTGCTGTTCGACAGCATCGTGTCGGGCCTGCCGCATGTGAAGGACGGCAAGCTCAAGGCGCTGGCGGTGACCAGCGCCAAGCGCTCGCCGCTGGCGCCGGAGATTCCCACCGCCAGCGAATCGGGCCTGCCCGGCTTCGAATCCGATACCTGGTTCGGCATCTATGGCCCCAAGGGCCTGCCGCCCGATATCGTCATCCGCCTGAACGCCGAGTTCAACAAGGCGATCCAGTCGCCCGAGGTGAAGGAACGCCTGGGCAAGCTGGGCGCCGAACCGGTCGGCGGCACGCCGGCGCAGTTCGCCGCCATGGTGAAGAAGGACAGCGCCCGCTGGGGCAAGCTGATCAAGGATCGCAAGATCACGGCAGAATAAGGCACCGAGGCCACTCCTGCTGCCACCGCACCGGGTCCGGCAGCGACCCGGCCGCCCCCTCAGACGACAGACAACGCCATGCAGAACTTCAACTGGACCAACCCCTACCCCTCCGTGCGCATCCCGCTGTTTGCGCGCAACGTGGTGTCCACCTCGCACCCGCTGGCCGCGCAGGCCGGCCTGCGCATGCTGCTCAAGGGCGGCAATGCCGTCGATGCCGCCATCGCCGCGGCGGCCGCGATCACCATCGTCGAGCCGGTGTCTTGCGGCCTGGGCAGCGACGCCTTCGCCATCCTGTGGGACGGCAAGGAACTGCACGGCCTGAACTCGTCCGGCGTGGCGCCGGCCGCGTGGAACCCGGAGTATTTCAAGAACAAGTACGGCACCGACGCCAACGGCCTCGCCAACCGCCCGATCCGCGGCTGGGATTCGGTGACCGTGCCCGGCGTGATCGCCGGCTGGGCCGCGCTGCACGAGCGCTTTGGCAAGCTGCCGTTCGCCGACCTGATGGAGCCGGCGATCGAGATCGCCGAGCGCGGCTATGCCGTGCCGCCGGTGGTGGCGCACAAGTGGGCTGCCGCGGTGCCTGAGCTGAAGGACCAGCCGGGCTATGCCGAGACCTTCATGCCCAGCGGCCGCGCGCCACTGGTCGGCGAAAAGTTCACCATGAAGGCTGCCGCCGAGACGCTGCGCAAGGTCGGCGAAACACGCGGCCGAGCCTACTACGAAGGCGAGATCGCCGAGAAGATCGCGGCGTTCAGCAAGCAATGCGGCGGCGCCATGACGCTGGACGACCTGCGCAACTACCGCCCGGACTGGGTCAAGCCGATCAGCAAGTCCTACCGCGGCTACGAACTGCACGAGATCCCGCCCAACGGCCAGGGCATTGCCGCGCTGATCGCGCTGGGCATCCTCGACCAGTTCGACATGGCGTCAATCCCGGTGGATTCGGTCGATTCGCAGCACCTGCAGATCGAGGCGATGAAGCTGGCCTTTGCCGACCTCTACCGCTACGTGGCCGATCCGCGCAGCATGGAGGTCACGCCGGAGGCAATGCTCGATGACGCGTACCTGAAGTCGCGCGCGAAGCTGATCGACATGCAGCGCGCCACGCATTTCAACTTCGGCATGCCCAAGGTGGGCGGCACCATCTACCTGACCGCCGCCGACGAGAATGGCATGATGATCTCGTTCATCCAGTCGAACTACATGGGCTTCGGTTCGGGCGTGGTGGTGCCGGGCACCGGCATCAGCCTGCAGAACCGCGGCGTGGGCTTCTCGATGGACCCCAAGTCGGCCAACGTGGTGGCCGGCGGCAAGCGCCCGTTCCACACCATCATCCCGGCCTTCCTGACCAAGGGCGGCCAGCCGGTGATGAGCTTCGGCGTGATGGGCGGCGACATGCAGCCGCAGGGCCACCTGCAGACCGTGGTGCGCATGCTGGATTACAACCAGCAACCGCAGGCCGCGTGCTGCGCGCCGCGCTGGAAGGTCAACCGCGACTTCACGCTGGACGTGGAGAGCACGATGGACGCGGCGACGGTCGAGGGGCTGAAGGCGCGCGGGCACCAGCTCAAGTCGGTGGATGATCCGTATATGGATTTTGGCTCGGGGCAGTTCATCTGGCGCCTGTCGGAGGATGCCGAGCATGGTTACGTCGCCGCCAGCGACAGCCGGCGTGATGGGCAGGCGGTGGGATTCTGATCCAGCCTGACTGAAGCGCCTGCAGTACCGAGGACGCCCGGGACACCCCGGGCGTTTGTTTTTGTCCCGTCGGTCGACCGATACAACTGGCCCGCCCGCGATTGCACCAACTGTGCATGGCGTGGGCGCCCCGGCTCCGTACACTTGTGATCAACAAGCCTCCGGAGCCTCTGCGCCATGACCACCTACGCCTTCCGCCTGCTCAACGTCTTTGCCGAATCCACCTTCGGCGGCAATCCCCTGTGCGTGTTCGAGGACGCGCGCGGCCTGGACGATGCCACCATGCAGGCGCTTGCGCTGCAGTTCAACCTGTCGGAGACCACCTTCATCCTGCCGTCCGACAACGCCAGCGCCCATGTGCGCATCTTCACCCCCGGCTACGAGATGCGCTTCGCCGGCCATCCCACGCTGGGCACCGCGCACGTGGTACGCGAACTGGCCGGCACCGGCGACGCACTGACGCTGGAATTCCTCGCAGGCGTCGTGCCGGTCACCGCGCAGGGGGATGTCTGGACCTTCACCGCCCCGCACAGCGGCCAGCCCAGGACCGCACCGGCCGGCCTGCCCGACGCCGAAATGGCAAGCCTGCTCGGCCTGGAAGAACGCGACCTGCTGGTGTCGCCGATGTGGGTCGACACCGGCGCCGACCAGTTGCTGGTCGCCGTGCGCAGCACCGAGGCCGTGCGCCGTGCCAGGCCGGACAGTTCGCGCCTGGAGATCTGGCCGCAGAGCAGCCTGGGCCGCAAGACCGCCTATGTCTTTGCCTTCGATCCGGAGCAACCGGGCCGGGTGCTGTCGCGCTACTTCTTCACCAAGCAAGGCGGCGGCGTGGCCGAGGATCCGGGCACCGGCTCGGCCTGCGCCAACCTCGGCGGCTGGCTGCTGGCCACCGGCCACGCACTGCCGGCGGATTACGCGATCGACCAGGGCGAGGCCGTGGACCGCCCCTGCCGGCTGCGGCTGGCGGTCAATGCGGACGGCGCGATCCGCGTCGGCGGCCGCGTGATCGAGATCGGCCGCGGTACCGTCACCCTGTAAGCGCACCTGCGCTACATTGACGGCTTGCGCCCAATGTCCAACGCCCGAACCGCCATGACCTCGCACGCCATCACCACCCTGGCCGACCTGGAAGCGCTCTATGCGCAGCCCGCCGCCCCATCGCTGGCCAAGGAAGTCGACCACCTGCACCCGCACTACCGCGCCTTTATCGAGGCAGCCCCGTTCTGCCTGCTGTCGACCGTGGGCGAGCAATGGGCCGAATGCTCGCCGCGCGGCGACGCGCCGGGCTTCGTGCAGGTGCTGGATGAGCGCACGCTGCTGCTGCCGGACCGGCGCGGCAACAACCGCATTGACAGCCTGCGCAATATCGTCGCCGATCCGCGCGTGGGGCTGCTGTTCGTGATCCCGGGCGTCAACGAGACCATCCGCGTCAACGGCACCGCGCAGATCAGCGTCGATCCCGCGCTGATCGCGCGTTGCGTGGTCGACGGCAAGACGCCGACCACGGTGCTGGTGGTGACGGTGCAGTCGGTGTTCTTCCAGTGCGCCCGCGCGCTGATCCGCTCGCGCCTGTGGGCCGCCGATGCGCAGGTCGCGCGCCGGACGCTGCCGAGCAACGGCGAGATCCTGGCCACGCTGAGCGGGAACGCCATCGACGGCGCCGCCTACGACCGCGACCTGCCCGAACGGCAGCGCACGACCCTCTACTAGCCCCCCCTTACCGCAAAGCGCCATGTCCACGCGGGGCGCCTGATTCCGCCTATGCGCGCGGGAGCCACTCCGGCGCGTGGGTGCCGAGCGGCTCGGACGGCAACGTCCAGCGTGCCGGCGTTTCCGACAGCCGCGCCGCGTGCCGCACCGTGGTCAGCATGCCGAAACCGGAAAGCACCGCTTCGAGCAGGTCGGCGATGTCGTCGATCTTCTGCTCGGGCGCCTTCAAGCCGTCCGCCACCCTCCCCAATCCGCGCAGCCACTGCCCGACCTGCGCCAGCGATACGCGCACATGCCAGCTTCCGCCCTCGATGGCGCGCCGGTGCAGCGCCGCCATCGCGCCGAATGCCAGCAGGTAGCCCGCGGCATGGTCCAGCACCTGTGCCGGCAGCGGCCGTGGCATATCGCTGCCGGCGACCTCGGCTTCGGCATGGTTGAAGCCGGTCGCGGTCTGCACCAGCGAATCGAAGCCGCGTTTGTGCGCCCACGGCCCCACGTGGCCATACGCGCTCAATGAGACATAAACGATGCCCGGATGCGCCCGCGCCGCGGCTTCCGGCCCCGCGCCCAGCTCGGCCAGCGCGCCGGGGCGGTAGCCCTGCACCATGACATCGGCACCGTGCAACAGCTTGTGCAGCAGGCGCTTGTCGTCGGGATCGCGCAGGTCGAGCTGGCAGCTGCGCTTGCCGCGGCCGGTGTCGATCACCAGCGGCGGGATCGACGGCAGGTGCGCGGCGGTGACCAGCAACACGTCGGCGCCGTGCGCGGCGAGGGTGCGCCCCGCCACCGGGCCGGCGATGATGCGGGTGAAGTCGAGCACGCGCACGCCCGACAGCGGCTGCGCGTCAGGTGACGCAGGCGCCGGCAGTGGCTGCGGCGGCGCGTCGCCGATGCGCTCCAGCGTCACCGGCGGCATCCCGCGCAATGCAGCAGCCTGCGCATGGCAGTCCCACTCGTCGAAGCTGCGCATCGCGGCGACCACCATGCCGGCGTCGGACGCCGCGGTCTCGAAGGCTTCCGCTTCCCACTTCTCCAGCGCGGCCTGCACCGCCGCCTTGTCGTTGGCGCAGCCCAGCAGCCGCAGCACGCCGTCGCGGTGATGCGGGAAATTGGTGTGCAGCCGGACCCAGCGGCCGTCGCCACAGCGGTAGGTGCCGGCGATCTTGTCCCACAGTTCGGGCGCGGGCCCGCCGTCGACGCGCAGGTAGCGCTCGCTGCGGAATTCGGTGATGGCATGGCGCATGTCGACGCTGACCTGCTGCCAGCGGCCGGTGCGGCTGTGCCACAGCGCGGCCGCGGCCAGCGCGGAGGCGGCCAGGCTGGCCTGTGCGGCGGTGCCGACGGCGAAGCTCGAGGGCAGCACCGGCTCGGCGCCGTCCAGGTTCAGGTGAGCCAGCGCCTCTGCCGGCAGGCCGGCGTCGCGCCACAGCGCGGCGACAACATCGGAGGGCTCGGGCGGCGTGGATGCCGCATCAGGATGGGTGGTCATGAGCGTTCCTGCAGCGATGGGTCGGAAACCGGCCGCCAGGGGCCAGCCGGCATGGGCCTTTATGCTACTCCCACGCATCACTTTCGTCGCACCGGCACGTATCGGCGCAGCGCAAACCCGGGATATGTCCGGAAATCCGCGGCGGCTCGCGGCGTGCGGCGCCGCCGGCACGGTAAAATCCCGGTATTGGCATTCCGCCACGCAATCTGACGACCCGGCCGAACCTTGGAAACCCTCTGCGGTTACACCATTCCGGCCGGCCAACCGGCGCCACCATGAGCCACGACAACAAGCCTACCGACAGCACCCCCGCCGCCTCCAACTTCCTGCGGAGCATCATCGACCAGGACCTCGCCGCCGGCACCTACGCCGGCCGCCAGGACAAGGCCGGCGAACCGCTGCCGACCGTGATTACCCGCTTCCCGCCGGAGCCCAACGGCTACCTGCATATCGGCCACGCCAAGAGCATCTGCCTGAACTTCGGGCTGGCGCGCGACTACGGCGGCCGCTGCCACCTGCGCTTTGACGACACCAACCCGGTCAAGGAAGACACCGAATACGTCGATTCGATCATCGACGCCGTGCACTGGCTGGGCTTTTCCTGGGACAGCCAGGGCAAGGACGGCGAAAAGCACCCGCACCTGTACTACGCCAGCGACTACTTCGACCAGCTCTATGCATTTGCCGAGAAGCTGATCGAACGCGGTGCCGCCTACGTCGACAGCCAGAGCGCCGAGCAGATCGCCGCCAATCGCGGCAATTTCTCCGAGCCGGGCAAGCCCTCGCCCTACCGCGAGCGCGGCGTCGAAGAAAACCTGCAACTGTTCCGCGACATGCGCGCCGGCAAGTACGCCGACGGCGAACACGTGCTGCGCGCCAAGATCGACATGACCGCGCCCAACATCGTGATGCGCGACCCGGTGATCTACCGCATCCGCCATGCGCATCACCACCGCACGGGCGACAAGTGGTGCATCTACCCGATGTACGACTTCACCCACTGCATCTCGGACGCGATCGAGAACATCACGCACTCGCTGTGCACGCTGGAGTTCGAGAACAACCGCCCGCTATACGACTGGGTACTGGAGCACCTGCGCGACTGCGGCGTGTTCCATGACCCGCTGCCGCACCAGTACGAGTTCGCGCGCCTGAACCTGACCTACGCCATCACCAGCAAGCGCAGGCTCAAGCAACTGGTCGACGAAAACCGCGTAGACGGCTGGGACGACCCCCGCATGCCTACGCTGGTCGGCGTGCGCCGCCGCGGCTTCACGCCTGAGTCGATCCAGCTGTTCTGCGACCGCGTCGGCGTGGCCAAGGCCGACAGCTGGATCGACATGAGCACGCTCGAAGGCGCGGTGCGCGACGACCTCGACGGCCGTGCCGCGCGCGGCGTGGCCGTGCTGGACCCGCTGCGCCTGGTGATCGACAACTACCCCGAAGGCCAGAGCGAAGAGTGCTCGGCACCGGTGCACCCGAAGAAGCCGGAACTTGGCCGCCGCGTGTTCCCGCTGTCGCGCGAGCTGTGGATCGAGCGCGAGGACTTCAACGAGAATCCGCCCAAGGGCTATTTCCGCCTGTTCCCGGGCAACAAGGTGCGCCTGAAATACGGCTACGTCATCGAGTGCACCGGCGTGGACAAGGACGCTGACGGCAACATCATTGCCGTGCATGCCGACTACTTGCCCGATACCAAGAGCGGCACGCCGGGCGCCGACAGCGTCAAGGTCAAGGGCGTGATCCACTGGGTCAGCGCGGCGCATGGGTATGAGGCCGAGGTACGCCTTTACGACCGCCTGTTCAACGACCCGAATCCGGATGCCGGTGGCAAGAACTTCCTGGATGCACTGAACCCGGATTCCAAGAAGGTGATCACCGCCTACCTGGAGCCGGGCCTGCGCGAGGCGCAGCCGGAAGACCGCTTCCAGTTCGAGCGTCACGGCTACTTCGTCGCCGACCGCAACGATTCGCAGCCGGGCAAGCCGGTCTTCAACCGCATCGTCGGGTTGAAGGACAGCTGGGGCAAGTGATGGCCAAATCAGGCATACAGACCATTACCTTCCCGCTCGAGGGCGAGTTCATCGCCCTCAATGACCTGCTCAAGCTGGCGGGCGTGTGCGACAGCGGCGGCGCCGGCAAGGCGCTGGTCGCCGCGGGCGAAGTGTCGGTGGACGGCGCGCCAGAATCGCGCAAGACTGCGAAGATTCGCGCCGGGCAGGTGGTGGGCCTGGCGGGCATCGAGATCCGCGTGGTCGCCGCCTGACCGCGCGGGCCGGGCCGGCCACCGCGGGCGCGCCGGCGTAGCAACCGAAAGGACTGGGACCATGCCGATCGCGTTCTGGTGCGTACTGCTGGCCGGCGTGCTGCCGCTGGCGACGGTGGCCATCGCCAAGGCCAGCGCGCCTGGCTTTGACAACCATGACCCGCGCGGTTGGCTGGACCGCCAGACCGGCCGCGCGCGCCGCGCCGACATGGCGCACCGCAACCACTTCGAGGCGTTCCCGTTCTTTGCCGTGGCCGTCCTGGCCGCCAGCTACCTGCAGGCGCCGCAGGCGCGCATCGACGAACTGTCGGTGGTCTTCATCATCGCCCGCATCCTCTACACGGTGTGCTACCTGGCCGACCGCGCCACGCTGCGCACGCTGTGCTGGACCATCGGGTACCTTTCGGTGGTGGGGATCTTCCTGCTGCCGGTCTTCTTCTACTGAACCATGGCCGTACGCACACTGGCCTTTGTCGCCGCCATGTCCTGGGCCCTGGGCGCACACGCCGCGCCGGTCGAATACACCATCGACCCGGCCCACACCACCGTCTACTTCGCCGCCAGCCATTTCGAACGCAGCTCGGTACGCGGGCGCTTCGGCAAGATCGACGGGCGCATCGTCTATGACGCCGACAGCGGTGCCGGCGCGTTCGACGTGACCGTTGACCTGGCCTCGGTCGACACCGGCAACCGCACGCTGGATGGCGTGCTGCGCTCGGCACAATTCTTCGATGTCGCCCAGCATCCGCTGGCACGGGTGCGCGCGCAGCGCTTTATCGTCGAGGGCGGCCGGCTGGTTGCGGTCGAGGGCGAACTGACCGTGCACGGGGTGACGCAGCCGTTGCGGCTGCAGGCCGAGCGCTTCCGCTGCGGCGAGGTCACGCTGTTCGGCGTCAGCCGTCAGGTCTGCGGCGGCGACTTCCGCGCCGAAGTGCCGCGCAGTGCCTTCGGCATGACCCGCTTCCTGCCCGATGTGGGTGACACCATCACGCTGCAAGTGGCGGTCGAGGCATCGCCGGCGGGCAGCCCTGCGCAATAACCCGAAGCTTCCCAGAAGCGTCACCTTCGGCACGAATTTCTCTTGTAGAATCAGCGCTTTGCCAATTCCCTGCCACGCGCGCCTGCGTGTGCGGCGACGCGAGACAGAGAACATGTTCGAGATCACATCCGGCGACATCGTGGCTGCCGCGCTGGCGGCTGCCGGCGCCTGCCTGGCCTGCAGCATCCCTGGTGACTTCCTGCGGCGTTTCCCGCTGTGGGCGGTGCGCACCTACGGCCGCGGCGCGCTGCTGATGCCGTTCCTGGTGATGATGGTCGGCACCTGGCTGTTCCGCCTCGGCATGGCCGGCCAGATGGATACCCCCGCCGGCCAAGCGCTGGTGGTGGCGGCTGCCTTCCTGGCCACGCTGCTGCTGTCGGCGCTGCTGCGCTTCTACCTGAAGGAATACCGCAAGCGCTGATACGTGCGGCGCGCGGCGGCACGCCCGCTGTGCCGCCTTGCCCACGTTCCCTGCGCCGCCATGCGCACGGCCCCACCATCGAATCGCGTATGATGCGGCCTTTTGCGTCTCCCGCGCCGCCCTCCCGCGCCGGGGCGCCTGCTGCTCACTTCACTTCATGGCGCTTAAATCCACCATCTTCAAAGCCGAACTGGCCGTGTCCGACATGGACCGGCCCTACTACGGCAGCCACAGCCTGACCATCGCCCAGCATCCGTCCGAGAACGACGCGCGCATGATGGTGCGCCTGCTGGCCTTCGCCTGCGAAGCCACCGAAACACTGGCCTTCACGCGCGGCCTGGACGAGCCGGACGAGCCCGACCTGTGGGACAAGCGCCTGACCGGCGACATCGCCAACTGGGTCGAACTGGGCCAGCCCGATGAAGCGCGCCTGAAGCGCGCCGCCGCCCGCGCCGAGCGCGTGAACGTCTACACCTACAACGGCCCGAGCGCGCGTGAATGGTGGAAGGGCATGGCGGGCAAGGCCGGCAAGCTGCGCAACGTCACCATCTACAATGTCCCGACGGAAGCGGTCGAAGCGCTGGCCGCGCTGGCGCAGCGCGCGATGCGCCTGTCGGTGACGATCCAGGACGGCGATATCTGGGTCGCCGACGACGACCACAACGTGCAACTGCGGCTTGACGTGCTCCAGCACGCCCAAGCCTGAACGCAGCCGCCGCGCTGCATTCACCCAACCACCCCGTCTTTTCCCATCGGAAGGAAATACGCCATGCAAACCACGCCCTCTGGCCTGCAATACGAAGACACCACCGTCGGCTCCGGCGCCGAAGCCACCGCCGGCAATCACGTCACCGTGCACTACACCGGCTGGCTGTACGAGAACGGCCAGGCCGGCCGCAAGTTCGACTCGAGCAAGGACCGCAACGACCCGTTCGTGTTCCCGCTTGGCGCCGGCCATGTGATCCGCGGCTGGGACGAAGGCGTGCAGGGCATGAAGGTCGGCGGCGTGCGCCGCCTGGTGATCCCGGCCGACCTGGGCTACGGTGCGCGCGGCGCCGGCGGCGTGATCCCGCCGAACGCGACGCTGCTGTTTGAAGTGGAATTGCTGGCCGTTTAAAAGCCTGGCTGTCGTCCCCGCTGGCGCGGGGACGACGAGGAAGCGAATCCTACGCTATCAGGCGCCCTCTGCGCGTCAGAACCCGATGGCGGCGTTGCCGACATCGACGCGGACCTTGTCACGGTCCAGCAGCCGCGCCGCATGGCGCGCATAGTCCTGCGCCCAGGCAGGATCCCCGGAGAAGCGCGCTTCTCCCGAGAACTTGGCGACATTCAGGATCTTGTCGATCACCAGCACCTTGCCGACGGGGCTCGACGCCTGGCAGTCCAGCTCGGTGTACTCCCGGTCGAACCAGCGCCACGCGGCATCCTCGCTGACCGCGGCCAGCTCGTCCGTGCCGATCGTAAAGTCAAATTCCTTGCCGCTGCCGAACACCACCGTAAGCGTACGCGCCATCGCAGGTTCCCCCTGGTCGGATTGAGGCTCCCATTGTAAGGACATGGCCGCCCCGCGGGCCAGCAAATCACGGCGGCCTGATCGCGGACAAGCGTGCGCCAGCCCTCGCCCACCCGCGTGTCACAGGCGGCACGCCGCGCCAAACGTTGTCAGGCGCCCACACCGCGCCGGTTGCTCAGGTAATTCTGAGAAAAACTGGCACTTATGTCATTTCCCCCACCTGCCCGTGGCGCGGCTTTGATTTATGCTTGCACCATGGCCATCACGCGACAGGACCTCGAATCCGACCGGCTGCGCACCTCGCTGTGCAGTACGCCGGTCGCGTCCTCGCTGCTGCCCGAAGACGTGCTCGAGCAGTCCCTCTGCAACACGCTGGCGTGCCGGCCCGACGATCCCGCTCTCGGCGGCGATGTCTGGGTATTCGGCTATGGCTCCCTGATCTGGAACCCGATGGTGGTGCACACCGACCGCCGGCGCGCGACGGTGCATGGCTATCACCGCGGCTTCTATCTCTACTCCCGCATCAATCGAGGCACCTGGGACAACCCCGGGCTGGTGCTCGGTCTGGACCGCGGCGGCTGCTGCCACGGCATGGTGTTCCGCATCCCCAGCCACGTGGTCGAGCAGGAGTTCCGCGTGCTGTGGCGCCGCGAGATGCTGACCGGCGCCTACCATCCCCGCTGGCTGCGCATCCGCACCGACGACGGTCCCGAGCAGCGCGCCCTCGCCTTCGTCATGAACCGGGCGCACGAGGCCTATGCCGGCCGGCTGCCGGACGCCGACGTGGTCGAACGCCTGCGCCACGCCGCCGGGCTGTACGGCCCGGCGCGCGAATACCTGCAGCAAACCCTGCTTGGCCTGGCCACCAACGGCGTCGACGATCCCTATCTCGGGCGGCTGTGGCGCCAGTTGCAGGCCGACGACGCCGCCGATGCGGAACGCTCGACGCACCCCGCAGACTGCGCCGAGGCCGAGGACGTTGCGCCGCCGCCCTTGCCCACCACGTCACGCGAAACCGTCTGAGCCCTGGAGCAGCCGCCATGACGCGCCCCGCCGCCCGCACCCGCAGACAGGCACTCAACGAGTTGCTGGGCCTGATGGGCTTGCTGGTGGGCGGTGGACTGCTGGCGGCCCAGGGCGGCCAGACCCTGGCGGCACGCCCTGCCGGCGGCGCTGCCAGCCAGCCCGGCGCGGCGCGCGCGCCGCGCAACACCACCGCGCGCGCGCCAGTGCGCAGCGACGGCATCAGCGCCCTGGACCGCAACCTGATCACGGCCGCCGGGATCGGCGACCAGGACATGGTGGCGCGCCTGCTGGCCGCGGGTGCGACGGCGCGCGCAGCTGACGAACGCGGGCGCAGCGCGCTGCTGGCGGCGGTGCAGAACCGGCATGTCGAGGTCGCGCGCATGCTGGCACTGGCCGGCGCCGATGTCAATCTCAAGGACGCCGACGCCAACAGTCCCTTCCTGCTGGCCGCCGCCACCGGGCAGCCCGATATGGTGCGGCTCGCGCTGGCGCATGGGGCCGACCTTGCCAGCACCGACCGCTACCACGGCACCGCGCTGATCGCCGCCAGCCAGCACGGGCATGTGGAGGTGGTGAAGCTGCTGCTGAAGGCTGGCGTTGCGGTGGACCATGTCAACGACCTGGGCTGGACTGCGCTGCTGGAGGCGGTGGTGCTTGGCGACGGCAGCGCGCGTTATGAGGAGACGGTGCAGTTGCTGCTGGATGCGGGTGCGGATGCCAACCTGGCTGACCGCGAGGGCGTGACGCCGACGCGCCATGCGCGGGAGCGGGGGTACAAGACGATGGTGAAGATGCTGATGCGGGTGCGCGGGCATTGAGGCTGCGCGCGTTCGCAGAAAGACAAAGGCCGGTTGACCGGCCTTTGTCTTTGCTGCAACCGTCGGAAGCGGTTTGCCAACGGCCTCAGGCCGCCGCCGGCTTCTCGCCCTCCGCACTGCGCGCATTCTCGCTTTCCTGCAGATGCCGCCACATCACCTTGCCAGTGCCCGACTTCGGCAGCGCCTCCACGAACTCCACCACGCGCGGATACTTGTACGCGGCCATATTCTCCTTGGCCCATTCAATGATCGCTTCCGGCGTGGTCTTGCCCTTTGCATGCGCGCGCAGCACCACCACCGCCTTGACGGTCTCGCCGCGATACGGGTCGCGCGTGCCGATGATGCAGGCCTCCTGCACGTCAGGGTGCTTGTACAGCAGGTTCTCCACCTCGGCCGGCCACACCTTGAAGCCCGACGCATTGATCATGCGCTTGAGGCGGTCGGTGATGAAGTAATAGCCCTCTTCATCCATCCGGCCCAGGTCGCCGGTGCGGAAGAAGGTCTTGCCCTCAAACTCGATAAAGGCGTCGCGCGTGGCGTCGTCCTTGCCCCAGTAGCCCTTGAACACCTGCGGGCCGCTGACGATGATCTCGCCGGTCTCGTTGGGCGGCAGTTCCTTGAGCGTGACCGGGTCGACCACGCGCGCGTCGGTGTTGAAGGTCGGCACGCCCAGGCATTGCAGCTTGGGCCGGTCCGACGGGTTGCCGTGCGTCGGCGCCATGGTCTCGGACAGGCCGTAGCCCTCCAGGTAGCTGAGCCCGAACTGCTCGCGCAGCCGCTCGGCAACGGCTTGCGGCATGGCCGCGCCGCCGCCGCCGATATAGCGCAGGCTCGACAGGTCGAACTGCGCCAGGTTGGGGCTGGCCAGGAAATCGATCACCATGGTCGGGATATTGGTCCAGTGCGTGACCTGGTAGCGCGAGATCAGGCGGCCGGCCACTTCGCGGTCCCAGCGCGGCAGCATCACCACGGTGGCGCCGCTGTAGATCGGACCGTTCATGCCGTACTGCATGCCGGTGACGTGGAACAGCGGCAGCACCGACAGGATCACGGACTCGGCGCCCGAGCCCGACCAGGTCGCGCCGCCGACGATGTTGTGCATCACCGAGCGATGCGTATGGATGCAGCCCTTGGGGAAGCCGGTGGTGCCGGAGGTGTAGGGCATCACCGCCATGTCATCCGGCCTGGCGGTGTGCGGGCCGGGCAGCAGGCCGGCGCCAAGCGCCTCGGTCCACGCGGTAGCGCCCGCGGGCAGCGGGTGCGGCGTGGTCAGCCAGGCCGGCGGGGCGTCTTCCGGATGCTCATGCGTGGGCGGCAGCGCGTCGGCGTACCGCGTCACCAGCAGGTGCTGCAGGCGCTCGGCCGGCGCCAGTTCGGACACGGCCTGTTCGACGCCTGCTGCAAGGTCCGCCGTGCAGATCGCCACGCGCGCCTGTGCGTCGGTGACGTAGTGCTTGAATTCCTCGGCGCGGTTCATCGGGTTGACCGGCACCACCACCGCGTCGGCACGCAGGATGGCGTAGTAGCTGACGATGAACTGCGGGCAGTTCTGCATGTACAGCAGCACCCGGTCGCCCTTCTTCACGCCGGCCTTCTGCTGCAGCCAGCCCGCCAGCGCCGTGGCCTGCGCCTCCAGCTCGCGGAAGGTGATGGCGTTGCCGAAGTAGCGGATCGCCGCCTTGTCGGCGTAGCGGTGCGCCGACACTTCCAGGTTGTACCAGAGCGACGTCTCGGGCAGCACGATGGCGGTCGGCAGGCGCTTCGGCCAGAACTGGAAATGCGGGCGGGCTGGGGTCTGCATGAAACGTCTCCTGTGCGTCGGTCTCGGGACCGGGTCTGTCGGTATGGCCAAGGACTATAACCGAACGATCGTTCTATTTTCAACCGCAGACTTTCCCGAACCCCGCCCGGCGAGTGATTGGGGCGGGGCGTTGCATTCGGCGCCTTCGCCCCCACAATAGGGGTATCGAATGCCCTCTTCCGGGCGGCCCGCATTGCTGGGCCGCTCCTGCCCCTTTTCCTCACCGGGATACCCCATGAGCGACGTCACCCTGCAGAATTTCGAAACCGAAGTGATCGACGCCTCGCGCCACGCGCCCGTACTGGTCGACTTCTGGGCGCCCTGGTGCGGGCCGTGCCGCACGCTGGGCCCGATGCTGGAACGGCTCGAAGCCGAGGCCGACGGCCAGTGGAAGCTGGTCAAGGTCAATGTCGACGAAAACCAGGACCTGGCCGCGCACTTCGGCGTGCGCAGCATCCCGCATGTGGTGGCGATCGCCGAAGGCCAGGCGGTGGACCAGTTTATCGGCGTGCTGCCGGAATCCGGCCTGCGTGAATTCCTGGGCCGGCTGATGCCCAAACCCGCCCAGCTGGCGCTGTATGAGGCGCAGGAGCTGGCCGCCGAAGGCAACCGCGCTGGCGCCGAGGCCAAATTCGCGGAAGCCATCGCGCTCGACCCGGAAGCTGCCGACACGGCACGGCTGGCCTATATCGCCTTCCTGCTGGATGGCAATGCGATCGACGAGGCCAAGGCGCAGTTCGAGGCGCTGCCGCCGCGCGCCGCGCAGTTGGACGCTTATGCCGCGCTGCGCACGCGCATGGAAGCGATGGAAAACGTGTCCGGCCTGCCCGACCAGGCCACCCTCACGCGCCGCATCACCGCCGACCCGCGCGACCTGGCGGCGCGGCTGGACCTGGCGCGGCTGCTGATCGCGCGCCAGCAGTACGAGCCGGCGCTGGAGCAGTTGCTGGCGATCGTGCGCACCGACCGCGGCTATGAGGACGATATCGGCCGCAAGACCATGCTGTCGGTATTCGAGATGCTGGCCGACCAGCCCGAGGTGGTATCGCGCTGGCGCCGCCAGCTCAGCACTTCGCTGAACTGAGCGGCAGGGCTACGTCCCTGGCGCGGTAAACTGGCGGGCTCAGACCCGCCAGTTTTTTTTACGCCCCTGCCATGCCAGCTCCCCGCCTGATCGATTTCAAGACCGACCCCGCCCCGACCCACGACCGCCCGCGCGAAGACCGGCTGGTGTCTGGCAACCCGGACCGCACCACCTGGACGCACTACAGCGCGCGGCATGGCGATTTCGATTGCGGCATCTGGGCGTGCGAGCCGGGCGCGTGGCGCATTGCCTTCCCGGCCGGCAAGGAAGAGTTCTTCCACGTAATCAGCGGCCGCATCCGCATCAGCGACGAGGCCGGCAACGCCAGCGAGTTCGGCCCGGGCGACGCCTGCGTGATCCCGGCCGGCTTTACCGGGCTGTTCCAGGTGCTGGAGCCGGTGCGCAAGTATTTCGTGGTGATCGACCGGGACGCGGCGCGGCCGCTCTGAACGCCGGCGCGCTCAGGCCGAGGTGGCCGGCCCCTCGACCAGGGTGAAGCCGTTCTCGCGCATATGTTCGACCATCATCGCATCCATCGACTTGACGTGATGGTCGAACCAGCCTGACAGCTCGGCCACCAGGCGCCGACCCAGCCCGAACTCGGCATCGGTGTGCACCTTGTCGCGCACCGCGGCGGCCACGGCCAGCACCTGCTGGTGCTCGCCCGCATGGCAATGGCGCGGGCCGAAGCCCATCGCTTCCATCCACTGTTCTTCCTGCGCGAAATGATGGCGGGTATGGTCGATCCACTCGTCCATTGCGGCCAGGAAGCCGGCGTCGTCGGCGCTGGCCACGGCCGCCAGCAGCTGCACGAACTCGGCATGGGTGGCATCGGTAACCGGCTCGCCCAGGTGGAGGTGGTCCGGCAGGCCGGCGGAGGAAAGCTGGTCTTTGGCGTCCATGGGATCGGCTGCAAACGTAGGAAAAACGGCAAGGATACCCAATCGCCGCGGCCCGGGCCTGATCTCGCGCAAGCCGGGCGGGTATGCTGTGGGCTATGCGCCCCGCCCGCCACTCCTACATGCCATGCCACGACTGATCTTCTTCTGCGGCCATGCCGGCACCGGCAAGACCACTCTCGCCCACCGCCTGATCGGCCCGCTGATGCAGGCCACCGGCGAGCCGTTCTGCCTGCTCGACAAGGACACCCTGTACGGTCGCTACAGCGCCGCCGCCATGGGCGCCATCACCGGCGACCCGAACGACCGCGACAGCCCGGCCTACCTGGACAACCTGCGCGACCCGGAATACCAGGGGCTGCTCGACACCGCGCGCGAGAACCTGATGCTGGGCATCAGCGTGCTGGTGATCGGCCCGCTGTCGCGCGAGGTCCGCGCCCATCTGCTGCACGATCCGGAATGGCTGCACGTGCCCGACGGCACCATGGTGCGCATCGTATGGGTCCACCTGCCGGAAGACGAGGCGCATGCGCGCATCATCAAGCGCGGCAATCCCAACGATGCCTACAAGCTGCAGCACTGGGAGGCCTACCGCACGCGGCGCTTCATGCCGACTGCGCAGGAATACCCGGAACTGATCTTCTTCGACAATCTCGCCCCGGGCGATGCCGAGGTCGACGGGCTGCTGCGCGCACTGAGCGCCTGAGGGAGCGCCTGAATGAGCGCCTGAGCCCTTCAGCCGCGCGCGATCTCCCCGATCACGGCCGACGCCGCCACGAAGCCGAACACCGCCGTCACCGCCACCGACGAGCCGAAGCCCGCGCAGGCCAGCCCCTGCGGGCCATGGGTGGCCGGCGGCGGCGCTTCGTCGATCTCGCACGCCTGCTGCTCCGGCTCGGGGTACTGCAGGGGCTCGTCGGAATACACCGCGGCGATGCCGAACTTCTTCTTCGGGTCGCGGGTAAAGCCCCACTGCTTGCGCAGGTTGGCGCGCACCTTGGACAGCAGCGGGTCCTGGATCGTGCGCGCCAGGTCGTCGATGCGCACGCGGGTGGGATCAAGCTGGCCGCCGGCGCCGCCGCAGGTGATCACCGCCACGCCCTGGCGCCGCGCCCAGCCCAGCATCTCGGTCTTGACGCGCACCGCGTCGATGGCGTCGATCACGTAGTCATAGCCGGCGCCGAGCAACTCGGGCACGTTGTCGGGGGTGACGAAGTCATCGACCTGTGTCACCCGGCAGCGCGGGTTGATGGCGACGATGCGCTCGGCCATGGCCTCGACCTTGGCGCGCCCGTAGGCGTCGCCCAGCGCGTGGATCTGGCGGTTGGTATTGGACAGCGCGATATGGTCCAGGTCGATCAGCGTGATGCGGCCGACCGCGTTGCGCGCCAGCGCCTCGGCGGCCCAGCTGCCGACGCCGCCGATGCCGACCACGCACACATGGGCCGCCTCCAGCCGCGCCAGCCCGGCGGCGCCGTAGAGCCGCGCCACGCCGCCAAAGCGGCGGTGGTAGTCGTCATCGGCCGGGCTTTCGTGGGTCAGCGGCTCGGGCAGGCCGGCGAGGTCGTGTGCGGCATCGTTCATGCTGGAATTCGGGTCGAAGGGGCTCGCGGACGCGTCGCGCGGACATCGCCGCCGCGACAAATCCGGCGCAAAAATCCGGCATTCTCCGGCGGCGATGTCAGCCAATCCCCGACAAAGACGGGAAGCGCGCAACTATACAATAGACGTGCAGTGGTTCGTTCGCCGCCCCGCGCTCGGGTCAGCGGCCCCGGACCTGCCCCCGCCAGACTGGAGCCCGCCTCATGCCCGTGCGCCGCAAGGTCGTTCTGTGGAGTGTCCTGACACCCATTGCGCTGATCGCGCTGCTGGTGGTCCTGATCCTGACCTTCGACTGGAACCGCCTCAAGCCCTGGCTCAACGACCGCGTCACCGAAGCCATCGGCCGCCCCTTTGCCATCAACGGCGACCTGACCGTGACCTGGCGCCGCGGCGAGGGCGAGAAAGGCTGGCATACTCTGGTGCCGTGGCCCCGGCTGTCGGCGCGCGACATCACCATCGGCAATCCCGACTGGGCCAGGCAGCCCAATCTCGCCACCGTTCGCGAGCTGATCTTCGTGCTGCGCCCGGTGCCGCTGCTGGCGCACCAGATCGCCGTGCCCACCATCGTCGTGGACAGCCCGGCGGTGTGGCTGGAGCGCCTGGCGGACAGCCGCAACAACTGGACCTTCGATACCGGCCCCAAGACCGGCACCTCCAAATGGGAGCTGGATATCGGCGAGGTCGTGCTTGCGCGTGGCAACCTGGCGCTGTCGGACCAGCTCAAGAAGATCGAGCTGCAGGCCGAGCTCGACACCATCGGCGAGAGCCCGCTCTACGACAAGGCCCGCGACGGCGCGCTGGTCGCGCCCGAAGCGTCCGCGGTGCCGCCCGGGCCGCCCGCCAGCGCGGTGGTGGCAGCTTCCGCGCCGCCGGCCTCGCCGCCTGGCGCTTCCGCTCCGGCAGCCACGGCCAAGGGTGCGAACGGCCGCTACGGGATGCGCTGGCAAGCCACCGGCCGCTACAACGACGCCACCATCAACGCCACCGGCAAGGCCGGCACGGTGCTGAGCCTGCGCAATACCAACGTGCCCTTCCCGATCCTGGCCGACGTGCGCGTCGGCACCACCCGCGCGGTGATCGAAGGCACGGTCACCAATCCCGCCCACCTGGCCGCGCTCGATGTGCACCTGACCCTGGCCGGCGACAGCATGGCCAAGCTCTATGCACTGACCGGCGTGGTGCTGCCGTCCACGCCGCCGTACCAGACCCGCGGCCGGATGATGGCGACGCTGCGCAAGGAAGGCTCGATCTACGAGTACCAGAAGTTCACCGGCCGCGTCGGCGGCAGCGACCTGTCCGGCACGCTGACCTTCACCAAGCGCGACCCGCGCCCGCTGCTGGCCGGCAACCTGGTGTCCAACCAGCTGCGCTTCGTCGACCTGGCGCCGCTGATTGGCGCCGACGCCAAGCCGGGCCGACCGGCCAAGGACAGCCCGGTGACGCAGCCGCCCGCCAAGGTGCTGCCGGTGGCGCCGTTCCGCACCGAGCGCTGGGACGAGATCGACGCCGACGTGCATTTCACCGGGAAGCGCATCATCCGGGATGCCGAGCTGCCGATCACCGACCTGGTCACGCACCTGAAGCTGCAGGACGGCGTGCTGCTGCTGGACCCGCTCAACTTCGGCGTGGCCGGCGGCAACCTGGTGTCGACCCTGCGGCTGGACGGCAAGCGCGAGCCAATGGGAGCGATGATCGACATGACCGCGCGGCGCATGAAGCTCAAGCAGCTGTTCCCGACCGTCGACCTGATGCGCGCCAGCATCGGCGAACTCAATGGCAAGGCCAAGCTGTCGGCCACCGGCAATTCGGTGGCGGCGCTGCTGGGCTCGTCCAACGGCGAGGCGCGGCTGCTGGTGGAGAACGGCACCGTCAGCAAGTTCCTGCTTGAAGCCATCGGCCTGAACGTGGGCAGCCTGGTGATTTCCAAGCTGTTCGGCGACAAGCCGGTGCAGATCAACTGCGGCGTCAGCGATTTCACCTTTACCGACGGCATCGCGCGGGCGCGTACCTTCGTGCTCGATACCGACGACGCGGTGATCGAGACCACTGGCGGCATCGACCTGCGCGATGAACGGCTGGCACTGACCATCCACCCCGACTCCAAGGGTCTGCGTGTATTCTCGCTGCGCTCGCCGCTGTACGTGGGCGGCACCATGAAAAAGCCGACCGTGAGCCCGGACATCGGCGTACTGGCGCTGCGCGCCGGCGGCGCGCTGTCGCTGGCGCTGCTGGCGCCGGTGGCGACCGCGGTGCTGCCGCTGCTGGACATCTCTCCTGGCGGCGAGGACACCCAGTGCGCCAGGCTGCTGGCCGACCTGCGCAAGCGCCCGACCGCACCTCCGCCGGGCAAGACCTACAAGGATCCGAAGGCTGCCAGCGCGGTCGCTGGCCAGCCGGCCCCGGGCACCACGCCGGGCACGCCGGCCGAAGCCGCGGCCCAGCCGGGCAAGCCCGCGCGTGCGGCTGACCAGCGCGCGCCGGCGCGCACGGACAGCGATGCGCTGTACAAGGGCGGTTGACCCCTGACATCCCCTCCCATCCCCCTGCGGCGTTGCGGCCAGCCGACAGCGATGGCCGCAACGCCGCAGCGGCCATGAAATGTCATCACGATTGTCTGAAGCAAATTCGCAACACCTCGCGCCCCTGCGTCATCCTGCCGCACTTTGCCGTTGTGCCCCGCCCACACCAGGCGCATAATTAAACGGCCATTTACAAGAAACTTAAGCAATGGCAAGCATCGGATGCGGTGCGGGCTCGCCCGTCTGCATCCTTCGGAAGGCGCGGCTTCGGCCGCCCTTGTTTTCCGCCTCGGCACGGCCGCCGGCCGCCACGAGCGCGGCCACACGACGCCACTCGCCCGCCCCGCCATGTCGCTGCCACACGCTGCCGTCCCGCCGATCACCTGGCTGATCGCGCTGACGGTGTGCAACCACGTGGCCTACAACGCCAGCCGCGTGGTGGTGTCGCTGTTCGCAATTTCCCTCAAGGCTTCCACCGTCACGCTCGGCGTGCTGATGTCGCTGTACGCGCTGTTGCCGATGCTGCTGGCGATCCGCGCCGGCAAGCGCATCGACGAGATCGGCCCGCGCAAGCCGATGACCGCGGGTTCGCTGATGGTGGTGACAGGCACGCTGCTGCCGGCGGTCTGGCACGACACCGGCGCGCTGTACCTGTCGTGCGCGCTGATCGGCGTGGGCTTCATGCTGGTCCAGGTGGCGATGCAGTTGCTGATCGGCCTGGTCTCCACCAATGAGACCCGGCTGCGCAACTACACCTGGCATGCGCTCGGGCTGTCGGTCTCGGGCACGCTCGGGCCGGTGGCGATGGGCTATGTGATCGAACACGCGGGCTTCCGCCCCGCTTTCCTGGTGCTGGTGGCGGTGGCGCTGGTCGGCCAGGCCGGCCTGCAATGGGTGCGCCCGCGGCTGCCGGCGCACGGCGGCAATGCCGGACGCATCGCCATCGACGACGGCAGCCGCCATTCCACGCTGGACCTGCTGCAGCATCCCGAGCTGCGCGCGGTCTTCGTCGCCAGCGCGGTGCTGTCGGCGGCGTGGGACCTGCACGCCTTCCTGATCCCGATCCAGGGTTCGCGCATCGGCCTGTCACCGTCGTCGATCGGCTGGGTGCTGGGTGCCTTTGCCATTGCCACCTTCGCCATCCGCGTGGCGATGCCGATGGTGTCGCGCCGGCTCTCGGAGTGGAAGATCATCCGCGCCGCGCTGCTGGTAGGCGCGCTGGCCTACCTGGTCTATCCGTTCGTCGCGCATTTCTGGCTGATGTGCGGGCTGGCCTTCGTGCTGGGCCTGGCACTCGGCAGCGCGCAGCCCAACGTCATGAATTTGCTGCACCGTGCCTCGCCCCATGGACGCGCCGGCGAGGCACTGGGCCTGCGCTCGGCAGTGCTCAATACCAGCCAGGTGGTGTGGCCGCTGACCTTCGGCGTGGTTGGCACGGCGCTGGGTATGCTGCCTATCTTCCTGTCGATGGCGGGGGCGATGGGCGCGGCCGGCTACTATTCGCGCCGCCAGGGGCGCAAGGCGCTGCCGCCGCCGGCCTGAGTAACGTACACCACGCGCCACGCATGCAGGGTGATGCGTGCGCCGCGCCTTGTCGCCACACAAATGCGGCCCCCGACGCATTCGCTATACTCAAATCAGCCGGACCTGCGGCCCCGCCCCCGGGCGCACCGCGCATCCCGACCGATTTCCTGATGATTGCGACATGACTCAACTCGCCGACCTTCGCCGTACCTACGTCCTGGGCTCCCTGTCCGAAACCGACGTCGCCCCCGACCCGATGAGCCAGTTCAAGCGCTGGTTCGACGAGGCGGTCACGGCCAAGCTGCCCGAACCCAATGCCATGACGCTGGCCACCGTGGACGCCACGGGCCAGCCGTCGGCGCGCATCGTGCTGCTCAAGGGTATCGACGACCGTGGCTTCACCTTCTTCACCAACTACGAAAGCCGCAAGGGCCTGGACCTGGCCGCCAACCCGCGCGCAGCGCTGTTGTTCCACTGGGTGCAGCTGGAGCGCCAGGTGCGCGTCGAAGGCTACGTCGAGAAGGTTTCCGACGACGAGAGCGATGCCTATTTCGCCTCGCGCCCGCTCGGCTCGCGCGTGGGCGCGTGGGCCTCTGAACAGAGCCGCGAAGTGCCCGGCCGCGACGTGCTGGAGCAACGCGAACTGGAATACCGCAGCAAGTTCGGCGAGAACCCGCCGCGCCCGCCGCACTGGGGCGGCTACCGCCTGGTGCCCACGGCGCTGGAGTTCTGGCAGGGACGCCCCTCGCGCCTGCACGACCGCATCGCCTACCGGGTCCACCCGGACGGTAGCTGGCAGATCGTGCGCCTGTCGCCCTGAGGCGGCTGGCGCAAGTGCCCCGGATGCGCACTAAAGGGGCTGTCCCGGGGCCTTCGGGGCAGTGCGCTGCACTGGATGCGGATTTCGACTAAAGTGAGACTGGCGTCGCTTGACTTTTTCGCGAGCGCTCGCGACGGACCTGGGCAAGGCTAGTCCAGTGAAGCAAGCAGTACCAACCAGCCTTGGCCGATGCGTCGCGCGAAGCGTGTGCCGCAACCATCGGGAGGTAAAGCGCATGTTTTTCAAGCAAGCCCTGGAAAGGCAACTCGACAACTGGATCGCTGACCTGCGTGAAAATGCCAACTTGCCGGTCAGCTTGCGCCTGTGGAACGGCACGGAATACCCGCTCGGGCATTTCGACAAGCCGGAGGTCACGCTGACGGTGCGCGAGGCCGCGGCGTTGCCGCTGCTGCTGACGCCAAGCCTGGACAACCTGGGCGAAGCATACGTGCAGGGCAAGATCGACTTCGAGGGCAGGCTGGCGGACATCATCAAGGTCGGCTACGGCTTGTCGGCCGCGGCGACGCGCCACGCCGGCGGCGCGCTGGCCAGGGTTGCGGAGCACTTCTCGCACACCAAGCAGAAGGACAAGGAGTCGATCCAGTACCACTACGACGTCTCCAACGATTTCTACAAGCTCTGGCTCGATCCCAACATGGTCTACTCCTGCGCCTACTTCGAGAACGGCGACGAGGACCTGGCGACCGCGCAGTTCAAGAAGATCGACCACATCCTGACCAAGATCCGGCTGCAGCCGGGCCAGACGCTGCTCGATATCGGCTGCGGCTGGGGCGCGCTGGTGCTACGCGCCGCGCAACAGTTTGGCGCCCGCTGCGTGGGCATCACGCTGTCGCAGAACCAGTTCGACCTGGCCACCGAGCGCGTCAGGGCCGCGGGCCTGTCGGACCGCATCGAGATCCGGCTGCAGGACTACCGCGACACCGCCGGCACCTTCGACCGCATCACCAGCGTCGGCATGTTCGAGCACGTCGGCAAGGACAACCTGACCGGGTACTTCGCGCGCATGCGCGAGCTGCTGGCCGACGACGGCTATGCGATGAACCACGGCATCACCTCGCCCGACCCGGACAACGGTGAAACGCCGATGGACGGCGCCGGGTTCATGGACCGCTACGTGTTCCCGCAGGGCGAATTGCCGCATATCGGGCTGGTGTTGACCACGCTGGAGAAAGGCGGGCTGGAAGCGTACGACGTCGAACTGCTGCGCCGCCATTACGCGCAGACGCTGCACCACTGGGCAGAGAATTTCGAAGCCCAGGGCGAGACCATCCGCAACCTGGTCGGCGAGAAGAAGTACCGGATCTGGCGCGTCTACCTGGCCGGTTGCGCGCACGCCTTCGAGACCGACAAGATGTCGATCTACCAGGTGGTCTGCCACAAGGCCAAGCTGCCCGCCGGCACGCTGCCGTGGTCGCGCCACTACATCTACGACCAACCCATCGGCCGCAATGCCTGACGGCGCCCCTCGCGATTGACCCAGTGCGCGGCAAGCCCCGCCATTCATGGTGGGGAAGGATAGCGCGGACGGCGTAGCCGTCCTTGCTGTTGGTTTTTCAGTGTGGGGTCTGCTGTTGTTCGATGTACTGGCGCACGATGGCGATCGGTGCGCCGCCACAGGATGATGCGAAGTAGGAAGGCGACCACAGCACGCCCTTCCAGTAGCGTTTCTGGATGTCGGGTCTTTCCTTGCGCAGCAGGCGGCTGGACACGCCCTTGAGGCTGTTCACCAGATTCGACACCGCGACCTTGGGCGGGTACTCCACCAGCAGGTGAACGTGATCGTCCTCGCCGTCCATCTCGATCAAGTTCGCCTCGAAGTCGGCGCATACCTTGTCGAAGATGGCGTGCAGCCGTTTGATGGCGTCGCCGTCGAACACTCTGCGGCGGTATTTCGCCACGAAGACCAAATGGACGTGCATCTTGAAAACACAGTGTCTTCCGTGTCTAATATCGTTGTCATCGCTCATAGGCCAAGAGTATGATTGAGCCATGCAGCGACTTCAAGCCTACAAGTACGAACTGATGCCGACCGGCGAGCAGCAACGCAACATGCGTCGCTTTTCTGGTTCGTGCCGGTTCGTCTTCAACAAGGCACTGGCGTTGCAGAAGGCTCGTTACGAGCAAGGCGAGAAGAAGCACGGCTACGCCGGACTGTGCAAGCTGCTCACCGAGTGGCGCAACAGCACGGAAACCGCATGGCTGGCCGATGCGCCGGTTCATCCGCTGCAACAGACGCTCAAAGATTTGGAGCGGGCCTACGGCAACTTCTTTGCCAAGCGGGCCGACTTTCCGCGCTTCAAGAAGAAGGGCCAGGGCGACAGTTTCCGCTATCCCGACCCCAAGCAAATCAAGCTCGACCAGGCCAGCAGCCGCCTGTTTTTGCCTAAGCTGGGCTGGCTGCGATACCGCAACAGCCGGAAGGTGCTGGGGGTGGTGAAGAACGTCACAGTCAGGCAGTCCTGCGGCAAGTGGTTCGTGTCGATCCAGACCGAGCGTGAGGTCGAACAGCCGGTGGCACGGGCCGCGAGCGCGGTTGGCATCGACATGGGTGTTGCCCGGTTCGCCACGCTTTCGGACGGGACGTTCTACGCCCCGCTCAATTGTTTCAAGCGGCAAGAGGCCGCGCTGCGCAAAGCGCAGCAGGCGATGAGCCGCAAGAAGAAGTTCAGCAGCAACTGGAAGAAGGCGAAAGCCCGCGTCCAGCGCATCCATTCCCGCATCGGCAATGCCCGCCGCGACTACCTCCACAAGTGCTCCACCACGATCAGCCAAAACCACGCGATGGTGTGTATCGAGGACTTGCAGGTACGGAATATGTCCAGGTCGGCGGCAGGCAGCACCGAACAGCCGGGTAAGCAGGTTCAGGCCAAGTCCGGCCTGAACAAAGCCATCCTCGATCAAGGCTGGTTCGAGTTCCGCCGCCAACTGGACTACAAGCTGGCTTGGAACGGTGGCTATCTCATCGCCGTGCCACCGCAGAACACGAGCCGCACCTGTCCGTGCTGCGGCCATGTCTCGGCAGACAACCGCCAGACGCAAGCCCGGTTCGAGTGCGTGGAATGCGGTTTCGAGGAAAATGCCGATGTGGTCGGCGCGATCAATGTTCTAAGGGCGGGACACGCCCGGTTAGCCTGTGAAGTGAACGCTGCGGTAGCGGCGTCAGCATCAGGAACCCACCGAAGCGACTCAGGGGCGGCTCAATGCCGCGTCTGAGCGCCGTAGGAATCTCCGGCCTTCAGAGGCTGTCGCGAAAGCCCATTGCCGATAAAATCCGGTGACGCAACCCTGATGAAGAGATGAGCGATGAGCACGGCTCGCAAAGTACCATCACCGGACAGTAAGCAACACGATCTGTTTGGTGGAGTGCCGGCTCAAGATGTCAGACCCAGGCCAAACGCGTCGGATACGGGGCGCCGGTTTGTAACAGGCAACCCGCATGAGATTGTCTTGGGCACGACGCGCCTGGAGGACTATCTGAAGCAGGCCGGTCAACGTGCACCATTTGTCGTAGCGCATTTGCTCGGACAGCAGGACTGGCTACCGTTCGAGCAGCGCTATGCAGCCACCGGGCGCGCTCCTTACGCGCCGCGCCTGATGATGGGTCTGATCCTGTATGGCGTCATGCAGGGTGTTCATTCGCTGCGTGAGCTGGAGCGACTGGCGCGGCTGGACTTGGGATGCATGTGGGTGACAGGGGGTATCGCGCCGGATCATGCCAATATTGGTCGCTTCATCGTATTGCACGAGGACTCGCTGACCCAGGGGTTTTTTGAATCGCTCACGCGCGCGATATTGAAAGCCAGTGGTTCCCGCAGCACGCGTTTAGCCGGCGACGGCACCGTCATTGAAGCGGCTTGCTCGCACTACAATTTGCTCAAAGAAGAGGCCGTCAAGGCGCGCGCAGAAGCCGCTATCGAAGCGGTTGAGCGGGCCCCCGATGATCAGGCCGTGCAACAGGAGCTGCAACGCAGCAAACAATGCCAGGACATCTTCGAGCAGCGTCAAGCCGCTCGCCACAGCCATGGCAAGAGCAGCGAGACCTTGCGCATCAGCGCCAGCGAGCCGGAGGCCATGGTGCAGCGCCTGAAGCGCGGACGTGGGTTCGCGGCATCGTACAAACCGTCGGTTCTGGCCAACGAAGATCGGATCATCACGGCCCTCGCGCTGGACGCGTCGAGTGAAACACAGGTAATCGCGCCAATGCTGGATCAAAGCGCACGAGTGACGGGTGCGCAGGCAGAAGAAGTGTTGCTCGATGCAGGATACTTCGACGATGAGGTCATCGAAGCGACGCTTGCGCGTGATGTCAGCCTGTTATGCCCGGATGGGCAGTGGCCTGCAAAGACGCGGGAAGAAGGACTGTTCCATAAAAGCGCCTTTGACTATTACCCGCAAACTGACACCTATCATTGCCCCGCCGGGCAAACGCTGATCCTGCTGAGCAAGTGCGAACAAACACTGCGAAGCCGAGAGCATCGTGTGTATGGGTCTACGAGCTGCGAGGGATGCCACTTACGCGCGAACTGTACGAAAGCGGCGCAGGGACGACGCATCAAACGCTACCCCGAGGATGAGCATCGCGAGGCGCTTCGCCTCGTGATGCAGCATCCTCAGGCGCGACGCATTTTCAGCCAGCGCAAGGCGATCGTAGAACCTGTGTTCAGCAGCTTGCGTTCCCAGCAGGGGCTGAATCGCTTTCGGCGCAGTGGGCTCCAGGCGGTCAAGCGGGAATTCGCCTTGCATGTCCTGGCGCACAACCTGTCCCGGGCAGTTGCCCTGTCGAGGGCATTATTTACCCTTTTGTATGCGGTTCTACGCGGCCTCCACGAGGTTGCGCACTGTTTTTTGGGACAGATTCTTCGATTTGTTGGCTCGCGCCAAAGCAATCACATCCACGCTCGGACTTGAATTGGACGCACAGCAGAAACGTTTTGCGACGGCCTCTTCAGGTCGGGGAGGATGTCAATGAAGATCTGTTTGGCGGGCTGCCCCTGCCCGCCGTGCCCGCCCAGCAGGAACGGCCCGCTTCCTCCACCCCCTCCGGCAAACCCGCACGCTCCCAGAGCGTGCAGCCCACGCGCGCGGACGACGCGCTGCAGGCGCTGGCCGCGCGGCTGCCCACGAACCTGTACTTCGGCACCTCCTCCTGGGCCTACCCCGGCTGGAACGGCATGGTCTATGACGGCGAGTACGGCGACAGCCTGCTATCGCGCAAGGGACTGGCCGCGTATTCGCGCCATCCGCTGCTGCGCGCGGCCGGCATCGACCGCGGCTTCTACGGGCCGACCCCGCTGGCGGACTACCTGTCCTACGCGGCACAGGTGCCTGACGGCTTCCGCTTCCTGGTCAAGGCGCCGGCCAGCGTCTGCGATGCCTGGCTGCGCGGCTCGGACGGCGCCGGCCGGCTGGCCAATGCGGCGTTCCTGGATGCGGAGATCGCCGTGCGCGATTTCATTACGCCGGCCACCAGCGGCCTGGGCAGCAAGTGCGGGCCGCTGCTGTTCCAGCTTTCGCCGATGGGCGCCCTGGCGGACAGCGCGGTGTTCCTGGAGCGGCTCGATGCCTTCCTAGGCGCGCTGCCGCCGCTGGATCCGTCGCTCACGCCGCACGCCTGCTACACGGTGGAACTGCGCGACCCGGCGCTGCTGACGCCGCGCTATATCCGGCTGCTGCGCCGCCACGGCGTGCGCTTCTGCCTGGCGGCGCGCGACCGGCTGCCGCCGGTGCCGCGCCAGGCCGCGGCGCAGGCGCTGATGGATGAGGAGACGCCGGGCCCGCTGGTGCTGCGCTGGATGCTGCATGCGGGCCGCCCGTACGCATTTGCTGAGAAGCTCTATGCGCCCTTCGACCGCATCGTCGACGACGATCCCGACACGCGCCACGCCATCGCCGACGTGGTCGCGCGTACGCTGCGCGCCGGCCAGCCCGCCATCGTCATCGTCAGCAACAACGCCGAGGGCTGCGCCCCGATCAGCTGCGTGCGGCTGGCCGAGGCCATCGCCGCACGGCTGGAAGCCGGGTCCCGCTAGGCGCTCAGACCCGCAGCTTGGCGGCGAACTGCTTGCGGAACTTGGCCAGCTTGGGCGAGATCACGACGGCGCAGTAGCCCTGGCTCGGATGGTCCTGGAAGTAGTTCTGGTGGCCTTCCTCGGCGCGCCAGTACGGCTGCTCGGGCTCGACCTGGGTCACGATCGGCGCATCGAAGACCTTGGCCGCGGTCAGCTCGCGCATCACGTATTCGGCGGTCGCGCGCTGCGCTTCCGAATGCGTGTAGATCACCGAGCGGTACTGCGGCCCGACGTCGTTGCCCTGCCGGTCAGGCGTGGTCGGGTCGTGGATGGCGAAGAATATCTCAACGATCTCGCGGAAGTTGATCACCGACGGGTCGAAGGTCACGCGCACCACCTCGGCGTGGCCGGTATTGCCCTCGCACACCTGCTGGTAGGTCGGGTGATCCACATGGCCGCCGGTATAGCCGGACTCCACCGCCACCACGCCCTTGACCTGCTGGTAGACCGCCTCCAGGCACCAGAAGCACCCGCCGCCCAGCGTGGCGGTTTCAAGTCCATGTTCCATTTGCGCCGCTCCCTCGTGTGGTTTGGTGTGTCACGGCCTCAAGCATAAGCGCAGATCGGCACCCGTGCAGCGGATTCAGCCAGGCTGGCGCCTGGCCTCCAGCATCGCCCGCAGTTGCGGCTTGAGCACCTTGCCCAGCGCGCTGCGCGGCAGGTCGTCCAGCAGCAGCACCTCGCGCGGCAGCTTGAAGCGGGCGATGCGCGCGGCCAGCGCGTCGCGCACCGGCCCGGGCGCCAGCGTGTCGCGCGGCGCGCCCGGCGCCGGCACGATCACCGCCACCGGCACCTCGCCCCAGCGCGCGTCGGCCACGCCCACCACCGCGCATTCCTGCACGCCGGGCAGGCCGACCAGCACGTTCTCGATCTCGGCCGGGTAGATGTTCTCGCCGCCAGAGATGATCATGTCCTTGCTGCGGCCGACCACCTCGATGCAGCCGTCGACGCCGCGGTGCGCCAGGTCGCCGGAGCGGAACCAGCCGCCGGGCAGGCCATTGTCAGGCTGGCCCCAGTAGCCGGCCATCACGTTGGCGCCGCGTACCCACAGCTCGCCGACCTCGCCCGGCGGCACCTCGGCGCCGTCCGGGCCGGCGAGGCGCACTTCGGCCTCCGGCTGCGGCCAGCCGGCATAGCCCGGGCGCGCCATGGCGTCTTCCAGCTTCAGCACCACCGACACCGGGCCGGTCTCGGTCGCGCCGTAGACCTGCCCGAGCGGCACGCCGCGCGCATGGAAAGCCTCGATATACGACAGCGGGATGGTCGACGAGCCGGCCATCACGCCGCGCAGCGACGACAGATCCGAATCCGGCCAGCCGGGATGCGCCAGCACCGCGCGCAGCGTGGCAGGCACCATCAGCGCCAGGCTCGGCCGCTCCTGCGCCACCGCATCCAGCCATGCGCCCGGCGCGAAGCGCTCGTGCAGCGTGACCTGCGCGCCGGCCAGCAGCGCCGGCAGCGTCTGGATGCACAGGCCGCCGACATGGAACATCGGCAGCGCCGACAGCACGTGATCGTCCGGCGTCATGCCATGGGCCCACCAGCTGGCCCGCGCATTGGCCAGCAGGCCGGCCTGGGTGTGCACCGCACCCTTGGGCTTGCCGGTGGTGCCTGAGGTGTAGGCCAGCAGCAGCCGCGCATCGTCCGTCACGTGGGGGAAGTCGACACCAAACGGCGCGGGATGGTCGACCACGCGATCGAGATGCACCAGCCGGCAGCCGCTGCCGCAGCCCTCCTGAGCCAGTGCGGCGTGCGCGTCGTCGTGGAACAGCAGCGCCAGTTGCGCATGCGTGGCGATCGCCTGCAGCTCGGCCGCGGCGAGCCGGTAGTTCAGCGGTACGAATATCGCACCCACCCGCGCGCAGGCGAACAGCAGCACCAGCTGCAACTCATGGTTCAGGCACAGCGTGCCGACGCGATCGCCCGGTCGAACGCCCCACGTCGCCGCAAGATGCGCGCTGGCACGCTCGACGCGCCGCCACAGCTTGCCGTAGGAGAAGGTCCGCCCGAGGTAGTGCAGCGCGGGCCGATGCGGCGTTGCCTCGGCACGGCCATACAGCGTGGCCGGCAGCGCGCCAAGCCCGGCCGCGCCGGGACGTGGTGTCGCGCTCATTCGTCGCGCTCGCCGGCTTCGTACAGTGTTTCGCGGCCCATGCGGTCGAGGATCAGCTCGGCGGTCCAGGGCAGCATCAGCGCGCCGCAGCGCGAGTCGCGGTAGAGCCGCTCCAGCGGCAGGTCCTTGAGCATCGACTGGCCGCCGCAGGTGCGGATCGCCAGCCGCGCGATGTCGTTGGCGCCTTCCATCACCGTGTAGTGCGCGGCGTACAGGCGCAGCCGCTCGTCCTTGGACGGATTGGGCTTCGCTTCATGGATCGCGCGCCAGAAGAGCGAGCGCATGGACTCCAGCTGGATGCGCATCTGCGCCACCGCGATCTGCTTGGTCGGGTACATGCGGCGCTTGACCGGCGGCTGGCCCGGCACCTCCCCGCGCAGGTATTGCACGGTGAAGTCGTAGGCGGCCTGCGCCACGCCCAGGTAGGTCGGCGACAGCGTGAAGAACATCGCCGGCCAGGTCTGCGCGGCGCGGTAGTAGACGCCGCGCGGCATCAGCTGCTCGTGGTCGGGGACGAACACGTCCTTGAGCAGCAGCGTGCGCGAGACCGTGCCGCGCATGCCCATCGGGTCCCATTCGCCGGTCACGGTGAGGCCGTCCGCCTTGCCCGGTACCGCGATATAGAGCGTGTCGCGCATGTCGGGATGGTGGTCGCCGCGGTCTTCGGTGCAGAGGATGCCGTAATAGTCGGCGGCCCCCGACAGCGAGGCGAAGATCTTGCGCCCGTTCAGCACCCAGCCGCCCTCGACCTTGCGTGCGGTGGTACCGAAAGGCGCCTTGCCCGCCGCGGCGGCCGAGCCTTCGGAGAACGGCTGCGCGTAGACCGCGCCGTCGCGCACCACGCGCGCGAAATGCAGCGCGCGCCGAGCCTCGTGCTCGGCGCGTTGCGCGGGCGTCATGTCGATGCCATCGGACAGCATGCCGGTCCACATGGTCGAGCAGATATGCATGTTGTACGTGAGCGCGGTCGCGCCGCAGAAGCGCCCGATCTCCGCGCCCACCATGCAGTAGGTGGCAAAGTCCGCGCCCTCGCCGCCGAAGGCCTCCGGCACGCACAGCGCCAGCAGCCCGGCGTCGCGCAGGTCGTCATAGTTGGCGAATGGGAAGCTGGCCTCGCGGTCCCAGGTGGACGCGCGCGCCGCGAAGCGGTCGCGGCCGAGGCGGTTGGCCAGCGCCAGCAGGCGTGCCTGGCGCGGGGTGAAGTCCGCCGTGCCGACGGCGGGGATGAAGTCGAGCTGGCCGGATGGCATGTCGCAGTCTCCTTTGCGCCGGATGCGGGGGCGGCGCGGCGTTGTTCTGGTGTTGCGGTGTTGATGCCAGACTTGCGGTGCGGCTCAGCGCACGGGGAAATGCCGGCGCAGGAAGTCGAGCACGGCGTCGTTGAAGGCCGCCGGCTTTTCCATGCACGCCAGGTGGCCGACATCGGGCAGGCAGCGGTATTCGGCGCCCGGGATGCGCTGCGCCATGCGTTCCATCACTTCGGGCGCGGCGTTGGTGTCGTGCTGCCCGGCCAGCGCCAGCACCGGCACGGAGATGCGCGGCAGCGCGTCGCGCTGGTTGAAGCGCACCAGTGCGCCCAGCGCGGCGCGGTAGGTGGGCGCCGGCACCGCGGCCATGACCGAGGTGGCGAAGGCCACCGCATCCGGATCGGCAGCGGGTGCCACCATCGTGCGCACCAGCCCGGCGGCCATCTCCGCCATGGTCTTGCCCGCGTCCAGCGGCGCGGTGCGGGCGGCGATAAACTCGCGCTGCCACGGTCCGTCGCCCTTGCCGAAGGCGGGCGAGGTGCCGGACAGCACCGTGCCGTCGACCAGCGCCGGGGTGGCGGCATAGGCCTGTTGCGCGACCATGCCGCCCATGCTGTGGCCGAGTAGCACCACACGGCGGCCCGCTTCGCGCTCGGCCTGCAGCAGCGGCGCCAGGGCGCGCGCCAGCCCGTTGAAGTCATAGGGGTCGATCAGCGCGCTGTCGCCGTAGCCCGGCATGTCCCACGCCACCGCGCGGTAGCCGGCCTGCGCCAGCGCCTCGCCCTGCGCGGGCCACGCGGCCTTGCCGCCGCCGATGCCGTGCAGCAGCACCACCGCGACCGGGCCGTCGCCCCAGGCGAGCGTGGCGATGCCGTTGCCGTGGCGTTGCGTGGTCGGGATCGCACTCATGCCGCCACCTCCACCAGCGTGCCGGCCTCGACCTCGTTGCGGCCGTCGAGCGACACCGTGCAGTTGCGCAGCGGCAGGTCGAAGTGCCCGAGCGTATGCCGCCCCGCCACCTCGTTGGCGCCGGTCGAGAACAGGAAATTGCCGGCAAACGCGCGCAGCTCCGTGCCATTGCAGTCGCGCTTGTCGTAGAACGTCATCGCATCCCAGCGCGCCAGCCGGTTCAGCCCCCAGCCCACGTGCGAGACCGCATACGCGTCGCGCGTGCCCTCGCGGTCGGCCCAGGCCTGGTAGTAGCCGCGCATCATGTCGGCATCCACGCCCTGCCCCTCCACGCCGACGATGTAGTCGTCCTCGATATGGCAGACCACGGTATCGCGCAGGTAGGTCTTGAAGGTCAGGTTGACATCGCCCGGCGCCAGCACCAGCGTGCCGTTGACCTGGCGGCTGGCGGGAAAGGCCAGGCACAGCCCGCCGGGCCAGTGCGAGACCTGTCCGGGCTTGTTGCAGTAGCCCCAGACGCCGCCCACGCGCGCATCGGCCAGGCCGATGCGCAGTTCCGTGCCGGCGGCCGAATGCACGCGCATCTCGCGCGCGCCGCGCAGGCGCTTCATCGCGGCGCGCACGGCGCCTTCCAGCGCGGGGTCGGGCTGGCAGCGTTCCAGGATCTCGGGGTGTTCATTGCTGACCATCAGCATCCGCGGCACGATGCCGTCGGCGCCGCGCAGGATCTGCGGCAGTTCGGGCGCATGCAGCAGGCCCTCCACCGTGCAGTCCAGCACCAGCTGGCAGCGCGACAGCGCCGCGACCACCGGCGGCAGTTCCTGCAGCGCATCGCTGGCGCCGGTGGAGCGCACCGGCGCGGGCGCGCTGAGTGCCGGCGTCGGCACCTGGATGCGCACGGGGGTGGCGCCCAGCGACTGCACCGCCAGCTCGGCCAAGGCCACGTTGACAGGGCGGGATTGCGACTCCGTTACAATTCCAACAACTTCGCCGCCCTTGAGGGCACAGAGTTCGAGGGTGCGCCGGAACGCCGCCAGCCAGCGGTGTTCGATCTGCTCGATGAGCATGTCTTGCCTCCTGCTCGTTCTTGTATGGCGGCAGGGCCCGCCTGGTTTTGTGCGCCAGCCAACGCCCGCGGCGCGGCCATTGCGTCGCCGGACTTGTACTCGCTGTCCCTGGCGCGAATAATATATATGAAATTTCATGAACTCCAGTGGAGCCCCCATGGGCATGCCTAAGGCCCAGCCACGGATCGCCAGCGTCGCCGCCGCCCCCGACTTCGACACGCAGCACTTCCGCCGCACCCTGTCGCAGTTCGCGACCGGGGTCACGGTGATCACCACGCGCGCCAGCGCCCATTCCGTGGCCGCGGGCGCGCCGCCGTTCATCGGCATTACCGCCAGCTCGTTCAACTCGGTGTCGCTGGACCCGCCGCTGGTGCTGTGGAGCATGGCCACGCGCGCCAACAGCCTGCC
Source organism: Ralstonia pickettii DTP0602 (assembly GCA_000471925.1). Taxonomy (NCBI): domain Bacteria; kingdom Pseudomonadati; phylum Pseudomonadota; class Betaproteobacteria; order Burkholderiales; family Burkholderiaceae; genus Ralstonia; species Ralstonia pickettii. Next base: position 3,406,047 of record CP006667.1, read on the forward strand.
GATGTTCCGCGACGGCACCCACTACATCATCAACGTGCTGTCGGCCTCGCAGCTGGACTTGTGCCAGCGCTTCGCCACGCTCAAGGGCGACCGCTTCGCGGGCGTGGACTACCGGCTCTCGGCCACCGGCCTGCCGATCCTGTCCAATGCGCTGGCGTGGTTCGAATGCCACAACCGCAGCCGCTACGACGAAGGCGACCACGTGATCTTCGTCGGCGAAGTGGAACGCTGCGGCGTGCTCGATTCCCCCGACGGCCCGCTGGTGTTCCAGGGCGGGCAGTTTTCCACCACCGTCACGCTCGAGCCCTGAGCCGCCCCGGCCCATCATGGCTGACCAGTCCGCGCAGGATGCCCTGCCCTTCGTCGACGGCTACCTGGCCTACCTGCTGGCCCGCGCCAGCCATCTGGTCTCGGGCGAATTCCACCGCGAGGTGGAAGCCAGCGGCCTGTCCGTGCCGGAGTGGCGCGTGCTGGCGACGCTGGCCGACCGCCCCGACTGCACCATCGGCGTGCTCGCCGAGATCACGCTGACCAAGCAGCCGACGCTGACCAAGCTGGTCGACCGCATGGCCGCCGACGGGCTGGTCAGCCGCCGCGCCGGCAAGGAAGACCGCCGCCAGGCGCTGATCTCGATCACGCCGCGCGGGCGCGCGCTGGCGCAGCCGCTGCTGGAACGCGCCGCCGAACATGAACGCGCAGTGCTCGACGACTTCGGCCCGCAGCAGGGTGCGCAGCTCAAGGAAACGCTGCGCCAGCTGATCGCGCTGCATACCCAGCGCTAGGCGTCCTCCGCGCCCGCCTTCAGGATCGCCAGCGGCGAACTGTCCACCTTGATCCGCTGCAGCACGATATTCGAGCGGATATCCATCACGCCCTTGGTGCGGTACAGCCGGTTCACGATGAAGTCCGAGTAGTGCTTCAGGTTGCGCGCCTGCACCCGCAAGATGTAATTGCTGTCGCCGGTGATGATGTACGCCGACAGCACTTCCGGCCACGACTGCACCGCGGCGATAAAGGTGTCGTGCCAGCCTTCGACGTCGTGCCGCATCGATACCTGCACGATCGCCTCCAGCTCCAGCCCGAGCTGCTCGGCATCGAACCAGGCGCGGTAGCCGCCGATCACCCCCGACTCTTCCAGCAGGCGCACGCGCCGCAGGCATGCCGAAGGCGACAGCGCCACGCGGTCGGCCAGGTCCTGGTTGCTGATGCGGCCGTTCTCCTGCAGGCACGCCAGGATGCGTAAATCGGTGGGATCGAGGGTCATTCGAATTTCCTTCGATGAATCGGTGATTCTTCGCATTTTATGCGAAAGATGGCGCCGACGACGGCCCATTTCGCAAGCCTCTTCCTGCCGATTTTGACTATGATTTCCGACATCGAGGCAGACAAGGACGGCGCTTTGCAAAGACGCCGCGCACCCAGATGACCGCCCCCAATCAAGACCCGCGCCGGCTGTGGGACATCAGCCCGCCGCTCTCCCCCGCCACCCCGGTCTGGCCCGGCGACACGCCGTTCCGGCAAGAGCCCGCGTGGCAGATGGACGAGCACTGCCCGGTGAATGTCGGCCGCATCACGCTGTCGCCGCACACCGGCGCCCATGCCGACGCGCCGCTGCACTACGCGGCCGACGGGGCGCCGATCGGCGCCGTGCCGCTGACGCCGTACCTCGGCACCTGCCGCGTGATCCACTGCATCGGCGCCTCGCCGGTGGTGGAGCCGCGCCATATCGAACACGCATTGGCCGGCCTGCCGCCGCGCGTGCTGCTGCGCACCTACGCACAGGCGCCGCTGGCGCAATGGGACCCGGGCTTCTGCGCGGTCGCCGCCGACACCATCGCGCTGCTGGCCTCGCACGGCGTGCAGCTGGTCGGCATCGACACGCCTTCGCTCGATCCGCAGGAATCCAAGACCATGGACGCGCACAACGCGGTGCGCCGGCACGGCCTCGCCATCCTGGAAGGCATCGTGCTGGATGAGGTCGCCGAAGGTGACTACGAACTGATCGCGCTGCCGCTGCGCTTTGCCGGGCTCGACGCCAGCCCGGTACGCGCGGTGCTGCGCAGCCTGGCCTGAACAACAACCCATGACAACGCATCACGACATGACGACAACTGACCGCGAGCAATGTATCCGGCTCGATCAGCAAGACCCGCTGCGCCCGCTGCGCGACCAGTTCGCACTGCCCGAGAGCGTGATCTACCTCGACGGCAATTCGCTCGGGGCCCGCCCGCGCGCCGCTGCCGCGCGCGCCGCCCAGGTGGTGGCCGAGGAATGGGGCGAAGGCCTGATCCGCAGCTGGAATACCGCCGGCTGGTTCGAACTGCCGCAGCGGCTGGGCAACAAGCTCGCCCCGCTGGTGGGCGCCGGCCAGGACGAAGTGGTGGTGACCGACACCACCTCGATCAACCTGTTCAAGGTACTGGCCGCGGCGCTGCGGGTGCAGCAGACGCGCGATCCTGCGCGCAAGGTGATCGTGTCCGAGGCCAGCAACTTCCCGACCGACCTCTATATCGCGCAGGGCCTGGCCGACCTGCTGCAGCAGGGCTATTCGCTGCGCCTGGTCAATTCGCCGGCCGAGCTCGACGCCGCGGTCGGCGCCGACACCGCCGTGCTGATGCTCACGCACGTCAACTACAAGACCGGCGAAATGCTCGACATGGCCTCGCTGACCGAGCTCGCCCACGCACGCGGCGCGCTGACGGTGTGGGACCTGTGCCACTCCGCCGGCGCGGTGCCGGTCAACCTGAAGGCGGCCGGCGCCGACTACGCCATCGGCTGCACCTACAAATACCTGAACGGCGGCCCGGGCTCGCCGGCCTTCGTCTGGGTCGCTCCCGCGCTGCGCGATGCCTTCTGGCAGCCGCTGTCGGGCTGGTGGGGCCACGCCGCGCCGTTCGCGATGGAGCCGCAATACCGCCCGGTCGACGGCGTGCGCCGCTTCCTGTGCGGCACGCAGCCGGTGACTTCGCTGGCGATGGTCGAGTGCGGCCTGGACATCTTCGCCCAGACCAATATGCAGGTGCTGCGCGCCAAGTCCCTGCTGCTGACCGACTTGTTCATCGAACTGGTGGAGGCACGCTGCGGCCACCACCCGCTGACGCTGGTCACGCCGCGCGAGCACGCGCGCCGCGGCAGCCAGGTCAGCCTGGAGCATCCGGAAGGCTATGCGCTGGTGCAGGCGCTGATCGAGCGCGGCGTGATCGGCGATTACCGCGAGCCGCGCATCGCCCGCTTCGGTTTCACGCCGCTGTACACCAGCTTCACCGAGGTGTGGGATGCTGTGGAAATCCTGCGCGATGTACTGGACAGCGTCGCCTATCGCGACGCGCGCTTCCAGACGCGCGGCCAGGTGACCTGATCGGGAGCGCATCATGAGTGAATTCAAGGGATGCCCCTTCTCCGGTGGTGCAGCAGCCCCGTCCGGCGCGCAAGCTGATGGCTGGCATGGCGCGCAGATGGATTTCGCCAAGGACATGAGCTACGGCGACTATCTCGGGCTGGACCAGATCCTGAATGCGCAGCACCCGCTGTCGCCGGACCACAACGAGATGCTGTTTATCGTGCAGCACCAGACCACCGAGTTGTGGATGAAGCTGATGCTGCACGAGCTGCGCGCGGCGCGCGAATCGGTCAAGTCCGACAGCCTGCCGCCGGCGTTCAAGATGCTGACGCGGGTGTCGCGGATCATGGACCAGCTGGTGCAGGCGTGGAACGTGCTGGCGACGATGACGCCGCCGGAATATTCCGCGATGCGGCCTTACCTGGGGATGTCGTCGGGCTTCCAGTCGTTCCAGTATCGCGAGATCGAGTTCATTCTCGGCAACAAGAACGCGGCCATGCTGAAGCCGCATGCGCACCGGCCGGAGCACCTGGCGTTGGTGGAGACTGCGCTGAAGACGCCGTCGCTCTATGACGAGGCGATCCGGCTGATGGCGCGGCGTGGTTTTGCGGTCGATGCGGATTGCGTGGAGCGGGACTGGACCCAGCCGACTGCGTACAACGCCTCAGTCGAGGCGGCGTGGCTGGAGGTCTACCGCGATCCGTCGGCGCACTGGGAGCTTTACGAGCTGGGCGAGAAGTTCGTTGACCTTGAGGATTCGTTCCGCCAATGGCGCTTCCGCCATGTGACCACGGTGGAACGCGTGATCGGCTTCAAGCGCGGCACCGGCGGCACCGAGGGCGTCAGCTATCTGCGCAAGATGCTGGACGTGGTGCTGTTCCCGGAACTGTGGAAGCTGCGCACGGACCTGTAACGCCTGCGCACGTCGGACCTGGCCATCAGCCTGCCGGGTCCGACAACCTTGCCGCCAGCGCCTGCAACGCCGGTGCCAGCGTCTGGTGGAACACCGCTTCCTCCACTGCTCCATACGAAGCACTGCAGCTCAGCATGTGCAACTCCTTCTCCCCCACCGGCCGGAACGCCACCGCACAGGCATGGATGGCCGGGTGCCAGTCACGGAACGACGCCGCATAGCCGCGCTGCTGCGCCTCGGCCAGCGCCGCGCGCGTCGGCACTTCCTGCTGCTTCCATTGCTCCGGGAAGGCCTGGCTGAACTCGGCGAGCACGCGCTCGCGCCGTGCCGCAGGCAACGCCGCCAGGTATGCCCGCCCCATCGAACTCGACACCAGCGACAGCCGCGAACCCACGCCCAGGCCCAGCATGACGCCGGCGTCATTGCGGATCGATTCCAGGTAGATCACCTCCATGCGTTCGCGCTTGCCGAGCGACACCGAGACACCGTACGACTGGGCAAACGCCAACATATGCGGCCGCGCCAGCGCCACCACGTCCGATGCGGACAGGTAGGAGTAGCCCAGCGCCAGAACGCCCGCGTCGAGTGCGTACTTACCCAGGCTTTCGTCGTAGCGCAGGTAGCCCAGCTGCACCAGCGTGCCGGCGAGCCGGCTCACCGTCGCCTTCGGGAAGCCGGTGCGGCGCACGAAGTCCTGGTTGCCCAGCATCGCCTCGCCGGTGCGGAAGCAGCGCAGCAGTTCCAGGCCGCGCGCCAGCGCAGTGACGAAATTGGGATCGCTGTCGCGCACCGCGGACGGTGGCGCGGGATCAGTAGAAAGTGACGAATTGGTCAAGGCGAGTCCTGTCAGGTCGGCGGTTGTCCGCTCATCGCACACAGCATCGGTAGCTCCGGGTTTTGCCTGTTGCACGGCAAACCCGTTGCGATATACTAATTCAACGGAACACAGTTCCGCAATGCGGAACCACAAAAACCCTCCGCGAAGATCACCGAACCCGTCATGATTCCCGGAAGCGCCGGTGCGGCAAGCGATCATTCGCCCCGCCCCCGATGCTTCCCCCGCGCTACCGAAGGAGACCTGCATGGCTGCCAACGCCGAATTCCACTGGGCCGACCCCCTGTTGCTGGACCAGCAACTGACCGCCGAAGAACGCATGGTGCGCGACGCCGCCGCGGCGTACAGCCAGGACAAGCTGATGCCGCGCGTGCTTCAGTCGTTCCGCAATGAAAAGACCGACGTCGAGATCTTCCGCGAGATGGGCGAACTGGGCCTGCTCGGCCCCACCATCCCCGAGCAATACGGCGGCCCCGGCCTGAACTACGTCAGCTACGGCCTGATCGCGCGTGAAGTCGAGCGCGTCGATTCCGGCTACCGCTCGATGATGAGCGTGCAGTCGTCGCTGGTGATGGTGCCGATCCATGAATTCGGCACCGAAGCGCAGAAGCAGAAGTACCTGCCCAAGCTGGCCACCGGCGAATGGATCGGCTGCTTCGGCCTGACCGAGCCGAACCACGGCTCCGACCCGGGCTCGATGGTCACCCGCGCCAAGAAGGTCGACGGCGGCTACGAGCTGACCGGCGCCAAGATGTGGATCACCAACTCGCCGATCGCCGACGTGTTCGTGGTCTGGGCCAAGCTGCAAGAGGACAACGGCAAGGACGAGATCCGCGGCTTTATCCTGGAAAAGGGCTGGAAGGGCCTGTCGGCTCCGACCATCCACGGCAAGGTCGGCCTGCGCACGTCGATCACCGGTGAAATCGTGCTCGACCAGGTGTTCGTGCCGGAAGAGAACATCATGCCGGGCGTTAGCGGCCTGAAGGGCCCGTTCACCTGCCTGAATTCGGCCCGCTACGGCATCGCCTGGGGTGCGCTGGGCGCCGCCGAGTTCTGCTGGCACACCGCCCGCCAGTACACGCTGGACCGCAAGCAGTTCGGCCGCCCGCTGGCCGCCACGCAGCTGGTGCAGAAGAAGCTGGCCGACATGCAGACCGAGATCACGCTGGGCCTGCAAGGCTGCCTGCGCCTGGGCCGCATGAAGGACGAAGGCACCGCCGCGGTCGAGATCACCTCGATCATGAAGCGCAATTCGTGCGGCAAGTCGCTGGACATCGCCCGCGTGGCGCGCGACATGCTGGGCGGCAACGGCATCTCGGACGAGTTCGGCGTGATCCGCCACGTGGTCAACCTGGAAGTGGTGAACACCTACGAAGGCACGCACGATATCCACGCGCTGATCCTGGGCCGCGCCCAGACCGGCATCCAGGCCTTCTTCTGACCAAAACAAACGACTTGCGGACAGGCTCTCTGCCATAAAAAAGCCCGGCTGCAAAGCCGGGCCAAGCACACTACCAAGGAGACGACGAGGCTGCCCCCGTCGATAAAACACCTGTCGTTCACGCCGGCCCCGCCTTCAAGCGGGGCCGCGTTTCATTTGTTCGGTTGCGGCGTCAGCCGCAGGTACGGCCGCACCGCCTTGTAGCCCTTCGGGAATTTCTCGCGGATCACCGCTTCGTCCTTCAGCGAGGGCACGATCACCACGTCGTCGCCGTCCTGCCAGTTGCCCGGCGTGGCCACGCTGTGGCTGTCGGTCAGCTGCAGCGAGTCGATCACGCGCAGGATTTCGTTGAAGTTGCGCCCCGTGCTCGCCGGATAGGTAATGATCAGGCGCACCTTCTTCTTCGGGTCGATGATGAACAGCGAGCGCACCGTCAGGGTCTCGTTCGCGTTCGGGTGGATCATGTCGTAGAGCTGCGAGACCTTGCGGTCGCCATCGGCCAGGATCGGGAAGTTGACCGTGACCGACTGGGTCTCGTTGATGTCGCGGATCCAGCCATGGTGCGACTCCACGCCATCCACCGACAGCGCGATCGTCTTGACGCCGCGGCGCGCGAACTCACCCTTCAGCTTTGCGGTCAGGCCAAGTTCCGTGGTGCACACCGGGGTGTAGTCGGCCGGGTGCGAGAACAGCACGCCCCAGCTTTCGCCAAGCCACTCATGGAAGCGGATACGGCCTTCGCTCGAATCCTGTTCGAAGTCCGGGGCGATGTCGCCAAGACGCAATGCCATGCTCTGTTCTCCTGTTTTCGGGTGGAACCAGAGTATCCGGATTGATATCCAACCCAAACGAATATAAAGTCACTACAAAATCACTCCAAGTCATAAAGACTTTTTCTGACATTCATCGCGCGGGCGTTCCGGCATGCTGGCATCATCGGCATCGCCGATTGCTGGTTCCGGCGCGTGGCCTTGAAACCACGGCCGCTCGCCACATATGCTAAGTATCAGACCGACAATTGCCGTTAGCCTCGGAGCGAAGAAAATGTCAGAATCCGCACAAACCGAACCAACCGCCCGCAAACAGGAGAAACTGATGAGCGATGTCAAGACCGTTCTGTCCGACGCCGAAGAACTGCTTAAGCAAGCGGCTTCGACCACCGGCGAAAAGGCCGCCGAACTGCGCGAGCGCGGCATGGGTCTGCTCAAGCAAGCCAAAGAAAAGGCCCAGGACCTGCAAGATGCCGTCGTGACCAAGAGCAAGGCCGCTGCACGCGCCACCGACGACTACGTGCATGACCACCCGTGGCGCGCCGTGGGCGTGGCCGCCGGCGTGGGCCTGCTCGTCGGTCTGCTGCTGAACCGCAAGTAAGCGCTGCCAGCCAGCGTTTTGAAGTCCCGACGCGGCCCGCTGGTGCCGCGTCAGAGCGGCAACCCGGCGCGATGCGCGGGTTGCCAGTGGCCCGGGAGCCCGCACATCGGCGCCACCCGGCCCCGCCCGCAGGAAAGGCGCGCACGGCCATGCCGGCGCGCCGCTCTTTCACGCCGGAGCCGCTGAGCGAACCCATGAGCGAACCCACCCCCTCCCCCAAATTCCTGGAATCCGTGCGCAACCTCGCCAACTCGGTGGTCGCCATGGTCCAGACCCGCCTGGAACTTGCCAGCGTCGAGTTTTCCGAGGAGCGCTCGCGCCTGATGAAGGTCGCGCTGCTGGCCTGCTTCGGCCTGGTGTTCTTCGGCATCGCGCTGGTCACCTTCACCGCGCTGATCGCGATCCTGTTCTGGAATGCCTACGGCTGGCAGGCCCTGGGCGTGCTGGCTGTCCTCTACCTGCTGCTGTGCGCCGCCTGCCTGGCGTACGCACGCAACCTGGTGCGCAACGCCCCGCCGATGTTCGAGGCCACGCTCGCCGAACTCGACAAAGACCGGGAGATCCTGCGCCGATGAGCACCCTGGAACCCGAGGAAAGCGCCAGCGGGCGCAACCGCCGCGAACACCCGCGGCCTGTCCGATTCAACCACGAGGTGCGCCTGCCGCTGGAAGTGCGAAAGGAGCTGCTGCTCACGCGCGCCGCGCTGGAACGCCACGACTGCCTGCAGGCCCTGCACGAGGTGCGTGGCGGCGCCCGGCGCCTGGGCACAGTCGCCCACTGGCTGCCGCGCATCGCGCGTCCCGGCTCGTGGATGAAGGTGGTCGGCATGACCAAGGAATATCCGCTGCTGAGCACCGCGATCACGCTGGCACTGCCGCTGATCAAGCGCACGCCGGTGCTACGCTGGACCTGGAAGCTGGGGAAGATCGGCGCCGTCGCCGGCGCGGCGTACTGGGTCTACAACACCTGGCGCGATGCCCGGCGGCAGGCCATCCCGCCCGCGATCGTGCCAACGCCTGCTGCGCCGCCTGTACCGCCACCGGCGGCCGGCAACGCGGCACCGCCCGCCACCGATACGGGCTTCCGCGACCCGCTCGTTCCCTGATCCCCTTACCGCTGGCTGGCTGGCAGGTTGCCAGCTCAGCCCGCCAGCGCCACCGCCGGTTCGTCACCGGCCGCCGGCCCGGCCGGTGCGAACGGCACCGGCGGCGCCAGGTGGTAGCCCTGCGCCAGGTCCACGCCCAGCTCCCGCAGCCGCTCCAGCATCGCCTCGCTCTCAACGAATTCCGCAATAGTCTTCTTGCCCATCGCATGGCCGATGCGCTGGATCACCTCCACCATCACCAGGTTGACCGGATCAGCCAGCATCTCGCGCACAAAGCTGCCGTCGATCTTCAGGTAGGCCGCCGGCAGGTGCTTCAGGTAGGTGAATGACGACATGCCGGCACCAAAGTCGTCCAGCGCGAAGCTGCAGCCCAGCTGCTGCAGCTGCTGGATAAACGATCCCGCCTGCGCCAGGTTGGCGATGGCCGCGGTCTCCGTGATCTCGAAGCAGATCCCGTCCAGCGCGATACCGAAGCGCTGCGCCTGCTCGCGCACGAACTCGGGAAAATGGAAATCCGCCAGCGACGAGCCGGACAGGTTGATCGCGCAAGTGGCAATGGCCCCCTCGCCATCGCTGCCCTGCCGCCCCGCCAGCGTGGCAAAGGCGGTCTCCACCACCCAGCGGTCGATCATCGGCATCAGGTTGTAGCGCTCGCAGGCCGGCACGAATGCCATTGGCGGCACCAGCCGGCCGCGCTCGTCCACCAGGCGCAGCAGCAGTTCAATGTGGCGGCCGGCCTCTGCAGCGCCCGCGCCGGTCTGCACCGGCACGATCTCCTGCGCGAACAGACAGAAGCGCCCCGCCGCCAGCGCCGCATGCACGCGGCTGACCCACTCCATCTCGCCATGGCGCGCCTGCACCACGCTGTCCAGCGGATGGTAGACCTGCACGCGGTTGCGGCCGCCCTCCTTGGCCACGTAGCAGGCCGCGTCGGCCGCGCTCAGGGCCTCGGCGACGCTGCCGGTCTGGCGGTCCAGCGTGACCAGGCCGATGCTGACGCCCAGCGCGAAGGTGCGCTGGCGATGGGCAAAGCGGAAGCAAGCAATCGCGCAGCGCAGCGCCTCGGCCACGCGCTCGCCATCGGTCCCGGCGCAATGCTCCAGCAGGATGCCGAACTCGTCGCCGCCCAGCCGGGCCAGCGTATCGCTCTTGCGCAACTGGCTGCCCATGACTTCCGCCATTTGCCGGATCAGCTCGTCGCCGGCGGCATGCCCGCAGGTATCGTTGACCACCTTGAACTGGTCCAGGTCCAGGTACATCAGCGTATGGGGGGTGCCTTGCGATCGCGCGCGCGCGATCGCCGCGCCCACGCGGCGCTCGAACTCCGCGCGGTTGACCAGCCCCGTCAGCGCATCGTGGCTGGCCTCGTACGCCAGCCGCGCGGCGTGCGCGCGTTCCTGGCTGACATCGTGCAGCACTACCACCACGCCGATGGCCTGCGCGCCGCGGTCGCGGATCAGCGCCACCGAAGGCTTTACCGCCACCACCGGCCCGTGCTGCCCGGACGCCGCGCGCTGCACCAGCTGCGCCGACTGGCCGTGCCAGCGCTCCCTGAGCGCCAGCGTGACGATATCGGGCAGCGGCGCGTGGCTGTCTTCGTCGCGCAGCACGCAGACCTGGGCCAGCGGCAGGCCGCGGGCATCGGCTTCGCGCCAGCCGGTCAGCGCTTCGGCCGCCGGGTTGAGCGACTGCACGCGCCCCCACACATCGGTTGTCACCACGGCGTCGCCGATGGCCTGCAGCGTGACCTGGGCGCGCTCCTTCTCGGCAAAGAGCTGCGTCTCGTAGCGCTTGTTGTCGGAGATATCCGTCAGCGATCCTGCCATGCGGGCACGCCGCCGCGCCGGCCCGCGCACCAGCCTGCCACGTGCGCGCACCCACAGGTAATGGCCGGCGCGCGTGCGCAGCCGGAACTCGGCGTCATAGGGCTCGCCGCTGCGCAGGTGGCGCGTGAGCTTGTCCTCGAAGGCGACCAGGTCGGACGGATGCAGCAGCCCCAGCACCGTCTCGCGCGCATGCGGCAGCTGGTCGGCCTGGTAGCCCAGCATCTGCGCGCAGCGCGGCGAGAAGTACAGCTCGCCGCGGCCCAGGTGCCAGTCCCATAGCCCGTCGTTGCTGCCCTCTACCGCCAGCTGCAGCTGCTCCTCGCGCTGCGCCAGTGCCTCGCGCAGCTGGCGCTCGCGCCGCAGCGGCCCATGTGACAGCAAGATCGCCGACATCAGCAGCAGGGTCGCCATCACCGCGCTGCCGGTCGTGAACAGCCGTGTCACCCGGCGCGAGGCCTGGCCGAGGTGTTCGGAGAAGGCACGCTCCAGCGGCGTCAGCCTGGCATCAATCCGGGCGATATTGCGCAGCACCGGCGCCACGCATTCGTCGCCGCATCCCGGCTGCTCAACGAGATGGCGCAACGCCAGCGCCTGCTCGTGCAAGGCAAAGATTTCCTGGTCGCCCGCCGCCCACACGCGGATCGCGGCATCGACCTCCTGGATATTGCGGAAATTGCGATAGAGCCGGACCATCCGCGGAATGTCTTCCAGGTGGTTGCCGCCGGCGAGCAACCCCTCACGCACGCGCTCCAGGTCAGGCTCGGCGCGGTCCAGTTCCAGGCGCGCGCGATGGTCGCCGAGCGGGATGGCGATGGCCGCCAGGTAAGAGGCAAAGTCTTCGGGGTTGCGGTCCTCGCCATAGCGCAGCAGGTGCAGCACGGCGTTCTTCTGTCCCTTGGACCACTGGCTCTCCCCAGCCACGAACGCGCGCGCGGCCGATAGCAGGTCCAGGCTGGCGATGCTGAACAAGGCCAGCGCGACGACAACCGGAACGAACGGCCAGATGATGCGCAGCACGTGCCCACTGGCCGGCAAGGAAAGGCCTGCTCGCCGCATAGGGACTGGTTGGGAGTCGTTGGGGGCCGTGCCTTGCCGGCCCCTCTGTAGTACCGTGGCCGACACAGCCGCGGTTGTCCCATTGTCCTGTGCGTCCGCCCCTAAGTCTCTACCTCGAACAAGTTAAAGCGGATGCACGCCAATGCAAAAAGGGCCTGTGACTTGCGCCACAGGCCCTTCGTAATACTGGTGGGTCGTGCGTGACTCGAACACGCGACCAACGGATTAAAAGTCCGACCAAGAGGCCATTTCCCCGAGTTGACGTGAACTCATGTAACCCGATGAATCCAGCAGCCACAAGGGATTCCGACACAGTTGCCCGGATTTTCACGTTGCTCCATGTTGATTCTTTGCCATAGAATCCGGTTACATGGCGGTTACATGGAGGTCTGTGTAACCCGGAAACAGGGGTCTGCATGGCAAAGGTCAATTTCACGGCACGGCGAGTTCAGGAGCACACCTGCCCCGAGGGCAAGGCTCAATCGTTCCTATGGGACTCGGCATCGCCGGGGCTTGGTCTACGCGCGACCGCCAATGGAGCCAAGGCATATATCTTCCAAGGCAAGATTTACGGGCAGACGGTCCGCGTGACCATTGGCGACCCGCGAAGCTGGAGCATCGACAAAGCCCAGGAGGAAGCCCGCAACCTGCAAACGCTCATTGACGCGGGCAAAGACCCCCGCGAGGCCAAGGCCGAGGCCAGAGCCACCCATGAGGCCAAACAAGCCGCCGCCCGCCGAAAGGATGTAACCGTTGGGGATGCGTGGACCGCCTACATTGCCGCCCGCCGCACCAAATGGTCCGAACGTCACTATCAGGACCATGTACGCCTTGCTGACCGTGGCGACCGCGACTGGAAGCGCGGCAAGACGATTGCCGCGCCACTCGCCGCCCTGCTAGATGAACGCCTTTCCGACCTGACCCGCGAACGGATAGCCGCATGGCTGGAGAAAGAGGCTGAGAGCCGCCCGACAAGCGCCGCCCTATCCTTCCGACTGCTGCGCGCCTTCGCCCGCTGGTGCGAGGACCAGGCCGCCTACAAGGGTTTGGTATCGCTCGACGCATTCTCCAGCCGCATATCCCGCGAGCACGTGCCCAAGGCCAAGACCAAGGACGATTGCCTACAACGTGAGCAGTTGCCCGCGTGGTTCGCTGCCGTGCGTGGCATCTCAAACCCGGTCATCTCGGCATACCTCCAAGGGCTGCTTATCACTGGCGCGCGCCGGGAAGAATTGGGCGGGCTGCGGTGGGATGACGTTGATTTCCAGTGGCGAAGTCTGACCATCCGAGACAAGGTGGAGGGCGAACGCACTATTCCCCTGCCGCCCTATCTTGCTTCCCTGCTGCTGGACCTGAAGCGCCGCAACGACACGCCACCCAACGTGCACAAGCTAAAAGAAATGGAAGCACGCGGCGAGAAATGGGAGCCGTCGCCTTGGGTATTCAGTAGCCCAACGTCCGCCAATGGCAGGCTAGCCGAGCCGCGCAATGCCCACGCCAAGGCGCTAGAGATTGCCGGACTACCCCATGTGAGCCTGCACGGCCTGCGCCGGTCCTTCGGTACGCTGTGCGAGTGGGTAGAGATGCCGTCCGGCATTTCCGCTCAAATCATGGGGCACAAGCCATCCGCCTTGGCTGAGAAGCACTATCGTCGCCGCCCGCTGGACCTGCTTCGAGCCTGGCATATCAAAATCGAGGCGTGGTTATTGATGCAGGCCGGAATCCAGTTCAAGTCAGAGAAGGCCAAACCCGGCCTGAAGGCGATTGCCGCCGCCTAGCGGTGTTTTTTTATTCAGCATGGGAGAACTGTATGAAAACAAGAAGAATTGCCGCAACGCTCGCCATCCTTAGTTTGGCTGCCTGCACTACGCCAAGCGCCTTCACAGACAAGCCGATGACCCAGTTTGACCGCGACACCGAGTACGCCGTTGACGACACACAAAGCGGGTTTGTTATCACAATCAACTACAGCCGCTACCAATTTATCCCCGAATCCGGCGCCTTAGCCGCAGCGTGCAAAGCCGCCCTAACAAGCGTCGCGCACGACATAGCCGAGCGCAAAGGCCGCCGAATAGAGCCTGTGAATGAGCAGCGCATCAAGCTATCGCTTGGGCGCAATGGACTCAGTGGCGTTACTTCCTGCTCCGCGACGGCGCCAATCATGTGGAAGATGTGACTGGGGCCTGCCTGACCGTTTTTGCCCCTGCCTACGCCGACGGGCGGAAAAGCCGGACACCTTCACCGGCCCGGCAGGGGCTCCCTCATGAGGGTTTGCGCGAGAAGGAGCGCACCAGTGGGACGCATTACATACTCCGATATCGTTCGGCACTTCCGCATCGACCAAGACGACGCGCGCGAATGGCCGGCCCCCGGCCTCACGCTCCGGGCGGGCGGCGTGTTTGTGGTGAACCCTGATGACGTTGGCAAGACCTACGAAGGACTCACGCCGGAAGAGCGGGCGGCGCTGACGGAACACCGGAAGGACGCCGGGTTTGACGAGGCAGCACTGGAACTGCCTTGCACCGCGGAGGAGCTGGCGGACTTCCTACTGTGGGCGGGCTGCGAGGACCTCCTTCCCGACGACGGCGGCGAGTTTGCGGCCCTGATGCAAGCCGCGCTGGAGACGGTGCGCGCCAGAGAAGCCGGCCAGCCTGGGGGCTCCAATGCGCCCGCCGAGCCACCGGCAACGCCGCTCCCGCGGCAGCGCTGGCAAGAGGAAGAGGTATTGCGGGTTATCCGTGAGTTGGAATATCTGCCTGAGGCATTCCCGAAGAACCAGCCAGGGAAGCGGGGTGCGAAGAGCGAAGTGCGCGAGCGCCTCGAATGGAAGGGGAGCATTTTCAACCACGCATGGGACCGGCTGCGCAAGGATAAACGCATCGTAGATGGCAGAGACTGACCGCACACCCCCATGACCCTCCTCCAAATTGGTGGAGGGTGGAGACTTGCGGCGGGGGATAGTTCGGCAAATCCAATACGTATCACCTCAACTCAACGCCGGACATCACGGCGAATATGGTGATACGACATGAAAGCCACCTCCACCCATGCTGAGCACAGCAGCATCCCCGCACTGCTGACCACTGCCGAATTTGCCGCTGCCCAGCGGTGCGCGCCTCAGACCGTCCGCAAGAACTACTGCCTCAAAGGTCACCACCACGGCATCAAGCCGGTGAAGCTGCCGAGCGGCCGCCTGATGTGGCGCGTCTCTGACCTGGCCGCGATGATTAACGAGGGGCAATAATGAAAAACGCCCCCGACCACAAAGCAGCCGAGAGCGCGAACACAGAACAAAAGTATAAGACAAACGTACTGCCCAAGCGCATCAATACCGTCCGTGCTGGCGTGCTAGCGGCGCTGCTTGAAGGCGATGCCGTCACCGGCATGGATGCCGTCTTCAACCAAAGCACGACACGCGCCGCTGCCGTCATTCACGCCCTTGAAACGAAATACGGGTGGCACATCGAGCGCCGCGACATGGCGACCGGCACCAAGGATGGCCGCGTCGCCTGGGTGACTGTCTACTGGCTGTCCGCCCGGTCCCGCGAGGCGGCATTTGCCGCTGGCGCCCGCCCGTGGATTGATGAGGTCAAGGCCGCCGCTGCCAAGCGCCGCAAACAGGCTCACGTCACCAAGACCCGGGCCGCTCGCTTGAACGCAGCGCGCTTCGACCCGCGTCAGGGCGACTTGCTGGGGGGCCTGTGATGCTGGACTGGACCCAATATGACACCGGCAACCATCGCATCACCTGCCCCGCCTGCGGGCGCGGCGACCGTGACAAAACCTTGGGCCTGACCATCAAGGCGGGCGGGAAAGGTGTCGCGCACTGCTTCCGCTGCGCCTTCACTGCAAGCTACCGCCCGGACTGTGGCACCCGTCAGCAAGCCGCAGCCAAGCCGCGTATCCAGGCTGTGACGACGAAAAAGCATACGGTGCTGTCCGACTATGGCTGCGACCTGTGGAACGCCTGCAAGCCGCTCTCCGGCGTGGCCGTGGCCTACCTCAAGGCCCGCCGCTGCTGCATCCCGCCCGTCGACGGCGACTTGCGTTATCACCCCGTCCTGAAGCATCCGTCCGGGTACACCGGCCCCGCACTGGTGGGCCTGATTACCTGCGCCGTGACGCGCCAGCCATTGAGCCTGCATCGCACCTGGGTTCAGGCCGATGGCCGCAAAGCGGAGGTAGACCCGCAGCGCATGGTGTTGGCTGGGCATGGCAAGCAAGGTGGTGTCATTCGCCTGTGGCCTGACGAAGCCGTGACGCACGGCCTCGGCGTGGCTGAAGGTATTGAAACCGCCCTCAGTCTCGCGTGGGCGTATGCGCCTGTGTGGGCGTGCATCGACGCCGGGAATCTGAAGGGTCTGCCGGTGTTGCCGGAGGTGGAGTGCCTGATTATCGGCGCGGATAACGACCCTGCCGGGGCTCCTGCTGCCAGCCAATGTGCGCAACGCTGGGCCGGTGCTGGCCGCGAGGTGCTGGTGACGCGCCAATCTCAGAACGACCTGAACGACACGCTCAAGGAGGCCGCATGAACGCCGCCGCTGAAATCATGCGCGACGTCCTGGCCAGTGCCGAGCGTATCTGCAAGCCGCAAGATGGGGCGGGCCGCGACGCCGAACCCAGCGAGCCGGATTCGCGCCTGAGTGTGGTCTTTGCCGATGAATTGCCCGATACCTTCACCCCGCCCGATGAACTTGTGCAAGGCGTCTTGACGGCGGGCGATGGCACCGTGCTTTACGGCGATTCCAACAGCGGCAAAACCTTCTTCGTGATTGACATGGCCGCCGCCGTAGCGCGTGGTGCCCATTGGATGGGCCGCAAGACTGAGCCGGGGCTTGTGGTTTACCTGGCCGCCGAATCCCCCGCATCGGTTCGCTGCCGCTTGCGGGCGTACCAAAAGCATCACGGGGTGCGCGTTCCCAACTTTGCCATTGTCCAAAGCCCGATTGACCTGTTCGACGGTGAAGCCGACACGGACGCTGTTATCCGCCTGGTGCGCCAACTTGAAGCGCAGTGTGGGCAGCAGGCGCGCCTGATTGTGGGCGATACCCTGGCCCGCCTGAGCGCTGGCGCGAATGAGAACTCGGGGCAGGATATGGGGCTTGTGGTCCGCCGCTTCGACCGAATCCGCGCCGAATGCAACGCGCATTTCTTGTTGATTCACCACTCGGGGAAAGCCGCCGCCGCTGGTGCACGTGGTTGGAGCGGTATCCGCGCTGCCGTCGATACAGAAATCGAGGTTACTGACTCGCCAAGTGGCCGATGCGCCGAGATTACGAAGCAGCGCGACCTGCCCACCAAGGGTCTGCGCATCGGGTTCAAGCTCGACGTGGTAGAGCTAGGGCAAACGAAATGGGGCACGCCTGCCACGTCCTGCGTGTTGGTACCGACCAATGCGCCAGAAAAACCCAAGGGTAAGCGCATGGGCGAAGTTGAAGGCGCGGTGGTGGAATTTCTGGCTTCGCACAAGGTGGGCATCAAGAAAAGCGCCGTGGTGGCGCACTTCAATGGTCGATACGAGAAGGGGCCGATTTATCGCGCTATGAAAGCTCTCGTGGCCGCCGCCGTAGTGCACGAAGCTGCTGGCATGGTCTGCATTGCACAGGACGCCAAGTGAATAAGGTACGCGAAGGTACGTTTAGGTACGTGTACCTGTCGGAGTACCCAGGCATAAAAGGTACGTTTAGGTACGCGACCCTTTAGGGGCGTACCTCGCGTACCTGCCGCACCTGCGGCTGATTGCCTCAATGAGAAACAGACATTTCACTTTGAAAGGAGGAAAGGAGGGTTTGAAATGGGCGAAAAGTCTCGAACCATGGACGGCGTACTCGCCTCGCTTCATCTGGCACTGGTGCGTGCTGCCGTATTCGTCAGGGAGGTAATGCCATGGACCTGACATCGAGGGACAAGGACCGGACGGGAACCGTGCCACTCCCGTAAGTCATGATGACCGGAGAAGGCACTGGCCCGGGGGTGATGTTTCGTTAACTTTTGTTGAGTAAAGTTAACCTTGAACGCTGAAAATAGAGTCGCAAGAAGGTCGCCATGCCAGCATCCCGGCCAAGACGCACCAACGTATCAAACCGACATGTCATCGTAAGCGCCCGTTTCCGTCCTTGCCCTATCTCAAGTTAAGACGACATCTCGAACAGGTCCGGGTTTGCCAGGTCGGCTCCGCAAACGCCGCGCGCCTGGCCTGCGAGGCGCGCTTACTGCTCCGGCGGCAGCAGAATGTCCGGCATCACGAACTCCTCCGCCTGGTGCTTGGGCATGCCCGCTGCCATCAGCGTCGACACCTGCGTCGCCGCCTGCTTGCTCAGACTCTGGGCGAACTCCTGCAGCGTCCCGTCCTTCTGCATTTCCTTGTACGCCTTCGGGCGCCACTGTTTCCAGTGCCGGAGTATCAGCCCCGTGTACTGCAGTCCTAGCATTGACTCTCCATCATTAGTGGTATCCCGGGATTCAATCGTAGTCGCTGCCGATGGCCTTGTAATTTTGCGCGGCGAGGTCCGGCACACCCTCATTCCCTGTCAGCCGGGGGCGAGCCTCCCTTTTTGGGCAACCTTTCATCGGTCTCCACCAATTCCCATCTGCCGGCCATGGACCATACCCCTAACGTAGACCTAACTTCTCCAAGAGGTCGTCTGCGCAACGATAGAAGTCAGGTGCTCGGTCACAAGCCTTTAAGCGCTCGTCAAACTGCTTCATTCGGCGACCGTATTCCGCTCGACTTATTCCTCGCGCCCTTGCGTTCCTTATCGCATTCTCCTCCTCATAGGCCATATCGTTTTGATTAAGGCGGTAGAAGGAAAGTTTGGCATCGCCCAGCATTCGAATGTCGGCGGGGGGAATGGAGAACATTTCATCTGCCAGGGATGCCGGAATATTCATCTCTGCGAAATATTCCTTCGAGGCTGCAAGCGTTTCGCGCAGGCCTACGTCCACCCCCCGATTTGGGATATCAGCAAAGTAAGGGCGATGGATGCCGACGTTACCCAGCGGGAGCCTAATCACGCCAGCAGCAAGGACATAGACACACGAACTTAGACATTCCCCGTCGGGCCGAACCACGACCTGGAGCTGGTTTGCTCGGATAGCACGTCCAATCTCCATTGCGTCCCTAACACCACCACCAGGGGAATTAATGACAACCATGGCACGGGGATAGGATGGTGCGGACGACACAGGCAAAGGGGAGATACCTAAGGACCGAAGCTTCGCGGCGAACTGAGTCGCATCGCCCGGGCGAATCGAGCCACCAACATATATTGCAGCTGTTGCATTGTCCCCCTTCACTGCACGCATGTCGGCGGACATCGCAGGTAGATGCAACAGGCATGCAGTGCATAGGAGCAGAACGTTTTGCCTCATGGCATTTCGAAGAGGGTTAATGGGCGCGAAAGATGACTACATCTTTCATGGTGTCGGAAGCGGCCCAACGCTGAGCCAAGAAGATGAAGCGCCGAACTTCCAAACAAGGAAACGGGTAATCGCGTGCTGGCGCGGCGGCTTTGGCGACTATCTTGACCGGCCCCAACTGAGAATTACCCCTTGCAACTGACAATCAGGCTGCGAGTAACGAGCGGTCCATAGCCCGTTGGCGTGCTGTTGCCACTGGAATTGACGATGTCGTAATTCCCGCCGCACGCTTTCGCCGCGGCGTTGTAGCACTTCGACCAGCTATCCGCCGAGCCATCACAGGAAATGGAATACCCCTGTTTCCCATTCGGCCCGGCGATGGGCTCAACGACTGCCGCGCAGGCGGTCAGCGCCAGCGCAAGCACATATAGCACACGTTTCATGCTCCTCTCCCTGAGAAATTAACTACCTTTCGATGTTGTTGCATATCCGTCCACCATTGCAGGTTAAGTCTCCAGGGCACACCGGGGGTATTCCCCCAGCGGGGGGAAGACGGCCCATTCGGCCCGCGTGCATATTTGTCCCTAAATTCGCATCGGTCAGGGTGCCGAGAGCCTACTACTGGATTTCCGGCAGTAGCGCCGCCACGCGGCCAGCAGCACAGCGTGAAAGGTGCGCTGGTTCCTGAGTCGGAAGGCAAGCCAGTCGCCCACGTACTAGCGGCCGCAGTCTGTGCCGTTCCGGCAAACCCGGCACGGTTGATGGTGCGTTGCGTTTGTCCGGCGTTTTTTCCCGGTAACTGTCTACTGGCTGTCCGCTCACTCCCTGGAAGCTGCGTTTGCCGCGCGGACCGGGTCGGTCAGCTTAGGACTCCGTTTGCGGCCCGCCATGGGACTACAGACGACTACGCCAAGCAAAAGCACACGTGCGGACATACCAAATACCTCAGTTGCGCTATAGGGATTGGAATTGATTTGGGTATCCTATCCCGTGGTATCGGGTCCGTCAAATGCAGAACATTGGCGCATGGCGAGACCCTCACCGAAACACGCTGGCAATCCCGCACTTGCATCTATTGGCAAGACGGTGCGTGCAATTCGGAAGGTCCAAGGGCTTTCGCAGGAAGAGCTGGCACTCGCTACAGATATGGACCGCTCGTACATTGGCGGAATTGAGCGAGGCGAGCACAATCTGACAGTGCTGAATTTGGTCAGAATCGCCAGCGTGCTGGGCACCTCGGCAGGTGAGCTACTCGCTCAGTCCGGCGTATAGTCGCAGCATTCAGAACCTCTGCGGCCACCCTATTGAAAGCTAAGGCGGCGTGCTCCACGTGCCCGGCCTAATTGCACCACCGGTGCCAGTGACGGGTAAGAGCTAAGACGCCGCGACCGCTGGCCGACGGGGAGCCGGTTTTCCCTGCCTGCCCGCTCAAGCCGGGTACGGGCGACAACAGCGACGCGGCGAACCTGCCAACAACGCTAGAAGTGGGCAGACCGGGACATCTGCGTGTTAAGGATTGTCCAACGGAAAAGAAATTGCTCTCGACAGTCCACGGCTTCGCAACAGGTACTCGTCTCTTACAGCGACGCATTCAGCGTCTCTTGTTCCGCGCCCCTCCTGAATTAAGCGCCTCTAGTCAGCCAGCGCCTTCATCAACGCATCCCGCCCGTCCTGGTAAAACTCAACATCAAGCTTCGTCGCCATTTCATCCGACAGGTCAAATAGTTGTCGACGGCAGGACACTGGCAGCAGCAATGACTTGGCACCCTTCTCAACCGCCAGCTCAGCCAAACTCACGGCGTTGTGAATTGGCTCGATGGTGCCGCCGAGTGTCACTTCGCCAACGACCACCAGCCCCCCACGTACCGACTTCTTGAGAAGGGCACTAGACAGAGCAATCAAGGCGCCAACCCCGGTCTTGGCCCCAGACTTGGCGGCGTCGAAGCCCCGCAGTTGAACAGAGAACTCATGCGAACGCGGGTCACGGTCTCCAACAAGTTGCTGGGCGCGGGCATACAGATTCTGCTCGGCACAGCGAATCGATTCCTTGAAGGAGGCCGGCACCGGATTGTTGAGTACTCGGACACCGCTTCCGGGCCCTTCTGTTGCTTCCAGCCGGAACAGTCCCGGGTGCTCGTCCTGCCCCCCGGGGCTCAGGACCCACACCTGGCCGCACTCGAGCGGCTCGTCACCGATGCCTCCCTGGCTCTGCAACTCGGGAGTACTAACGAACTTCTCGACTCCCTCTGTCCCCATGGTGTAGCTGAAGTGAGTATTGCGGAACTCCGCTGCACCGATGCGCTTCTGCTGCTCCTTAACGCGGCGGCGCACTTCTAGAGCTAACCGGACCGCCCACTCCAGGTCTTCATCGCTGACCGAAGTCTCGGCGCTCGGGTAGAGCAATTTGAGCAAGCCGCTTACTGTCTTGTTGACGCCGTTGAGGTCGCGCCCAGAGAGTGCTCCGCCCCAGTACACACGACCCTGCAAGGTGGAGACGCGGCTTTGGTTACGCAGTTGAGTGAAGCATTCCGACAGGAAGTCGCTCACCAGGCCGAAATGCTCGGTAAACAGGCTAGGGCTGAGCTTGGGTACATCCCAGCCTGGCAGGAAGCAGTGGATTCGGTCCATAAAGGCCGTGTCGTCTCGCATCTCTGGCGGCAACGGCCCGAACAAATGGCTGATGCGCTGCTGATGCTCAACGTCAACATCGAAATTGCCGACCAGCACAATGGAGCCGTCAGCACGGATGCTCTCCTTGCCCCGGGAGAACTCGCCGCTCTCCATGTAGCCCTTCATGATGTTGACGCCGTCCTTCTGGTCAAAGGAGACGCCCGACACTTCGTCGAAGCAGACCACATCGTATTGGCACACCAGACCGCGTTGCCCGGTGGAGTTGTTGACGAACATGCGAGCCACGGTAGCCTTGCCACCGGAAATAAGGTGCGCATAGGGCGAGACCTGTTGGAACAGGTGCGATTTCCCTGTGCCGCGCGGGCCCAATTCGACAAGGTTGTAGTTTCGCTCGACGAAGGGGACCATACGTAATAGCAGCGAATCTTTCGCGCGCTCTGGTAGGGTCTCCGGCTCAAACCCAACACTGCGAAGCAGCAGGTCCCGCCACTCAGCGGTCGAGAAACTCTCGCGCCCTTTGGCCAGCACATCCAGCACCTCACGCTTGGACAGTTGAATGGCACGCAGTGCGTCGACGCCAAAGGGCCTGCCCCCCTTCTCTTGCGCAATCGATGCGTCGTAGCCCAGCGTGACCTCGGCGTAGAAGCCACCTGTCAGCATACGCTCGTTCTCTTTGACCATCTCTGGTGTCAGCCGGACATCCGTCAGGCGCAAGCTGGGAAGTGTGGCGATGTAGGAGTCGGTCTTGGAGTCGAGCCGAGCGGTAATGATGTCGATGATTTTGACCGAGCCCGACTCCCGGGCCCGGGCCTTGAACAATTCCTCCTCGCCCGCCTTGACGGTACGGGAAGCCAGCTGACGCTGGACGATGTCGAGGCCCTCTTGGATTTCAGCCTCATCCGTTGTCGCGCAATAGCGGCCAAGCAAAAACTCGACGACATAGGTTGGCACCGGGAACTGGCGACTGAACGTGCGAACCAGGTCCTTCCGAACTACATAACCCTCGAAGGCAGTCGAAGCTATTCTGTCCAAGTCATCGAGTTGCATCTTTTCTACCTATTCTTGTGCCCTGGTCTTAACCAGAATCCTACTTTGGGTCTTGCTTCGGCGGTCATGCGGCAGTGTGGGTCACACCGCATTCCGTCATCCCCCTATCGTGGTCGCCTGCTTCTGCAGCACATCGCCAGTTGTACTCAGGACCACCACCACCGCAGCAGAACCCATGTGTTCATCGTCGGCAATGGCTAGGCTCGCCTTGCCGCCATCCACTGGCTTTGCGCTTGCCACCAACGAGGTGGATGCCAGCGCGGGCTTGGTGCGAATATCGACATTCAAACCCGGGGAAGCGCTATCCACTTCGACAACGCAGCGCAGGCCTTTCCAGGTGACTGATTTGATGGCGACGGCCAATACTGTTGTGGCCGAGCCCGTTGCCTCTAGTTCTAGCACTGGCACGAGGCACTCCTGCAGGCTGATGCCACCATGAGCGTATTCCGCGCCCGCTATGAACGACGCTACCCCGGGGGCGTAGGCCACCTGGACGTCCTTACACCAATCCCAGCCGAACGTCAGTGGGGTGCCATGGGCGGTGTCCTTCAGCACCGCGCAGCGGCCCCAACGGGTCTCCGCCTGGTGCTTAGGCAGTTCTGTCTTGGGCAAGCCTCCGGGAAGCAGTAACCAACCGTGGTCGGTCACAATGCGCACGCGCTTCCAGCCGGCCTGGCACAGCTCGCCCACCCGCTCCACCACTTGGTCCAACTGAGTTTCCAGGTCGCGCGCCAGGCGCACGCCGTGCTCGTGGCCGTAGTGGTCCAGGTCGCCCGCCTCGGTCCAGGCGCGGCCCTGCGGGTCTCCGGTCTGGTGCTTATCCAAAGGCTGCACGCCGTGCTCGGTCAGCAGCTTGCGGAAATTGTGGCCCGACAGCGGTTTACCGTCTGCGGCCACGCGGGGCTCGAACTCCACATCGTCCGGCGCGCCTGACACTTGGTCTGCAACGGGCGAACACCAGGCCTTGCCAGAAGCCGTCACCGAAGGCAGGCTGGTCCAACGGGCAGAAAGGCCCGTCTCGCCCAGCCCCGACAGGCGCTGACGCAGGTGAACTGCCACATCGTAGCGCAAGCCGTCGACGAACAGCGTGCAAGTGCCAACGTGTTGTTCCCCTACCGAAGACGCGGATAGTGGCGTCAGCCCGCCAGCGACCTTGATAGCCTCCTGCAGTCGCTTGGCCGCTTCCTCAACCCAAGGCAGGTAGACCGCGCGAAGGGCCATCGAGACCGCGTCCACGTCGGCCTTCAGATGGACAGAACCCAGAGCGTGCAACGCGGCCTCGTCAACCTGCCAGCCCGTCTGCTGATAGCTGGCGGCCAGCTCAGCCGGTGTCTGGCCGATGGGAACGGTCGCGCTCAGCTCAGCAGCTTTGAACAGATGCGCCAGCGCCGCCACCAGCGGTGAACGGCCCATGCGGTTCCACAACCAGCCGCGCCGTATGCCGTGCTCCGTCTCGGCAGCCAGAATGGCTGTGCGCGCCTGTTGTGCATCCATGGCGGCGCAGGCCAACAAGGCATCTCGCAGCGCAGACTCACTCTGCTCGTTAGCCTGCGGATAGCCGGCTAGTTGGTCGAGGTCAGGAAACAGCCCCATCTGTGGTGGCTGAACCGTAGCAAGGAGCTCGAACACCTTCGGAAAGCTGGTGTACGAGTCCTTGTAGAGTTCGGCGACCGCTGCCCATTTCCCTCCGGCCTTCGCCAACAACTCTGCCGCCACAAGCGTTCCATCGGAGATGGGGTCCACGCCAAAGTCCGACTTGCATCGCTTGGCAAACACCTCCCATCGAACACCTTTCCACTGATTTCTGGCGCTCTCCGGGTCGTTCAGCCAAACCAGCAGGTCACGTGTGGGATTGGGCGCCAGCAGGCTATGCAGCCACTCGGCGTTGATTTGGCGGCCCTTGAGCTCCTCCACACTGCGCTCCAGCAGCACGCCGGCCTCCAGCGCCTGGCCCAGGGCTTCTTGCGTGGCCCTGTCCTGCGCTACGTCCAAGCCCAGGCCGCCGTTCTTCGATGCCAGAAAGGCGCTCAGGGTCCAGTCCTTGGCGTTGGCCTGGCTCCAGAATGCACCACGGTATTGAAGCTCAGCCAAGGGCTGCAGGTCGCGCGGGCAGCTTTCTATCGCGCGCAGGTCGGCACGGCTGACGCCCGGCAGATAGACTACCGGCACCGTGCCAGTCGGCACATCACCCAGCGTACGAGCAACGGCGCATTTCAGCCATATGGCGGGCCCGCAGCGCCGCTCAGGTTGATAGGCGCCCAGTACCAGCAACTGGGGCATCGCCATCATTGCGCGCTCAAGGACCGACTCCCACTGCCGCTCCTTGTCCGGCCACAGCACGGCCACCGCGGGGGCTGCCGCATGGCTGTTGCCGGCCGCCGCTTTGCTCAACGCGTCGGTCAAGCGACTAAGAACTGTGTCGCTCATGCTGACGGCCTCGCTTGGGGTTGGCCGTGCGGCGCTGCCGATGTCGCGCAACGACACAGGGGGTCATTCGAGGGGCGCTTGCAGACCGAGCAGGGCACGTAGTACAGGCGCTCCTCCTCTTGAATCTGCGGTGGGCGGCGACCTGTATGGGTCCAGAAGTAGGTCGGGTCCACCCGAGCCATCACCTCGCCCGGCACGAGGCTGTTGTCCTCCCGCGCTGCCAAGTTCGAGCGCACCATGAGGTCGCCGGCTTCGAAAGCCCCGCCTGCGGCAGCGTCAGAATCCAACAGGCCCGACCGCATCCATCCAGCCTTGGCGCCCGGCGTGGCGAGCGCGAACTCAAGGTCATGTACCTCATCCTCGGCCCACCCATTCTGATTCAGGGACCAAGCCTGGGCTTTTAGCACCAAGTTCTCGTCGACGCAGACGTCCAGCTCGAGCCGCTCCTTGAACGGATGGGCTTTAGCATCCACTTTCAGCATCATGTTGCACAGCGGGCGCCGCTTGTCGTCGGGCAGCACGCGTGGGCCAGGCCGATGCGGGCTGACCAGATCGAACTTCCCGAATCCGTCGCTCGGGTCAACGCAGTAGAGCGAGAAGCGCTCGCTTCGCTGCTCCCTCTCCAGCGGCATCTCCAGGCCAGCCTGAAGTAATGGCAGGTAGGAATTGCGCGCCAGCGTGAGTTCCACATTCTTGGCAAGATGCAAGCGCGCCTTGTCGTGGGCGACCCAGGCGGCCCCGTCAGCGATGGCCGACGCGCTCTTGCGCGATACATGGACCCTGCCCGGCCCGAACAGCTCGTCGAGACGGTTCTTCACCAGCGGCATGTTGACCATGCCTCCCGTCGCTAGGCACAGTTCTACCGACGCCGACGAATAGCCTTCGCGCTCCAGCAATCGCTCGATGCGGGCCACACCCTTGCGTACCAAGTGCCCCACGATGTCCTGCAGGTCGTCACGCGACAGCGTCACCTGCAGGTCGGCCTGGTCCTCGCTCTGATAGTACGGGTCGACGTAGACGTTCCAGGTATTTCGGCCACTCAGTTGAATCTTGGCCTTCTCGCACTCGTGCAACAGGCGCTTGCGGGCCTCTGGCAGCACGTCCACATCGGCTCCCAGGCCTTGCGCCGCACGCGAACGCCGCTCCACCTCGTTGCGAAGCTCTTCATCGAACACGTCGCCACCGACGTCATCGGTGCCGTCGTTGGCTACCTGCACCAGCAACCCATCGAGCACGCGACACAGCGTCAGGTCCAGCGTGCCGCCTCCCCAGTCAAAAACTAGCAGCAGCTTGCCGTTGTAGCGCTTCACCAGGTCCTCGGTGCCTTCCGATGACCGCAAGTGGCCATACAAAGCTGCCAGCGGCTCATGAACGAACTGCACCACACTCATACCAGCCTGTCTGAAAGCCTGCCGAAGCAGCGCACGCCGCCGGCCTTCCATGTTTACCGGGATGGTTGCAACCACGCGGTCCATCGTCAGGTCACGGCCAACCTTGGTCTGCAACACGAAGCGGCGGACATGGTCGAGGACGTACTCGACCATCTGCACTGGGTCTCGCCGGACGCCATCGATGATGAGTTCATCGCGCCCAAGCAGCGTTTTTGGGGAACGAACCGTGCTGCCCTGGACGCCCAAGCCCGCGCTCGTAAGCTTGTCGTGGGCCTTCCGCCCGACCTCCACCTTGCCGCCTTCAAAGCTGACGACAGAGGGTATCGGCTGCTCGTTGTCCAGAAAGGTGATGACCGCGTCGCCGACGACGGCCGACGCCAGGCTGTTCGTCGTCCCGAAATCGAAACCCAAGACCAAATTGTTGCCAGTCATCCCTTCACTCCTCGTTCAGGTTGTTTTTCTCGGCACGCAGGGCGTCAACCACATGCTCAGCGCGCTCGAGCATGACCTCGATGCGCGGCGTCTTGTTACGTAACGCCGTAAGACCCACTTCAAGCATCTCGATGCTGTCGTCGAGCCTACGCACAAGTCTGCCCCGCAGCTGCTCCAACTCATGCCGAAGATGCATGCGCTCGGCTTCTTGCTGCTCGCGCTGCCGGGCCAGCTCATCAGCGGTGCTGGCGCGCAGCGCTTCCAACTCTGCCGTCCGGGCTTCAAGCGCCAAGGAGGCTTGCTCAAGCTGGCTTTCAACCTGCGACACCTGCGAGCGCAGTGTATTCGCGTCGCGCTCGGCGCCCTCCTGCGCCGCACGCGCCTCGGACGCGCGTTGGCGGAAGCGTTGGCAGACCAGACCAATCCCAGCGGGCTGCTCCACTTCGGTCAGGGCACGCAGACGGGCATTGTCGTCGGCCAGCTCGCGGGCGGCGGGGGACCAAAGCGCATGCAGCAACAGCGATGTCAGCTCTTCAAAGTTCACCCCCCGATTGCATGCAAACCAGGTCGCCAGCAAGTGCGCGGCGTTGCGGCGGAGTACCTGCAGGTCGGTGGACTTCAGCTCGCCTTTGCCTTCTACACGCCTAGGCTCGTACCCGGCCACAGTGGCCATCGCGTCGGCCATTGATGGTCCTTCGGGCAGGTTGCGCACCGCATCCGGGGCACCAGAGGCAGCGAAGGCCGGGTGCCGCAGCATTACTTCCTTGACGAACGATGAAAGCGCCCCACGTAACGTCGGAAAGCCCTCCGCCTCACGGCTCACGAGCAGCAGTTGACGCGGCACCGACAAGAGAACATCTGCGTCGGCCAGCACCATCAGACGGGCAATGGCCGCCTCGTCCAGGCGCGGACTTCCGCCGATGTTCCGCCCGACCCTCGGTTTCAGTGCCACACGCTGACCCTTGCGGGCATAGACATGCGCGATGAACTGCTCCAGCGTTTCGATTTCCGGCTTGCCCTTAGCCGGTCTGCCGCCCTTAGAAGCATGGTCGACAGCACCGGCCGCAGCCTCCGAGGATGCCTGCGCAGGCGCGGGGGCTTGAGCCACCGCCTCCAGCGGCTCCACGCCTGATGGACTCTTGGTGACCGCTGACAACTGGTGCTCTGAAGGTGTCGTGGACGAGCTGGCTGCAGCACTGTGCGATGCGAACGATTCGCTCGATGCGCGAGGAGGGCGCACTAGCACCGGTTCGGAAAGCCTCGACTCACCGGTCTTGGCGTTGGTAATGAGGACCTGTCGCTTGTTGGGGTCTGTGTTCATGGTGTTCCTAGTCTCTCCAGGAGCGCCTGGGCCCAGGCACTGGTGTCGGCGGGGCCGAGCCACTCGCGGGCCAGTTTGCGTGCCTGAGCATGTGAGGCCGCATCGTCACGGGCAGCCAGCGCCTCGGCGGCCAGCAAAGCGCGCTTGAGGCGGTCGTAGCCCGAGGGGGCGCGGCGCAGGTGGGCTTGCAGTTCGTCGGCGAGCGCCTTCAGTTCGACCAGACCATGGCTCGCGTCCGCCAGCACCTGCAGCGTGTCCTGGTCCGTAAGAAGGTGCTCTACCGCACCAGCGGTGGCCAGGACGAAGGCCTTCTCGAAGTGCCAGGGCAGGCCCCGCAGTAGGCCGGCGAAGGCGCCCGATGCATACCGCAACGCCCCTTCGGGAGCCAACAACTCGGCGTCGTCGAACTGGTTGAAATGAAAGGCCACCAGCGCACGCACACTACGCGCAAGTGGGCGGTCGAATCCCGACAGCGTGTCCGTCGCCTGCAGGAATTTCTCGGTATATTGCTCCGACCGCAAGCCGCTGTCCGGAGCCCGTTCCTTGGCCATCACCCCATACAGATACTGACAGATGCCGTCGCAGTAGGGCATAGCGCTGGCAAAGCCACGACAGTCCTGAATGAAGCGTGCCACCGCGTCGATGCTCAACACATGGTCGCGCACCATGCGCAGGAAAGAACTTTCGACACCTACTAGGTGGGCCTCGTCAGCAATGCGGAAGTCGAGCACGCAATGGGAGGCGGCGCCCTCATTGCCAAGTTTGATTTCAACGAACTCCTGGGTCATCAGCGCCAAGTGCGTGCTCAGCGAGCCCGGCACCACGGCTTGGCCGTTGACCCAGCAGCGCGTGACGTCCTCGACGACCACGTCTGCAGGGTTCAGCGGCGTCATCACTTTCAAGGGCAACTGGCCTACAGCATGGCCACGCACCAGAAGCGAGGGCTGCCGCAGCGGGTGCTGCTCGAACCGGTGACGGCGCAGCGCCTCAAGGTCCGCGAAGTGCTGCGCGCATTGCTCGCAGACGTAGCGGGCGGGCGGCGGGGGCCGATAGACGAAATCCTCCAGCCCTGTGGGTTGATGGAACTCAATGTATCCCGTGTGCCAGAAGCCCATGGTCAGCTCCGCCCTACCTTTTCGCGTGCCTCGCGTTTCTCCGCCACGGATAAATGGTGGTCATTGATGCGCTCGCCCTTGAACAGCTCGTACCACGGTGCGCTTTCCACGTCCTTGCCGCGGTCCTTGTCCCAATTGATGTTGAGCTTGGGCTTCTTGTTGTGGCGCAGGACCTCTGCCGCCATGAACGGCCGGATGTTAAGGCGCACGCCGTCGTTGAGGTCTGGGTTCCAGCCGATGGGCTGCTCGGCGAGACTCTTCCAGCGCACGAAGATGTCGTAAGGAGCCTCGCCTTCCAAAATCAGTTCCAGCCTGCGCTTCAGGCCCTGGGCGTAGGTCAGGCGTGTCTGGGCACCATCGGCACCATCGCGCACGCCAGCTTCCTGCTGGCGAATCCAGTCGCCCAGGTAGGTATGGATAAGGCGCTCCAGGTTCTTAGTGTCGAGCCGCTGGTAATTCACTAGGGCGGAAAAGCCGTCCTTCAGGCCGTCCCATACATGCCAGATGAAAGGGCGGTGGTGGAAGCGCTTGGCGTGCTGTTCGAAGAACTTGTCGCGTAGCCAGACATCCAACCCCTTGCCAGCACAGTCGGCGTCGGCCAACAACTTGTCGAGCACAGTAGGCTTCCAACTGCCGGGCTGAACGGTCTCCCACGCGGCAATCAGGAGCTTGAGCAAGCGTTCATGCGCGGGCGGCTCACCGCGTACCGAGGGCAGGCAGACGATGCCATCATCGTCGGTGTGCTCGGCCAACTGCTCGCAGCGGGCAATCCAGGCACGCGCCTCATCGGCCAGGTCCATCGCAGCATCGGTCTCAGCCGGCCAGCGGTAGCCGGCCAGGCGGGCCATGACGACTTGCAGCGGGTCGGAGGCGAGCTGCGGGTGGCCATGGAACAGCCATTGGGTGGGGTCGTCGGAATAGGGCTTAGGAAGGCCGTTGGGATAGCGGGTGGCGGCGACCTGCTCCCAATGAACGAGGTCGAACGGAACTTTCGCAAGCGTTGCGTTCGTTACGTTTAACTTCTGGTCTATACGTCGAACCGCCTCTGCGAATTCCGCGGACTCGCAGAACGCAACTACTGCGGCAGCATGCTTCTGGTCCCGTGGAACGATTGCTGAAACATTGCTATCGAATGCGCAGCCACCGTAAATGGACACTGGGAGAGTGCTCATCTGACTGACTACAACGCCTTGCTTTCCCCACACGTTCGCGCCACGTTTCCATGACCCGCCGAGACGCCCGTCCATGGCTGCTACGTATGAGGCGTACTCCCCTGCTCCCCCGCACCACTTGACGGCCTGTGTCATTCCTGTGAAGTCGCGAGTTGACGCAGTCGTTGTTTGCTGATACTCCCAATCAACCGACAACGTTGCTAGCTCCCACCAGTTCCTTCCCCAGCGAGGGTAGTCACCTGTGTTAATGCCGGCTAATGCGTCGCAGTATTTCTCTAGCAGACTGCCGGCTGCCATGAATTCCAAGACGACTCTCGCATCCGGATTTGCGAGCTGAGATTGCTGGTCGACAACCAAGAGAGGGTCTACCAGCAAAGCATCCGCCTTTAACTCCGGAGTGGCAAGCGGAGTGAGGTCGAATCCACAGATAGTTCCAGATGCGACTTCTGTTGGAGTCGCCGACAACATACAGATATTTGTGATGTTGCCCGGACCATTCGAGAAGGCTTCCGCTCCCCCCCCTAACTTGACCAACATCTGGAGCCGAACCAGCCTCAACAGCGATTCCCGCTGCTTCTTGTAGCTGGTGAGGAACAGCCAGTTCTGCGGCATCACGATTTGCACCACGCCCGTGCCTTTGCCGCCGCCGGGCTCGCGCGCCAGTTCCAGGCAGCGCTCAAGGAACACGTTTGCGAGGTCGTTCTTGGCGTCGGGGTAATGGGCCTGGCAGTAGTCCCTCAGCGTGTCGCACTGCTTGCCGCGTGCCAAGTACGGAACGTTGGTCACGACCAAGTGGTAGCGTCCATCCAACAACCGTGCGGCATCCAGCAGGCCTTTGGCCGTGAGAGCCAGGTCCCAGGTGTCGTCCTGCAACTCGCCGGCCTGGCCCCACAGTGTCGCCGGACGCTCGGTGGCAAGAGCACGGCCCAGCAGCTCGCGCAAGGTGTCAAAGCTCGATGTGGCCAGGTCGTTCTTTAGGCTGCGCGCCGGGTCCAGCAGACTGCCCAACAGCGGTGCTTGAGCGAAGCTGGCGTGCAACAGGCGCAGTTCCTGCCGCAGGTAGTCTGCATTGGCAGCGTCGTCCGGCACCAGAGCCATCCAGTCTTCAGGCTTGGCGGCCACCTTCAGGCCGCAGCAGGCCACCTGCGGCGCAGGCATATCGGCGCGCACGCCCAGCGAGTCACCGTTTTCGTCCGGGTAGCGCCAGGCCGCCAGTGCCAGCGCAAAGACGGCGATTTCCACACAGCGGGCGTCCAGTTCCAGGCCTTGCAGGTTGTTGGCCAGCACTGCGTCCACCGCGTCCATCGCGCTCAGGCTCTCGGCCTCCATGCGCATGGGCACCAGCATCAGGAAGGCCGCCACGAGGAAGTGACCCGAGCCACAACAGGGGTCGAGCAGCTTGAAGTCCTCCAGGCTGTTGGGCCAGCCCTCGAACTTGCCAGCGGCGGGCGTGCCGTCTTCCAGCGTGCGCAGGTAAGTGAGCAGCACCGGGCAGGGCTTGCCAGGGTGGCGCGTCACCCACCACGCCCCCAGCGAATTGTGGAGCAGGAAGTCCACCATGTAGGGCTCGGTGAAGAGTTGGGTGACGGCGGGCAGCTCGTCGGCGCCAATCTTCACTTCCGAGGCATTGACCTCGTCCTTGCGCTTGGCCTGCCAGAATTGGTAGACCCAGCCCAGGCTGTCGCTGGCCTTGAACACCTCAGTGGGCAGCCCGGCCAGCAGCCGCTCCAGCTCGCGCTGGTGTTCGGGCGCGAAGGCTACCTCGAACACGGGGCTTTGTGGCTTGAACACCTGCGGCAGCATGCGGCCGGCAAGCTTGCCGGCCAGTTCCCAGTGGCTCTTGGCGCCTAGGGCCATGTCCGGGTGGTTGTCCACCATGTCTCGGCAGTCGTCCAGCGACACCGGCACGCCAGGCTCCCACATCAGCAGGCCATTTTCGGCAAGGAAGCGGGCGAACAGCATGCGGTGCCAGTGCTCGTAGGCCACTTCCCACACCAGGTGCGTGAGGGCTTGGGAGTCGCCGGGGGCTTTCACATCGCCCAGCGCGCGGCCATGCGCGCGTAGACGGCGGCGCAGGGCCTTGAGCTCGTCGGTCAGGTAGTCGGGCGCCTTAGCTTCGCCCACGGCGAGGCGGTCGAGCGCGGCACGGGCGCCCTTCTCGGCCACCTCGCGGGCTGCTTTGACGGTGTTTTCCAGCTGAGCGCGCAGGAGTTTAGGGAGGGGTTGGCTTAAGACGCGGTGACTCAACATGGCATGTTCTTCTGTCTTGTTCGACGTAACCCGGGTAACGAGATAACGGCTACCCGGCCTCCTTGTGCATATTTCAGAGTGCCACCGGCCCCTGCTTAAGCTTCACGGCCAACAATATCTCCACCTCCGCCAGCCAGGCCCTCAGTTCAGCTTCATCGTTGAGCGTACGGCGCGGGATGGCCACATGCACGACGTTGGGTTTGAGGAGCTGCACGGCGGCGTAGCGGGCGGCTTCGAAGCGGCTGGGCAAGGCCTGCCTCTTGGCCAGCCAGTGGTCGAGGTCGCACTCATCCAGCGCATCTTGCAGTTGCGCGGGCGTGCCCAACGAAACCGTGGCTGGCGCGGCCAGGTTGTGGGCCTGGGTCAACTCGGTGCGCTGGGCATCAGTGAGCCTCGCCCAATCGGCGTCGGCGTGCAGCTGTGTCTGTTGCTGGGCGAGGGCCTGCTGGAAGGCGTCGAGCTTGGCTTTCAGCGCCTGGCGCAGCAGGTCTACCGCCTTGTCCAGCAGCGGGCGCACGGGGTCGGGCTCAGCCAGCAGACTGCGCTGGGCTTCGATGGCGTCGACCTCCGCCTTGAACGTGGCGTACGGTCCCAGGGTCTTGGCGTGGCGCAGCAACTCGGTGAGTTGCTGCCAGACGGGCAGGCGCTTGGCGATGTCGTCGGCCGTTTGGGTCCAGGACTTGGACAGTGCCACGATGTCGTCGACGCGGTTGTAGAGCTCCAGCAGCTGGGCATTGCCAGATTGGCCCTCGATGGCTTCGATGAGTGCGAGCTCAGGAGCCACGGGTGCGGGGGCGGTCCCGCCGGCTTTGGCAGCTTGCTCGCGCAGCTTGGCCAGCAGCGTCGGCACCTTGGCTAACTCTTCCTTGGGCTGGCAGGGCACGCCCACCTTGCTGAACAGCGAGCGAATCTTGATGAGCTGCGGCGGCGTGATGTTGACGCTCTCGCGTTGAAAATGGGCCTGGGTAAGCTTGGCGCGGTCCAAGCTCTTTACGTCCACGGGCCTGGATGCCACGTCACTGGCCTTGAGTTGCCCGGCGGCCAGCAACGCGTAGATGGCGCCGTCAATGGCGTCGCGTGGCCAGCCGTAGGGTGGTGCTTCGAACTGGTCGCGAATTTCGGCGCCCTTCTTGCCTGGGCCGATGTAGGCGAGCAGCTTTTGGCAGACGGGGTGCTTGTCAACCTCCTGGCTGTGGCCCACGGCCTTGAGGGCTTCGAGGTTGCCCTTGCGTGCCTCGTCGAGCACCTTGCTCCACTGGTCGTGGTCGGCGGCGTCAAACTGGCTGTAGAGCCGGATGGCCGAGGTCTTGGCGGCGCGGTTGATGCGGTCGGCGAGGTCGTTGCCGTCCTGCGCCTCCTGGCCTCCAGCCTGGAACACGCGCACGCTGCCCAACAACTGGTCCAGCAGTTCGGCCAATTCCTTCTCGGCAGTGCGCTGGCGGCTTTCCATCGAGCGCTGGGCGTCGCGGCCTTCTTCGGTCGCGGGGCTGCCCTTCTTCTGCAGTGTGGTGCGTGCAGCTTCCAGCGCGACGATGGCGTTGGTCAGCTCGGTCTTGTGCTGGGCGGGCAGAAAGACGAACAGTGTGGGGTTGTCTGCCGGCTTGGCCTTGGCCTCGGCAATAACGGACTTCTCTTCGGCCTGCCAGCCATCCTGTATCCACAGATAAAGGTTCTTGTCGTGGTCCTTGGGCAGGGTGTCGTCGTAGGTCGGTGTGAGGCGGCGCTCAACGTTGTCCTTGCCCTGCACCACACGCACTTTCTTCAGCACGTCGCCGAAACGGGCCTTGAGTAGGTCGGCGCGCTTTTGCTCCACGCGTTGGGGCGCGGCCTTGAGTTCGGCTTCCTGGGCACGAAATTCGTCATACCAAGCGCTGGACTCCCGGGTCTGCAGGCGGTATTCGGTGCCGCTGCCGCCGGCCAGGGCCATGACCAGCCGGTCCTTGTTTTGCAGCTCGTCCAGCAACGCGGGCAGCTTCTTGCGCAGCTCAGCGGAGCCAGCCGAGAGGTCGGTGACAAGCAGGTCGGCCAACGCGTCTTCGGTGGCCTTGAGGCCTATATCCATGGCAGCGTCGGCCGGCAGCTTGTTGATGAGGTAGATGAGCTTGAGCAGTTGGGCCTTGAGCTGGTCCTCGGCGTCGCCCGCGGCGAAACGCTGGACATTCTCGAACACCTCCTTGGGCAGTTGCGCGGTGGAGACCAAGTTGGCGGCAATCTGGTCGTAGAGGAAGTCGCCCGATACGACATGGCCCAAAGGTGCGTCGGCGGTGGCCAACACCGCCTCGTGCACCACACGCAGCTGGCTGCGCAGCTGCGACACAGTGCCAGTGGTATCAATGGTACGCAGGACTCGTTCCCAAAAGCGGCGGCGTACTGGCAGCAGCGGATAGTCCGAGGTCATCACGTCCTCGTCTTCGGTGACGTGCTCAAGCTTCGTGCCCCGCAAATGGCGGGAAATCTCGCCCAGGTTGGCGCGCCACAAGTGCTCTACCTCCGGCTGCGCGGTAGGCTTCTTGGCCAGGATAATTTGGCGGGTGACATTCTCGACGTCCCAATCGCCCAGCATCACCTGCACCGGAAAACGCCCCATCAGGCGCTGCAAGTTGGGCATGCCGGATAGAGCCGATTGGCCGGTGCCCACGAAGAGCAGCTTGCCGTTGAAGTGCTTGGACAGGGTCTCGGTGACCTCCTGTACCTGGAAGGCCTTCTCGGCGTCGGCGCCGATGTATTGCTGCACCTCGTCCAGCACTACCAGGGTCAGAGGAAACTTGCTATCCATCGATAGCGCGGCATCGATAGCATCTACCAGTTGGTCGCTGGTGATGTCAGTAACTTCGGGGAACTGGTTCTTCAGAATCAGTCTCAGGTCCTTCTGGCTGGCCGCCAGGTCGGGGCGATGCTTCAAAAGCGACTGAGCCAGCGCCATGGAAACGTACATCTCAGGCAAAGCCTTTTCAAGACTGCGTCCTTCAGATTCAAGGTCAGCACGCACCGCTTCCAAAATGCCTTCACGCCTCAGCCACATGTACAACTGTGCTTGGTTGTATTGAGCCGGAAGCCCCTTGGACTTGAAAATGATGCTGAGTAGCGCAAGGCGAATGTTGTTGCCCGCCCCTGAACCGAGCTTTCCGGCAGCCGCGTGCAAGGCGCCGTAACGCTTGCCTTGAGTGCTGAGCTCCTTCAGGTGCTCAAACACGCCGGTAGGCAGCTTGGCCAGGCTGCGGGCGGTGGCGCCGTCGGCGAACTGGTAGTCGGTCCAGAGCGTACGCAGCATCTTGGCCACGTGCGACTTGCCGCTACCGTAAAAGCCGGAAATCCACACCCCCGGCTGCTCGGCACCAGCGTCCAGGTTGAGCAGAAACTTGTCGAGGATGGTCTCCAGCCCCTTCTCGTACTGGCCATCGCAAACGAAGGTCTCTAGCTCGTAGCGCAAAATTGCCTGGGCGGCATCGGAGTGGTCTTCAGAGACCTCCGCGACCCCATTGTTGACGAGGCGGTTTTCCTTGGGGGGCTTGTTGTAGATGTCCCTGTTCAGCATGATGGTCCGTGGTCTTTTTATTGGTCGCGGGGTCAGTCTTGGGCCAGAAGCGGTACGGCCAGGTAGTTCCAGCCGTCGCGTGCGTCCAGCAGACGATAGGTATGGTTTTCTGGGTGATGCTCGCCTGGGAAGAACACCAGCAGCCGGCCCTGAACGGCTTCCTTGATGCCTTCGACGACTGATGAAACGCGTGCCAATCCAAAAAGTGTGCCGACGCCTAGTAACGCCACTACGGTGTCGGGGCCAGCCTCGGCGCTGATGCGGGCCTTCAACTTGCTATTGAGGTCGGTCACAAATTCGGTTAGCTCGCCAGTCTGGTAGCCGGCCAAGTCCTCGGGTGACTCGAAGTAGGCGTCGCGGTATTCCTGCGATGCCATCCATTCGGGAAAGGCATGCGTCAGGTCCAAGAGCAGCCACTGCTTGCTAGCTTGCTGCGTGACAAGCTCAAACTCGCCGACGTTGGCGCGCAGGCGTAATTCGTCGGTTTTGTCGTAGACCGCAAAAATGACGCGCTGGATTGCTGCGAGCCCTGCCTGCCACGGCACCGTGAGATGTTGGCGATAGGCGGACACTAGTCTGGCGACCTTAGACGACATGCGAAACCTCCTGACGAATCTGTTCTTCTTCGGGGGTGAGGTAACCAGGGAAGCGCACTTCCTTCACGCCGCCGGCGTTCATGAAAACGAGCAGTCCCCGATGAGACGCCGAGTTTGCGACCGCCTCCAGCTCATCTGGTGAGCCACTCACCAAGCCCATCCACTCGGATGAGAAAAGCCGCTGGCCAGTACGACCTTCTAGGTAACCCAGGAACAACAGCAGCGTGACGGATTCGGGGTGCAGCTGAGGCATGACTCGCACCTTGCGCACGCGCCCGTGCAGGAGGCCGGCATCGGTCCAGGTGCCTGCGACGTTTTGGGCAAAGGATTTCAGCGATGCTGGGCTGAAGCGGTCCGGGTGGTTGACGCTGAGGAAGTCCTCGACCGTCTCGCGCGGGACGGTCGCCCCGAGGGATTGCGCCAGAACAAACGACTGAGTGCCACGCAGCAGCGGGTCGCGTGCAAGGGCAACAGCAAGGGCTAGCAGTGGCTGGGCTGCTTCGTCCAGGGCCCATAGGCGACGCAATGCGCGGAAGATAGGGTTGGCGGGGTCCAGCGCGTACAGTGTCGCAAGGTGTCGCAATGCGAGCTCTCGCGCCTTGCGAGTGGGCTTGCCTAAAACATTGTCGTCAATGACCGCGGTGGTGTAGTTTGCACGAGTAGCCTCCGGCGGGGTGTGCGACAGCAGCAGGCGCAGGTCGTCCAGCATCATAGTCCGAGCAGCATGCGGACCATTGATGCCAAACCGGAATCCCAGGCTCAAGAGTAGAGCGTCGCGCTGCTCAGTCACGTTCCTGTTCCCTCGGCTTGGTGTTACGGAGCGCGTCGGTTGGAACCCCATCTAGCGGATAGCCTTGGGAACGACAGTATGCCACCACCATGACCTCAACCATGTTGGCCAGGCTACGCATTTCGCGGTCGGCTGCAGACTGCAGCGCCGTCTTGATGTGCGGCTCCACCCTGACACTGACCACTTGGGATTTGGCGA
This sequence comes from Ralstonia pickettii DTP0602, assembly GCA_000471925.1. NCBI lineage: Bacteria > Pseudomonadati > Pseudomonadota > Betaproteobacteria > Burkholderiales > Burkholderiaceae > Ralstonia > Ralstonia pickettii. The sequence continues at coordinate 3,444,198 of CP006667.1, forward strand.
TGGCCATCGCGGGGCTCCTGTAAGTAAAGCGCTAGCAATCCGCGAGCATAACGCAGCATGCATGTACTTTACTAGCCGGCAATGGCGCATCTAACGCAGCAGAGCGAAGGCATGTGATACGCAACCACGGCGGGGTAAAAGCCCCCTTCCGTCAGCGCCCTGCGAACGAGAGACGCAAGTAGTTAAACTCCAAAAACCTCGCTTCGGCACGTTTTTGTTTGCGTCCCCTTTGCACCAAAAGGCGAGCGTTGGCGCAATTTGCTTACAACACGGTTACATGGGAGCCAAAACGGACAAGGGGCTACAACGCAGAACGCTGTAACCCCTTGATTTGTATGGTGGGTCGTGCGTGACTCGAACACGCGACCAACGGATTAAAAGTCCGCTGCTCTACCGACTGAGCTAACGACCCCAAAAAACAGAACCGCGATTATAGTGACACGATTCCCGATGTGTCAAGCGCACGGCAGCTCAGGCCATGCGCTCCAGCCGCCATATCTGGTAGCGGAACGCCAGCACCGCACCCGATAGGATACCCCCCAACGCGATAAAGGAGCCGATCGCCAGCGTCGACACGCCCGACAGCCCCTGCCCCACCGTGCACCCCAGCGCGGTCACGCCGCCGGCCCCCATCAGGATGCCGCCGACCATATGGTTGGCGACGTCCTCCGCATTGCCGAAACCTTCCCAGCGGAAAGTGCGCGTGGCCAGCGCATAAACCGCCGCACCGGCGATCACGCCGAACACGCTGACGATGCCGATAGTCAGCACCTTGCTCTTGTCGCTGAACATCATCAGCCAGTCAAGCGTATAGGCATACGGCGCGACGAAGCTCAGGCTTTCCATGCGGCCGCTGTTGGTCGACACAAACAGTTCTTCGAGCGTGTTCGGGTCTTCCGACACATAGCCGAGATGGCCCGACACGTACCACATCGCCACGATGATCAGGCCGACGCCGGTGCCGCCGAGAAGGTTATCGAACGAGCGGAAGCCACGGCCCGCCAGCGCCCACAGCACCAGCACGCCGCCCAGCAGCAGGCCCAGGCCGAGTTGCAGCGCGCCGCGCGCGAGCCCGGTGCCCAGCGCCAGCACCGACGGCAGGTCCTGCGTGGTCGGCAGCGTTACCGCGACAGCATCAACGGTGTTCACACGCACCACGCCAAACAGCCCGCGCAGCGTCATATAGGCCGACAGCCCCAGGAACACGAACACCACCAGCGACTTCAGGTTGCCCGCACCGATGCGCACCAGCGTCTTACTGCCGCACCCCGACGCCAGCACCATGCCGAAGCCGAACATCAGCCCGCCGGCCAGCGCCGACAGCCAGCCCAGCTTGCTGGCGGTGTAGATGGTCTTGGTCGGGTCGACCGCGCCCATCCACGCCAGCACGCCGGTGCCGATCATGGCCACGCCGATCGCCAGGCCCCACATGCGCATGCGGGTCCAGTCGCCCATGTTGACCACGTCGGAGACCGCGCCCATGGTGCAGAAGTGCGTGCGCTGCAGCACGGCGCCGAACAGGAAGGTCAGGACGAAAGTGCTCAGCAGCACGGTGCGCGAGAGCGCGGCGAGGTCGATATCGGGCATGTGTGGGGGGCGGAACGGCGGCGGGTGATGAGGCGGTCTGGGTGCTCAGGCGGCGCCCTGGTAACGCGTGGGATCGGGCACGCCGGCGGCCTCGAAGCCGGCCCGCCGGATGCGGCATGAATCGCACACGCCGCAGGCACGGCCGTCGTCGTCGGCCTGGTAGCACGACACCGTCAGGCTGTAGTCCACGCCCAGGCCGATGCCGGCGCGGATGATCTCGGCCTTGGTCAGGTCGATGATGGGCGCGTGCAAGCGAAAGCGGTCGCCCTCGACCCCGGCCTTGGTGGCGAGGTTGGCCAGGGTCTCGTAGGCGGCGACGTATTCCGGGCGGCAGTCCGGGTAGCCGGAGTAGTCGACCGCATTGGCGCCGAAAAACAGGTCGCGCCCGCCGACGGCCTCGGCCCAGCCAAGCGCCAGCGACAGCATGATGGTGTTGCGCGCCGGTACGTAGGTGACGGGGATGCCGGTGGAAGCGCCGTCGGTCGGCACCTCCAGCGTATCGTCGGTCAGCGCCGAGCCGCCGAAGCGGCGCAGATCCAGGTCGATGATCTCATGGCGGGTGGCGCCCAGGGCCGCGGCCACGCGCCTGGCGGCTTCCAGTTCGGACGAATGGCGCTGGCCATAGCGCATCGACAGCGCATAGGTCTCGAAGCCCTGGGCGCGGGCCATGGCGAGTACGGTGGCGGAGTCGAGTCCGCCGGAAAGCAGGACGATGGCGCGTTTGGTCATGATGGGGGGCGCGCGCCGAATCAGGCGCGCAAAACGTTCAGGCGAATCGCATATTCTAGCGCGAGCCAAGAAAAAGGCCCGCCGGAGCGGGCCTTGCGGACAGCCAGCGGCAAGCCGCCGTCGCCAGTTACTTCAGCGTCTTCAGCCGGTTGCTCGCCGCCTGCGCGCCTTCGGTGCCCGGATACTTGGCCACCACCTGCTCCAGCGTCTTGCGCGCGGCCGCCTTCTGGCCGGACTCGAGCTGGTTGTTGGCGACCGCGATCATCGCATCCGGCACCTTGGGGTGCGTCGGATTGTTATTGATCATGGTCTGCAGCACCGAGGTGGACCCCTTGTAGTCGCGCTGCGCGTAGAGCGAGTTGCCGAGCCAGTACTGCGCCAGCGGCAGGTACGGGCTCTGCGGGTACTTCTTGACGAAGGCCGAGAACGAATTCCCGGCGCTTTTGAAGTCGCCCGCCTGGAACTGCTTGAGCGCGGCATCGTATTCGGGCTTTTCGCCCGGCTGCGCCACGCCTTCGCGGCCTTCGACCGTGACCTGCTGCGGCTCGAATTTCTTCAGGCGCGCATCCAGGTCGGCGTAGTAATCCTTCTGCTGCTTCTGCAGCGCGTCCACCGTGTTCTGCAGCACTTCGTTCTGGCCGCGCAGCCGCGCCACTTCCTGGCGCAGGCCCTCGAGCTGGTTCTGCATGTCGAGCGTGGTGCGGCTGTTCTGCTCGATGCGCTGGGTCGCGGTCGCCTGGAAACCGTTGAACTGGTCGCGCAAGGTGATGACCGCTTTGCGCGCCTCGTCATCGTCGAACACTCCGGCATGCACCTGCGTGAGCGGCAGCATGCCGCCGCCGGCGACGGCGGCGAGCCACAACAGGGTGGAAACGCGTGCTTTCATGGATGGCAATCCGCAGATCAGTAGTTGATGTCCGCGCGGCGGTTTTCAGCCCACGAGGCTTCATCATGGCCGGTGGCCTTGGGCTTTTCCTTGCCCAGGCTGACGGCTTCCATCTGGCCGTCGGGCACGCCCATCGAGCCCAGCGAGCGGCGCACGGCTTCAGCGCGCTTCTGGCCCAGCGCCAGGTTGTACTCGCTGGTGCCACGCTCGTCGGTGTTGCCCTGGATCAGGATCTTGCGGCCTTTGTTGGAACCCAGGTACTTGGCGTGCTCGGTCAGCATGCCCTGGTAGTCAGACTTGACGGAGTAGCTGTCGAAGTCAAAGTACACGCTGCGCTTGGCCAACGGGCTGTTCGGGTCGTTCAGCGGGTCGGCGGCCGTCACCGGGGTGACCGCGCGCGGATCCGTACCGACGCCGCCCTTGCCGGCGCCGGCATTGGCGGTGTCGTCCAGCTTGACGCCGGAGCTGCAGGCGCCCAAGGCCAGCAGTGCGGCAACGGCAAGGGTTTTGCTCATCAGTTGGGGCATGGTGAATGACTCCTGTTATTGCATGAAAGGACCCCAGGACGGCTCGCGAACATCGCCGGACTGGAGGGACAGAACCTGCCGGGTACGCCCGTCAGTGGAAACCGCCGCCAGGACCGCGCGACCGCCCACGCGGGTGGCATAGAGGATGTACTTGCCGTTGGCGGCGAAGCTCGGGGCCTCGTCGTTGGCCGTATCGGTCAGCGACGTCACGTCGCCGTTGCTCAGGTCCTGCAGTTGCAGCTTGAAGCCACCCGCGCGCGAGATGTACGCCAGGTACTTGCCGTCCGGCGAGATGCGCGGGCTTACGTTGTAGCTGCCCTTGAAGGTGACACGCTGCGCCCCGCCGCTTTCCTCGCCGCCGGCGGGCATACGGTAGACCTGCGGCGCGCCGCCGCGGTCGCTGGTGAAGTAGATGCTCTTGCCGTCGGGCGAGTACTGCGGCTCGGTGTCGATGGCGCTGCTGCGGGACAGGCGGCGGATGCCGGAGCCGTCCGCGTTGACCTGGTAGACCTGGGTATTGCCGTCGCGCGACAGCGCCAGTGCCAGGTGCTGGCCGTCAGGCGACCACGACGGCGCGCTGTTGTTGCCCTTCTGGTTCGACACCAGCGTGCGCTTGCCGGTAGCCAGGTCGTGCACGTACACCACGGGCTTCTTGGCCTCGAACGAGACATAGGCCACGCGGCGGCCGTCCGGCGACCACGACGGCGAGATGATCGGCTCGTTGCTGGTCAGCGCCACCTGCGAGTTCTGGCCATCGGAGTCGGAGATCAGCAGCTGGTAGCGGCCACCCACGCGCGACACGTAGGACAGGCGCGTGGCAAACACGCCGCGCTCGCCCAGCAGCTTTTCGTAGATGTAGTCGGCGATCTTGTGCGCGGTCACGCGCAGCTGGCCCTGGTTGACGGTGAAGGCCAGCCCGCCCAGGCTCTGGCCCTTGACGGTGTCGTACAGGCGGAAGCGCACTTCGTACTGGCCGCCACCGGCCGGGGTTACGCTGCCGGCGACGAAGGCGTCGGCGCCGCGCGACTTCCAGCTGCCGAGGTCGACGTTGGCGGATTCCGCCACCGTGGCGCCGCCGGGATCGACATTGCGCAGGCGGCCGCTGCGCGCCAGATCCGCGCGGATGATGGCGGTCAGGTTCTGCGGGGCCTGGGCTTCGCCCTGGAAGTTGGCGGTGGCGACGGGGATCTGGCTGGAGCCGACGCCGGAGATCTCAACATTCAGCTGCGCGTGCGCGGCGCCTGCCGCCATCGTCAGCGCCGCAGCCAGCCACGCCATCAGCGCGCGGCGGCCCGCCAGGGGACTGGCGGAAAATGCGGGTAGGGTTGCGGGTTGAGTTGCGTTGTGCCGCCTCGCGGACAGCCAGTTGGGGGCCCAAAGCTTTCGCATGCTGCTCCTCAGTCGATTTCAAGATTCGTCGGGCACGGCAGGCATCGGCAACACGGGCAGGTCGGGCGCTGCGCATGGCGCACTCCCGTTCTGCGTGCGCGTTGCACACTGCCGGCTGCGTCAGGCAACCTGCCATGGTAGCGATGGGACCGGACCCCGGCGATGATGGTTGCATTATGTTGCAAATCATGACGCCCGGGTCACTCAGTCCTTCGGCCGGAAGGTGATGGTAAAGCTGCCTGGCGCCTTGCCATCCTCATCGCGCGGCAGCGGGTCGGAACGCTCGACCGCGCGCAGCACGGCGTTGTCCCAGTCCGAATTGCCGCTGGACTTGGACAGGCGCGCCGACATCAGCGAGCCATCCGGCGCCAGCCGCACCGACACCACCGCGGTCGGGTTGCCCTGCACGTCTTCGGTGAAGACGATGTTCGGTTTCACGCGGCGGCGCACGCGGTCGGCATAGCCCGGCGACGCCTTGCCGCCGCCACCGGCGCCCGCGCCGGCCGAACTGCCGACTCCGCCACCGCCCGCGTTCGAGCCGCTGGCCAGCGCCTGCAGGCGCGCCAGTTCGCTCTGGCGCTGCGCATTGGCCGCGGCCTCGCGCTTGGCCTTGGCGTCGGCATCCGCCTTGGCCTTGGCCTTGGCCTCGGCCTCATTCTTCGCCTTCGCGTCCGCCTGGGCCTTGGCCTTGGCGTCCGCTTCCTTGCGTTCGGTTTCCTTGCGCTCGGCCAGTTCCTTGCGCTGCTGCTCCTGCTGCGCAGCCTTCTTCTTCGCGTCGTCCTTGCGCTGCGCTTCCTTGCGCTCGGCCTCGCGCCGCTCGTCTTCCTTGCGGGCGGCTTCCTTGCGCTCGGCCTCCTTGCGCTCCGCTTCCTTGCGGGCGGCTGCTTCCTTGCGCTCGGCCTCTTCACGCGCAGCCGCTTCGGCTCGGCGCTTCTGGCGCTCGAGCGCGATGTCGGCGTCTTCCTCGACCTTGCTCTTCACCTGGGGCGGCGGCGGCACCGGGCGAGGCTGCACCACCGGCTCAGGCTCGGGCGGCGGCGGCGGCGCTGTGGCAGCGGGGATTTCTTCCCACAGCTCGGCCTCGGCGCCGACCGGCGTGCTGCTCTGCCAGCGCACGCCGTAATACAGCACGATGCCCAGCAGCAGGTGCATGACGAGCGCGAACAGGAAGGAACGCAGGGTTCCTCGCTCCTTGACCGGCTGGTAGGGATAGGCGGCGACGGTATTCATCGGGCGCAACGGCAATCGCAATGGCAATCAGATAGGCGCTTCAATGCGTCAGGAGGTCTTGGACTTGACCATCAGGCCGACGCGCTTGATGCCGTCGGCCTTCAGGATCGACATCACGTCGAGCACCGCCTCGTACTTGACCGAGCGGTCGGCGGCAATCACCACCGGCTGGTCGGGATTCTCGTTCTGGCGCTGGTGCACGAAGTCGAGCAGGCCCTGCTTGTCGAGCTTGCGCTCGAAGGCATTGCCGGCGTTGTCCTTGCCGCGCGCGGTGAGCTGGCCGCTCTCGTGCACGGTGACCACGATCGGCGGCGCCTTCTGCTGCGGCGTGGCGTTGGCCACGGTGGGCAGGTCCACGGTGGCAGGACTCACGATCGGCGCCGCCACCATGAAGATGACCAGCAGCACGAGCATGACGTCGATATATGGCACGACATTGATGTCGGCGCTTGCCCGGCGGCGCGAGCCGCCGCGGCGCTGAATGGCTGCCATTGCAGGACTCCTGGAAACACCGGTCCGGGCTTGCGCGCGGACCGTTTGTATTAGATTCGGTTAGCGGGCCTGGCGTTGCAGGATGTTCAGGAACTCTTCCATGAAGCTCTCGAACCGGATCGCCAGGCGGTCGATCTCCGTGGCGTAGCGGTTATAGGCGATCACCGCCGGGATGGCCGCGAACAGGCCGATGGCCGTGGCTACCAGCGCTTCGGCGATGCCGGGGGCCACCGAGGCGAGCGTCGCCTGCTGCACATTCGACAGACCACGGAACGCATTCATGATCCCCCACACCGTGCCGAACAGGCCGATATACGGGCTGACCGAGCCGACCGATGCCAGGAACGGCAGGTGCGACTCGAGCACGTCCATCTCGCGCTGGTAGGCTGCGCGCATGGCGCGACGGGCCGCGTCGAGCAGCGCGCCGGCTTCGTTGCCGCGCTCGCGTGCCTTCAGGAACTCGCCCATGCCGGATTCGAAGATCCGTTCCAGCGCGCCGGTGTTGTGGCGGTTGTTGACAGCACTGTTATATAGCGCCTGCAGGTCGCCGCCGGCCCAGAAGTCGCGCTCGAACCCCTCGGTCTGGGTTCGCGCCGAGCGCACCGCCAGGTGCTTGCGGAAGATATAGGTCCACGAAAACAGCGACATGACGAGCAACAGCACCATGACGGCCTGTGCCAGCAGGCTGGCGTGGAGCACCAGCGTAATGATCGACATGTCTTGTGTGACGGTCACGGGATTCATCGGGCGGACTTGATGGTAGCTAGGACGGGGGCGGGAATCGGGGCGGGACGGAAAGTGCTTCGATCGACACATCCAACGCGAATGGCGCCGGTGGCCAGCAACAGCTCGGCGCGCCAGGCTTCCTGGGTGAACTGGACCGAGGCCGGTCCGACCCGGTCGATGCGCGTGCGGATATCGAGCTGGTCGTCCAGCCGGGCGGGCGCATTGTAGTCCACCGCGGTGCTGCGGACGATAAACACCACGCCCGCCTCGTCGGCGAGCGCCTGCTGTTCGATGCCGAGCGAGCGCAGCCACTCGGTGCGGGCTCGTTCGAAGAACTTCAGATAGTTGGCGTAGAACACTACGCCGCCCGCGTCGGTGTCTTCCCAGTACACCCGCAGGGTCCAGACAAAGTTTGTCATGGCCGCGATTGTAACGGAGAGCGCCGGCGCTTCGTGTAAACCCGCACGACTAGTTTGCAACAGCAAGTTGCTGGCCAGCCCTTGCCAGGGCTTGGCTGGCGGGCCGACGGCTTGCGGCGGGCGCACTCTCCGCGCTACACTGCGCGCAACCATTCCATCTTGCGCGACTGGCGATGTCAGTGGGCACTACCACGAGGAAGCGCAAGTTCTCTGGCGTGAAGTTCAGACGCCTGCCGCTCGCCTGGGCAGCGAATGGGAAGCAGGGTGCGCCCTGTAGCGACGGTCTTATATAGAACCGCCGGTACCGGACGCCATCAGCCTTCCCCGCGCGCCCTACCCCCGATGCGCTAATCGGATTCCCTTTTTTCAGACGAGTTTCGCCATGTTCGAACGCAGCCGTTTTACGATCGACCAGATCGACCCCGAGGTCTTTGCCGCCATCCAGAAGGAAAACCAGCGCCAGGAAGATCACATCGAGCTGATCGCTTCCGAAAACTACACGTCGCCGGCCGTGATGGCCGCGCAGGGTTCGCAGCTGACCAACAAGTACGCCGAGGGCTACCCCGGCAAGCGCTACTACGGCGGCTGCGAATACGTCGACGTCGTCGAGCAGCTGGCCATTGAACGCGTCAAGCAGCTGTTCGGCGCCGAAGCCGCCAACGTGCAGCCCAACTCGGGCTCGCAAGCCAACCAGGGCGTGTTCTTCGCCATGCTCAAGCCGGGCGACACCATCATGGGCATGAGCCTGGCCGAAGGCGGCCACCTGACCCACGGCATGGCCCTGAACATGAGCGGCAAGTGGTTCAACGTGGTCAGCTACGGCCTGAACGCCCAGGAAGACATCGACTACGATGCACTGGAAAAGCTGGCGCAAGAGAAGAAGCCCAAGCTGATCATCGCCGGCGCCTCGGCCTTCGCACTGCGCATCGACTTCGAACGCATCAGCAAGGTCGCCAAGTCGATCGGCGCTTACTTCATGGTCGACATGGCCCACTACGCCGGCCTGATCGCCGCGGGCGTCTACCCGAACCCGGTGCCGCACGCCGACTTCGTCACCACCACCACGCACAAGAGCCTGCGCGGCCCGCGCGGCGGCGTGATCCTGATGAAGGCCGAGCACGAGAAGGCCATCAACTCGGCGATCTTCCCCGGCATCCAGGGCGGCCCGCTGATGCACGTGATCGCTGGCAAGGCGGTGGCGTTCAAGGAAGCGCTGACCCCCGAGTTCAAGGAATACCAGCAGCAAGTGGTGAAGAATGCCGCCGTGCTGGCCGAGACCCTGATCGCGCGCGGCCTGCGCATCGTCTCGGGCCGCACCGAAAGCCACGTGATGCTGGTCGACCTGCGCGCCAAGAACATCACCGGCAAGGAAGCCGAGCGCATCCTTGGCGAGGCTCATATCACCGTCAACAAGAACGCCATCCCCAACGATCCGGAAAAGCCATTCGTGACCTCGGGCATCCGCCTGGGCTCGCCGGCCATGACCACGCGCGGCTTCAAGGAAGAAGAAGCCCGCGTCGTCGGCAACCTGATCGCCGATGTGCTGGACAACCCGCACGACGCCGCGAACATCGCCAGCGTGCGCGAGCAGGTGGCCGCCCTGACCAAGCGTTTCCCGGTCTACGGCTGATGCATCAAGGCCGCCCCCGCATGTCGTGGGGGCGGCCGGCAGCCCCGCAAGCCACGCCTGCATCCGGCGCCCGGCTTGCGGGCCTGGCCAACCCGCCCCCGCCACCGCAGAACGACAATACGGACAAGGCGACGGGGTTCAACTGAAGGTGGTCGGCATGAAATGTCCCTTTTGCGGTCATTCCAATACCCAGGTACTCGACACGCGCATGTCGGAAGACGGCGATGCCGTGCGCCGGCGCCGCCGCTGCGAGGCCTGCGATCGCCGCTTCACCACCTATGAGCGGATCGAGCTGTTCTTCCCCGCCATCGTCAAGAAAAACGGTTCGCGCGTGGACTACACGCGCGCCAAGCTGAAGGATTCGATGCGCCTGGCGCTGCGCAAGCGCCCGGTCTCGGCCGAGGCCATCGATGAAGCCATCACCCGCATCGAAGAAAAGCTGCTGTCGCTGGGCGAGAAGGAAATCCCCAGCAGCCAGGTCGGCGAACTGGTGATGCGCGAGCTGCGCAAGCTCGACAAGATTGCCTATATCCGCTTTGCTTCGGTGTACCGGAGCTTCGAGGATGTGTCGGAGTTCTCCGACGTGCTCGCGGAAGTGACCGCGGGCAACAGCAAGCGCTAGCCTCTCCCCCTCGCTCTCTTATCGCTCCCAGCAGTTCTGCAGGTACACGGCCGGGTTGGCCCCGACCGTGTTCAGCCGCGCGCCCGTCTGGTCGAGCAGGTAGATGCCGCACGCGTCCGCCGCATCCACCGGTACCGCCTGCAGCCAGTAGCCGTTTGCCGTCAGCGTATTGGCCACGATCGAGATGTTGTAGCGCACCCGGTTGCTGTCACGCGGCGAAGTCCGCAGTGCCGCCGGCAGCGCGAACGCCACGCCGGCCGGGGTCTGGTCATAGCGGCCGTTGACCGAGCGGAAGCGCTCGAGCTGCTGCGCCGCCTCGGTCATCATGCCGCGCGCATCGGTGCGGTAGCCGCGCCGCACATACTCGGTGTAGTTGGGGATGGCGACCGAGGCGATGATGCCCAGGATCACCACCGTCACCATCAGCTCGATCAGCGTCACGCCGCGCATGTCGCGGCGGTTGCGGAAGCGGTTCGTCATTGGGATATCTGCCTCCACGACAGCCGGTTGCGGGCGATATTGCCTTTCTCCACCACGCTGATCACATCGCCGGTGGTGGCACTGGCGACCTTGAGGTGGTCGCTGCTGCCACCGCCCCCGGTGAAGATGGTCGAACCGAAATTGCCCTGCTGCGCAATACCGGACACCACCAGCACCTTATTGTTGATCTTCAGGCTGTCGTCACCGTCGATCTTGCCGTCGCTGCTTACGTCGAGCACAGAGTACGTCAGCGCCCCGCCGGTCAGCGCGGCAAAGTCGAACAGGTTGGAGCTGATGCCACCCACGCATTCATCGGTGGACGGTGTCAGCGTGGTGACCACCAGCCGTTCCGCATCCACCTTGGGCTTTACCACCACGCGCTCGCCCTGGGCCAGCAGGTCGATATACCAGCCGCGCTGCGTGGTGTAGTCGACGGTGTTGCTGCTGAGCGTGAATACCGTGCGCGCTGCCCCGTCCACCATCATCGAGCCGGTGGCCAGCCCCTGCGCGCGCAGGTTGCCGCGCGTGGCCGACGAGACATTGTTGTCCCACACGCCGTAGACCGAGTTGTAGCCGGTGGCGGCGGTGTCGGCGGCATCGTAGAAGCGGCCGGTGCCGAAGGTCAGCAGGAAGCCCTTGTTCGGGTCCTTGGGATTGATCAGCGCGGTCGGTGCCGCCGTGATCGGCTGGGCCACGTTGGACGCGCTCACCGCGGTGAACAGCGGCGCGCCCTGCGTGGTACCCATGCGCGCGGCCCATGCCGACGGGTTGGCGCCGGACAGGTCGAACTTCCACAGCCGGCCCTTCAGGTCGCCGGCATAGACGGCCTGGATGGTCAGGTTGTCGTCATAGACCACTTCCGGGCTGCTCAGGCCGTTGCCGGTAGCCGTGGTTTCCTTGGGATCGGCATAGATCTTCTGGATGCCGCCGGTGGCGAACGGGTTCGCCAGGTCGACGATATAAAGCACGGCCTTGCCAGAGCTGCTCTCATAGCCGTTGCCGAAGATCGCCACCCACTTGCCGCTGTTGACGCGCCCGATCACCGGCGTGCCGATGGTGTATCCCAGGTCCGCCTCGGTATCGCCGGCGATCTCCCACATGACCTTCTTCTCGTCGAAGTTCGCCGGGTCGGTCACGTCGAGTGCGAACATGCCCTTGCCTCCTGCCCCCATGCCGCCAACCAGCACCGTGCGCCAGCTGGCCGTACTTCCGGAGCCGCTGGGGATAAAGACATCGCCGGCGCTCGGCGTGGCATCGACGAAGAAGCGGTGGACATAGTCCGGCGAGGCCAGCGCCTTGACCGAGTTGGTGCCGACGATCGCCTGGTTGGGCAGGTAGGCGAACTTCTCGGCGCCGGTCAGCGCATCGAAGCCGTGCAGCATGCCGTCGTTGGCGCCGACATAGATCATCGGCCTGCGGTTGGTGCGGTTGTTGGCGAGGAAGGAGAAGTAGCTGCCGCCGCCGTCTGCCTTCAGGTAGTCGTAGCCGGCGTCCGCCGCCTTCACGTAGATCGGCGAGGAGTTGACGATATCGCCCAGCACGTTGGACACCGCGCTGCCGCTGCCGTTGTCGGTCACGCGGTCGCGGTATTTGCCGCCGTTGCGCTTCTCCAGCGTGGTATCGCCGCGCAGGTAGGAGACGATGGCCTTGTCGCCGCCCAGCGCGGTCTTCTGCGCGGTGGACAGCGAAGCATCGCTGTCGCTGGCCCAGGTGAAGGGCTTGCCGACGGGAGCGGTGCCGCCCGGCGACCATGTATAGATTTTGCGCGACGCGGCAGCGGGCATCTTCTGGTACGCGTTCCAGTTCTGGATCGAGAAGGTGCGATCGGTCGCGTTAAAGCTCTGCGACAGCAGCTCGCCGGTCCAGGCCCCGGAGCGGAAGCGCGTCAGGAACAGCGCGGTATCGGTGTTCAGCGTGGTCGAGTTGGTCGCGGCCGATGACGACGAGCCGCTGCGCGAGGCGATCTGCGTCAGTGCGTTGTTCAGCGCCTCGGCAAGGCCGGTAGCATCGCCGGCGCTGTAGTTGTCGCCGCGCGTGTTGACCGCCGCGTGCCAGAGGTCATCGATCTTGGTCTGGTCGCTGCTGGACGCCTTGGGCCAGGAAATCGTGCCCGCCTTCAGCTTGGCCAGGATGGCATCAAGCACGTCACTGCGCGAGGCATTGGGGTTGCTCGGCTGGTTGTTCGGATCCGACTCCAGCGACCCCTTGACGCCGAGCCCCAGCGTGAACGTGACCAGGTGCTGCCAGAAGGCTTCGTCGCGGGCATTGGTCGGCACGCGGTTCTCGGTCGTGCGCAGGTCATTGACCCAGTACTTCATCGCCGCGTCGGCGAGCGTGTTGGAGTAGTCGTCCTTGTACGGCGTCACCGGCTGGTATTGGTAAGCCGTGCCCGACACCGGCGAAATCTTCGATCCCTTGTTGTTATCGATATTGCCGACCGAGGTGCTGTCCGAATAGTAACCATCGGTCGACAAGATGTGGTAGCTGGCGCGGCAGGCGCTTTCCTTGGTGCTACCGGGCTCAGTCCACGGCTGGGCGTTGTTCTGGAAGTACTTGCCTACAGTCTCCATCCCACCGAGCAGCGGCGTGCCGTTGGCGCTGATGCCCAGGCTGTAGAAGTCCTGGTAGAACTGGGGCTTGTTGGTGGTATCGAAGGGCGCCACCGCGCGGCGGATGCCGGCGTAGGTCGAAGTGCCCGACTCGGTGTCGTCGTTGATGGAGGTAAAGCCCACGCGGATGGCTTCGTTCTGCCCCGCGAACGCCTGCCCTACCGCGGCGCGCATGGCCAGGATGCGCGAGCGGTAGTACTGGAACCAGTTGGCGAAGTTCTGGATTTCCTCTGCGTAGGTGCAGCTTGTCGCCGCTGCGCAGTCCGTGCGCTTGCCGTTGTGCGGGAAGGTGAATCCGGACTTGACCTCGTAGCGCTTGAAGCAATCCAGGTCCGACGTGGTCTTGTTGCAGTTGCTGAGCGTCGGATCGTATCGGTAGTAGAGCGCGGGGTAGAAAGTGACTTCTTTTTTTGAATAGCTCTTCCCGTCATTGCTGAGCCAGTATGTCTCTACCGTCTTGTCGCTGGTCAGGTCGATCGAGCCCTTGCCCGTCAGCATCGGGTTGTAATACGCCTGCTTCGGGTCGGCGTTGACCAGCTTGTTGGCCGGATCGAACCACGGGCGGTAGGTGACGTCGGGGTTGTAGTAGGAAACGTTCAGCGTCGCCGTCCGATATCGCGCTGCCGCAAGCGAGCTGATGCTGAAGTTCACTACCGAGGCCTTTCTGCCGGAGTAGTAACTGCCATTGCCCGAATAGACACGGCCGCCGGATGGCAACGGGAAGGTATAAATCAGCCAGTTGTCGTCATCACCGCTCGGCGTCAGGTCCCATTTCGATTCCGTTCCATTCGGCGACAGACTCTCCGGCGTGATTTCGAACATCATCGAGCCCGAGTCATCCAGCGTGAACATCACGTTCGGCGCCACCGACGTGCTGAAGATCAGCGGCTGCTGCGAAATCGCGGCATGGCCGGCCGATACCGGCAGCATCGCTGTCGCGCATGCCACCGTGGCCGCGACGGACCGGCGGAACCCTTTGCTGAAGACTGTCATTGCCGTACCTCCGACTGGAGCGTGACCTGCGTGCCGGCGTTGATGCCGGTACCCAGGGCAGTGACGCGGTAGTGGATATTGATCGGCATGCCGGTCTGCGTATTCCTGACCTTGGACGGCTTGCGGATCTCTTCGATAAAGCAGCGCGGCGCCGCCGCGGCTTCGCGCAGGGTCACGCCATCGCTGGCGGGAATGACGATGACGTTGGTATTGGGCTCGGCGTTGACGCTGGTATCCCAGTTGGACGGCACCTCCCAGAACTGGCGGCCGTTGGCATCGAGGTAGCCGAGCTTTAGCTGGCCGGCGCTGTCGACCGGCGGGGTTGCCGCGTTGACGATGGCACTCATGTCCTTGCGGTACATGCGGTTGAACAGCGCCGCCGGCTGCCCGGTCACCACCACCCCCTCGCAGAAGCGCAGCCCCAGCTCCGCCGCCTGGAACGCCACCTGGTGGTCGCGGTTGTTCCCCGCCAGGCGTTCGTCGAACAGGCTGCCGCGCATGCTCCAGACCGTCAGCATCGAGACGATCACGATGATCACCAGCGCCACCACCAGCACCACGCCGCGCGCATGGCGCCGCGCACGTAGTGGCGGGTGCTTCCGGATTGCATTCTTCCTCATTCAGCCCACCCGGTTACGCAGCGCGAAGCTGCTGGTAAAGCGCCGGCGTACGCGGCCGTCGGCGACGTTCTGGACGTTGTCGCCGCAGTCGCGGAAGCTGGTCGCCACGTCCGCGTTGACGGCGCTGGGATCGCTTACCATCAGGCACACGCGCACGCTGACCACGCGATTCCAGTCTGCCGCCGCCAGCGCGCTGGCCGGCTGGTACTGCGTCACGTTGGCCGAGTCGGCATCCTGCGCCAGGCCGTAGGTGATCTGCAGGTCCTGCACGTTTTCAAGGATGGCCTCGGAGCGCGACGCCGCCATAGTGGCGCCGTCCGAGCCGCGGCACATCAGCGTCGAGCCCACGAGGTAAAAGGCGTTCTCCGCCGTGCCGCGCGCTACCGGGATGGCGCGGCCGTTGCAGTCGGTCATGCTCGACAGCGAGCCGTCCAGGCGCAGGTAGCGCACGGTGACGGCATCGGGATTTGCATTCGCCACGGCAATGCAGGCACCGGTGTTGACATCCGCCATGCCGCCGTCGCATCCCTGCACCGGCGCGCCGTCAAAGGTCACCGGCCGCGCGCTCAGCAGCGACAGGTCGACCCGGCCAAGACCGGCCAGGCGCAACTGGTCGCCCATCACCGACAGCGCCCAGCGCGCGCCATCATCGATGCTGCGCAGGCCTTCCTGCGTGCGCGTGCTGCGCTGCGTGGTCAGGTAGAACGCGGTGATCGAGCCCAGCAGCAACAGGCTGAGCACCAGCGCGATCATGATCTCGATCAGCGAGCGCCCGCGGCTGCGATGGATCAGGGCCGAAGGGTGACGGTAGCGCATGTGACTCCCCTGGTATCAAACCCGGCCAGCGTGGCGAAATAGTTGTTCGCGGCCTGCGAGCAGTCCGCCGCGGCAGCCGTGGAGGCCGGATCCTTCCAGTAGAGCTCGAGGCGGTAGCTGACAAAGCCGGCCGGAATGGTGCCCGCGGGCGCCGCCGCGGCAGGCGAAGTCCATGAAGCGACTCCGGCGCCGGGCAGTTGCGCGATCAGGGTTGCCCACCATTGCGACACGTCCCAAGCGGCGTATTCCGCGCCGTCGCAAGTGACCCGGCTGCAGTCCTTGGCCGGCGCCGCGGGCGGCTGCACGGCCAGCGCATCGAGGTAGGCGTTCGCGCCCTCGGGAACGCCCTCGGCCAGGGCCGAGGTATTGGCGCGGATGCGCTCGGACAGGTCGGTCGCCGCGTCGACGATGGTGTAGCGCACGCTGGCACCGGAGCGGTAGCGTAGCGACGCCGCCTGCAGCGACATCATGCCGATCAGCACGATCGCAACCAGCACCATCGTGATCAGCACCTCGATCAGGCTGGTGCCGGACTGGCGTCGCTTGTAGCGTGGGATCAACTGCATGTCGCAGTCCTCTGATCCACCCGCCCCGATTGCGACACGCAGACATTGCGTGCGAGGCGATCCGAGCCGGACGCCGCGACGTGGAACGCCAGCGCGTTGCCGGCGGACAGGAAGCCTCGCGACGTGATCTGGATCGCCTGCACCGGCGCCGCCAAGGACAGCGCCAGGCCGGCATTGCCCGCATCCCGCACGCGGATGATCTCCTCGGTCGCGGCGCGGATCTGGTCGTTGTCGGTGTCCTGGAACAGGATCCAGCGCCCGCCCCAGTCCGCCTGCGCATCCTGCGCACAGACCGTGCTGGTGTCCGTGGTGGTGCGGCAGATGGTCACCGGCGCGTTGCGGCGGATGGCTTCGCTGCGCGCCAGTGAAAACAGGCCGGCCACCTCGGCGGTAGCCGCATCGGTGCGCGCGCGCTCCAGGAAGCTCTGAAAAGAAGGCACGGCGAACGACGTCGTGATGGCGATCAGCGCCACCACGACCAGCAGTTCGATCAGCGTGAAGCCCGCCGAAGGCTTGCGGCCGGCCCCGGGTGAAGCACGCACGCCATCAATGCCCGCATCCTGCCAGCGGCCATACAACGACGAGCGCCCTCCACACCCGGCGCGGCGGGTGCGAAATGGGCTGCCCATGTCAGCGCAACCGGCGACTGACTGGCGAACCGTCCTGCAAAAACCTCGGAATGACCCTGCTCATGATGACCCCCGGAATAACCGTTCTGGCGTCGGGCGCCTCTCTGCGGAGGCGCGCCGTTGCCACACCCGACTGCTTCTTTTGATTTTTCAGCCTGTCCAGACCGGCCGGCACAAGCCCAGAAACTGTGAGCCAATTTCTGGCTGTGGCGATACCCCGCAATAGTGGGGAATTCACTATGCGGTGTCAATAGCACTTGGCAAGGGGACGATTCCCATTTTGTCGCCGGCTGACAACGATGCCGGTGGGCACCAGTGCCGATGCTTGCAGGCCCGCGTTCACCAAATTTCGCAGACTCATATCAGGCATCAACACTCCCGCGGCACCGGGATACCTGTATGTGCAGACGCGCCTGCCCGATGGCTGGCAACGCGGCTACCTGGTGCTGGCGGCGAGCGGGGAATCGCTGGGCCGTCTCCACGACGGCGCGCCACGGCTCCACTACGCCACGGGTCACAGCCTCGGCCTGGCGGGCACCCTGGCACTGACCCGCGACAGCGTGGCCGTCCGCCCGCCGGTGGCGGGCACGCCGGGGCGTGAGGCGCATGCGCTGGCGCTCTGGTCGGTGGACAGCAGCACAGCAGCCCGGCTTGCGCAAACCGTAGCCAGCCGGCGCACTGGCCGCCTGGCCTGGCGCGAACTGGTCGGTCCCGTGCAAGAGGCGCCGCCATGAACGCAACCAGGCCGCGCGGCAACGCCATGCCGCAGCGGGGTGTCTCCCTGATCGAACTGCTGGTCGTGCTCACCGTGCTGGGGATCCTGGCAACCCTGGCCATACCGGCCTGGACCGAGCACCTGATGCGCGGCTGGCGCGCCCAGGCGCGGGCGGAACTGGCCGGCGCCCTCCTTGAGCTGGAACGGCATGCCGCAGTCGCTATGAGCTTCGCGACCCAGGCCGGCGGCGACGCCGTCGCGGGCGACTGGCCGCGCCTGGTGCCGGCGGCCGGCCGCGCTCGCCATGCCGTCTCTGCCGGCCCATGCCCGGCCACCAGCCTCGATGTCTGCGTCGAACTGCATGCCGCGCCGCTGTTCGCGGACCCGCGCTGCGGCGTGCTGATTCTGCGCAGCACCGGCCAGTGGCTGTCCCGGCCAAAGGCCGAAGACAGCCCCCGGCAGCTGCCGGCGGAGTGCTGAGGTGTGGATCCACGCCCCACCCGCCTGGGGCGGCCTGACGCTGGCCGAACTGCTGGTTGGCCTGGCCATCCTGTCCGTGCTGGCCGCGGCCGGCTGGCCAGCCTTCACCCGGCTGCTCGCCCGCCAGACCGTCGACCAGGCCGCCGACCGGCTGGCGGCGTCGCTGGCGCTGGCGCGCTCGATGGCGATGGCACGGCGCGTCGAAGTGGCGCTTCAGCCGCTGGACGGACGGTAGGACCTGGACCAGGGCTGGCAGGTGGTGGCGGCAAGCGAGGCCGGAGGGGCCGGGGCGGCCGCGACCGTCCTGTCAGTGGTCGAGCTCGCCGCGCCATGCCTGCGGGTTGCGCTGCGGCAGACCGCACGTGGCAGCCACGCGGTGCGCTTCACAGCTGTGGGATACTCACGGTCGGAGCAGGGCGGCTTCCAGGCTGCCACCTTCTCGCTCAGTTGTCGCGGCGCGCAGCGCCAGGTCCGTCTTGGCGCACAGGGACGCATCCGGCTCTGCACGCCGGCGCGCGACAGCGATTGCGACGCAGCGGACGGCCCGGAGCCGCCGTGACCCTGGAAAGACACCCTCCGATCGACAGCAAACCGGCCAAGAGCTACAGGCGCAATGTTTTCCGATACCGACCACGCCGCCATGCAACAGGCCCTCGCGCTCGCCGCGCGGGGCATGTTCACCACCACGCCCAATCCGCGCGTCGGCTGTGTGCTGGTCAAGGGTGGCCAGGTCATCGGCCAGGGCTATACCCAGCCTGCTGGCCAGGACCATGCCGAGATCCAGGCAATGAAGGATGCGCTGTCGCGCGGCCTCGACCCCTCCGGCGCCACCGCCTATGTCACGCTCGAGCCGTGCAGCCATTTCGGGCGCACGCCGCCGTGCGCCGATTCGCTGGTGCGCGCGGGCGTGGCCCGCGTGGTGGCGGCGATGGAAGATCCCAACCCGTCGGTGTCGGGGCGCGGCCTGCAGCGGCTGCGCGATGCCGGCATCGACGTGCGCTGCGGCCTGCTGGAAAAGGAAGCGCGCGACCTGAACATCGGCTTTGTCTCGCGCATGACGCGCGGGCTGCCGTGGGTGCGCGTCAAGGTGGCCGCGTCGATGGACGGCGGCACCGCGCTGCACGACGGCACCAGCCAGTGGATCACCGGCAAGGCCGCGCGCGACGACGGCCATGCCTGGCGCGCGCGCGCCTGCGCCATCCTGACCGGCATCGGCACGGTGCGCGACGACAACCCGGCGCTGACCGTGCGCGCCATTGCCACGCCGCGCCAGCCGCAGCGGGTGCTGGTCGATTCGCGCCTGGAGGTGCCGCTCGACGCGCAGATCCTGGCACCCGACACCGGCGAGTTCGCCAAGCCGGTGCTGGTGTTCTGCGCGGTGGAAGACCGCGAACGCCAGCGGGCGCTGACCGCGCGCGGCGCCGAAGTGGTGGTGCTGCCCAATCCCCACGGCAAGGTCGAGCTGCGCAAGATGCTGGAAGAACTCGGCCGGCGCGGCATCAACGAATTGCACGTGGAAGCCGGCTTCAAGCTCAACGGCTCGCTCGTGCGCGAGCACTGTGCCGACGAGCTGCTGATCTACCTAGCGCCCAAGCTGCTGGGCGACGCCCAGGGCATGTTCAACCTGCCGCCGCTGGCGCGGCTGCAGGACGCAGCCCAGTTCCGCTGGCACGAGATCCGGCAGATCGGCGACGACCTGCGGCTGATCGCGCGGCGCAACGATGCGTGAGGCGTTGCATCGGACTGCGCCTATCCACCAGATACCCAAGATTCACGAAAGCAGAAGACACCATCATGTTTACAGGCATTGTCGCGGCGGTCGGCCGCATTGAATCCGTTACCCCACTGGGCGCCGCCGATGCCGGCGTGCGCCTGCGCATCGCCGCCGGGGGGCTGGACCTGTCGGATGTGATCATCGGCGACAGCATCGCTATCCAGGGCGCCTGCATGACGGTGATCGCCATGGGCCCCGACAGCTTCGACGTGGAGGTTTCGCGTGAATCGCTCGACAAGACCGTCGGGCTGGGGGGCGCCGGCCGCGTCAACCTGGAAAAGGCGCTGCGCCTGGCCGACCGCCTGGGCGGCCACCTGGTCTCGGGGCACGTCGACGGCCTGGGCGAAGTCGTGCACTTCGCGCCAGTAGGCGAATCGCATGAACTGCGCATCCGCGCGCCGCGCGAGTTGGCGCGCTACCTGGCCTACAAGGGCTCGGTGGTGGTCAACGGCGTGTCGCTGACGGTCAACCGCGTCAGCGATGAAGCCGACGGCTGCGTGTTTTCCATCAACCTGATCCCCCACACCGTGGAAGTGACCACGCTTCAGGAGCTCAAGCCGGGCGCGCGCGTGAACCTGGAGATCGACCTGATCGCCCGGTACGTGGAGCGGATGCTGTCGGCAGGCCAGGCCGCGTCGTAAGCGGCCAGGGCAGCGAAGAACGGCGGCGGTTACTTGCCTTCGTCCGGCACGTTGTACAACGCGCGCAGCTGGTCAGTGAACGGGCGGATCGCTTCGACACAGGCCGCACTGTTGCCGCCTTCCATCGTTGAGAGGCTCCAGTTGCAGCCGCTGGCGTCTGGCGCGTGGCAGACCACATCGCCAAAGCAGGTGCCCTCGCAGGCCGGGATCTTCGCCTGCTCGGCGCGCACCATGGCGCGGATTTCGGCCTTGTTCTTGATCTGCCTCGAAATGGTTGCTTCCGACATGCGTGCCTCCCTTGGTTATGCAAAGCCTGGGGGCGCGGTCAGGCTGGCGCCCTGATTCGAAGAACGTCGCGCCGATATCTGTTCGGGCGGATCCGGGACAGGCGTCGTTCCCTTTTGCCCTGAGCATACGCTGCCAGCCCGCCTCTGTGGCGATTAACTTCCCTACCGCCCGGCAAAGGACCCTTGCGCACGCTGAGGAATCTCCACCGTCGGCAGCAGCGGGGTGCGCAATACGGGGCCTGTGCTCCTTTGTTGTAAGTGTGCTGGGTTCGTGGCCCGCCCGGGCCTACACTGCTTAGGCAGCGCTGTCAGGACATGTATGCTCCCAGGCGCTCGCAACTCGTTTCCGGGCTTCCCCCTCGACAACGTCTTAGGACCGGTGACTCCTGAAGTCACTCACGGGGATTTCCGGAACCTCCATGCAAGCTGCCCTGCCGCGTCTCCCGTTCGCCCGCGAACTGACGCTTACGCCGTCGTTTTCGTTTGCCGGCGACCTCGCTGGAGAACTGGTCAGGTTCCCGCCCACCGCCCTGCGCAAGCCGATCGCCGCGTTGATCCGCACCATCTTCGGCGGCCTGGCCCGACCGTGGAGGCAGGCGCCGGGATGGCGCGCGGATTCGGATGCCCTGCTGATCCTCGGCCATGGGACCCGGATGCGCGCCCTGAGCTGGGCGCAGTGGCATCCCGACCACCATCGTGCCGCCCCGCTGCCCGCACCCGCCGGCCGGCCCGGCAACCACCCTTGAAGGAGGCACCGTGCCAGTTCACCCGACCAAGATCATTTACCGGATGGTTCCGGCCATGCGCCTGCTGCGCGGCCGGCACCAGGCCGCCCGGGGACACACCAGCGCGGGCCTGGTCCGGCTGACCGCCACGCGCCTGCACCGCGCCGTCACGCTGCTGATCGACTGGGATAGCGCCGTCGACCAGGGCTGGCCCCGGCTGCAGACACCATCCTTGCCATTACCCAGGCAATTCCGGCGTCCCGGTACCAGGCGCTACGCCGGCTTTCCGTGGTTCAACGGCAAGCTCAACTGACCCGAATTGAGGTACCACCATGCGCACGCTCTTGTATTTCCGGCTGGACGACATCGATACGGCCCGGCGCGCGCTAACGCGATTGGGCGAACTGGCGGATACGGCCGACCGCATCGCGGGGCCATGGTTCTCCCGGGGCGACCACCAGCCCGTTGACGGCTTGCCGGCACCGCGCGCCGGCCAGATCACGTACCGCGATGAAGCCACGATTGGCGGCCTCGTCATCGGGGCACTGCTGGCAGCGTGGGTGTTGTTCCGCTACGGCACACCGGTCAGCGTAGCGGCGGGCGTCGTGGCGTGTGTCGGCGGTATGGCGCTGGGCGCCGTGATCGGAGGCTGGCTTGGCGGCGTGCTCGGCGCCAAAGTCACGCGCGCCGGTCTGCGTCGGCAGCACCGGCAACTGGCGGAGGGGCAGATGCTGATGACCTGTGCCTGCGCAAGCAATGCCAGGGAACGGCTCTGCCAGGCCGTCCAGGAACTGGGCGGCGCGGCCAGCGTGGCTCCGAACATCGACCCGCACAACGCGCCACACAACGGCCTGCTGCCCAACCGCGGCTGGCTGGCGGACCGTCACTGGCCCGCATGGCCCTTCGGCCACGGCCAACGTGCCGTCACCAACCGGAATTGACAATGAGTGAGAGTTTTTTCTATCAAAAATGCCACGTCGTCGTGACGCTGTCCGAAGTTACGTTCGGTAGCTGGGAGTGGTCCTATGCGCTGGACGCGCACGCGAGGTTCACCCGGCGCGACGCCGGCTTCCTCACGCGCGAACTGGCGCTGGCCGACGCGACCCGCGCGGCCAAGTCGCGCATCGCCAGGACCTCGCGCCTGCGCACGATCCGCGCTGACAACACGCCGCTGGCTGCCGCAGCGTAGCCACCGGCAAGGCCCGGCGGCGGCCTGCCGCTTGCCGGGCAACCAGACACACCCAGCCACACCCAAGCTTTACCCTCCCCGCCCCACCCGCTTCGGGCAGGCGCCGCACTTTCCGGCGCGGTCCGCTCCAGCCTAGCCTGCCTTGGCGTACAATACCCGGCTTGACTGGGCAACCTGCCGGGCGTATATGACCTGGCCGGCCCGGCCCCAACGCCCCGCCTCAGTCCGGCTGCTTTCAAACGCGGCCACCTGCCTGCTTTCGCATCGCCTTTTCGCTTCATTCGCCCGTTTCGCTTCAATTTGCCGTCCAGCACGCCATGACAATCGCCCGTACCGAAGACATCATTGCCGACATCCGTGCCGGCCGCATGGTTATCCTGGTTGATGAGGAAGACCGTGAAAATGAAGGCGACCTGGTCCTGGCTGCCGATTTCGTCACGCCGGAAGCCATCAACTTCATGGCCAAGCACGGCCGCGGCCTGATCTGCCTGACGCTGACGGCCGACCGCTGCCGCCAGCTGAACCTGCACCCGATGGTCAGCCGCAACGGCACCCAGCACGGCACCAACTTCACGGTGTCGATCGAGGCAGCCGAGGGCGTGACCACCGGCATTTCCGCCGCCGATCGCGCCCGCACCGTGCAGGCCGCCGTCGCCCGCGACGCCAAGGCCTCCGACCTGGTCCAGCCGGGCCATATCTTTCCGCTGACGGCCCAGCCCGGCGGCGTGCTGATCCGCGCCGGCCATACCGAAGCCGGCTGCGACCTGGGCGCGCTGGCCGGCCTGACGCCGGCGGCCGTGATCTGCGAGATCATGAAGGACGACGGCACCATGGCCCGCCTGCCGGACCTGGTCGAGTTCGCGCAAGAGCACAACCTCAAGATCGGCACCATCGCCGACCTGATCCACTACCGCAGCCGCACCGAGAGCATCATCGAGCGCGTTGGCGAACGCGCCATGCAGACGCCCTACGGCACCTTCCACAGCATCGCCTACCGCGACAAGCCCACCGGCCAGGCGCACCTGGCGCTGGTCAAGGGCACGCCGGAGCCGGAGCAGGAAACGCTGGTGCGCGTGCACGAGCCCTTCTCGGTGCTGGACCTGCTGGAAGTGAAGTGCACCACGCATTCGTGGAGCATCCCGGCGGCGATGAAAGCCATCGCCGAGGCCGACAGCGGCGTGATCGTGCTGCTGAACTGCGGCGACTCGGCCGACCAGCTGTTCACGCAGTTCAGCGCGCTGGACACGCCGCAGTCGCGCCCGCGCCGCAAGCCGGACCTGCGCACCTACGGCATGGGTGCGCAGATCCTGAAGGACGTGGGCGTGGGCAAGATGCGCGTGCTGGCCTCGCCGCAGCGCATGCCCAGCATGACCGGCTACGACCTGGAAGTGACCGGCTACCAACCGATGAACGGCCAGGCCGCCTGAGCCCGGGCCACCCGAACACACCTGCAGCGGCGCAACGGCGCCCTGCCGAACCCGAAAACTGGAGAACTGAACAATGGATCACGGCTTCTACCCCAGCAACCTCGACGGTGAAGGCCTGCGTATCGGCATCGTGCAGGCCCGCTTCAACGAGCCGGTCTGCACCGAGCTGCTCGAAGCCTGCGTGGCCGAGCTGGACAAGCTCGGCGTCGAAGGCGAGGACACCCTGGTGGTAACCGTCCCCGGCGCGCTGGAAGTGCCGCTGGCGCTGCAGAAGATGGCCGAGAGCGGCCAGTTCGACGCCCTGGTCGCCCTGGGCGCCGTGGTGCGCGGCGAGACCTACCACTTCGAGCTGGTTTCGAACGAGTCGGGCGCCGGCATCACCCGCGTCGGCCTGGACTTCAACGTGCCCATTGCCAACGGTATCCTGACCGTGGACACCGACGAGCAGGCCCACGCCCGCACCCGCGAAAAGGGCCGCGACTGCGCCCGCGCCGCGGTGGAGATGGCCAACCTGGTCGTCGCGCTGGATTCGCTGCGTGGCCAGGACGAAGACGAGGACGATGATGAGTGATACGTCCAGCAATGACGCCGGCAAGCCGGCCGGCGGCAAGCCCGCGGCCCGCACCGAAGCCAAGGCGCCGCCCAAGAGCGCGCGCCGCCGCTCGCGCGAACTCGCGCTGCAGGGCCTGTACCAGTGGCTGCTGAACCGCAACGACATCGGCGCGATCCAGGCCCACCTGCATGACGCCCAGGGCTTCAACAAGGCCGATCGCGAGCACTTCGACGCGCTGCTCAACGGCGCCGTGCGCGAGGAAGCCCGCCTGACCGCCGCGTTCGAGCCCTTCCTGGACCGCACCGTGGGCGAGCTGTCGCCGGTCGAGCGCGCCGCCCTGCTGGTCGGCAGCTACGAGCTGGTGCACTGCATCGACATCCCGTACAAGGTCGTGATCAATGAAGCCGTCGAGCTGACCAAGACCTTCGGCGGCGTCGAGGGCTACAAGTACGTCAACGGCGTGCTGGACAAGCTCGCGGCCCAGGTACGCGCGGCCGAGGTCGCAGCGCGCCGCTGAGCCGCAACCAGCCGGACCCAGGCCGGGCCTGCGCGGCCGGCCGTTGCATCACGGGGCACACGCGCGCCCCGGATGAAGACGACACCCGCCCAGGCGGGTGTTTTTGTTCCTACCTACACTTTTTGCTGAACCCCGGATCACCATGGACCTGCAGCGCCTCGCCACCGCCTCCCGCCTCGCCAATATCGAAGCCTTCCACGTGATGGAGCTGGCCAAGCAGGCCGCCGCGCTGGAGCGCGCCGGTCGCCACATCGTGCACATGGGCATTGGCGAGCCTGACTTCACCGCCGCCGAGCCCGTGGTGCGCGCGGCGGAAGCCGCCATGCGCCGCGGCGTCACGCAATACACCGGCGCGCTCGGCATCCACCCGCTGCGCGAGGCCATCGCCGGCTATTACAAGACCACCTACGGGCTCGATATCCCGGCGCGGCGCGTGATCGTCACCGCCGGCGCCTCGGGGGCGCTGCTGCTGGCGTGCGCGGTGCTGGTCGAGATCGGCGCCGAGGTGCTGATGCCCGACCCCAGCTACCCGTGCAACCGGCACTTCGTCGCCGCCTTCGACGGCGCCGCGCGCATGATCCCGAGCGGCCCGGCCGAGCGCTTCCAGCTGACCGCCGCGCAGGTCGAGGCCAACTGGCGCGAGCAAACCCGCGGCGTGCTGCTGGCTTCGCCCTCCAACCCGACCGGGACCTCGATCCTGCCGGACGAGCTCGACCGCATCCTGCAGGCCGTGCGTGCCCGCAACGGCTTTGCCATTGTCGACGAGATCTATCAGGGCCTGTCGTACGACGCCCCGCCGGTCTCGGCGCTGAGCCTGGATGACGACGTGGTCACGGTGAACAGCTTCTCCAAGTACTTCAACATGACTGGCTGGCGCCTGGGCTGGCTGGTGGTGCCGGAGGCGCTGGTCGAGGCCTTCGAGAAAGTCGCGCAAAACCTGTTTATCTGCGCGTCGGCGGTGGCGCAGTACGCGGCACTGGCCTGCTTCACCCCGGAAGCGCTGGCGATCTACGACGAACGCAAGGCCGAGTTCCGCCGCCGCCGCGACCTGATCGTACCGGCGCTGGAGTCGCTCGGCCTGCGCGTGCCGGTGCGCCCGGACGGCGCCTTCTACGTCTACGCCGACTGCCGCGGCGTCAACCACCCCGCCGCCGGCGATGCCGACCGGCTGACACAGGCGATGCTGCACGACGCGGGCGTGGTGATGGTGCCGGGGCAGGATTTCGGGCCGCATACGGCCAAGGACTACATCCGGATCTCGTATGCGACCTCGCGCGAGAATATCGAGGAGGCGATGGCGCGGCTGGGCAAGCTGTTCGCCTGAGCGGCACAACGCGCCAGGCAGGCAAAAGAAAAGCACCCCGCGGGGTGCTTTTCTTTATGGCGCTGCCAGTGGCAGCGTAGCGTCAGGCGTTGTGCGGCCCGTTGTTCGCTTCCAGCTTCTCGGTCGGTGCGCGCTCGGTGGGCGCCTTTTCGGCCGGCTTGTCGGCATCGGCCGGCACGCCGCGCACGCCGAGCAGCTGGCGCAGGCGGGCACGCTCGGCCAGCACCTTGGCGCCATAGCCGCCGTCGGTGCTGGTGGTGGCGCCGACGTAGTACTTCAGGCCGCCCTCGATCGAGCCGGCGCGGGCGATGCAGTCCTTCAGCACCAGCGCGCCGATCTTGATATTGGCGTACGGATTGAGCGCCGCGGCCACGCCGCCGACGGCTTCGTACTTGTCCCGGTGGACCTTGGTCATGACCTGCATCAGGCCCTGCGCACCCACGCCGCTCTCGGCGTACGGGTTGAAGCTGGACTCGATCGCGATCACGCCCAGGATCAGCAGCGGATCGATGCCGACCTCGCGGCCGGTCAGGTAGGCCGCCTTGACCAGTTGCGCGGTGGCCTGCGCCGCCACGCGGTACTTGCGGGCGATATAGTCGGCCACGGCCGCCTGCTCGCGTGCGGAGCCGAGCGTGGCGGTGTTGCGGGCGTCCTGCGCCACGCGCGTGACCGGGATCTTCGCGGCGAGGTGCGCGACCGACGGCACCTTGACGGATGCCGCCAGGCTGTGTTCGTCCACGCCCGACACCGTCGGCAGGCCAGCCCTGCCCAGGCCGAGCTTGGTCGCGGCAACGTCCGCCGAACTCGCCGGCACGCCATGGCTGGGCGCAGCGGCGGCCGCCACGGCAGGCGCGGCCGGCATGGCAGCGCTGACCAGCACCGCCGGAGCCTCGTCGCCAGCCAGCAATGCGGCCAGCGTGGTGCGCCATTCCTGGCTCAGCCACAGCGAGATGGCCGAAACGACCGCCACCACGCCGAGGCTGTTCAGCGCGTACTTCAGTGTTGTGCGGCCACCGCGCAACGCGCGGCCCGCGACCGGATGCGCGAGACGGACCTGCAATGCCCGCCTCACTCCGGGTACCGGCTGTCGGAGGCGAACCTGCAAGGCGCGCCCGATGCCGGGAAGATGAAGGGTTTTCCAACCGCTCATGCTTACCTCCATCCGTTGCCCGCTTCGCATGCCAGACTGCGGCAAGCGCCCGATCTCAACGTACTCAAGTAAGGATGCCGCGCCGTCTAGCAGTGACGACCAAGCATCTGTTGGCAGGCGCTCCCCGTGCGCCCAACTGGAAACAGCGTACGCTCTGGGGGAGCGCACCCTGCCACGACAAACTCACAAATTCGGTCTTTGCTGGAGGGACTTTCAAGCACATTTTCTTTATGTGCACCCCTTGACACAGGGCGAAAATCCATGTTGCGACGCAACACTCCTTTGAGCAAGACCGGATTGTAGGAACGCTGTTATATCTCGTCAAGAATAATAACTACGATTTCTACTACTTATAGTTATTTGTAACAAGAGTCACCATGTCGGCATCGGATCACCCGATTGCCCGCAAACGCAGGCCTGGCCTTGGCTCGTCGCCCGGAAAAGTACGCTGTCAGCGACAAAAAACTTACAATTTGCGCGGCTTCGCTCTGACGATTTTTTTGCCGCGGCGCCGGTGAATGTGTATCGTCACCGACTTGGACGCCGTCTTGCGGACGCCTTCCCCCGGCCCCGCACCACAACAGAATTCACTATGCAATACAAAGACTTGCGCGATTTCATCGGCCAGCTCGAAGGCATCGGCGAGCTGCGGCGCATCGCCCGGCCCGTCGCGCCCAACCTGGAAATGACCGAAGTCTGCGACCGCCTGCTGCGTGCCGGCGGCCCCGCGGTCCTGTTCGAGAAACCCTCGGGCGCCGGCACCAATGGAGGTATCTATAGCGTCCCGGTCCTGGCCAATCTGTTCGGCACGACACACAGGGTCGCACTCGGCATGGGCGCCGAATCGATGGGAGACCTGCGCGACATCGGCCGGGTCTTGTCAGCACTGAAGGAACCAGAGCCACCGCGCGGTTTGCGCGAGGCTGGCAAGCTCTTCACGCTCGCCAAATCTGTGTGGGATATGGCACCAAAGCGCGTCAACAGCCCGGCTTGCCAGGAGGTGGTGTGGGAAGGCAACGATGTCGACCTGGCGCGCCTGCCGATCCAGACCTGCTGGCCCGGCGATGCGGCGCCGCTGATCACCTGGGGCCTGGTGGTGACCAAGGGCCCGCACAAGAAGCGCCAGAACCTGGGCATCTACCGCCAGCAGGTGATCGGCCGCAACCAGGTCATCATGCGCTGGCTGGCGCACCGCGGCGGCGCGCTCGACTTCCGCGAGCATGCGCTGGCCAACCCCGGCAAGGCCTTCCCGATCGCGGTGGCGCTGGGCGCCGACCCGGCCACCATCCTGGGCGCGGTGACGCCGGTGCCGGATACGCTGTCCGAATACCAGTTCGCCGGCCTGCTGCGCGGCAGCCGCACCGCGCTGGCCGGCTGCCTCACGCCGACGCTGTCCGAACTGAGCGTGCCCGCGTCGGCCGAGATCGTGCTCGAAGGCCATATCCAGCCCGACCCGAACCACCCCTCCGGCTACCAGCATGCGCTGGAAGGCCCGTTCGGCGACCACACCGGCTACTACAACGAGCAGGACTGGTTCCCGGTGTTCACCATCGACCGCATCACCATGCGGCGCGACCCGATCTACCACTCCACCTACACCGGCAAGCCGCCCGACGAACCGGCGGTGCTGGGCGTGGCGCTGAACGAGGTGTTCGTGCCGCTGCTGCAGAAGCAGTTCCCGGAGATCACCGACTTCTACCTGCCGCCCGAAGGCTGCAGCTACCGCATGGCGCTGGTGCGCATGAAGAAGCAGTACGCCGGCCATGCCAAGCGCGTGATGTTCGGCGTGTGGAGCTTCCTGCGGCAGTTCATGTATACGAAGTTCATCGTGGTGGTTGATGACGATATCGACGTGCGCGACTGGAAGGAAGTGATCTGGGCCATCACTACCCGCGTCGATCCGAGCCGCGACACGGTGCTGGTGGACAACACGCCCATCGACTACCTCGACTTCGCCTCCCCGGTATCCGGGTTGGGCTCCAAGATGGGGATCGACGCCACCGACAAGTGGCCCGGCGAGACCACGCGGGAATGGGGCACGCCTATCACGATGGATGCCGCGGTCAAGGCGAAGGTCGACTCCATGTGGGAAAGCCTGTTCGAGCGTCCGGCCGGCAACTGAGCGTGAGCGCCGTTATCATGTCGGGCTGATGCCGAGTGCCGCTAGAGTCGCCCGACATATCCATCGCCACCATCCGATGCCCGCGACAGACGGCCAAGGAGGAGACAGACATGAGCACCCCCGCCCCTCTCACCGAAGGGAACCTGATGTGGACGCCTTCCGAGGCGTTCCGCGACAGCAGCCAGATCGCCGCCTTCATGCGCTGGCTGCGGGCCGAGCGCGGCCTGGCCTTTGACGACTACGACAGCCTGTGGCAGTGGTCCGTCACCGAGCTGGAAGCCTTCTGGGACGCCGTGCGCGCCTATTTCGACGTGCATTTCGACACGCCCGCGGCGCGTGTGCTGGATCGCCGCACCATGCCGGGCGCGCGCTGGTTCGAGGGCGCGACGCTGAACTACGCGCAGCAGGTGTTCCGCCACGCCGGCCGCGGCGACGCGCGCCAGCGCGCCGCAATCCGCTACGCCGGCGAGGCGCAACCGCTGGCCGAAGTGAGCTGGGCCACGCTCGAAGCCCAGGTCGCGTCGCTGGCCCATGCGCTGCGCCAGATGGGCGTGCAGCGCGGTGACCGCGTGGCCGGCTACCTGCCCAACATCCCCGCCACCATCATCGCCTTCCTCGCCACGGCCAGCCTGGGCGCGGTGTGGTCCGGCTGCGCGCCCGACATGGGCCAGGTGGCGGTGACCGACCGCTTCCGCCAGATCGAACCCAGGGTGCTGATCGCCGTCGATGGCTACCACTACGGCGGCAAGGCCTATGACCGCGCCCCGGTGGTGGCCGAACTGGTCGCGGCCCTGCCCTCGCTGACCGACCTGGTGCTCGTGCCGCAGATCGGCAGCACCGCACCGTCACCCGCCGGCGTGCGCACGCATGCCTGGCCGGACGTGCTGGCGCACGACGTGCCGCTGGCGATCGAGCCGGTGCCGTTCGACCATCCCTTGTGGATCGTCTATTCGTCCGGCACCACCGGCATGCCCAAGCCCATCGTGCACGGCCATGGCGGCATCGTCATCGAGCAGCTCAAGCTGATGGCCTTCCACAACAACCTCGGCCCGGACGACGTCTTCCACTGGTACAGCAGCAGCGGCTGGATCATGTGGAACGCGCAGGTGGCCGGGCTGCTGCTGGGCACCACCATCGCGCTGTATGACGGCAACCCGGCTTTCCCGGATGCGGGCGTGCTGTGGCGCTTCGTCGACGATGCCGGCGTGACCATGTTCGGCGCCGGCGCGGCGTTCTTCACCAATTGCATGAAGGCGGGCATCGAGCCGGCGCGCATTGCCGACCTGTCGCGCCTGCGCGGGCTGGGCTCGACCGGCTCGCCGCTGCCGGCGGAGGCCTACGACTGGATCTACCGCCATGTGCGCGAAGACATCTGGCTGGTGCCGATGTCGGGCGGCACCGACTTCGCCGGATCGTTCGTCGCCGGCTGCCCGCTGCTGCCGGTCTACTCCGGCGAGATGCAGTGCCGCTGCCTGGGCGCCAAGGTGCAGGCCTTCGACGACAACGGCCAGCCGCTGATCGACGCGGTCGGCGAGCTGGTGTGCACCGAGCCGATGCCGTCGATGCCGCTGTTCCTGTGGGGCGATGCCGATGGCAAGCGCTATCGCGACAGCTATTTCGATACCTACCCCGGCGCCTGGCGGCACGGCGACTGGATCAAGATCACAAAGCGAGGCGGCGCGGTCATTTATGGACGCTCGGACGCGACCATCAACCGGCACGGCATCCGCATGGGCACCAGCGAGTTGTACCGCGTGGTGGAAGACCTGCCGGAAGTGCTCGACAGCATGGTGGTCGACCTTGAGTACCTGGGCCGCGAATCCTATATGCCGCTGTTCGTCGTGCTGCGTGAAGGGCTGGTGCTGGACGATGCCCTGCGTGACACGCTGCGCGCGCGCATCCGCGACGCACTGTCGTCGCGCCATGTGCCCAACGAAATCGTGCAGGTGCCAGGCGTGCCGCGCACGCTGTCGGGCAAGAAGATGGAAGTGCCGATCAAGAAGCTGCTGCTGGGCCATGCGCCGCAGGGCATCGCCAACCGCGATGCAATGGCCAACCCGGCTACGCTGGACTGGTACTTCGACTACGCCGCGCGTTTCCTGAAGTCGCGGCAAGCCGAATCCACCACTGTGTAGCGTTAGCGGCGGCCGCTAGAACTCCACATCCAGTTCGCTGATTTCGTCGGGTTCCTCGCGCGCCGCCGCGATCCATTCCTGCAGCTCCGGCATCGACAGGATCTGCTTGCAATAGGCGACCGGCTCCGGATCGAGCATCACGCCGTAGGTGACAAAGCGCGTCACCACCGGCGCGTACATGGCATCGGCCATGGTGCGCGTGCCGAACAGGTACGGCCCGCCGTAGCGGGTCAGGCATTCGGTCCAGATCGCCGTGATGCGGTCAATGTCCGCCTGCGCACGCGACCACACCTTCATCCCCGGGAAATGCCCTTTCAGGTTCATCGGCAGCGCCGAGCGCATCGCGGCAAACCCTGAGTGCATCTCGCCACAAATGGCGCGGCAGTGAGCGCGCGCGGCGCGGTCTTCCGGCAGCAGGCCGGCCTTGGGGCGGATCTCGTTCAGGTATTCGGCGATCGCCAGCGTGTCCCACACCGTCACGCCCTGGTGGCGCAGGCAGGGAACGAGGATCGACGGGGACAGCAGCAGGATCTCGGCACGCGCCGCGGCGTCGTCGGGCGGCACCAGCACTTCCTCGAATTCCAGGCCGGCAAAGCGCGCCAGCAACCAGCCGCGCAGCGACCACGAAGAATAGGTCTTGCTGCTGATTGTGAGTATGGTCTTGCTCATCACGCCTCCTTAGCCGCGCCTCGGAGCCCGTCGGCGCGTTCGCGATATCGGTGTCGCATCCTGAGGCCAGCGCGCCGCGCACCCATGCGGTGCGCTCATGCGGCACCAGTCTGGCGCCGGCGGCCCGGTTCGTGCAACGATGCGGCGCCATGCCGCTGCCGCAGGCGCATCTTGCACAACTTGTGCACGCTCGTGCCCGCCTTTCGCGTGGCACCGCGCAAAGCGCGTGCCAAGCGCGTGCCGATGGCATATATATTGCGGAATGCGGAAACCAGAATGACGGGGGCCGAGCCATGCTGTACCAGGCGTACCAGACCTACGCGGACATGATACTGCCGGCGTGCACGGTGGCGGAGCTTGCTGCCGCGACGCTGGCGGCGAGCCCCAGGCCAGGCGGTTTCGACGCCGCGCACCGCCTGCGCGCCGTCTGCGAACTCATCGCGCTGGCGCGGCTCACGCACCACCGGCCGGCCTTCGGCATCGACAGCACAACCGTTGGCGGACGGCCGGTGCAGGTCACCGAGGAGGTTGTCGCGCGCACGCCGTTCTGCTCGCTGCTGCACTTCCGCCGCCACGGCATCGTTGGCCAGCCGCGCGTGCTGCTGGTGGCGCCAATGTCCGGCCACTTCGCCACGCTGCTGCGCGGCACGGTCCAGACCATGCTGGCCGACCACGACGTCTATATCACCGACTGGCACAACCCCCGCGACATTCCCTTGCTGGCCGGGCGCTTCGGCTTCGATGAATTCGTGCAACACTTGATCGGCTTCCTGCAAGCGTTGGGCGGCGGCACACACGTGGTGGCTATTTGCCAACCTACCGTGGCGGCGCTGGCGGCGGCGGCCATCATGGCCGAGGACGGCGACCCCGCCCAGCCGCCCAGCCTGACGCTGATGGCCGGCCCCATCGACGCGCGCGTCAACCCGACCAAGGTCAACGAGCTGGCCACCAGCCGGTCCCTCGACTGGTTCGAGCGCACGCTGATCGGCATGGTGCCGCTGCGCTTTGCCGGCGCCGCGCGGCGCGTCTACCCGGGCCACGTGCAGCTGCTGGCCTTCATGAGCATGAACCTGGAGCGGCACGAACAGGCGCTGCGCGAGCTCTACGCGCTGCGCGAGCGCGGCGAGCACGACAAGGCCGACGCCATCCGCGACTTCTACATCGAGTACTTCGCCACCATGGACCTGACGGCGGAGTTCTACCTGGAAACCGTCAGCCTGATCTTCCAGCGCTTCCTGCTGGCGCAGGGCCTGCTCGACGTGGGCGGGCGCCGTGTCTGCACGCGCGCCATCCACCGCACCGCGCTGCTCACCGTCGAGGGCGAGCGCGACGACATCTGCGCGATCGGCCAGACCGTGGCCGCGCAGGAGCTGTGCACCAGCCTGCCTCCCTACCTGCGCATGCATCACGTGCAGACCGGCGTCGGGCACTATGGGGTATTCAACGGCAGGCGGTGGGAGACACAGGTGTACCCGCTGGTGCGCGACACCATCTACACCACCAGCTGAGACCGCTGCCGCCAGCGCGCTGGCATATCATGGCGGCTGCGCCGCTTCAACGATCATCATGCCATTGCTTCCGACACAAGACTTCCAGGGCCAGCCGCTGGTCCGGGTCGGCGACGCCGACAACTTCCTGCTGCTGGCCCCGCAGCACGGTGGGCGCCTGGTGCGCTGGGTCCATCGCGGCCAGGACATACTCTACTGGCCCGATAACGCCGACTGGAGCCGGCCGGCCAAGGTGCGCGGGGGCAACCCGCTGCTGTTCCCGTTCATCGGCCGGCATTTCGTTGCTGGCAATGCGGGGCAATGGCGGGACGAGAGCGGTGTCGTGCATACGCTGGCGCAGCATGGCTTTGCACGCGACCTGCCCTTCGACATCACCGCCATCGATGCGCAGGCGATCACCATGACGCTGCGCGACAGCGAGGCAACGCGGGCCGGCTACCCGTACGCGTTTGCCTTCGACGCGGTCTACGCCCTGCTGCCTGACGGGCTGGAAGTGACGCTGCGCACCACCAATACCGGCGAGCGGCGCCTTCCCTGCTACCCGGGCCATCATTTCTACTTCGCACTGCCGCATACGCAGCGTGCATCCGCCTCGCTGGCACTGCCACGCGCTGACCGCCTGCGCCAGCTACCCGATGGCAGGCCCGGTCCCGCCGAAGCCGGCGAGTCGACTTACCGGCTCGACGATCCGCGCCTGCAGGACACCTTCCACGTCTTCCGGGATGGCGCGGCCGCAACGCTGGCGATGCCGGAACGCACCATCACATTCGAACTGGAATTCCCCGGCAGCGCGCCGTGGCATGCCGTGACGACGTGGTCGGAGAGCGAGGCCTCGGACTTCTACTGTGTGGAACCATGGGTAGGACTGCCCGATGCCATCCACCACGGCCAGGGGCTGCGGTGGATCGAACCGGGGCAAGCGCAAAGCGCGGTGTGCCGGCTGCTGGTGACGGGCTAACCAACCCGGCGCTGCTGGCGCTATAGGTAACTCATCAAGATCTACCGTCATTCCCGTGCAGGCGGGAATGACGGTGGTGCGAGAGTTTCAGTGCTCGAAATCCAGCCCGCCGATCAGGATCGCCGGGTCCACCTGCGACAGCGAGCCGAAGTCGATGCCGCGCGGCTCCTGCCACGCGCGCAGCTTGCCCGACAGCGCCGCAAGATAGCCAGCAAAGCGCGCCTCGCCGCCGGCCGCGAACAGACGCTGCACTTCCAGCCCGTCCCATGCCAGCGTGATATCGAGCGCAAACGGATGGCGCCGCAATTCGGCCGGCCCTTCGCCGGTCAGGCGCAGGCGCGCGGGCCGGTTGGGGCCATCGGCCGGCAAGGTGTGGAGTTGCACGCGCCGTTGCAGCTTGCCGATGGTCTCGGCGATGCGCGGCAGGCATTCCGCTTCAAAGCGGGCGAAAAGATCCGTGGTCAAGGTGGGGGCGTCCTGACGTTGCGAGTTGGGCGATGGCGGCACGCTGCCGTGCGCCATGTTGCCGGCAACTATACGCCGGGCCGCAGTGGCCAACGAGCCTTGGACAGGATTGGCGCCCGTTCGTACGCAAGCAGGGGCAGCACGGGCGTGGGCCGCGGCCCTCGATCTTCACCCGGGGTCAGACGTCGGATTTCCGCTCACAGCTTGCTGTGCTTCGAAGCTACCGATATCGTCGCGAGCCTTGGGAAGGCCATGGTCAAGCGCGGCTTCAACCGTTGGGAAGAGCTCCGTCCCTACGTTGAATTCATAGGAGGTCACCGTCTGGAAGCCCGGACGCACTGGGGCTCCGTCGCTGCGTGCCAGGGTGTACCGCACGGAATATCCCGTGACTTTACCCGCCTCGCTACCCTCGCATTTTGGTTCTGCCCGAATCGAAACCAGATACTGGCCAACGACTACATCTCTTTGCATGGCTACCTCCGTTCCATAGAGTCGTTGCACCGCGGAACCAGTATGGCAGCGAGCCCTATGCCGCCCTTCGCAGTATAGGCGTCGGCCAATACGGCGATGATTCATACGTGAACAGTCTGCTGAGGCGGTCGCTCGGTCGGGCACGAGTTTTTCCCGTCAGTTTTGGTAGTTGCAAGGAATATCACGACGGTCGTCAATAGAAAAGAAACCAGTGGAATGGGGAACGTGCAAATCATCTCGGGTGAACCATAGTCCAGGCTGCTGGACATGCGCGCAGGGATGCTCAGTGCGCGGCACAGGGCGATCATCAGGTGGGCGAAATCCCTGCAGACGCCGGTGCGCTTCACGATGGCATCGGCCGCGGAGGTGCGTTCGTTGGTGGAGCGCGCCAGGAAGCGCACATGGTTGCGCACCCACTCGCGAACGGCGTAGACGCGCGCGTAGCCCTGCATGCCGCCGAACTCGCGGTTGGCGAACTCCATCAGGCGGTCGGATTCGCAATTCCGGCTCGGCGCCAAGTAAGGCAGGACCCGAACGGAAGTTCGGTGACGGGCACCACTGCCAGCTTGTGGCCCTCTTCCCGGTGTTGATCGATGTCGACGATCGCCTCATAGCGGATGGCAAGACGGCCCTTGGGCGCGCGCAGCCTGAGTAGCCGGTTGGCCAGCACGGGATCGGTCCGGTTGCATGCGGCCTCATGGACGCTTTCGATCAACCGGCTGCCTCAGGAGTGGCGGCTGCATCCCGGTTCGCACCCGCCCAAGAACACCTCCGATCACGATGGCGATCGTGCCGCTTAGGACGAAGACGAGGGAAATTCCCAAAAGTTTGGCTAGCGCCGCGCCTGCCAGCGGTCCCAGTACCAGGGCCGCGAGCTGCACGCTCCTGGCAGTGGCGCTGACAGTGCCAATTGACTGGATCTGGCATTGTTGCTGCATGGCGACCACGAAGCTCATGGCGGTCAGACCGTAGAAGCAGCCGTTTGCTACCCAGAATGCCAGCAACAGCCAGACCGGCATGCCGATAGCCGCCCATGCCAGCAATCCCGGGATCGCCACACTCAACCCAAAACCCGCCAGGCCGACGGTTGCCGTGCAATGCCTGCTTCCCGCATGAACCCGCTTGAAGATCAGGGCGCCAAGAATGGCACCGGCCGCGGTACTACTGACGATCATGCCGAAGGTGGCAGCGGGCATGCCTTTCTCTTTCAGGAAAAGCGCAAGCAAGGGGTCATACAAGCCAAGAATTGCCGTCTGGGAGACGGCAGCGACGAAAGCCCGCCGGAATACTGCGTTGTCGCGCACCAGCAAGAACAGTGCATGGAGGTGGCGGCGTGCCTGCTTGCCGGCTACTTCACGCTTCGACATGCCGACATGCTTTCGTAGCAGGTACACACACAGGACGCCGGCCAGCCCCAACGTCGCGGACAGGCTGAATCCGGCCATCGGATGATGCAGGCTTGCCATGCCCGCTCCCACCAGCGGCGCACATATCTTGGTCAACTGATCGATGGTGGTCATGATGCTGGCGTTGGAAACAAACTGTTCTTTCGACAGAATCATCCGGACAATGACCTGCTCTGCGGGCATGGCACCAAGGTTGGCCAGGCCTTTGAGGAAGACCAACAGAACAAAGAGGTGAATGTCAGGGGCGAAGAGCAGCAGAAGGGAAGTGAGAGCGCGCGCCAGGTAGCTGACGGCAAGCATGGCGACAGGATTGACACGATCCGCGAGCGCGCCAAAGAAGGGCCCGAGAACTAATCCCGGCAGGCCATACAAGGCGGATGCGACGCCGATGGTGGCCGCATCGGCGTGCCAGTAGTACCCAAGCAGAGAAAAGACCAGCGTGAAGTCCACCCAGAGAATGGTCGAACTCAGCACGCGGGCGGCAGTAAGTGTGCGGTACCCCGGCACCGACTGCAGGTTGGTCATACGGTCATAGTGTTTGTGGACCTGCGGGGATCCCGACTGAACAGCACGCTGTTGATAGCGAAGCCATCCAGCCCCATGCTCTCCGCGTAGCGTACAAGATCGGATGTCCGATTGATGAAGCCAGTACCGTTGAAGTTCAGCGACGTGTTGCATAGCACCCCGAAATGCGTCAGCGCCTTGAACTCGGAAAGCAGTCGATACAACATTGGATTCTGTACGGCATTTACGGACTGGACCCGGGACGACCCGTCGACGTGGGTAACGGCCCGCAGCCGGTCGCGGGATTTCACCTTGCAGAAATAGAGCATGTACGGACTCGGGCGTTCCAGATCAAAGTGGGCCGCGATCTCTTCCTCCAGACATACAGGGGCAATTGGCCGGAAGGATTCTCGTCGCTTGATCGTATTCAGTCGGTCGAGCATCGTCTCGTCGAACGGCGCAGCGAGAATGGAGCGGTTTCCCAACGCTCGGGGCCCCATCTCGGCACGGCTGGCAGCCCATCCCAGTACGTTGCCGCGCCGCAGCGCATCCGCGATGGCTTCCGTTCCGCCAGGCATCCGCGTGAACGGCCCCCAAGCTGGCGCGCCGTCGCGTATCCCACGTCATCCACAAATGTCTGGCCGCAATAGACGTTCCAGTTAAGCTTTGCATTCCCAGTAAGGTGCCATTGCGCATCGGCGGCCGAGCCGAGCGCGGAGCCGACGTCATTGGCACATGGAGGGATGAAAACATCGGAGAACAGCCCGGAATCCAGCCAGCGGCGATTCCATTCGCAGTTCAGTCCGCACCCGCTCCCAATCAGCAAGGAACGTTTCTCCCGCACCAGTTGGATTTTTCACACGTTCCCCTAGGCCGTGGAAATGACGTGCGCCGCCCTGCGGCAGGCGCGCAGTGCCACCTTCCACTTCGCCGCAGCGAGCTCGAGTGACACCGCCAACACCAGTACGTCACTACTACCCGTGTATGACTGATCGGTACGCATGATGTTCCTCCTGTGTGCAAACCTCAGCAGCTGATTGTAGGCGTCAGCTCGTGGAGTGCTTCGCTTCATAGGATCTACAGACGAATATCAACGGAAGTTGGCGTGGCGAATAGCTTGGGTTCCTTGCCTAGCGGAAACCCGATCACGTACAGGACGTTAGCTGGCATTGGCCTGTCCGGGTCCGAGCCCCCCTTCAGCAGCACTTTGCGCTCGGCATAGCATAGCGAAACGCCAAGAGTCTTGAGCACATCGATGTTGGCTTGCATCGTGTCAGACGCCTCGCGCTTCTGCGCTTCGCTATAGGCGTCCAGGCCATCCCGGTAGTTGCGGAAGTATTCCATCAGCGCGGCGAAGCGTTTATCCGCTTCGCTGCCCATCTCGAAGGCCAGCTGCGACATGTCCATCGTGCTGGTCTGCGCCAGCTCGGCCAACTGCTTACCCGTGGTCAGCCGAATCGCTGCGAAGGTGACGGGCTCCTGGTCGAACTGTTCCTGCGCAGCCTTGAGTTCGTCCTCCGGTGGAATCGCGAATGGCTTGTTGAGCGCGTCGATGTCCAGGAAATCGAACGCGCTGGCCAGCGCCCGGCAGGTGTCGGGGCCGGCGGGCCAGCCTTGCTCGACGCGCTGAACGGTTCGCACGTTGAGTCCGGCGATCACGGCCAACTGCTCCTGAGTCCATTGCCGGGCGTCGCGGAACACCTTGATGCACACAGCCAGCTCGGCGGGGGTCAGCAGGCGGACTGGCGGCGTGTTTTCCGTCGCGTTCATTTCGTTGCTCCTTCGTTATCGAGCGACGTGACCAGCACGGCTGGCCACGCCATTGCGCATGGCATGGCCGCATCTGGCGAGGGGCCAGAATGCAAGCAAGAATCCGACAGCGGCCAGCACTGCCACATAGTGAGCAGGCGCCATGGTGTCGTGCTGCAGCCACAGCGTGAGAATCATCGGCGTGAGGCCGCCAAAGACTGCGTAAGACATGTTGTAAGCAAACGAGAGACCAGTGAAGCGCACCGGTGCCGGAAAGGCGCGCACGCCGGCAATCGGCACGGTGGCGATGGTGCCGACGAACAGACCCAGCAGCCCGTAATGCCAGAACAGCGTGGCAGGCGTGCCGGGCAGGCTGCCGTAGAAGAGGTACGCGGTCATGAACAGTCCGCTCCAGCCGATCAGCATGACGGCCCGGGTGTCGATGCGGTCGCATGCCCAGCCGACAATCACGCAACCGATGGTCAGCATGAGGGTGGCGAACGCATTGGCCTCGAGCGCAAGCGCGGCGGGAATGTGATGCACCTTCTGCAGGTAGGCGGGCGTGTACAGCACCACCACGACGATAGCGGTAGAAAGTACCCAGGTCAGCAGTGCGACGAACAGGCTGGCCGAGCGGTGCTCGCGCAGCACGGTACGGATCGGCAGTTCGCGCGCCAGGTTGCTGCGGTCAGCCAACTCGCGGAACACGGGGGTCTCATGCAGAAACCGGCGCAGGTACACGGACACCAGTCCGAAGACACCGCCCAGGAGGAAGGGAATGCGCCAGGCGAAGTCGCTCACCTGCTCAGGCGAGTAATGGCGATTGATGGCGACGGCAACGAGCGAACCCAGCAGAATGCCGCCGGTGATGCCCGAGGTCAGCGTGCCGATGCCGAACCCGTAATGCCGGCTCGGCACGTGTTCGCCGACAAACACCCAGGCACCGGGCATCTCGCCCCCAATGGCCGCGCCCTGCAGCACGCGCATCGCCAGCAGCAGCAGCGGCGCCGCGACGCCGATGCTGGCATAGGTGGGCAGCAGGCCGATCATCAGCGTGGGCGCGGCCATCAGCAAGATCGAGAGGGTGAACATGCGCTTGCGGCCGAGCCGGTCACCAAAGTGTGCGATCACGATGCCGCCCAGCGGCCGTGCCAGGTAGCCGGCGGCGAAGATGCCGAATGTCTGCAGTTGCCGCAGCCAGTCTGGCATGTTGGCCGGGAAGAATAGCGCTCCCAGTACCGTGACGAAGAAGACGTAGATGACGAAGTCGTAGAATTCGAGCGTGCCGCCAAGGGCGGCGAGACCCAAGGTCTTGTAGTCGCGCGCAGCCAGCGTGCGTGCCGGAGCGGGTAAGACGCCGCCCGGTACGCTCAGGGGATTCATATTCGGTTCTTGTTGTGGATTCACGTTCGGTCCTCGTCAGGTTGTGATCAATGGACTTCGGTCAGGGCCGGTCCTTTTGAGACCCAGACCCCATCGTTTGCGCGTGAGGGATGCCGATCAGGCATCGTCCGGTGCGCCACGCCCGCATGGAAACGGTCAGTTGCTGCGCGGACATCAAGCCGTGCGCACCGTCTTTCTATGCTGGCCGGTTTTGTGCGGAATCGAAGCCCCTGCTGCAACCAATGAGGCGCAGCAGAGGGCGGCCGGTCCGGCTAGCGGAATGGCCGGCGGGTTCGGTCAGTCGGGGATTGAACCGTCTACCTGCGCCAGCTGCGCATACGCCGATAGCGATCGGTTTGGCCGGAAGTACAGGTCGCGAAGAATCGGCCTTTTGAGCGGCCCAACGATGGATGCCAGGTCGGACAGCTTTACATGGCCCAGTTCGGGCATGCCAATACCCACGTCGCATAAACCGTAGGCGGTGTCACCATCGGCGGGGTCGAGCGCAGCCAGTAGCCAGGTCGCATGTGCGTCAGGGGTAAACAGCCGCACTACGGGCAGCGGATCGCCAGCGTGGCCGGCTACGTACGCGTGGCCGTTGGCGAGCAGTTGTGCTCGTTGTTCCGCGGTGATGAGGGGTTGGATCATGGTCATTACCTCCTGGAAGGTTCACTGCAAGTCAGAGCTAGACAATATTGGGCGCACGCTGCGCCGAGAAAGTGCTCAACAGCTTTGCCTGCGCCGCAATGGCACCCGCAGTCCGATAGCGTAGTCCTATGAAGTGCACACGCTGGGATGGCGTGGTCCACCGCACATTGATAAGGATGTCTAGAGCCTTATCCTGAGCTAGCTAAGTTTAAACTATAAACGATATTTTTAGCCCATACGGTTGATCGCAAGAACGGCACGTCAACACAGAATGGCGAAATGCCTACCGATGCCGACAAGCAAGCCTTTTCTAATCGCCTGCGCTTGGCGCTACGC
Source organism: Ralstonia pickettii DTP0602 (assembly GCA_000471925.1). Lineage (NCBI taxonomy): Bacteria > Pseudomonadati > Pseudomonadota > Betaproteobacteria > Burkholderiales > Burkholderiaceae > Ralstonia > Ralstonia pickettii. Next base: position 3,486,284 of record CP006667.1, read on the forward strand.
CGCGCCGAGCAGGAGGTTTCCGGCCCGACCGAACTCGCGTTGCAGTTCAATCTTCGCTACAGATCGGGTACGCCTGTCACGGCACAGACCACGCACAAGTGGTTGTCAGGAAGGGCGATTCCGACCTCAGACAAGATCGCAGTTTTGGCCGAATGGCTTCAGGTGACCGAGCATTGGTTGCACCATGGGCCGCCCCCAGCCACCAAAGGTCAAGAACCGCGAAAGGCCGAGAAGGTGGGCCCTGAGCTGCTGGCATTAGCCCACAAGATTCAGACCTTGACGCCTCACAGACGATATCTCATCGAGGAATTGGTAGAGCAGTTGCGCCAAGAAGCCCAATTAGGCGGTTAGCACAGGGTCCCGCCACGCAGCATTTGTCAATGGTGCAGAGAGTCATGGTTCGCTCTCACTATGGATGCCAGGTCGGACAGCTTCACATGGCCCAGGTCGGGCATGCCGATACCCACGTCGCACAGTCCGTAGGCGGTGTCACCATCGGCCGGGTCGAGCGCGGCCAGTAGCCAGGTTGCATGCGCGTCCGGGGTAAACAGCCGCACCACGGGCAGCGGGTCGCCAGCGTGGCCGGCTACGTATGCCTCGCCGTTTGCGAGCAGTTGCGCGCGTCGTTCCACAGTGAAGAGGTTTGGGATCATGGGTCTCAGCCTCCTGGAAGGTTCGCTCCACGGCGGAGCGAGGCGATATTGGGCGCACGCCCAAACAGCGCCGTCATACCCCAACACGGTCCGGTTCGGACCCTGGATTGACGGCAAGCAACGTGCACCAGCGTTGAGCACTTTTCTGCGGCGCGGAATCTTAATGGCGGTCATTACCGGTACGAAACCGAGGAAACGCGGATGAGCTTTGCGGGGGCGTCACGGAAGCGCCAGGCGGGATCGCAGGAGATCAGTGAACTGCTGAATAAAGCTGATCACAAGCGCTCGTTCATCCGGCTCTAGGTCCTTCAAGGCATCTGACACCACAGCAGTCTGGTCATCAATATGCCTTGAGCCCCGACGCAATAGGTCATCCACCGTGCATTCCAGTGCATCGCTTAGTTGCTGGAGGCGATATAGCGTTGGAACACGAGTGCCGCGTTCCCAGCGGCTGACTGCTTCCTGTTCTAGGTTGATCATCTCCGCCAGCTTCGCCTGAGTCAGGCCGCGAGCACGTCGTTGCGCGGCAATAGCTAATCCAACACGGGCCGCAATGGCTGCGTCCTTCGCATCTTCGCCGAATGGTGCTGATCGAATTGGCATAGGACGCAATGGTGGTGTCAATTCGATTCGCTATGAACATCCCAAATGGAATTAATAGGTCCAAAATGGTTGATTTTTCGCTCGGGCAAGAGTTGGCCTCCACTGCTGCGGTCTCGGCGGCAGCAATGTCGGCCTCGCTCGCGAACATTCTTTGCGCAGTCCACGCCACAAGTGACGGCTCACAGCAATAGCGAGCAGGTGCTACTGACCTTGCCGGCCTTAAGCATTCCAGAATCGACGCACCATTTCGCCAGCAAAGTTGCCTGCCTCGAAGCCGGCAATGTCCATCGCACAGCAGATGTCCGGGCTAAAAAAATCAGGAAAGGTCAGACCAGAAGTGTTTGCTCACAATCTACGCAAGGGCCTGTTCTTGGTCTGGGACAGCACGGAAAAGCTTGTATCCGATCAAGCTAAAGACGTGGGTTCGATTCCCATCGCCCGCTCCACTTCAACTTTCCAAAGACTTCCACTGGAGTCCACGGGTGCTGTAAGTCAATGATCTGGTTAAGATCTTGATTCACGGACGTTCAGCAAAAAAATCCACTGACAGCCGGCCCTGACCGGTACATTTCGTGGTGCATCAATGCGGCAAGCGGCCATCGCGCATAATTGCTGGAGAAGCCCTAGGGTCCGGTAACGAACACGGTATCCAACTCGCTTTCCAGGCATTGGACTCATGCTCACAGACATGACGGTCCGGCAGGCGTAGGCCACCGGCAAGCCGTACATCATCGCCGATTTCGACGGCCTTTCCCTCTTCGTATGGGCCAACGGCGCCAAGGCTTGGCACTTCCGCGAAACCTGGATAGGCCAGCGAGCCCGCATCTACAAATGGAGCAGCCAGCCAATCGTGTCGCGGCCTTCGTTGAAGGTGTCGAGCGTTCCGAGTCGGTTTGATAGATCGCAGAGGATGTCATAGTCGCCTCGCGCCTTCCTGCGGTACGGCTCGGAAGGCGCGGCATCAACAAGACCATCAATCCAAGCATGTGTCCAGGAGTAAGGAATCGCACATATTGCCGGCTCCCTCGCGCTCGCTCAGGGGCGTCAAAATCAGACGGAACGCCGATCAAGCTTGAAGTTTCGTCTCCGCTTGCGTCGCAGCTCCATGGAAGGTGCCCCTGCGCAAGCTTATGCTGTTTTGGCCGATATCACACGCGGCGACTCCTGCCCGGAACCGGCGGACGGGGATAGCGACAGGTAAGGGTTGTTCGGCGGCATATCGGAGAACAGGACTCGCGGGTCTTCCAACAGGTAGCCGTGAAGTCTCCGCGACTTCCGCGGCCCCTTCACTGTGCAGGTCCAGATGTTCAGGCCACCCTGCTGCTTGCTGTGCAGTTGCAGCTTCTCGAACCGTTTCTGCACCCATTGCCAATCTGCCACTTGGTTTTGCTTGGCAAGGAAAGCAGTCTTGGGATGTTCCTGGGCATAGCGCTGGAACACACCGGGACTCACCAGATAGACGGTATCGGCGACCGTATGCACCAATGCCTTGGCGTCATTGATGATGAGCGCGCGCTCTTCGATGCGCCGACGCAGCCAGGCAACAAAATGCTCCCCTGACGGCGTTTCCTCCTGCCCCGAAGTCAAGGCGGACGCCAGCGACACCGAGCCGGTTGGCGCCCTCAGCTCTCCGGACTCTCTGGACTCTCCGGACTCTCCGGACTCGAGAGCACGGTCGTCCAGAACTGGGGGACGGAGTTCGATGGCTGATGAGGAAGCGGCCGACGCCGCGCTGGGAGGGACAAGCAGATCCACCAAGGCTTCGACGCTATCGCCCGTTGGCTGGCCGGCGGACGAAGGCTCAGATGCGGACGAACTCGCAGCGATTGGCAGGGATGCGAGAATCGTTGCCTCCCCCGCTTCCTGGACTACCGTCACCGTACCGGTGAACGATGGGGGCCGCTCATCTCCTTCCCAGATCAGCGAGGGCGCGAGGCGCAGAAGCGTGAAGGTATGGGACCAACCGATATCGCTTGTCACGGTACCTTTCCATATCGCCTTGCCGTCCGGCGTGGCCAAGGCGATGCCATGGTCCTGCAGCACGTTGAAGACGGCGGTGTTGCTGGAAGGAATGCCGTCGATGCCCTGCGACAACAGGTGTGCGCGCAGCTTGTCGGAAACAGTCTTGCTCACCAGCCAGAGCGCGTCCTGGGTCAACCAGCCGTCCGAAGCCTGAGGCTGGTTCAACTTGAACTCCTCCTTGAGCAGGTAGCGCAGGCCGTCCAGCAGCTTGCGCTGTAGCGCGTTCCTGGGGGCAGCCAGAGCCTTACTCGGGTCGCCGCCGAGTTCCTGCGCGACCGAGGCCTGATCGGCCTGGACCACCAGTTCGCCCAGCGTGCCGGCGTGCTCGTCCTGGCCGGCCAGGACATAAAGCAAGGCGGACCACAGGTCGGGATACCCACTCAGCCAGTCGAAGATGTCCGTATCGAGCAGGCGTGCGTACAGCAACCCGGTTGCCGCGCCGTGAAGCCGGTACTCGCGATCCTTGCGGTAGCGGAAGCGGTATGGCCGCCGCAGCGGGCCATGCCAAGGGTGCCAAACAGTGCCGTCGCCATTCTCGACATGCAGATCCACGGCGATTTTGCCGACATCGTGCAGCAGTGCCGCGTAGGCAGTGCCTGCGGTCCAGGCTTCAGCCTGCGCGGCTTGGGCTTCCGGCGTAGCACCGGCCGGCAGGAGATGGGATTGTCGCAACTTCAGCGCGTAGGCGACGACTTCCAGGCCGTGGTCCAGCATGCCGCCCGGGTAGGCATGGTGGTGGCTTTCCGAGGCCGGGAACTGCTGGACCAGTTCAGCGTAGCGTTCCAACGGCGCGAGATACAACCTTGCGAACTGGTCACGGGAGACAGAAGTGCGCTGCCAAATGTGCTCCAGCAGCTTCTGTCGGCGCGCTGTCGCCAGCAGGGACGCCGCCGATTCCGGCCGCGTCAGCCCTTTAGGAGGCTCCATGGTAGGTGTGGACGGAGTGTCGGTGTTTGGCGGCACTCTTCTGCGTAGGAACAACGAAAGCATGGCGAATTCCGGATGACGGGCAGACCTTTGGATAGAGCAACGGCTCTTCTCAGGCCACACCCAATGCGGGCTTGGCCCAGGTCGGATTGAGGTGGGAAGGCTGCCTGTGCCGGACCTAGGATTCTGGCTCCTAGAACAACCGGGTGGACATCATGCGGCATCTTAGCCATAATGACCATATTAATCGATATGGTCAGGGGTGTATCATGATCACCGAAGTCAGCGCCGTGAACTTCCGGCAGAACCTGGGTGAGATGCTCAACCAGGTGCAGTACCGCAACGACAGCATCGTCATCAACAAGGACGGCAAGCCGGTCGCTGCCCTGGTGGACGCCGAGCTTTTCGCCCGCATCCGGCGTATGCGGGAGCGTTTTGACGCGCTGAGCGAACGGATCGCCCAGGCGTATGCCGATGTGCCCGTCGCGGAAGGTCTGGCCGAGATCGACGCCGCGGTGGCGGCCGAGCGGAAGCAGCGCTGATGCCGGGATTGCGTGTCGTGCTCGATACCAACGTGCTGGTGTCGGGACTTGCCTACCCAGGCAGTGTGCCGGGGCGCATCGTCACCGCCTGGCGCCAGGGCGGCCTGGAGGTGACATTGTCGCGCTACATCCTGGACGAGTTGGTCAGGGTGCTGCCGCGTCTGTCTCGGGTGAACATGACGCCAGCAGAAATCCGCGACCTGGCCGACAGCTTCATGTTCTTGGCGGATGTTGTCGAACCCGAGGGCACCCAGGACGCGAACCTGCGCGACCCCGCCGACCAGCCCGTGCTGCTTACGTTGTTGGCGGCGAAGGCCGACTACCTGCTCACCGGCGACAAGGATCTGCTGGCGCTGGCCAGCCAGTACCCCATCCTCACGCCCGCGGAGTTTTGGGCACGCCACGGGGTCTGATTGGATGTTGCAGGGGAATTCGCCTCTCGGTTGAAAAACCGCACAGGATTTAATCAAGCAAACCAAGCGCGAGTATCGAGAGAGCACGACAGGACAACCATGAGGTAGCCACCATGAAGACCGCTGCACAGACTACTTTCGCGGAACGGCTGGGCCGGACCTTGGGCCCAGCGTGGCGAGGATGTGTGCGTCTGGACTGCCGGGCGAATGCTTGGCTGCTCGCGCAAGGATGCGCGCCTGGCTTCGCTAAGACTGTGCTGCTGCTCATCAAGCTCGCGGCACTCGGTGTGCTGGCTTACGCTGCGCTCTGGCTAACAGCACTCCTCGTTCTCGCTGTGACCACTGCTTGGGTGGCAGCGCAGAAGGCCACCGAAGATGATTCGGATTTCCTTGGCCGTGAAACTGACACAAGGGACCACAAACAGGGGCTCTTCTATCACCCAGCGTCCTACGACGATGACCCGGACCCGCGATTTGAGGATGATTAGCGTCCGGACGAGCCTACTTTTTGCTCGCATTAATCAGTAGACCTGATCCTTTTGCCCCTGCTTGCCCGGCATCCCTGGTCCCATTGGCCAGCCCCTGAAGCAGCCCGCCAGCACGGACCCCCACCCAGCCTAGCGCGGTGACCCACAAGCTCGGCAGCACAAGGAACATCGTCGCCATGACGAAGTTCAGCAGCATGTCGCCGAAGGCATTGTTCAGGCCGATCAAGGGATCGAAGTTCGAGTGCGGCCGGTTCGCACCAAACCCCCAGCCATAGAGCGCATCGAGGATCGTGCTGTCCAGCCAGCGCGCAAGCTGGAACCAGAAATCCACGAAGAACAGCGCGAACTCGACGCAGCTCACGGCTACCACGGCCTTCAGCTCGTAGGTGCCGAACAGCAGCACCAGCGGGATGCAGATGACGAGTGCCATCTTGAGCAGCGACAGCACCATCGGCAGCGCCTGGCGCACCACGTCCATGGCTGGGAAGAAAGCAGGCGACCCGGCGGCCAGGCCGAGATCGCCGGTGCCGCGCGCCACAATGTTGGGCAGCGTCTTCTCGATCTGACCGCCGTAGTCGGTATAGACGGTCCCCTGGTTCATCTTCTGTTGCCGGGGCGAGACGACGGCGCGGATCACCGAGTCGTTGACCTCATTCTGCGAGAGGAACCCCGCCCATCGCCCGATACGAGAGAGCAGATCGGGATCGACCTGGGCCAGCAGGCGTGCGCGCAGCCCACTGCTGCCATCGGACCACCATTGCCGGCAGGTCGGATAGCCGCCGCCACTGTCCACCTGGGCCAGCCCCGCATCGCGGGACGCGTCGTAAGGCCAAGCCGTGCGCGGCGTGCTCGAATGGTAGGTGTCGTAGAAGCCGGCGGTGTTGAGGAAGTAGCCCGAACCGATCCAGGTGACGTCGTTCATCTGTTCGTCGGAGAGCGTCGGCCGGCTCATGAACAGCCTGGCGCGCGAAGGGCCGTAGCAGTCACGCACGAAATCCCCGACTTCCTGGGCCAGCATCGGGTTATCGATGCGCGTGGCGTCCACATCCATGCGTATCTGCCGCAGGTCCGTTCCACAAGGGATCGCCGCCACCGCAGCACCCGTGACGGCCTTCGATATGGCGTGCATGAAGAACCACCACACCGGCACCAGTGCGCTCTGGTTGTTGAGCGTCGTATAGGCGCTGGACCAACCCGTATCGGCCGGCTGGGGGACATTGACTTGGCACTGCGCGGAACGGCTCGTGTCGAGTTTGATCGTGCTGAGATCCACCGGAAGGAAGGGGATGCCGGCGAACAGGATCACCACGATCGCTACCCACACGCGGTTCTCGATGCGCATCGAGGACAACACGCCCTTGTTGCCCTCGTCCGCGCCTTCTGCCCTCGCGCGCAGCCACTCGTGGATCACGATGGCAACGAACGGCAGCGCGAACAGGCCGCTCGCCACGAGGATGTTCCAGATGCCGTTGTTGACCACCCACCCTACCAGAGTCAGGTAATACTCCAGGTAGTCGGTCGTGTAGAGGGTCATGAGGTCCTCCCAGCTTCAGCCATGGCGCAGCAGTTGGCTGCCTTCGAGCAGCACGATGGTGATCACGGCCGCGATCTCGACTCGCAGCAGGCGTTGATGCGCTTCGCCCGACGGCTCGCGCTGCCGCAGGCGCCCGCGCATCCACCACCAGCCATAAGCCGTCGCTGCGTAGAGAAGCAGCCGCCAGACGAAGAAATGGGTCGCGTGAGCACGCAGCCAGCGTTCCCAGCCGTCGATGCTGCCGACGAAGTGGATGCCGGCCACACTCACAACCACGGAGATGCCGACTACCACCAGTAGCCACAGCAGCGCAATGCACATGCGGCGGTTGAGCAGCCAGGCCGGCCGCAGCCAGGTTCGGTCGGTCACGGCGTGCTCCGCGGCTTCTGCACTTCCTTGAGCCGATCGCGCGTGGTGTCGCCCTCGAAGATGCCGCGCGATCCGCCGGCGCGGGTCTCGTGGCGCTGCACGATCGCCAAGGCGGAGTTCCCGGCCAGCGTGCGCCGCAGCTCCAGCTCGGCCTTGAGGTTGTTGATCTCCTGCTCCAGCGTACTGTTCTCCCGGTCGACCTCCTTCACGGCCAACTCATTGGCTGCGACGTTCGGCTCCTTCTTGCCGGTCACCAGCGTGCGCTGCAACAGCAAGGCCTTCTCCAGCACACTTGACAGCGCCGCCTCGGAAGCCAGCCGCTTGCCCAGCAAATCCTGGTCGGGCTCATCGCGCAGGGCTTCGATCACGCCGCGGGTGATCGGCAGCGAATTGCTGCCGGCCGCCTCGAGGTTCAATACCGTCGTCGGCTTCACACCCGTCACCAGCTCCTGCAGCGCCTGCAGTTTGGCTTCGTACTCTTCCTGAATCACCGGCGTGAGGCCGACGCCCGGCGTGGTCTGCGTCTTGGTGCAGTTGTCGCAGGTGCGCTGCTCGCGCTCGCCCAGCACACGGGTGGCGAAGTTGGTAGCGGCCTGCGGCGAGGACCAGGTGAGGCAGGTCAGCCGATTGCCGCAGGAAGCACGCGGAATCGACGAGGTATCCGTGGCGTTGCGCCCATTGAGCAGGTTGTAGCCCGCGCGGGTTACGTCGCTCACCACCTTGATCGAACTCTGGCCCGAGCCGCCCGCATTGCCGCCGCCGACCCAAGGCACGCCGTTGTTGCCCTTGTTCGATTCGGCCCGCTCAATGGCCGACACGGCATCGGTGCTGCTGACCGCATCACGCAGTGCCATGCCCTCGGCGAGCTGATCCCACCCAGCCTGGCCGCCTGCTATGTCCGCCGTGCGGTTGGCGATGGCGCGGCAGGTCATCTTGGAGCGGTCGAAATCCAGGCGCGCCTGCAGCACGCCGTTGGTCAGCAGGTTGTAGAGGGCCGGATCAGCGCGCTGGATGATCAGCGCCGGCAGCGACGCCACGGCGCTGGTGGCGTTCTGGATCACCGAGGACATGATGGCCTGGAAGCCGTTAGTGATGCCGTTGAGCTGGTTCTGCAGCGTCGTCGTGATGCTCATGTCGCCGCAGATCAGGTTGCTGTTCCAGCCGACCCCGACGCCGATGCTCTGCATGTTGCCAGCCCCGCCCATGGACACGGCCCGACCGCCGCCCACACTGTAGAGCACGTCGTCGCCGATGACGCTGCCGCTCACGCTCGCGCCGTTGCGGTCGATACGGGTCTGCGCCCAGGCGATACCAGCTGCGGCCGTGACGGCGCAAGCGAGCACGATGGTCAACGCGTAGGGCGTGGCACGCCCTGCTATACGGGAATGGAACGCCTTCATCGGGAATACCTCACATGAAATCGACGCTACCGAGGAAGACCTGCCCCCGGCGCTGGCAACAGGCATAGGGCCGCCACAGCGCCCAGGCGTAGTCGCCCTGCTGGGCCTGCACGCGCGGGCTGTTGTGCGGAAAGACCGCACAAGAGTTCGAAAGGGTCGGCGTCAGCTCCTGCCACTTGCCGGTGGAGGTATCGCCTTCCATCAGTGCGCCGGCCGGCCAGTAACCATCACGGGCATTGGCCAGCAGTGGTTGATAGACGTGGGGCTGGGTGCGCCGCGTCACGATGTCGCCCGCGCGCTGCGCGACCACGGCACCGCTCTTGTAGTCGTCGGTCTGGTGCAAGAAGCCGCCGCGCGGATAGACATTGCCCCACAGATCCAGCGTCGCGCGGCCGCCGATCTCTCGCATGCCGGGGATCCGCGCCTCCGGGTACACCATCTCTGGCACGTTGTAGCGCCAGGCCATTGTGTCGAGCGTGCTCAGAAGGTATGGCATGAAGGCCGTACCCGCACCCTGACAGGTGTAACCAGAGGCGCTGGCGAACTGGCTGAACACCGAGCCGGCGGGATGCCCGATCACGTCGGCGTTCTTGAACTTCGCCAGGTTGTTTTCGTTGTCATGGTTGGTGGCGCCGTCGCCGCCGGTCTGGGCCGTGGGATTCGGCATGCTTATCGCGCGCACCTCGATCCACGGGTTCTCGCCAGTGTTCGAGTAACTCGACACCACCGCATCCGGGACGTAGTGGCGCACCTTCACCGACGTGCGCACCCTGCAACCCGACCACGAGCAATACAGCCAGTAGCAGATGCCGACGACGCGGTACTCCAGACAGCCGGGCGACGCAGAAGAGGCCACGATGGTGGCCGTGGTCAAAGCGAATGCCGACGCGGCGCCGCTCAGGAGCGCTAATGCCATAGCCAGCCGAAACCGGCGAGAGAGTGGCAAGAGCAGGCGATTCATGGCTGTTCCCTCCGATGGCTTTCGATGCGCGCCACGGCGCGCGCAACGTCCGGGTCGCCATAGACCACATAGCGGCGGTCGACCACTACGGCGGGCACCTTGACGACGCCCAGACGCCAGGCATCGGCAACGCCCTGGTAGGCTAGGCCTATTCGGCGCTGAAGTTCGTCCTTGCCCCCGCTCATGCGCTGACGCACGAGGTCGGCGGCCAGGCTCGCATCTGCGGGCAGGCCCGCAGACAGCTCGGCCTCGATGCGGGAGGGAAGGTCCAGTTTGATGACCCGCTCACCGCCCATGGTTCGTACTGGATGGCGGCTGTCGGTGATGACAAGCACGTCGGCGGCGAAGGCGGGCGTGCAGAATGTAATCAGCATGGTTGGCAGTACAGCAGCGATGCAGTGGGCCGGCCACCCCGGCAAGAACTTGAGTAGAAGGGCTGACATGCACGGGATCCTGGGAAGCTGATCAGAGCCATAGTCAAACGCTGAAGGCGGCATCGCCTCGACAAACAAGACGCACTGCGCGTGTTCCGTTTGTTGGCTCAGCACGGAACGCGTTGCATTGGCGACAAGAATGGCGGGAGCCGAAGCTCCCGCAGGGTGGAATATGCGCGTCCGGAACGTCGCCGTGACCGGTTACAGCAGCCCCGAATCGGCGAACGAGTACGGTGTGTCCTTGCCGATGATGACGTGATCCAGCAGACGAACCTCCACCAGCGCCAAGGCGACAATGAGTTGGTCCGTGAGCACTCGATCGGCCATCGACGGCTCGGTTATCCCGGACGGATGTTGATGCGCAAGGATGAGCGCCGAGGCGTTGAGGGCCAAGGCGCGCTGAACAACCACTCGCGGATATACCGCGACCTCGCTACGCGAGCCCTTGAACAGCGGCTCGTAGGCGAGTACCTGGTGCTGACCGTCGAGGAACACCGCTGCAAACACCTCGTTGGCCTCCGCAACCAGTTTGAGACGCAGGAAGTCGCACACGGCCGCGAGACCGTTCAGCACCGGACCGGACTTGAAGACACGCTTTTCCAGCAAGGTGATGGCCTGCTGGATGATCCAATCCTCGTGCTGGGCGGCAAGCAGAGCGAGCGACTGCGGGGTGGAATCAGACACAAAAGACATGGCAAACCTCCAATGGTTAAATTCGGAGGCGCATGCCCCGGGAGGGCAAACCCTCCAAGGGATGACAGCATGAGACAGCGGACAAACAGGCATCCACCACCGCGGTGGCGATGGCTGTTCGCGCCAAGGATGCGATGCGAACGGGGTTTCGATCAACGCGGTCGCGCCGCGCCGTAGCCTTGAAGATCGAGGGCTACCTGGGCATGTCGCCGACGATTGCGGCGGGCATATCTGTAGAACTGTACGGATCGGCAGCGGTGTGGCCGCCAGCGGCGAGCAAATCGAGCGCAGAAAGCAAGGCATCGCCCTCGACTGCCCCGTGCAGCAGCAGCGTCCTACCCGTCTCACGGTCCAGTAGAAACAGGGCCGGCGTCGCCGTAACACCGCTCTTGGCCGCCTCCTCGGCTTGGGCGCGAATGAATGCATGGGGCCGCTCGGACGCCAAGCACTGCTGCGCGGCTGGCGACAGGTCGGGATAGCGCAGTTCCTCGGGCAGGCCCTGGCCATTGCCGCGGGTATGGGTATAGACCCATTCGACCGCCTGCCAGAACGCAGCATCGCCGCCGGCAGCACCGACGCATTCGACGAGGCGGGCTTCGGCGGATGCGGCCGGCTCGTGCATCGCGAGCGGCAGATGGTGCCATTGCAGCGCTACGTCTGGGTGTTCATCGATCCAGCGCTTAAGGACCGGGAAGTAGGTCCGGCAGAACGGGCATTCCAGGTCGGCATATTCGATCACGGTGAAACGCGCATCAGAACGGCCGCGGCGCCAAGGCGGTCCGGGTACTGCCGTAGACCGAGCCCCAGTCTTCGCCTCGGCATGAGACTCGAACTGAACAGTGGCTGGCGCCATGGCCTGCGGACGCAGTACCAGCCAGGCGCCTACGCCTATCAGCGAGGCGGCCACCAGCAGTACGGCAAGAAGGGTCCGGGATTGGTTAGCGCCGGAACGTTGCATCATGCGCTCCTTACGGCGTCAATCCATCGAGTGGAAGCGATGCGATGCCGCGGGCGCAATCGATCCTCTCAGCGATCTTCAATGCAGCATCCAGTTCGCCAATGCCGTACTGCTGCATCAACTGGAAGCGCTCGGCTTTCTCCTCAGGTTCCGTCTGAGCCAGGGCCAGGTAGAGGCTGGGTGGGACAGCACGAAACAACACTTCCATCGATTTGGAGAGGATCACGCCCTCACTGAACTTGCCAGCCTCCTTGCGCGCCGATAGCATCAGTGCCTTCTGCGCCGGGTTCAGCTCGCGGAAGCGCGCGATCTTCTCTACCTCGTCCGGCGGCATCGACAGGCAGATCCACCACTCGATCATGTTGAGCATCGGTTCGGCCGCCTTGGGCAGGTCGTCGATGTTCTGGGTCGCGAGCCAGTACCAGGCGCCGAGCTTGCGCCACATCTTGGTGATCTTGACTACGTAGGGTGCGAGCAGCGGGTTCTTGGTGATGATGTGCCCCTCATCGGTCACGTTGATGATCGGCCGCCCCAGAAACTGGTCGCGCTCGGCGATGTTGTTCACCGTGTTGATGAGGCTGATGTAGGCGATGGAGAGCTGGGCGTTGTAGCCCTCGCGCGCGAACGTGGCCAGATCGACGATGGTGATGTCGGCTTCGGGCCAGGGCGTGCCGGGTCGGTCGAACATCTCGCCATCCACGCCTTGGCAGAACATGTCCATCGCGTCGGCCATCTCCAGCAACCGGGCGCGGCGGACCTCGGGCAGTGTCATGTCGTTAGCGCGCCCGCGCAGCGCGTCGCGCACGTCGCGCGTGAGTACCGTGCGCTTGTCGGCCACACAACGCTGGGCCGCGTCGAGAATGCACTGGCGGATGAGGCTGCGGTCGGCGCGCGTCATCCGGGCCTCTTCCTTGTCCTCGCCGCCGGTGATCATCAGCCGCGCCGTGATTTCCAGTTCGCCAAGCACGTCGCGCTGCTCATCATCGTCCGTGACCTGTGTTGTCTCGTCGCGGTCCTCGTCGCGGTCCTCGTCGAGGTCGTCGGCATCCAGCGTTTGCACTTGGCCAGGCGTGTCCACCAGACGCCAGGCGTCGGCGAAAGGGGCCAGGCTCATGCCGGCGCCGGGGGCGAGCTTGACGCGGTGCACCGACAGGCCCAGGCGCGTGGCGAAGTCGCCGAAAAGGCCGAAGCTGTTGCCCGCCTCGACGATGAACAGGCGCGGCCGGTAGATCGCCGTGATCTGGTTTAGGATATTGTTGAGCGTGGCACTCTTGCCCGAGCCGGTGGGGCCGAACAGAAACAGATGCGCGTTCATCTGCCGATCCAGCCGGTTGAGCGGATCGAAGGTGATCGGCCCGCCGCCACGGTTGAAGAAGGTGATGCCCGGATGCCCCGTGCCCTGGCTGCGGCCCCAGACCGGCGCCAAGTTCGCGGCGTGCTGCGCGAACATGAGCTGGGTGTACCACTGCCGCTTGTCCAGGGCCGGGTCGAAGACGCAGGGCAACCAGCGCAGGTAGCTGTTGAGCGGCGCAACCTCGTCTTCCTCGCGCACCAGCTGCAGACCGGCGTTGAGCATGACGTTGACCAGTTGCAGGCCGCGGGCGTCGAGTTGCTGCAGGTCGCGCCCGCGTAGGTAGAAGGCCAGCGCGCCGCGGTAGAGCTTGTGCGCGCTGCCGATCAGGCTGCGTGCTTGCTGCACGTCCTGGCGAGTCTGCTCCGAGGCCAGCGTCTCCCCCACCGATTTCTTGCTCACGTGGTTCAGGTGCGCCTCCAGCACGTCCTGAGGCGTGGCGACCAGGGTGAGACACATCACCGTGTCTTCCGGCATCTGGTCGAACAGCGCATTGACTGCATCGCCGCCCTTGCGGGTCTCGCCGGTGATGTGTCCCGTCGCCGGGGGCATGCGCAGCCGGTCCATCACAATGACCCGATGCGGCATCCCGTCGAAGAGCCAGGCGCCGTTGACCACGTCCGAGCACGGCTGCCCAAAGAACAGGCGCTGGGCAAAGTCGCCGCTAGCCAGTTCGATCTCGCCTGTTTCCCTCGCCTCGGGATAGCGGGTCAGCGCGTAGAAGCGCTCACGATCTTCAGCACTCGGCCCCAGCAGGGTCGGATGCGGGTTGAACCAGCGCAGCAGCCAGTCGTGGATGTCGGCCGCATGCATGCGGCGGGCCTTCACGCCCGCATTGGCGAGCCCGCCCACGAGTCGATCACAGATCGTGGACAGGGACTGCTCGGGCGATTGGCCGCGCCGGGAGACCGCTGTCGTTGGTGCGCGCCGGAAGACCACCATGCGCACGCGCCGGACCTGGCCGCGCCACGGCAAGCGTGTCACCGTGGTATCCTCGAACAGCCCGCCGGGCTTGGCGATCGCGCGCAGATGGTGCGCGAGGAAGCGCAGATAGAACTCGCTGAAGGCGATGCCCTGAGCGCGCGGCCGGACGTAGTCTGCCAGCGTGCGCAAATAGCCGTCCCAGTTCGCCTCGTCCTGGGCATAGAGCTGGACCACCCAGGGGTGCTCGTCGAGTTCATCGAAGGAATCCTGCAGCGCGTTCTCCAGCGCGTCGCGCGCCTGCCACAGCCAGGCCAGCTCGCGCCCTTCAGTGCCGACAGGGGCCAGCTCGAAGAAGGTCGCGACCGACTGGCCGTCCTCCAGCAGCATGCTCATCGATTCGGGCAGGTATTCCACCCAGGGCAGCAGATCGGCGAAGGACGGGGCGACGTCATAGAGCGCCTGGGCGTCCGCCTCGGTGGCCGGGTTGCGGCGGCCGGCGGCCAACGCGCTGCCGGGCTCGGTAATGCCATGCGCGGCCAGCGACGACACATGCCGGGTCCAGGCGTCGTCGGCTGGCGCGTCAGCACCGGTTGGCCTTTCGGCCTGGCGCGCCCGAAAGAAGGGAACGGACCGGATCATCAGTAGCCCTCCAGGCGTTCGCCCGGCATCGCGTACTGCACTCGCTGGTAGAGCGGGAACACCGTGGTGTAGCCGGGCACCGGCACTGGATCGGTGCCAGCTAGGTGCGGGAAGACGTACATCACGAGGTCCGGGTTCGGCAGTCGGTGGAACTGGCGGTAGATCTCGTTGGCGGCGGTGCGGGTGTAGGCCGCATTGGTCGCGGGCATGCCCTGTACGTCGGCTTCGGTCACCGGCCGGCGCAAGCCCTGGCGCACATCGAGCAGTTGCCCAGCGGGCTGGCCACCGCCCGCACTGCCGCCGGCCTCCTGGTTCCAGACATCGAGCATGGTGTGATCGCCCTGCGGCAGCAGCTTGTCCTTGCTGGTGGCACACCCTCCCAGCACCATGACCGCGATCAGGGTTGCGGCCGCTTCAGTCCAGATCCGACGCATGAGCTTCTCCAATGCGGTGATTGACCCGCCGCCCCTTGGCGTCGTAGTCGATGTTGAGGGGCTGCTCCAGATGGACGGCGACCTTGGCACCAGGCTGCACGTAGATGGCGGCAAACGCCTGCCCGTAGAGCTTGTTGACCCAATCGGCCATGTCGCGCACACCGCCGGCCAGGATGCGGCCCATGGCCTCGTTGCCGGAGATACCCACCGTGCCGAGCGAGCCGTTGCTGTTGGAGACCACGGCCACGCTACCGTTGTCGGACTTGATGAGCGAGGCCACGCCGGCACCGGCCGCGGTAATCAACGCCTGCGAACCGAGGTACTGCTGCGCGTTGCTGCGCCGCTCGCCGGAGACGCAGGGAATGCCATAGGGATCGCTGATCCAGCCCAAGGCGCCCCGTGTGGCGCTGCCGTCCGTGCCGTTGCTGCTGGCCTGGCCACCGTTGGCGCCCTGGCTGCGCGAACTCTTCTCCGGCACGGTTCGGATGGTTCCGTCCTGGAAAACGAAGGTCACGCTGCGGATCTGGCCGCGCACGCATGAAAGCGTCCAGTCGCCCGAGGCGGTGCCACTGACCACCGCGCCGGCCACGTCAGGAATGTCGATGCCGTTGGCGGTGAGGTTGTCCGGACCGATCAGCACCTTGAAGGGATACGGGTCGTTCACCGTACCGTCGATCGGCACACGTCCGATTAGCGCTGTCATGGCAATCGAGCCCATCAGCGTTGAGTTGGACGGCACCGTGTAGACCGGCTCGGCGGAGGCCTCCACGGCGCGGCTGCCGCCCTCATCGACGGTGCTCATAATGCTGTCGGCCGTATCCGTCAGGGTCTTCTGCGCGGGTCCGAAGCTGGTGGGTAGGTTCGGGCCGCTACCTGCACCGCCGCTCTTGGAAGGCTTGGCATCGTCCGGCTCCACCCAGCGCGTGCCGCCACTGCTGCGAGCACCGCCACTCTGGCCACCGCCGAAGTTCTTGCCATCGACCTCCTCCAGGCCCAGCCCGATGGGCAGGTCGGACTGGCTGCCCTTGCCGGAAAGCCCGTCGAGGCGCCGCTGCAGGTCTTGCAACTGGCCCTGCGTCTGCTGACGATCGTTGGCGATCTGATCGCGCTCCTGTTGCAGGCGGCCGCGCTCGCCATCCAATGCGGTCTGGATGCGTTGGTCGATCGCGCTCTCGCGGGTGCGCATGCGCTCGTTCTCGGCCTTCTGGTTCTTGTTTTCGTTGAGCGCTGTCTGTAGTTCATTGCGCAGCTGCTTGACCTGGGCGACCAGCGTGGCAACGGTGTCGCGCGGCGTGTCGCCCTCGATACCCACGGCCTTCATCTCTTCAGGCGTGAGCGGATTGGCAGCACCGGGCTGACCGAGCTTGGTGCCACGATCCCCCGAGAAGAGCTTGATGCCGACGAAGACCACCAGTAGCACCATCGGGATCAGCAACCACTTGAGGAGGGGGTTACTTTTCATTACGGGCACCTCCTCCTTCGGCCTGGCCGGCTGCGGCTGCCGCCGGCAGGTCCACGGCGGCGTCGATGGGTGCCACCTTCGGCAACAGCGACTCGGCCAGGCCATGGCCACGGGTAACGAGGTAGACCACGGTGGTATCGGCCGACTGGCCGGCCGGCCCCAGGGCCGCATGTTGGAAGGTTGCCGCGACGAAATCGCCCTGCAGTGCGCGCGGGTCGAGCACCAGATGCCGTGCCGAGGTGTTGGTGAGCTTCACAGCCGTCACCCACTGGTCCTCGAGCCGCCACGCGGCCAGCGCCTGCGCGTGCACCGGGAGCGTGGGCAGCAAGGTATCCAGTTTGAGATGCCGGTGCATGTTCACGCGGGCGATGCCGGCCACCGGCTCCACGGTCCGCAGTGGTGCATAGAGGTTCTGTGCCGCATAGCGTGTCAGCACCACGGGCACCGGGGTCGCGCGCCGCGCGGCCGCGCTGGCCGTGTCGCGAGGCTCGTCCGCGCTTGTGACGGTACCGGCCAGGGCTTTGGCGGGGGAAGATGTCCCATCGCCCGCGACGATGCGCACGGGCTCCAGCGCCGGCTGGCCCGCCTTGGCCGGCTCGGCAGCGATGTCGAGCAGGATCAGCACCCCGGAGTTCACATCCTGCAGTTGCAACCGAGAGGGCGGAATCGGCTCGCTTGCGCGCAGATAGATCGCGCCGCCCGCGCTCTGCACGCGCAGGTGCGATCCGATGCTCTCCGGCAGGCCGATGCGCACGTTGCGGTCGATGAAGATCACGCGCTCCTGGCCGACCACGAGCGGCACGGCCAGGGGCAAACGCTCCCAGCGCAGGATCTCCACGGCGTGGCCGGTGCAGACGAGCCCCATGCTGAGCAGGAAGCCGGCCAGGGCCGGCACGACAAGGCGCTTCATGGGGCGCCTCCTTGCAAATGGGTGGCAGCGGCGGGTTGGCTGGCCGACGCAGGTGCCGGCGCAAGTTCAATGCGCTGCGGCGCGCTCGCGTAGCAGTCCACGGACAGACCGAAGGGGTTGTGCTCCGGATCGACATCCATGCGCACGACCTTCAAGGCGTAGCGCACCAGTGCGCGCTTGACCTGCTCGGCGCCCAAGTACTCGTCGGCGCTCACGTCGAGCATGACGATCCAATCGTTCGCCGACACAACTTGCACGCGCGACGCGGGATCGTCGCCGTAGCCTCGACCGGGAATTTCGTAGATGCCGCGCACGCGCAGGCGCAGCTCGCCGTTGTTGCGCCGGAATTCGTAGTCCTGTTGCAGGAAGGACAGGCAGCTCGGCGTGAAGTAGGCGGACAGGGCCCTGAGGTTGCGCGGGTAGTCCTCCTCACCATTGGTCGGCCAGCGCTGGGCCTGCTGCCAGATGTAAAAGGTGAAGGCGTAGACGCTCTCAGGAGGCACGTCCCACCACTTGCGGGTGCTTCCCGAACGCAGGTCCGGAGGCACGTGGATGGTCAAGCTCTTCGGCGAACTCCACCAGGCGAACCCGAGCAGCAGCGCCACGACGAAAAGCGCGGCGGCACCGAGGCGCAAGGTTTTGACATGCGCCTGCAGGTGCATGACTTCGTTCTTGAACCGGCTCATGCGGCACCTCGACGGATGCACGTGGAAGACCCCTGGCGCCGCGTGGTCCACCAGCCAGAGCGAGTGATGAGCTGCCCTCCCCCTACGTGGGCAACCAGCGAGGGGTAGCGCAGCGCAAGCCGCCACTGGAGCTGGCGGTACAGCCAGGTGTCGGGCCGACCGCGCTTTTGCCGGCGCAGTAAGCCGCCACCCGCGAAGACGCCGATCCCGATGCCGACGACGATCAGTGTCGGCACCATGGCGATACTGTGGGTCAGCCAAGCCAGCGGCAACCCGGCCAGGAAGCCGGCTACGGCCGACAGGCCGGCGCAGACCCACAGCTCGTCGGCGGTCAATCCGCGTACGACCACTGGATGGCGGTTCAAACGATGCGGCAGGAAGGTCACGAGCCCATCCCCCGGGCCATCATGTTGAGCCTGCCTCGGGATTTGCGGGTAGCTGGCCATCGGTGCCGGCCCTCAGAGCACACCGGCCGCCTTGGTCAGCAGCCAGATGCCAACGATCAGCAGCATAGCGCCCACCGCCACCGTGAGGCCGAACTGGCCCCAGGTGGCACGGCCGGTGTGGATCTCGGCGTAACGCGTATAAGCGTGGTAGCAGACCCCGATGAACATCGAGGCAACCACCAGCAGCGCAATGAGCATCACGATGTCGTAGCCGTAGTTCTGCAGCGTTTGCAGGATGCCCTTACCCGCGCCGCGCGATGGGTCTTCCATGGTCGGCAAGCCGGCGAACGAGGCCAGCGGCGTGGCCGTGATGCCCAGCGAAACGAGCATGGCAGCAGTGCGTGCGGCGCGATGAGAAGTCGAACAAGTGTTCATTGCGATTCAACCTTTCGTGGTGGTCAGGACAGGAGGAAGAAGCTCAGCACCAGGTACATCGCGACGAAGCGTACGACCACACCGAGGAACTGGCGCTGAGTTATTCGGTTCTCGGCCCAGCCGACATAGGCGGTACGCATCGCCCAAACGCCCCACAGCAGCAGGACGGCGAAGACGAAGCCGAGGACAACGGTGGAGACGGTCGCGGGCGTGAAACCGCCGTTGGCCTGGAATGCGGCGACCTGATCGGCGGAAGGCGTCATGGCGATGACTCCTGCCGTTCATCGCGGTGCACGTAGTCGCCGGCCAGGGGAACGGGATCGCGCGGCTGGGCTCGCTGCGGGACGAGGTAGTCCTGCACGCCTGCGCGGATGCGCTTGAGGTCCGCTCGCAGCCGGGCGTAATCGAAGTGGTAGCGAGCACGTTCATTCAGCGCGGTGTTGGCGGCGTGCTCTGCCAGGCGGTCAGCCAGTTCGATCTGGCGTGCCAGAGCGGAGAGCTCCTCACGCTCCAGGGCGCCATCGGAGGGAATGGCCCCACGCACGTCCGAAAACGAGAGGGTCAGCGCCAGGAGCAGCATGACCATTGCACGCGGCCACGTGCCATTGCGTCGGCAGGTCTGTTTCATCGTGCCATTCCCCGGTGAAGTGAATGGCATCGATGCTGCGGCGCGCCTCGGTCAGGCGCAGTAGAGAAAAAGAACTTCTGCGCGACCGGATTGATGGCGCCATGTCCCGCCAGCGGCCCCATTTAGGGTGCTCATCGGAAGCCTTTCTCTTCTTAGAGCTTCCTTGGAAGCAGTTATTACCTGTTTCAGCAGATCCGGTTGTGCATTGGCAAGGCGGGCCTGCCGGTCGATTCGCTCGTCTATGTCCGGCAAGGCCGGCCTTGAGAACCGCGCCTTCGCCTATGACGAGGCCTGGCCGGCCAACCCGGCGCGATTCAACGTGTCGTCCGACGTGCAACTGTCGGCAGCAGGCTCTTGTTGCTCGAGGATCTAGAAGCGGAGGTGGCGGTGCTGCTGAACACGGAAGGCATGAGCGCACGGAACTTGTACGTCGCCATGCCCCCCGGTCTCGATGAGGCTGGTGGTGGGCAGCGCCAGCCTCATCGTCGGGTTGAAGCGCATGTTGATGATTGCCGCCAAGGCGAAACCGCAGACGTCCACCGCCTAGAGTCGCCTAGAGGTACTTCTTGAACGTCGCTGCTGCGATGCACACGGCTACGCCGAACATAGCTGCGCTGGGCAACAGGATCAGCAGCGGATGGACGCTTACCGGCAGTGCCAGGTAAGTAACCCACGGCAGGATGGCCAGCGGCATCAGGCTGGCCTTCGCTCGGTGGTAGACGAATCCCGTCTCTCGGCCGGCTCCGAAGCTGCGCACGTCGCGCCGAACCAACCCATCCACCAGGCCGACGAAGGCGGCCATCAGGAACAGCGGCAAGGTCAGCGTCAGCACCAGCAGCCGCACGAGAAACACGAGCGCGGTGTAGGCCGAGGCGATCAAGTAGCGCTCCACATGCACATAGACCATGCCCAGGTAGTAGCGCAAGTCATGGGCCTGGCTGCGGACACCGGCGCTGGCGTGGCTGGCGGCATCGCGTATCCAGTCGAGCAGCCCGCTTTTCACGAAAAGACAGTCGTAGGCCAGCTCGACAAGATGCCGGGCGGTGCGGCCTGGTTCCTGCACCAGCACGCTACGCGTAAAGCTCTCCGACACCAGGGCCAACTCGTGGTTGAGCATGCCCTGGGCGTGGCGCCAGCTCTCCTGCGGCCAGAAGAAGTGTACCCCGATGCACTCGATCACGATGCACAGGAGCAACGAGCCGCATAGCACGCCGAAGAAGTGGAACGGCAAGGTGATAAGGCCCGCGATCAGCCCCTGTTGGTGGACCTGCTGGCGCTGCGCTGCGGCGGCCGGATCGCTCATGTTGGGGCGCCTTCGTGGCCAGCCTCATCGGCCGCGGCCATCTGCTGAAAGTTCGCCAGCAGATCGTCGGGTAGCGCCTGGTCCTGCAGGCCGGGGACGCCCTGGCTCGCCCACCAGTCGCCGGCCTCGACATAGTGCTGCCGCATGTAGCCGGCCAGCTCCTGCAGGTCCCTGGGCATGGCCTCGTCGGGATCGGGTGCCGGCAGCGGCATGCGGATCTTCCACAGATTGCCGCCCTCAATCAGCGCGAAGCATTGTCCCTTGGGCAAGGCGACCACGTGCGCGGGCTCGATCAGCGGCACGCTGGTGCTGCTGATGCGATCCTGGGTGTTGGAGGTGAAGGCGGTATTGCCGGTCGGGTCGGAGCTGTCGGTCGCGCCGCTCGTCACCGTGGTGGCATACACCTCGACCTTGGGCAGTTGCCGCGTCAGCAGTTCGGCCGTGGCGGTCTCGCGCACGCGCAGCATGAACAGGTTATTGAAGTTGCCGACCACCTGCCCGGCCTTGGCGCGGCTGCCGATGCGCGCCTCGATGTCAGAGAGCGTCTGCGTGTAGGCCGTCACTTGAACCCCGGCGCCGCCGCCCTTGTTGATCATCGGCATGAACTCGTCGCCCATCAGTTCGTTGAACTCGTCAGCGTGGACGTTGATTGGCACCTTCACGCCGGTCGATGCGCCCGGCAGACCTTCGTCGATACCGAACTTGTAGATGTGACCAGCCACTGATACCAGGTCGCTGAACATCGAGTTGCCCACGGCGGCCGCGACTTCCGCGTCCGAGAGCGCGTCCAGGCCGACGTAAACCACTGCGCGCTTGCGGATGATCTGCATCCAATCGAAGATGGGCCGCAGGTCGCTCAGGTCCGAGTAGTTTGGCGCGAGCAGTTGCGCGATCTTTCCAGTGGTCAGCTTCTCCAACAGTGGCAGCAGGCTCGCAACGATCTTGTCGAAATAGGTGCGGTCGTAGCGCACTGCACTGCGCAGACCATCGAGCACGGGGTCGTAGATGTGCACCTGCGAGAGGTACTGCTCCAGCGCCACGACCCGCTTCTCGCGGCCGATCATGTTGCGCGGAATGTTCCTGTCGTTCAGCCGCGCCTCGAGCTGCACGATGATCTCCCAGGCTTTCGGCTCGCTCTTGGCGAAGAAATGCTGGGCGTACTCGATGAACAGCGCGTCGATGTTGATGACGTGGCGCTGGATCAGCAGGTAGTCGGGACGCTGACCCAGTTCGACCAGGGCGCGCGCGATGATGTTGACAAAGCGCCAGGCGAACTCGCGGAACGCTGCGCTGTTGCCCTCGCCCGAAAGCTGGCCCGCAATGCGCGTGGCAACCTCCGATATACGGTCGAAGCGGCCCACAGCGTTGTAACGTGCCGAGATATCCGGCCAGCCCAGGTGAAAGGCGTAGAACTCCCCTTCCCTTCCGGCACGCCTGGCCTCCACGTACATACGTTTGAGCAGGTCGGCGTCCCCCTTCGGGTCGAAGACGATCACCACCTCGTGCTGGCCGCCCGCCTTGCGGCGGATGTCCTGGGTGATGAACAGCTCGGCCAGGCGGGTCTTGCCCACGCGCGTGGTGCCCAGCACCAGCGTGTGGCCAACCCGCTCGCCCAGCGGCAGCGTGACGTCCACCTCGTGCGGCTCGATGCCGTGCAGGCGTGGCAGGCCGCCGACCGGCGGCAGCGGCCGCGCCGGATTGAGTGGGCTGTCCCAGGCCAGAGCCTTCGCCAGCCTGGACACAGGGAACGGTGCGAATTCCAGCCGCTCCTCGATCCGCCGTGCCACCTTGTAGATCACCGTCGGCTCCACGTAGCGACGGAACTCCGCCCGATAGGTCTGCAGGAGCCTATGGGTGTGGCGCTGATCCCATCGAAAGCCCCGGCCGACGAATAGCCGCTGTTGGCTGACGGGCACGTCGCGGCTGGTCATCACGTAGCGCGGTAGCCTGCGGATGTTGCGTCGGTAGCGGAGGATGGCCCAGGCGTCCCTCAGCCGGATGGCACCGAAGGTGAGGAACATCAGCGCGCTGCCCGGGCCCAGCAAGGGGCTCAGCGCGAGCGACCACGGTGCCAACAGGCACAGCAATGCGGCTCCCGCACAAACCGCGACGGTGTATAGCTCCACCGCTGGCCGCAGCAAAACCTCGATGTTCCGGGACTTGGCCATGGTCGGCGTTTCACATCACGGCTCGATGCCGGTGGAGGTGATCAGTACCGGGTAGTGACGGATGCCCAGCCGCTGAGCCATGTCGTCGCCCGAGGCCGGCGACAGCATCAGGCCCGGCGCGAGGCGGCGCAGCGCGGCCAGCGCTTCGGGCGAGGCCACGTTGACTACCAGCCCCACCGCGCGCAGCTCTTGCAACGCCCCCCGGCGCTGCAGGAGCCAAGCGCGGGAGCGGTCATCGTCGCCGATCAGGAACAATGGTGTGAGGCCCGGCGCGCGAATGACGCGGCGCGGTTCATCACCCGGTGACAGCCGTGCCGAGCGCACCGGCAGCATGGCCGCCTCGGCTTCTGCCGGACCTCCGATGCGGGGTGCCGGCATCGGCGCGGCCGGCTTGGCCGGACCCGCGCCCTGAGGATTCAATGTCTGGTAGTACGGCAGCGCCGAGACGCCGCCGCGGTCCTCGACAACGATCAGCGGTTGGGTGGTCGATTGCGCCATGGCGGTGGCGGCAATGAGCAGCCCCAGGGCGGTAGTGAAGAGCATGCGGTTCATGGCTTGGTAACTTTGGTGACAGAAAGCGTTGTGCGCGGACCCAGCACGCGGACGAGGTACTGGCGGACGCTGCGGCGGTAGCGGGCGGCCGGTGCGCCGCCGGCTGGATGGTGGTAGCGCCCGATGGCGACCAGCCAGTCCTCGCCCTCTATGTGCTGCTCCTTGAGGATTTGCGCGGCAATCGCAAGATTCCGGTAAGGGTCGAGCAGCTCGCAGGGGTGGCTGTAGCGGTGCGCTTGGTAGCCGAGATTGACCTGCCCGAGGCCGGCGTCGATCCGGTTGGCCGGGATGCGGGCGAGCGCCCTGCGCAAGCCGGCGCAGGTCTGGGCCGGCGTGGCATAACGCTCGGACCTGCCAGCGACATTGAGCGTCCACGGCCAAGGGATCAAACGGCCACGCAGCCTGGTGCCGGTCTCCTGCAAGGCCACCGCGTACAGCACCGGCGACGGCACGCCTGCCTGCTGCGCGGCAATCTGGTAGGCCGGTGGTGGCAGCTCTTGCGCGCAAGCAACCGAGGCCCAGACGCAAGCGCCAAGCAGGCGCGCGGCGCGCAACGCGGAGGGCGCACCTACTGCCGCTGCCATTCGCCGTTCACCTCACGTACCACAGCCGGCAGCTCACCCGGCACGCCGAGGGTCAGCCAGCGCCCGGCATCATGGTTGAGCGTGATCGCGCGTGCGCGCACCCGGGACGGGTCGATGCCGGCCTGGGTCGCCCACTGGCGGATGCGCGCATCGTCCTGGCGGCTGCCGACCATATAGACATCGAAGGCCGTGCCGGCCGCCTGCAACTGGCGCACGCGCCGGTCGCACGGCGCGCAGTCGGCCTTGACGAAGACGGCCAGGCGACCAGAGCCCCTGTTGCCGACGCTTGGTGCCTGTGTACCCGGCAGATTGACGCGCTGCTGGCCCGGATAAAGCCGCTTCCAAGCCGCGTCGTAGGCCCGCTGGTAGGCGAGCGTCTTGTTCACGCGCCGTGACTCGGCCTGCACCTGCAGCTCGGCGTAGTGATTGCGCTCCTCGTCGCTGCGCGCTTCGATGCCCAAGGCAGTGAGCGGATCGAGGTTTGGAGAATAGATGCCCAACGGCCCTTGCATCAGTTGCCGGTAGCGCGCCCATTCCTCGGGACGCAGCCCCCAATCCTTGGCCTGGCGCTCGTCGAGCGCGGCGTCGGCGCTGTTCAGCACCTGACTCTGGGTCACTCGGGCGGTCGCCAGCGGCTTCGCCTGTGCGTATGCGCGGGGTACGCCGGCAGCAAGCAACATGGCAAGAACAGCCGAAGGCAGCGAGCCTTGCTTCATGGCCCGCTCCTACGGGATCGCGATGCGCAGCGTGTGGCCGTCGATGCGGAACACCGCGGCATGCGCTTCGATGGACTGGAGGTGCCAGGCGCCCAAGGTGTCGCCCTCACGTAGCAGCCGCGCGTCGCGCACCGAAGCTGCGCCGCGCGCCGCGACGGACAGGAAGCGCTCTCCACCGCGCAGCTCCAGGCCGACGACGTTGAACGGCGGCTCGGGTACCTTGGGCTTGGGAGGTTCAGCGGCGCGCCTGCGTGCCTCGGCCACGGTGGGTGCGACTCTCTTTAGGCGATCCTCGATGACGCCGACGCGCGCCTGCAACGCGTGCACCTCGCTGGCGCGGTCATCGGCGGTATGAGCCTGCTCGACACGCGCCAGGCGCTCGTCCAGCGCTTGGCGCGTGGCGTCGAGATCGGCCCGGGTGACGGGCGC
This sequence comes from Ralstonia pickettii DTP0602, assembly GCA_000471925.1. NCBI lineage: Bacteria > Pseudomonadati > Pseudomonadota > Betaproteobacteria > Burkholderiales > Burkholderiaceae > Ralstonia > Ralstonia pickettii. The sequence continues at coordinate 3,511,888 of CP006667.1, forward strand.
GGGCTGACGCTTAACGGCCTCGGCCTGCTCTTCCAGGGCGTCGATGCGCGTCGCCAGCGCCTGGACATGAGCATCCTGGGCGCTGGCGCGGCTTTGCTCGGTGAGACGCGACAACCCGACGCTGTTGACGATCGTCAGCGCGCTGACGAGCAGCAGCCAGACACCCGCGGCGATCCAGGGCCAGCGTGCCCGTCCTTCTCGGTCGGACGGGGCCGGAATGTTCGGGACGTTCATGGTTGCACCTCTGGAGTAGCGATGCGTTTGACGGATTCGGCGCGATCCACAGCCGGTGCCCTCGGGGTGGTGGTGGCGGGCGCCAACTCTTGCTTGAAGCAGACCTGGCGGGTGGTGTCATCGACCGCCATATCCCACGCCGGACCAGCGAGGGTCAGCAGCGCATCGCGCAGGACCAGCGGCCCCAACCGCAGATGGGCAGCAGGCAACGGCAGCGCATACAGCGTTGCCGCCGCCGGGTCCTCGCACAGCCGGTAGCCTGAGCGCAGGAGGACATGGCGCATGGCGTCGCCAACCGTGGTGTCGAGCGCGGGGGGGATGGTGATTTCCACGACCTGCTGCATCAGGTCGCGCTGCGCCGGCTCCGGCACCAGTTCGACCAAGGTGTAGCGCCCGTAGCGGTAGACGGGCACCGGACCGGCTGACGTGTCCATGCCGGACATCGGCGCCTGGGGCTGCTCGCGTGTGCTGGGCGTCTGCGTCAGATCAGGCGGTGGTACCGTGGTCGCACAGCCCGTGGCGAGGATGGCCCCTGCCAGCCCGGCGAGACAGGCAAGAGGGCGAATGGAACAGGCGAACAGTCGCATTTGAATCGGATCCCCGGAACATGGAGCCATTACCTTCGCCTCACTCGATGCAAATGGCAGCACCAAATGGGAAACACACTGCCACCGGATTGGCGATGTCAGCAGGCGGGCATTGCGGCTCAACATCCTGCGCGCCGGCACGCTTCTCCTTGGAGAGCGACGCACCGGGAGCTGCGCTTCACGAACCCGATACGCGCGTGTCGAAACGCACGTACCGGGCCCCAGGTCCGACCCTTTGAATCGAAATAGACATGGTGTGATCTCCAGAGACAGGGATGAGAAGCCCCCGTCGCGAGGACGGGGGCGCATGGCAATCAGCGCTGGACCGGTTTGCGGCCGGACAGGCACTGTACGCGGATGAGACGCCAGTTCCCGTCGTCGATCAGCTGTTCCAGTATCTCGCCCAGGGTGTCGAAGAACACCTCATCGACCCGTTCGACCAACTCGCCGTCGCGGCGTAGCTCCACCGCGTAGAGGTCGTCGCCGCGCTCGTAGAGCACAGTGACATGTCCCTGGAACTTCGCCGAGGACACGGTGAAGCCGATGGCCGGTGGCGTCGCGATGTCGTCGAGTAGCGGATCCACCCAGGTAAAGTCCCGCGCGCCGGCATCCACCAGCATGTGGGTGATGCGACGAAAGCCGTCGGGTGCTGGCATCTGCTCCAGTTGCTGGATCAGCGCCTGCAGCTCGGGGCAGCGCGGCTCGGGAACCGGCAGCTTCGCCGGCGCGGAGCCGAACACGTATCGTTTAACCGTGTAGGGTTGGCCGTCGACGGTGAACTCCGTGCTCTCCTCGGGCGTGTCCGCGCGCAGGCCGTCGAAACGGCGTCTGGCGTAGGGCTCGACCTGGACCTTGGCGCCCTCGTCGGGCTCCTCGGTCACGAGCGATCGGTCAAGCACCGCGAACTCAGCCCTGCCCGTCTTGACGACAATGGCCTCGTCGGTCTTGGCGATCACCTTGCCCTCAAAGGGCTTCGGATCGATATGGAAGCCCAGCGTCGAGACCTTGGGCTGGCCATCGAAGATGTTGAACTTGAAGCTGCGGACGTTGGAAGGCACGTGGCCGCGCACCAGCGTCGGCATCAGTGCGCGGATGGCTTGGGTATCCATGGGAGAACTCCTTGTAGCAACCAAGGGACTCCCGCCCGCAAGGGAGGTATGTCCCTTGTAGGTGGATGGACGCTGGATGCGTCCGGCGATAGAAGAAGACCAGAACGGCGAACCGGACCGCAGTCTTCAAGGTCTCGACTGCCTGGGCAGGCTGCTGGCAACACCAGCGGACATTGGACCAGCCTGCGGCAAGCATTCGCGCGTGTCATGAAAAAATCGGCACCGCGCCGCCACCTCGTTAAAAAGGGACATGGTTTCTCCTGGCCGAAGGACCCGGAGCCCCACGCCCTGACGGAAGCGGAAACGTCCCGAAGGTTGAGGAAAGAAGCATCGGCGTCGGGAAGACACTCGTCCCCGGTGGGCGATGCGAAGCACGGACCGGTTCGATCCACGCGGCGATGACGCGTTGCAGCCTTGAAGATCGGATCTGCCTGGGCATGGCACTGACGGTGGTCAGCAGCGCATGGCTTCAGCATGGTCGCGAAGCCATGCCCGCGTTGCGCGCCAAACCGCATCGTGTTCGTGCCGCCTTGCGCCGGCGCGGCGCCGTTTTCTGATCAAGCAAAGAACAACAGGCCGAAAGCATGAAGCCTTCGGCCTTGGACGAAGGCACCACCTGTGGGCTGTTGCAGCCGTCGTCAAAGCCGTTTGCTGCACCAGCAGTCGCACTCGACCCGTATCGTGGCTGGGGTCGACATCCTTCGGCACACATCCGCGCACAAAGGGAGCCCGTTGTTCCACCGGCGGGCACCGGCAACGAATACCGCCAACCCGACGGGTCTCCTGGCGGCTCGCTGCGGCACAGGCCGGCCAGCCGCCAGGAGACCCCTCGCCATCGACGGAAGCACCTGGATCAATGCAACCGCGCCGAGCGCGGTCTGCCGAGGAATGGCCTTCTCGCCTCGCATGTCAATGACAGCACCGCGAGGCGCGCGCACCGTTGAAGAAGGTGACATGCGCTGGGGTATCCCGCGGGATGCGGGAGCTTGGCCCCGCCGTCGAATACGGCCGGCGTGGCGCGGGTTCGTGGGCTTCAGCGTGACCTGTCATGATGACCTAGAAGATTCACGCCGCCTGCGCGATGCGCTGCGCTGCCCCTCCGAGGTCTTCAGCGTCGGCGTCTGCACCCGGGCATGAAGCCTCCTTGTAAATGTGCGGTTCATCAGATAGGCGACAGCATGACTGCGCCGGATGAGACCGGCAGCAAGAAAGCCGGACGGCATGGATACCAATTTGTGATCGAGGGGGGAACGGTTGTCGCAGCGGTATACGTAGATCGCTGCACGCTGCGGGGCGGGTGATTCGCGTCGGGAGGGCGGGAGGAACCCGGTGGACCGCAATGGAACTATCCCCAGGGGATAGTCCACTGGTGCATGGCGGACATCTGACAATAGCTACAGCCGCCCTCGGCGGCTGTAGAGAACAGCGACTACTGCCCGCCGGCGGGCTTGGCGCTCAGCGTCACGGCGTCGATGCGGTACCGCAGGATGCCCACGCGCCGGGCCTCGAGCTTGAACGTGACGCGCTCGTTCTCGTTGGCATCCTCCCCTTCGTCGCGCACCGTGCGGCCCGCGACCAGCACCTGCGTGCCATTCTGGAACATCGTGGCTCGGCATCGCGGTGCAGTTCCACCGGCGCCCAGAAGCCGCCGCGGCCCGCCTCGCCGTCCTTGCGCGGGATCGGGTTGTCGAAATAGACGTTCAGGCACAGCAGCCGGCGCGGCTCGTGATTGCCATTGGGGAATTCGCGGTAGTCCGGCGCAGAACCGATGTTGCCCTCCGACGAAGTGTGTGCTCATGGTGAATCCTTGGGAAGGATGGCAGCGGACGCGGCATGGCCATGGATACGCCGCAGGTGAATCGCCTCGGCCTGGGCCATCTTGTTGGCGCATTCCAGGGCGTGGCGGGCGATGCTGTGGGTCAGGCTGATCTGCATGTTCAGCGCGATGCGCTGCAGCTCCATCGCATACAGGTCGTCGATCAGCGAGGCCGGTATTGCGGGACGGTCGAGCAGCGATTCCCACAAGGCCACGCCCATGGATGAGCGGTCGAGATTGCGCCAGCGCAGGAAGGTCGTCCCTGCGCCAGTGGTTTGCTGGGCCAGTTGCACGTCGAGCAGTCTGAAGGGGTAGGCCCGCGCCTGGGGCAGCACGCGCCGCTGTGCCAGGACAATCAAGCTGTCGCGCAGCGCCAGGCACTGGCTGGCCCAGGCCTCCAGGCTCCCCTTACCTTTAAAAGGTTGTAAAAGGCCTTTTAGGTAGCCTGCGTATTCCAGTCGCTGGAAGTCCGCCTGTTCCAACGCCGTGAAGCGAGTCGGCTGGACGGGAATAGTAGGTGCCGTCATTCCGTCGCATCCTCGTCGCGTGCCACGGTGCTGGCTGCGCCATCAATGGAGGTGGAAGTCGGGCCCGCCGCCGTTGGCGCTGCCGAGGATTCGGAGCGACCGTCCCGACGCGCGATGGGTGGCGCAAAGCGCGAGCGGTGCGTGCCTTCGAGCACGTCCTGCGGCAGCTCGCCGAACTTCTCCACCGCCGCACGCGCCGCCTCGTTCTTCGCCGCGAAGTCATCGCGCGTCGTGCCGGAGTAGCGATACTGCTGTGCTAGTGAAAATAGGCTGCGCAGTGCGTGCGCGCCATCGTTGAGCCAGCGCTCCAACGTGCTGCGGTCGATCAGCGCCGTGTGGTGGGCGAGGATCAGCTTGCGCGCGAGGTCATCGTAGTCGGCCAGCAAGTAGACGGCGGCGAAGCCGAGCTGGGCGTTGACGAACAGCGGGAGTTTCACCGGTTGCACGTTCAGGTTCTCACCCAGGCTGAGCGCCGGAGGCACGCCGGACAGCGCCTGGTCCACCTGTTCACGCAGCGTCTGCAGATGCGTCTTGGTTTCGGCCAGTTTGTCCTCGATGCGCAGCATCCACCAGTCCGAGTAGGGATCGTCCTGCTCGGCGCCGCGCTTCATCTTGCTCATCACGCTGATGTAGCCATTGAGGCCGATGATGCCGGGACGCCCCTCGGCGGCAGCGCGGCCACGCCAGATGCGGGACGCGTGGTGTGTGTGCAGCGTCAGCGACATCGCGCTGCGCAGCGATCCGAGATTCAGTTGCAGGGATTCATTGGCCATTGGACGACTCGAGAAGAAGGAACGAGTCGCCAGCATCGGCGTCGGCCGGAAGGCCGTCAGTCAACAAACCGCAGCCCGCGCTTGCCCGCTTTGTTCGACGCGGAAGGCCGGGCGTGCCAGTTATCTCCTGGGGATAGCACGGCAGTGTTCGGCCAGTTCATGGAGCGCTCGCACAGCGCCATGCGCGCAGTGGGCGCTATACCTCTAGTGCTCTGTACCAGGCGGCCCGCTGTCCATCCACGTCTCGATAGCGAAGCTCGAACAGCCGACACTCATGTACCACCTGGCGCCAACTGCTGCATCCGTACTTGGCGGGCAGTTGCTCGGGATGCCGTTCGGAGATCCACCGTCCGGCCGCGGCAATGGGCGTCCATCCATCGACGGCCAGTTCCCCGGCCGCCTCGCGCAAAACGCGAACGATGCCGGCTACCGGCCAATCTACCGTTCCGTCCGGTGCAATGCCGTTGACCACCAGATCGTGAAACACATCCGACTGGGCGAACTCCGCCGCCAGGCGCCGTACCTGATCCATGTGCTCAGCCCAGCCGCGCAGTTGCTCGAAGCGCTGATCGACGCGCGTATAGGCGGCGGTGAGTGCATCGTGTGCTGCGCGGCATCCGTCCGCCGTCCAAAGGTCGTGCAGGTCGATGAAGTGGTGTACCAGGGTATTGCGCAACAACACCAGCTCCTTGAGGTCCGCCTGCGTCTTGGCGTAGTTCTCGGCGGACAGGCTCAGTTGGACCCGTGTGCGAAAGGAAATCGCGTCGCCAGGCAGGTCCGCGTCGGGCTTGGTGTCGTCACCGCCCTCCGTGACGACATACGATCCGAACAGTAGGCCCACCAGCGTGCCCAGGGTCTTGGTCGCCGTGTCCTCGATGCGCGCCACGCGAATCGCCTCCAGCGAATGCGCCGGCCCGGAGATGTCGTGGTGTGCCACGATGGCTTTCATCAGGCGTTCGTACTGCTGAAGGCGCAGCAGGCAGCGGCCCAGCATGCGCTGGACCTCTCTCTGCAGCGGTTGCAGCGCGTCGTCGGTGGATGGTGTCGTCATGTCGGTGGTCGGCGTGGCGTCGTGCGCCTCGGGTAATTTCTTACTCTCAGGCGACAGTTTCGCCCGTGGTGCGACAGGAGCAATCGAATGCGGAGGAAGGACGTCGTTCCACCTATCCCCTGGGGATAGCGCCCCTCACGAATCATGCAGGGAAGCTCGGAGCTGCGCCAGGTATGCGCGTGCGGCCTCGCGGCCGGCACCATTCGTGCGATAAGCGGTAACGGCGGCGTGGGTGCTGTGGGGCGCTACTGCGGCGGCGCCGATTCTCCTTCACCGGCCCAGGTTTTGAACTCTGCTATCCGAAACGTGCCCAAATGTGCTCGTCCGGTTCCTGCCCCGATCTTCCTTGCTGGCCGAAATCGTCTCTGACAGGCGTAACTTTCCCGGTAGCCCCGGGTAGTCCTGCAACTTGCTCTAGGTTCACGCTGGCGTTGAAGTCACGATCATGGTGCGTGCCACAGCCCGGGCACTGCCACGTCCGAGCTTTCAATGTCAGCGAGTGATTTACCTCGCCGCAGCATGAGCAACGCTTCGAGCTCGGGAAGAAGCGATCCGCTGCCACTAGCGTCGTCCAATACCAAACGCTCTTGTATTCGATTTGCCGACGAATCTCACCAAATGCCACATCGAGAATGGCCCGGTTCAGGCCAGCCTTCTGACAGACACTTCTTCCTGGCCTGTCGACAGTCCCCTTGGCGCTTGCGGTCATTCCTAATACAGACAGGTCCTCGATTCCCAGCGTTTGGTTTTCACGTGTGAGTGAGGTCGTCATCTTGTGCGTGAAGTCATTGCGAATGCACCTGATCCTTCGATGCTGATCAGCGAGCTTTTGCGATGCCTTCTCACGATTCTTGGTCGGGACAAGACGCATCCCCTTGGGGATCCGATCCGTTTTGGCTAGGCCCATGCGTTGCTTCTGCGCTTCCAGCTTGCGCGACACCGATCGCTGCAGCCTCGTCAACCGCTTCTGCGCCTTTTTCAGCGCACGCGGCGTCTCATAGCGCTTGCCGTCAGAGCAGACGATCTCATTGACGTTGAGGTCGACGCCGGTGACCGGGCGGCGATTCGCTCGCTCAATCCAGCAAACTTCCACCTCCTGCTGAAGCGACAGATACCAGCGCGTGCCATCGCGCCACACCGTTGCGCCCATGATCTTGCCGGCGAACCGCGGTGCCTCTTTCATCTTCACCTTGCCCAGCACCGGCAAGCGGACCTGCTTCTCACCTACCGTTAGCTTGTTAGCTTGTCGTTAGCGATGTAAAACGAATCGCGCGCCCTTCCCTTCCTCTTGAAGACAGGGCGATGAGCATCCTTGCCCTTCTTCACATCGTCGAAGAACTTGCTCCAGGCTTTGCTGAGATTGGCAAAGGGCTGCGCGTGCGCGTCACGATGGATGTCCTTCAGCCACGGATACTCCGTGTATTTGAGCGCGTTGAATTGCTTCTTGAGTGCGAGTGCGTTTGGCCTCAAACTGGCCTCATACTGCCGATTCCACTCGGCCAGGGCCCAGTTCCAGACGAAGCGGGCCGTGCCGCACGCGCGACGGAAATAGTCCTCTTGCTCTGCAGTCGGTCTCAGTTCAATTCGGTGCGCGATCAGCATCCAAGGCCGCCCGTCGCCATGGTCTACACCAGCCCCTCGTCGGTCCAATTCCGTATCGCCGCCCAGACCACCGACATCGGCAACGTCAGGGTCTCGGCCAGGTCCATCGTCAGGCCCAGCATGGCCAGATCGTCGCCCAGCGCGATATGACGCTCGCTGACCCCGGCTTTCCAGCGCTTCCACAGGATGGTGCCCTGTGCCTCGTCCAGCACCGGGTGCCGACCCTTGCGTTTGGGCAAGCGGAGAATGTCGCGCCGCAGTGCGACTTCTTGATGCGTGAGGCCGTAGAAGCGGCTTACCATCTCCGTGCTCGCGCCCAGGCGCAGCATGCGATCCACCGTGGCGATTTCCTGCTCCACGTCATGTACCTGGCTCAGCAGCCGCTTCAGCACCTCGCGGTTGACCGAGACCGAACACCACGACACCGTGGCGTTGACCAGCACACTGACCTGCGCCGGATGCTTGAGCGCCTCCAGATCTTCTTCGCCGAAGCCCATCGCCTTGCAGCGACGCAATTGGCCATTGCGCAGATCGTGCAGCGCTTGGGCGATGACAGCCTGGTTGAGCGGATGAGGTGACGACACGGTGGCCTCCCGCCCTCAGGAATCGTGGCCCCGGTCGGCGAACGCCGTACCGTTCTCCAGGTCCAGCAGCCGTCGCGCCAGGCGCAGCAGCCGGAACAACTTCACCAAGCCAGTGTCGCTCAGGCGCATGGACGTTCCGCCTCCGCCGTGCAGCAGCGGCGCCAGGTCGTCAGCCAGTCGCGTACGATCCAGTCCTGTCGCGGCTGGCTGAGCCATGCTCAACGCATGCAACAGCGCCAGCACGGCACGAGCGAAGTCAGGCAAGGCCCTCGCCTGCGCAACGGGCGGAGTCACGCAGACGAAGCCGATGCCATCGTCACTGGGCTCGATCTGCTCGGCGACCGCCGCCTCTTCGGCGACCTCGCGGGCGAACTGTGCGATATGCACCCGAAGCCGGTCCGGCACGTCCAATCCTGGCTCGATATACCAGACATCCGAGACGGGGTAGAGGCCACCGACCTGCACGGGGATCGCGCGCAAGGCATTGGTCTCACAGTCGGGTAGCCTGTCGCCCAACTGGTCCCCTACTAGGCGTTCGGTGGTCGGCGCCGGGGACACGATGCGCCCCTGCAGGCGCTGCGCATCATGGTCGGCCAGTACTGGCGCGGCGCCTACTTCCCCGGCTTGCCCGCTGTCGGCCGCGGGCGCCACAGCAGTCCGTGTCGAGGGCCTCTCGCCAACGGGTCCGGTCGGTACGCCGGCCTGCTGTGCAGTAGTTGTCGCCGCCGGAGGTGGCGATGCAGGCCTTGGCGTCGCGGACACGGTAGAGGCTGTTGGCCTCACCGGCAACGGCTCGCTGCTCAGCGCGCGCTGCCGGCTTTCGCTGTCGTCGATCTCCAGGCTCAGTGTGTCATAGTCTGTGTCCAGCAACTCAGCCATCTGGCCCGCCAGTTCGTCCTGCACCCGCTGGAACGAGAAGCCATCCGGTTGCGCGTCGAACTGCGAAAGCACATCCTGGAACAGCGAGGCGAAGTCCACGGCGAGGTCACGGCCCAGCGCTCTCCGTTCCCAGGTGTGCTCGCACGCCTTGCGCAGCACTGCGAGCCGTTCCACCTGATGCCGGCCGAGCCCGCCGTACAGCACGGTTGGAATCGCTGGCAGCAGGTAACACACCGCCTCCTGCATGCGGCTGATGCGCGATTGCTGCACCGGATACCCATCGGCCGTCAGGCGCCTGGCGAGCTCGGATTGGGTCAGTGTGCTACCCGTTTCCTGCTCGTAAAACTCGCGCGCTTTCTCGACGCCCAGGGCGCGCTCGATGAAAGTCAATCCGCCGCGCAGCTCGTTTTCCGCCAAGTGGCCCGTCAAGGCGGCGATCTCGCCCCGTTCCGGCCAGGGGCGGAATAGGCAGGACATGCGAAAAAACCGTTCCTGCTTGGTCTCAGCCCACAGCTCGCGAAGAATTGCCAATCGCGTATTGCCACCGTTGCGAATGATGTAATGCACTTCGCTTGGGCGTCGCGTGATCGCCGGTGGCGCATCCAAACCGCGCTCTCGGATGGACGCCTTGATTTCCTCATAAGCCGGATTGCGCTTGACGCGCGGATCGTGGTCATACGGGCGCAACTGGTCCAGCGTCACGATCATTGGTGTGTCGGCAATGGGATCGGTCAAAGCCGTCGCAGAAGGGCCAGCTCGCTGAAATCCGGCGGCGAGGAACTTGTCCGCCTTATTCCGAGGGCTCATCTCAACCACGACTACCCTCCTTCGCCTCGGCATCGAGGGTGCAACGCGCCGCGCGATCGGCACGACGGATCCGAGTAAATTTTGGATATTGATTCAGGGAGATGAATGCCATGGCCGGGGCCATCCACGACAGTTTGGCTATTCGCCCCTGATTCGTTGACACGCTGCCAGATTTCAAAGCACCTCCAGTTTCTCGGGAGCGATTCTGTTACGCTGCGCGGGCGGTGCGCAGCAGTAACATCGACATATGCGGTGTGCGTACTGCGTGAGTAGACCCGCTCTGCGGGCGCTTAGCAAGGACTCATTTTGCAAGAATTGTTGCGCCTGGAGTCTTATTGAGATTTACAAAAAACATGACAAGGGATTCAGTGCTGGCGCGTTTTATCTCTAACGGGTTGATTGGAGATACGGGCCGTGCCGAAGAAGCCATTAGACGATGCAACGGAGAAGCGCTTGCGAGCGGGTCGGATGCCGTTGGCTGGCAAGCGACCAGCCGAGGTGGCATTGGCCGTGGGGGTAGCCCGACAAACGGTGTACACGTGGAAAGCTCTGCTCGATGAAGGCGGAATTGATGCGCTATGGGCTGTGCCAGGTCGAGGCCGCCCAGCCAAGCTCGAGCCGGAGCAACTGGCCGAATTGCGCGGGGCGTTGCTGCAAAGCCCGACTGCGCATGGCTTTGGTACCGAGCTATGGACACTCAAGCGCGTCGGTTCGCTCATCAAGCGGACGTATGGCGTCGAGTTCAGCCAAACGCAGATCTGGCGCATTCTTGGGGCGTTGGGTTTCAGCGCGCAAAAGCCAGATCGTCGCGCGATCGAGCGAGACGAAGACGCGGTGCGCCACTGGAAGCGCCACACCTGGCCTGCGCTTAAAAAAAAGCCCAGCGCGAAGGCCGATTGATTGTCTTTATCGACGAGACTGGCATCAGCGAGCGGCCCACGCGTGTCAGCACCTGGGCGCCGAAGGGGCAAACACCCATCATCCAGTTTCATTTCAACTGGAGCCATGTGTCGGCGTTCGCCGGCCTCAGTCGCACCAACTACCTGTGTACGAAGGCAGCGTCAAGAAAGAACCGGTGGTCGAGTTTCTTAAGGCGCTCAAAGCGCATCTGAAGCAGCCGTTGCTGATCATCTGGGATGGGGCCAGGCCCCATCGCGCCGCAATGGTCCGCGAATATCTGGATTCTCTCGAGGGACATATTCATCTGACCTTCCCGCCACCGCAATGCCCCGAGCTCAACCCAGTTGAGTACCTGTGGGCATGGCCCAAGTGTCACGCGATTGCGAACTTCTGCCCCGACAACCTCAATGAGTTGCATACCGTCGTCCGCAACAAGCTCAAAAGCGCTCAACACCGGCCTTCGATTATCGCCGCGTGCTGGGTTCAGGCAACGTTGTGGTGATGTCATGATTTACGGAAAGATCAATAATTGCGGACTCACCACAAGTTTTCGGGTTGATCTGAAAACTCAACACGACTCAGCCTCTAACATCCCAGGCGCGGAGCAGACACCTTGTTTCGCTGGTTCATCGCGTTGTCGATGTACGAAGCTGCCTGCGTACCGACTGCCATTCCATCAAGCTGATTTGCCCGGCGTGCGCACCGAGAGCGCGGTGCCAGGTGAAGGCGGACGCGCCGCCGGCCGGCGTCAGGCTCTTCTACGCCTGCAACCCAGTCACCGTCAACTGGCGCAAGGCGAAGTGGGAATCGGTGCCGAAGAACCGGGATGGCGAAACCTATGCCGCAACCCTCGCGCTGCGCGCCGGGGATCGGCTGGCGGCTGGTGAATTTTGCGAACTGAGACGGCCGCATCCGCGCGTGGGCGTCAGCCTTGGTCTGGAGCAGCGCTGCGCCTATCGGCGTCTTGCTGCGCTTCGAACGTCGCGATATCGTCGCGGGCCTTGGCAAGCCCATAGTCCAGCGCCGCCTCCACCGACGGGAACAGCGCCGTGCCCAGATTCAGTTCATAGGAGCACACAGTCGGAAAATTAGGACGCACAGGCGCGCCGTCGGTACGGGCGATGGTGTATCGCACGGCATAGCCCGCGACGTCGGCCGACTCGCCTTCATCGGTTTTCGGCTCTGCCCGGATCGAAACCCGGTGCTGGCCGATGACAACTTCCCTGTGCATGCCTCCCCCTGTACTGGTGGTGACGCGGACGCGGGTGCAATGGCGCCGTCTAGCAGTATAGGTGTCGGGCACGCGCCGCCCCCGCATGCGGCGCCTACCTCACCCGTGGCCCGCACAACGCGGCCGGGGTGCGTGCGGTGGCACTACACTGGAAAAGGCACGCATCACCATTTTCCGAACGGAGGGGCCACTCACCTTCCTCCGACCATGCCAAGGCAGACATTCAGATGAACCGACTCCGGTACGCGGCAAGCCTGTCCTACGAGGTCAGGGACGACATGGTGGACTTCCTGCTCAATATCGAAGTCGCCAGCACACCCCGGCAATCCATCGTTTCGGAGCGGCTGACAATCTCCCCGGAACTCGAGGTTGCCCGCTACACCGATCCCGTGCTGGCCAACCGGCTGCTGAGACTGCGCGCGCCTCAGGGCCGCCTTGCCATCCGCTACGAAGCGATCGTCGACATCGATCACCACCTGGAAGACGGCCACAAGCTGTCAGAGGTGCCCATCACCGAACTGCCGTTCGAGGTATTGCCTTACCTGGCGCCGAGCCGGTATTGCGAATCCGACCGCCTGATGGAATTCGCCAACCGCGAGTTCGGCGGCATGCAGCCGGGCTATGCGCGCGTCTACGCCATCCGCGAGTGGGTGCGCAATCACGTGCGCTTCCTGTCGCGCTCCACCAACGAACGCACCTCCGCGGCCGATACCATCGTGGAGCGCACCGGGGTCTGCCGGGATTTCGCCCACCTGATGATCGCCCTGTGCCGTGCGCTGAGCATCCCGGCGCGCATGTCCAGCAGCCTCGACTATGGCGCGGATGTGCGCATGGGGGCGCCGGATTTCCATGCGGTGGTGGAGATCTACCTGTCGCACCGGTGGTACCTGCTGGATCCTTCGGGGATTTCCATCCCCACGGGCCTGCTTCGCATCGGGACGGGGCGGGATGCGGGGGACATACCGTTTGCCGCCATATTCGGCAAGGTGGAATCCGAGCGTCCGCTGGTGGAGATCGAGCCGCTGACTGACGCGGCGGCCGGGATCGGGATGCCGGTGTTTACGCCGAAGGCGATTTCTACTTGGTAAGCCACTGCCCTTTTAGTGGCTTAGGTTGCACTTATCTTGCCAACTGGCACGCATACCGCTTGCGCCCGCGCCGGAAATCCGCATAGAATCGCGGGTTCGCGGGCGTCGTATAATGGCTATTACCTTAGCTTCCCAAGCTAAAGACGTGGGTTCGATTCCCATCGCCCGCTCCACCTCCAGTCGAGACAAGCCGCCTTTGCCACCGTTACGGTGATGTGCCCGGCGGCTTTTTTGTTGCCATGCTTCCCCAAGACCCCAGCACCGAACCGACGCCGGCCGATGACGCCGCGCCGGTAGACAGCGCCGGACAAGCGTCCGCTCCCTCCCCCACCGACCCTGAAGGCGTCGCGCATCCGCGCCGGATCCGTTCGTTCGTGCGCCGCGCGGGACGGACGTCGACGGGGCAGCAGCGTGCCATCGACGAAGTCGGGCCGCGCATGATGGTGCCCTACGCACCGCAGCCGCTGGACTGGGAAGCAACGTTCGGTCGCAAGGCGCCGGCCATCTTGGAGATCGGCTTCGGCATGGGCGAGACCACCGCGCATATCGCCGGGCTGCGGCCGCAGGACAACTTCCTCGGCTGCGAGGTGCACGAGCCCGGCGTGGGCGCGCTGCTCAAGCTGATCGACGAGCGCGGTCTCACCAACGTGCGGATCCTCCAGCACGATGCGGTGGAAGTGATCGCCCATATGCTGACCGACGACAGCCTGGACGGCGTCCATATCTATTTCCCCGACCCGTGGCACAAGAAGCGCCACAACAAGCGCCGGCTGGTGCAGCCGCCGCTGGTGAAGCTGCTGGCCGCGCGCCTCAAGCCGGGCGGCTATCTCCACTGCGCCACCGACTGGGAAGAGTACGCGCACCAGATGGTGGAAGTGCTGTCGGGCGAGCCGCTGCTGGAGAACACCTCGGTCACCGCGGACGGTTTTTCAGAGCGGCCGGAGTACCGGCCCGTGACCAAGTTCGAGCGGCGCGGCGTGCGGCTCGGGCACGGTGTGTGGGACGTGGTCTTCCGCAAGCGCGCCTGAGCGATTGCGGCGGACAAACAAAAAGGCGTGGCATCGGCCACGCCTTTTTCTTTGCCCGAACGGCTCGGCCGCTCAGGCGTGCCAGGTCACCAGGCCCGAGTAGGCCGTCGCCAGCACCACGATGCCGAACGCGATGCGATACCAGGCAAACGGCTTGAAGTCATGCGTGGCGACAAAACGCAGCAGCCAGCGCACGCACAGGAAGGCGGACAGGAAAGCAAAGACGAAGCCCACCGCGAAGATACCGAGATCATCGCCGTTCAGCAGCGAGCGCGCCTTGTACAGCTCATAGACCGTGGCGCCGAAGATCACCGGGATCGCCAGGAAGAACGAGAACTCGGTCGCGACCTTCCGCGACAGCCCGAACAGCATGCCGCCGATGATGGTGGCGCCAGAGCGCGACGTGCCCGGCACCAGCGCAAAGCACTGCGCCAGGCCGACCTTCAGCGAGTCGCGCCAGTTCAGGTCATCGACCGATTCGATGCGCGGGGCGCCGGCCTTGGCGGCTTCCAGCAGCGCGTTGCCTTGCGGGTGCGAAACCGTGCCGCGGCGCGCGTCGCGCCATTCGGCCAGCAAAATGATCACACCGCCGACGATAAAGGCCATTGCCACCGAGATCGGGTTGAACAGGTGGGCCTTGATCCATTTGCCGAAGATAAAGGCCAGCAGGATTGCCGGCACAGAGGCGATCACGACGTTGGCGGCGAAGCGCTGCGCCTGCGGGTCGGAGCCCAGGCCGCGCACGACGTTGCCGATGCGCGCGCGGAACTCCCAGCAGACCGCCAGGATCGCGCCGAACTGGATCACGATCTCGAAGATCTTGCCCTTCTCGTCGTTGAAGTCGAGCAGCTGGCCCGCCAGGATCAGGTGGCCGGTGCTCGAGATGGGGAGGAACTCGGTCAGTCCTTCGACGATGCCGAGTATCACGGCTTTCAGGGCAAGTGCGATGTCCATGCGGAACGGAGAGAGACGTTGTCATGGGCGTTGCCCGGCATGCGTGCCGGGCCGCCTGTATTGTTGTTTGAGCGCCCCGATCAGGGACGGTTGATCTTGACGTTGATGCCGTCAGGCAAAACGGTGATTGTACCGGGCTCCACCTGCGTGCCGGCAACCCTCAGTTGGTCTTCGCGGAAGGTATAGAGCGGATAGCCCTGCAGCAGCTGCTCGGCCAGGATGCCGCCCAGCGCATTGAGCTGGCGCGAGAACTGCACGGGCATGCCCTGCACGTCAAAGCGCTGCACTTCGGGATCCTGCAGCACCAGCGAGCGCGTGGGCTCGTCATAGCGCAGGCCGCTGTCCAGCGCGAAGCGCCCGCTCAGGGCACGGGGGAAGAACAGCTTATTGTCGACGGTGGCGTCGAACTGCACGTTGACGCGGTTGCGCGTCGGGTCCAGCGTCAGGCGCGGGTTGGTCAGTTGGATGTCGAACAGCTCCATATAGCGCTTGTTGAACGGGAACTTGCGCTCCAGCGCCGCCTGCAGCTGGCTTTGCGAGAAGGTGTATTCGCTGCGGAACGCGCCGCAGGCGGCCAGCCCCAGCGCCAGTGTGGCCGCGGCCGACGCGGCAAGCCAGCGCCGTCGGGAAGTCCGGATCATCAAATTGCCTCCGATTACAGGATGTCGGGCGTGTGCGCCGGCACGGCGGCGGGCGTCACACGCGCGGACCGGGCCGGGCGGACGTGGCCTGCGGCGCGGTCAGGATTTCGAGTCGGGTCAGCCAGTGCAGCGCGGCTTCGCGCGTGTCGCCGCACATTTCGGCCGACGGCTTCAGGCCGGCACAGAACGCGGGCCGGTCGAGCCTGCCGAACACCGCGCAGCGCATATCTGGCAACAGCTGCACGCAGGGCACGCCGGCCGGCTTGCCGTCGGGCATGCCGGGCAGCGGCGAGGCGATCGACGGGGCAATGCAGCAGGCGCCGCAGCCCGCGCGGCAAGGGTGGTCTGACCGACAACTCATCGCAATGATTCAGGGAACGGCCGCACGAAAAGGAAACCGGCGGCGCGCTTGAAGTCACCATTGTGCCCGAAGGGCCCCTGGTGTCCTGTAAGAAAAGGCAAGCGTCGTGCAAGCCAGCGCAAGCCCTCGCCCTGAAGGGCATCAAGCATCACATGTATCACATTCGCCTCGGTGTGTACCCGGAGGCGGCTGCCGGGCGCTTGACCCTCCCATAGCGCTACTCTACATTACTGACCGACAAGTTATTAACAACCATCACCCCCGTGCCCCGCAGTACCCGCAACACACCCGTGAAAACGCCCGCCGATCCGCACAAAGACGCCGACGCCCCACGCTGGAGCCGCCGCAAGGCCGCCCGCCCGCAGGAGCTGGTGGCCGCCGCGCTCGAACTGTTCGTGGAGCGCGGCTACGCCGCCACGCGCCTGGAAGACGTGGCCGCCGCGGCCGGCGTGTCCAAGGGCACGGTCTACCTGTATTTCGCCAACAAGGAAGAGCTGTTCAAGTCGGTGGTGCGCGAGAACCTGGTGCCAGCACTGGCGCGCGGCACGGACCTGGTCGACAACTATGAAGGCAGCACCCCCGAGCTGCTGCGCGAGCTGCTGCGCGGCTGGTGGGGCCTGATCGGTGCCACCACGGTGGCCGGGCTGACCAAGCTGATCATGGCCGAGTCGGGCAATTTCCCGGACATCGCCCGCTTCTACAACGAGGAAGTGATGGTGCCGGGCGACGAGCTGTTCGCCAAGGTGCTGGCCCGCGGGGTGGCCCGCGGCGAATTCCGCGCGATGCCGGCCAACCCCACCACCACGCTGATCTGCGCGCCGCTGGTGTTCCTGATGCTGTGGCAGCGCGCGCTGCGCGCCACCTCGGAAAAGGACATCGATCCGGAAGCCTTCCTCGACAACCTGCTCGATACGCTGCTGTTCGGGCTGACCGCCGGCGAAGCGCGCGATCGCCCGCTGCCGCCACAGAACGGCCCCTATGTCTGGGAACGCATCCGCGACGAAATGCTGGCGCAGCGCGCCGCCGCCGAGCCCGAGTCCGAGCCCCATCCCAGAACATGAAGCGAAAGACCCTGCTGATCACCGCCGCCTGCGCCGTCATCGCACTGAGCGCCACGCTCGCGGTGCGCAAGGCCGGCAGCGCGCGCCAGCCGCAGCCGCAGCCGCCGGCGCAGGCCGCGGTGAACGTGGTGGAATTCCTGCAGACCGACCTGGTCAGCGCCGGCCGCCATGACCTGCAGGTCTCGCTGCCGCTGTCGGGCAGCCTGCGCGCGCTGAACCAGGCCTCGATCAAGGCCAAGGTCTCCGGCGAGGTGCAGCAGGTGCTGGTGCGCGAAGGCGAGCCCGTGCGCGCCGGCCAGGTGATCGTGCGCATCGACCCGACCGAGTACGAAGCCAGGGTGGCGCAGGCGCGCGGGCAGATGCTGGCCATGCGCGGGCAGTTCCGGAACTCGCACCAGACCTGGGAGCGCAACCGCGAGCTGGTCGGCAAGGGCTTTATCTCGAAGACCGCATTCGACAAGTACCAGTCCGACCTCGACGTGGCCCGCGCCAACCTCGATGCCGCACAGGGCGGCCTGGCCGTGGCGCAGAAGGCGCTGGCCGACACGGTGGTGAAGGCGCCGCTGGACGGCGTGGTGTCCGCGCGCGCGGTGCAGCCGGGCGAGAAGGTGTCGCCGGACACGCGCCTGGTCGACGTGGTGGACCTGCGCGTGCTGGAGCTGGAAGCGCCGATCCCGATGGCGGACGTCGCGCGCGCCGCGGTCGGCCAGCCGGTCGAGCTCGACGTGGAAGGCGCCGGCCGCTTTCCCGGCAAGCTGGTGCGCATCAACCCTGCGGTCAGCCAGGGCACGCGCAGCATCATGGTCTATATCCGCGTGGAGAACAGCGACGCCAGGTTGCGCGCCGGCATGTTCGCGCGTGGCGCGCTGGTGCTGGGCGAGCGCGCCGGCGTGGTGGCGGTGCCGGTGTCGGCGGTGCGCAGGGAAGGCGAGCGTACCTTCGTCTATGCCATCGACAAGGACACGCTGGCCGAACGGCCGGTGCAGCTGGGCATCCGCGACGAGGCCAGCGGACTGGTGGAGATCGTCTCCGGCCTCGATGCCGGCGCCGAGATCGTGCGCAACAACCTGGGCACGCTGCGCAGCGGCAGCCAGGTCAGGCGTGTGAAGGCCTGACGCCGCCATGTGGTTCACCCGCCTGTCCATTCGCAACCCGGTGCTGGCCACCATGATGATGATGGCCTTCATCGTGGTCGGGCTGTTCTCTTACCAGCGGCTGCCGGTCGACCAGTTTCCCGACATCACCTTCCCGGTGGTGGTGGTGCAGACCGAATACCCCGGCGCCGCGCCGGAGTCGGTCGAGTCCGACGTCACGCGCAAAGTCGAGGAGATCGTCAACACCATCTCGGGTATCGACGAGATCTTCTCGCACTCGTACCAGGGCACCTCGGTCGTCGTCATCAAGTTCGACCTCAGCGTCGATGTCGGCCAGGCTGCGCAGGACGTGCGCGACAAGATCGCGCTGATCCGCCCGCAGTTCCGTGACGAGGTCAAGGAGCCGCGCGTGCTGCGCTATGACCCATCCGACGCGCCGATCTTCTACCTGTCGGTGTCCAATGCGCCCGGCGCCAGCCGCAGCCAGCGCGAGCTGACCACGATCGCCGACCAGATCGTGCGCAAGCGGCTGGAGACGGTGCGCGGCGTAGGCGCGATCAATATCGTCGGCGGCACCAAACGCGAGGTCGAGATCCGCATCCGGCCGGCACAGCTGGAGGCGCTGGGCATCGGCGTCGACCAGGTGATGAACGCGATCCGCAGCGAGAACCAGGAGCTGCCCGCGGGCGAGCTGCGTTCCTCGGCGACAGAAACGGTGGTGCAGATCAAGGGCCGCGTGCCCACGCCCGACGCCTTCCGCCACATCATCGTCGCGCGCCGCGCCGGCCAGCCGGTCACGCTTGGCGAGATCGCCGACGTGCGCGACGGCCAGGAAGAGCAGGAAAGCCTGGCGCTGCTCGACGGCAAGCGCGCCCTCTTCCTCTCCGTGGTGAAAGCGCAGGGCCAGAACACCGTCGATACCGTCGACGGCCTGGTGCGCATGACCGACGAGGTGCGCAAGCTGGTGCCGGCCGGCGTGCAGCTCAACGTGGTCAACGACACCGCGCGCGGCATCCGCAGCAGCGTGAAGGAAGTGCGATCGACGCTGCTCGAAGGCGCATTCCTGACGGTGGCGATCGTGTTCCTGTTCCTCGGCTCCTGGCGCAGCACGGTGATCACCGGCCTGACGCTGCCGATCGCGCTGATCGGCACCTTCGGCGTGATGTATATGTGCGGCTTCACACTCAACGTGATCACGCTGATGGCGCTGTCGCTGTGCGTGGGCCTGCTGATCGACGATGCCATCGTGGTGCGCGAGAACATCGTGCGCCACAACCTGATGGGCAAGGATCACCGCACGGCGGCGCTGGACGGCACCAACGAGATCGGGCTGGCGGTGCTGGCCACCACCTTCTCGATCGTGGCGGTGTTCCTGCCGGTGGGCTTCATGGGCGGAATCATCGGGCGCTTCTTCCACCAGTTCGGCATCACCGTGGTGGCGGCGGTGCTGATCTCGATGTTCGTCTCGTTCACGCTGGACCCGATGCTGTCTTCGGTCTGGCACGATCCCGACCTGCACGGTACCGGCAACAAGAAGAGCTGGTACGGACGCACGGTGGGGCGTTTGCTTGACTGGTTCTCGGTGCGGATGGACCGCCTCGGCAACGGCTACGCGGTCATGCTGGGCTGGGCGCTGAAACACCGGTTGGCGACCGCGCTGATCGCGGTGGTGACCTTCTTCGGCAGCTTTGCTCTGGTACCGCTGATTGGCACGGAATTCGTGCCCAATGCGGACCTTGGCGAGACCCAGGTCGGCTTCACTACGCCGGTGGGCACGTCTATCGAAGTCACCGAGGCCAAGGTGCGGCAGGTGGAAGCGGCGCTCAAGTCCTTCCCGGAAGTCGCCTACACCTACGCCACCATCAATTCGGGCAACGCCTCAGGCCGCAACAACGCGCTGGTGTCGGTACGCCTGACCGAGCGGCGCGCGCGCAAGCTGACCACCGCGCAGCTCAACCCGCTGATCCGCGAGCGGCTGGCCAGCATCGCCGGCATCACGCTGACCATGGTCGGCATGCCCGACGGCGCCGGCGGCCAGAAGGCGATCCAGGTATCGATCCAGGGCGACGACCTGGACGAACTGCGCCGGCTGTCGCAGGAGGCCAGCCGCCGCATCCGGGCGATCCAGGGACTGGCCGATCTGGATTCGAGCATGAAGGATGACCGCCCCACCATCGAGGTCCGCATCCGGCGCGAACTGGCCTCGGACCTGGGCGTCGGCGTGGCGCAGATTGGCAACGCACTGCGCCCGCTGCTGGCCGGCGACGCCATCAGCTCGTGGCGCGCACCGAACGACGAGAACTACGACGTACGCGTGCGCCTGCCCAAGGACGCGCGCACCGGCATGGCCGATCTGAACGGGCTGATGATCGCCAGCAGCCAGACCAACGGCGACGGCTCGCCGAAGATGGTGCCGCTGCGCCAGATCGCCGAGCTGGTGCCCACCACCGGCGCCAACCAGATCAGCCGGCGCGACCTGAACCGCGAGGTCGAACTGACCGCCAACGTCGCCGGGCGCTCGGCCGGCGAGGTGGCGCGCGACGTCAAGAGCACGCTCGACGGCATGACCTGGCCGGCCGGCTACAAGTACCGTTTCGGCGGCTCGACCAAGTCGATGAACGAGTCCTTCGGCTACGCCGTGTCGGCGCTGGCGCTGGCGGTGATCTTTATCTACATGATCCTGGCCTCGCAGTTCGCCAGCTTCTTCCAGCCGGTCGCCATCATGACCTCGCTGCCACTGACGCTGGTGGGGGTGTTCGCGGCGCTGCTGCTGTTCCGCTCGACGCTGAATATGTTCTCGATCATCGGCTTCATCATGCTGATGGGGCTGGTGACCAAGAACGCGATCCTGCTGGTGGACTTTGCCAACCAGGCCCGGCACGGCCATGTGGACGGCGCCGACGGCCGGCAGCCGCTGTCGCGGGAAGCGGCCCTGGTGGAGGCGGCGCGCGTGCGGCTGCGCCCGATCCTGATGACCACGCTGGCGATGATCTTCGGCATGGTGCCGCTGGCCTTCAGCCTGGGCGAAGGCGCCGAGCAGCGCGCGCCGATGGGCCAGACCGTGATCGGCGGGATCGTCACCTCGTCGATCCTGACGCTGGTGGTGGTGCCGGTGATCTATACGTATCTGGACGACCTGGCGGCGTGGTTGCGGCGGCTGTGGTTCGGCAAGGCCGCCGTGCAGCCCGCGCCGCACCCGTCAGAGCGTCCCCAGGCTAATTCCGGCGAGCCCGCGGCCCCGGAACTGCCGGCGCCCACGGAGGCCAGCGCGGAATAAGCCTGCCGGCGTCCGCAAGGTTAAAATACTAAGTTTGATAAGACTGTCCGGCCGTGGGCACCGCGCGGCCGGCGCACAGACGACAGCGGTTGGCCTTGGTAAGGAATGGCAAGATGGATCTCGAAAAAGCCCGATTCAACATGATCGAACAACAAATCCGCCCGTGGGACGTGCTGGACCAGGAAATCCTGGACCTGCTGGCGGTGGTCAAGCGGGAGCAGTTCGTCCCGACCGCGTACGCCTCGCTGGCGTTCGTCGACATGGAGATTCCGCTGCCCGCCGGGCAGAACATGCTGCCGCCGCGGGTGGAAGCCCGCATCCTGCAGGACCTGGCCGTGCGCAAGCATGAAAACGTGCTGGAAATCGGCGCTGGCTCCGGCTACATGGCCGCCCTGCTGGCCAACCGTGCCCGCCACGTGCTGACCGTGGACATCGTCCCTGAGCTGGTCGAGCTGGCCCGCACCAACCTGGCCAACGCCGGCATCACCAACGTCGACGTGGCCGAAGGCAACGCCGCCGACGGCTGGAGCGCCGCCGCGCCGTACGACGTGATCTGCATCTCGGGCTCGCTGCCGGCCATCCCGCAGTCGATCCTGTCGCAGGTCAAGGTGGGCGGGCGCATCGCCGCCTTCGTGGGCGAATTGCCGGTGATGGAAGCGCGCCTGATCACGCGCGTGTCCGAGACCGAGTACCAGGTCGTCAACCTGTTCGAGACCGCGGTCAAGCCCCTGCAGGGCGCGGCCCGGCCCTCGCAGTTCCAGTTCTGAAGACGGAGTCATCATGCAGGTCATCAAGCCGACCGAACTGGCCCAGTGGCTGGCCGACGCCAGCCGCGCCAAACCGGTCCTGCTCGACGTGCGTGAAGGCTGGGAGGTGCAGACCTGCGCCATGCCCGGCATCACCCACATCCCGATGCGAGACATCCCCGCGCGCGCGGCCGAGCTGGACGAGGACGCCGACATCGTCTGCATCTGCCACCACGGCATGCGCAGCATGCAGGTGGCCGCCTACCTGGAGCGCCAGGGCTACGGCAAGGTCTACAACCTGACCGGCGGCGTCGACGCGTGGGCCAGCGAGGTCGACCCGGCCATGCCGAAGTACTGAAGCCAGCCGCGGCCTGCCGGTAACCGGCCGGCAGGCCGGCCGCGACCGCGGCAGTCCTGGGCAGGCACCCAGGCAGCAATCCGAAGAAGAAACGACCGTAGGCCGTGGCTGTGCCCGGCAACCTGGAGGTGTCATGACGTTTGCGCCCAACGCCCTGTCCGGAGCGATCCGGACGCGCCTGGCGATCGCGGTTTCCCTGCTTGCCCCGCTGTTGGCTGTGGTGCCCGCGGCACCGGCAAGCGCGGCCGACCTGCTGCAGGTCTATCGCGATGCGCAAGCCAATGACGCGCAGTTCGCCAGCGCCCGCTCGCAGCTGCTGGCCACGCGCGAGAGGCTGCCGCAGGGGCGCGCGGGGCTGCTGCCGCAGGTCATCGGCACCGCTGGCGCGTCGCGCACCAAGCTTGACCAGACCGCGTCGCTGCCGCTCGGCACCGGCGCCAGTGCCTCCGGCACGCGCTTCTTCAACAACAACAACTGGCAGCTGCAGCTGAGCCAGCCGCTGTTCCGCTGGGACCGCTGGGAAACCTACAAGCAGGGCGAACTGGCCACGCTGGCGGGCGAAGTCACCTTCCACCAGGCCGAGCTCGACCTGATCACGCGCGCAGCGCAGGCCTACTTCGACGTGCTGGCGGCGCAGGACAACCTGTACCTGGCGCGCGCGCAGAAGAAGGCCATCGGCGAGCAACTGGAGCAGGCCAAGCGCAACTTCGAGGTCGGCACCGCCACCATCACCGACACCAACGACGCCCAGGCCCGCTACGACCTGGCGACCTCGACCGAGATCGCCGCGCAGAGCGACCTGGAGATCCGGCGCGCCACGCTGCAGCAGATCACTGGCAAGCCGGTCGACGAAGTGCTGGGCCTGCGCCCCGAGGCGCCCATCCCCGGCCCGCAGCCGCCCGATGTCAACGCGTGGGCCGCGCAGGCGGAGAGCAGCAACCTGCAGGTCAACCTGGCCAGCTACAACCTCGAGACCGCGCAGCGCGAGACCAACAAGGCCAAGGCCGGACACCTGCCGTCGGTCGACCTGGTGGCTTCGTACGGGTACACCAACCAGACCGGCAGCGCCACACAGGCGATCTCGACCCACTACAACGCGTCGCAGATCGGCGTACAGCTGACCATGCCGATCTTTGCCGGCGGCCAGATCCAGTCGCGCGTGCGCGAAACGCTGGCGCTCGCCGACAAGGCCGCCAGCGACCTGGAATTTGCCCGCCGCACCGCCGCACAGACGGCGCGGCAGACGTATTCGGGCGTGTCCAACGGGCTGGCGCAGGTGAAGGCGCTGGAAGCCGCGGAACGCTCGGCGCAGAGCGCGGTGGAGTCCAACCAGCTTGGCTATGAGGTGGGTGTGCGTATCAATATCGACGTGCTCAACGCCGAGGCGCAGCTATTCTCCACCCGCCGCGACCTGGCCAGGGCGCGTTATGACACCATCATGAACGGGCTGCGGCTGAAGGCTTCCACCGCCGTGCTGCAGGAGTCGGACGTGGTGCAGATCAATACGCTGCTGACCTCGTCGCCGGGCGCGTTGTACCAGCTGCCGGTGCCAGCGCAGGCGAACGGCAAGGTGCCGGCAAAACCCGCGTCCGCGGCCGAACGCCGGGGCGGGCGGCGTGAAGCGGTTCCGACCGGCACGCCGCGCTCCTGAGCGGCGGTCACAAAGCAAAACGGGCCGCGATTGGCCCGTTTTGCTTTGGTGACGGCTTACCCTACCGTGCCCGCGTGCGCGACTCCACATTCAGCAGCTGCCACCGGATCGACGACGCATCCGCCGGCGGGTTCGGCACCTGGTACTCGCGCACGCGCAGCTTGTAGGACACGCCCTGCTCGAAGTCCAGCCCTTCGATCGGGCCATACCAGAGCTGCCACGGCGCATCGGGCGATTCGCGCCAGCGGTAGCACATCATCTTGCCGACGCCCGTGCACTCCACGCGCTGCGAATCGATATAGACGGTCTTCTCCACCCCGCCCGCATCCGTGCGCGCGCCGCGCTTGCCCACGCCTTCACGCTCGACAAACTGCAGCAGGTCGCCACTGGCGGTCTTCCAGACGATCTGCCGGCCGGTGCTGCCCGCCGACGGCTGCGTGCCGACGGTGGCGAACGGCGTCTGCATCGCTTTGAGCAGCGCGGATTCGAGCTCCATGCGCGCCGGCGGGCAGGCCATGCGCGTGCCGGCGACGCGGTCGAAGCGGATGCCGGTGTCGGTCTTGCCATAGCTGCCGGTAAAACGGTTGCAGCCGCTGGTGCCGCTGACCGTGCCCTGCGCGGCATCGATGCCGTCGTTGAACTCGAAGATGATGGGCTCGCCGTTGTCGCCATGCGGGATGTCGCGCAGCGTACCGTCGGCTTGCTGCCAGCGCACCAGTTCCCAGCGGCTCGGGCCGGAGGGCTGGGTCTGGTTCAGGCTGGCGCCGGCACTGGGCAGGCCCGGCGCCGGGCCGGTGGTGCAGGCGGCAAGTGTGGCGGCAACGGTGACGAGGGCAAAGGCGGCGCAGCGCAGGCCGATCGTCCGACAGTTACCACGAAGGGATGTCTGCATAGGGGAAAGCTCCTGTGACAAGGCGCCGGGGCCATTTGCGGCCATCGGCGCTACATGCTGGCTTAGAGCCTGGCGGATTCGAGCAAGTTCAGCATTTCCGGCTGCACAATGCTGCTGGGTAGTGTACCGCGCTGGCATTTCATGCCACGATCCGCCACCATCGCGGCGCAAACCCAAGGATAATTGCGGACCCACCCTGCCCTCCGACTCTATCGCCCTGGTAGCCATGCATCGCCACAACCCGCGCGCAGCCAGCCGCTACGCTGCGCCACAGCCGCACCCATGACGGGCCGCCGTATCTGCTTCCTGACCGGCACGCTCAACGCGATGGCGGGGGCCGAGCGCATGACCGCGACCATCGCCAACGCGCTCGCGGCGCTCGGCCACCACGTCACCATCCTGAGCCTGTGGGATACGGCCAGCCAGTTCCCGCTGCATCCGGCCATCCGCCATCAAGCGCTGTTCGCGCAGCGGCCGTCGTTCCGGCGCGAATATCTCGCCACCGTGGCCGGCATCCGCCGCCATTGCGCCGCGCACCGGACCGAGGTGCTGGTACAGGTCGACACCATGCTCGCGCTGTTCGTGCTGCCGGCCACCGCCGGCATGGGACTGCATCATATCGCCTGGGAGCATTGCCACTTCGACGAGGATCTCGGCAAGCCGGCACGCAAGCTCGCCAGGCGCCTGGCGGCGCGCTTCTGCCGGCAGGTGGTGGTGCTGACGGAGCGGGATCGCAGCCGCTGGCTGGAAGCCCTGCGCCCGCGCAGCGACGTGGTTTGCCTGCCCAACCCGCTGCCCTTCCCCATGCCCGCCGCGCCCGCTCCGCGTACTCGGAAGACCGTGCTTGCCATGGGGCGGCTGGTGGCGGCAAAGGGCTTCGATGTGTTGCTGCGCGCCTGGCAGCAGGTCGCGGCACAGGAGCCGGAATGGCAACTGCTCATCCACGGCGAAGGCGAGGAGCGCCCTGCCCTGACCGCGTTGGCCGCGCAGCTCGGCCTGGAAGGCCGGGTCAGCCTGCCGGGCGTCTGCCACGACCCGGCGCAGGCCTATGGGCGCGCGTCGGTGTTCTGTCTGAGTTCGCGCTATGAAGGCTTTGGCCTGGTGCTGATCGAAGCCATGGCCTTCGGCCTGCCGATCGTATCGACCGATTGCGAGACCGGGCCGCGCGAACTGCTCGCGCCGGGACAAGACGCACTGGTCGTTCCCGCGGACAACGCCGAGGCGCTGGCCTCGGCGCTGCTGACGGTGATCCGGGAGCCGGAAACCGCAAGCCGGCTTGCTGCCAGCGGCCGGGCCAAGGCGAACGGATTTGCGCTGGAGCGGATTTCCGCGCAGTGGGACGCGCTGGTCAAGGCGCCGCCATCCAGCGCGGCGCCTTAGTCGTCAGCTCAGTCTTCCAGCACGGGCGCCAGCGCGGCCAGCGTGCGGACGGTCGCGCCGCGATGCAGGCCGGCAAAGGTCTGCGCATGCGCATGCATGTCGGCCAGGCGCGCCGGCTCGGCCAGCACGCCGGCGGCGGTGCGTACCAGCTCATCGGCATTGCCGACGCGCAGGCAAGCACCCGCGGCAATCGCATCCTCCGTCGCCTGCGCGAAATTGAAGGTATGCGGGCCGATCAGCACCGGCGTGCCGACCGCGCAGGCCTCGATCAGGTTCTGCCCGCCTAGCGGCATCAGGCTGCCGCCGATGAAGGCGAGGTCCGATGCGGCGAAGTACATCGCCATCTCGCCCATCGAATCGCCCAGCACGATATCCGCCGTGATCGGAGCCTGCACCTTGTCGAGATCCAGCGCACTGCGGCGTTCGACCGAGAACCCCGCCCGCGCAGCCATCGCCGCCACTTCATCGAAGCGCTGCGGATGGCGCGGGATCAGCAGCAAGGCCGGACGCGGCACGTCGCCGGCCAACGCCTGCCAGCGCGAGAAGGCGTCGAGCAGCAGAGGCTCCTCCCCTTCGCGCGTGCTGGCGGCCGCGAGCACCTTGCGTGCGCCGAACGCCTTGCGCAGCCGTTCGCCCAGCGCCACGCCCGCCGGTGCGGGCTGCATGTCGAACTTCAGGTTGCCGGTGATCTGTACCGCCGGCACGCCCAGCGCGCGAAAGCGCTCGGCATCGCCAGCCGTCTGCGCCAGCACGCCCGCAAAGTCCCGGTACATCGACGCCGCCGCGCGCCCGAAGCGCGCCGTGCGCCGGAAGCTGCGCGGCGACAGGCGCGCGTTGACCAGGTACAGCGGCACCCCCGCCTTGCGCGCGCCGTGCACGACATTGGGCCACACCTCGGTCTCCATCAGCATGCCCGCCTCCGGCCGGAAATACCGCATGAACCGCCCCACCAGCCACGGCAGGTCATACGGCAGGTAGCACTGCAGGATGCGCGGCTCCTTGCCGAACAGCTGCGCGCCGGTCTGGCGGCCGGTCGGCGTCATGTGCGTGAGCAGCAGGCGGTGGTGCGGATAGGCACCGAGCAGGGCTTCGATCAGCGGCTGCGCGGCGCGGGTCTCGCCGACTGACACGGCGTGGACCCAGAGCCACGGGCCCTTCCTTGGCAGGTTGCCGTAGACGCCCAGGCGCTCGCCGACATGCTGCACGTAGCCCGGCTCCTTGCGCGCGCGCCAGGCCAGGCGTAGCAGCGCGAGCGGCAACACGGCCAGCCACAATAGGCTGTAGATCAGGCGCAGCATCAGGCAGGCACCCCGCGTACGCGGCAGGCGGCCTCGTAGACGTCATCGACCGATGGCACCACGCCGTCGTCGCCGACATTGGCGATGCGCTCGGACCAGTAGCCCTCGGTCTTCCAGCGCCAGGTGGCGGTGTAGATTTCCACCGTGGGGCGGCACAGCGCCGCGGCGATATGGACCAGCCCCGTATCGACGCCGATCACCACCTCGGCCCGGTTGATCAGCCCGAAGCCCTGCATCACCGAGAATCGCGGCAGCACCTGCGCCTGCGGCACGCCGGCGGCGATCTCTTCGGCGGCCTGGCGCTCCTTGTCGTTGCCCCACGGCAGCAGCATGGCCAGGCCCTCGGCGCGCAGCCGGTTGCCCAGTGCGTGCCAGTTCTGCACCGCCCACTTCTTGCGCGCGCCGGCCGTCGCGTGGAAGCACACGGCATAGCGCGCGGGCAGGTCCGCCCACAACGGATCGTCGACATGCAAGGACTGCGCGGCCGCCCCGAAGAACCGCGGCGGCTCCGCCGGCGCCATCCCGGTCAGCGCCGCGCCCAGCAAGCGCGAGCGGCGCACCGAATGGGTCTGGCGCGGCACCTGCACCGGATCGGTGTACAGCAGCCGTGCCGCCGGCTCATAGCCCGAGCCCTGCGTGGCATTGCCCAGCCCAATGATCGGCGCACCCGGCGCGCGCGTGGCCACGCGCGCGACCACTGCGGTCTTGAGCAAACCCTGGCTTTCGATCACGGCGTCGTAGCGCTCGGCGCGCAGCGCATCGCGCACCGCGCCAATCTCGTGCCACGTACCGCCCTGCAGGATGCGCTTGCGCCAGCGCCGCAGCGCGAACGGGATCACGCGGCGCACTTCCGGCAACAGGCGCACCAGTTCGACATAGCCTTCTTCCACCACCCAGTCGATCTCGGCGTCCGGCCAGCGCATGCGCAGGTCGTGCACCAGCGGCATGTTGTGGACCACATCGCCCAGCGACGACACCTTGACCAGCAGGATGCGCGGCCGCTGCGGCAACGGGAACGGCGCCGCCGCCGGCATGGGCTGCACCACCCCGGACGCGTCCGGCGATGCCTGTGGCACCGCCGCGCGCTCAGAACGGGAGCTGAGCATCCGGCTTCTCGGCCAGGATCACGCGCTTGAACTCCGCCTGGATGCGCGCCAGCGCGGCGTCGTTGTCAGCCTCGAAGCGCATCACCACCACCGGCGTGGTGTTGGACGGACGCGCCAGGCCAAAGCCATCGGCATATTCCACGCGCACGCCGTCGATGGTGATTACCTCGCGCGCGCCTTCGAATTTGGCGTTCGCCTTGATCTTGTCCAGCAGCGTGAACGGCTCGCCCTCGGCACACTTGAGCTGCAGCTCCGGCGTATTGTTGGCGTTCGGCAGCGCGTTCAGCACCGCGCTCGGATCAGCGTGGCGCGACAGGATCTCCAGCAGGCGCGCACCGGTGTACAGGCCATCGTCAAAGCCATACCAGCGGTCCTTGAAGAACACGTGGCCGCTCATCTCGCCGGCGATCGGCGCACCGGTTTCCTTCAGCTTGGCCTTCACCAGCGAATGGCCGGTCTTCCACATCAGCGGCTCGCCGCCGTGCTGGCGGATCCACGGTGCCAGCTTGCCGGTGCACTTGACGTCGTAGATCACCTGCGCGCCCGGATTGCGCGACAGGATCTCCTCGGCGAACAGCATCAGCTGGCGGTCCGGGAAAATCACCTGCCCATCCTTGGTCACCACGCCCAGGCGGTCGCCGTCGCCATCGAAGGCAAGGCCCAGCTCGCAGTCGGTCTCGCGCAGGCACTTCATCAGGTCTTGCAGGTTCTCCACATGCGCGGGATCGGGGTGGTGGTTGGGGAAGTTGCCGTCGACGTCACAGAACAGCTCAGTCACCTCGCAGCCCAGGCCGCGGAACAGGTCGCCGACGAAGGCGCCGGCCACGCCGTTGCCGGCATCCAGCGCGATCTTCATCGGACGGGCCAGCTTGACGTCGCCGATGATGCGGTCGAGGTACTTCTGGCGCACATCGACCTGCTTGTAGGTGCCGCTGCCGCTGGCGAAAGTGCTGGCCTCGATGCGCTGGCGCAGCGCCTGGATCTGCTCGCCGTAGATCGCCCGGCCGGCCAGGACCATCTTGAAGCCGTTGTAGTCGGGCGGGTTGTGGCTGCCGGTGACCATGATGCCGGAGGTGGCGCGCACGCCGTCGATCTCGATATTGGTGGCGAAGTAGACCATCGGGGTGGCAACCAGGCCGATGTCGATCACATCCAGGGCGGCGGCGCGCAGGCCTTCTACGAGGCCGGCGATGAGGTCGGGGCCGGAGAGGCGGCCGTCGCGGCCTACTACAACGGTTTTTTCGCCGAGTTCTGCAGCGGCCGAACCGAACGACAAGCCAATCAGGCGTGCGACGTCGCGGGTGAGCGTTTTGCCCACGATGCCGCGGATGTCATAGGCTTTGAAAATAGAAGGTTCGATTTGCATATGGCTTCCTGTCAGTCTGTCGGGCGCGACGCACACTGCCAAGACGTGGACGACGACACCAGATCGGGCTCTTGGAACGAATCAAAGGGGCTATTTTGCCGGATTGCGCGACTGGCGGGCGGTATAATCGCCGCAATATACCGGACCGGCGCAATTTTCAGCGTCTGTCCTACACCTGAAGCTACACTTCGCCGCCCGCCAGGCCGCGCCTTTCGCTATCCGGTCGCATTGGACCCGACGGCGATTGCCCGACAATACGGAAGCTGCCATAACTCGCCGGTGCTTTCCGGCCAAGTGGCGGTTGCGACCTAGCTAATTTCGTACGCACACTTGACGTCCACCGCACAGCCTTCGCCGCGCCTGCGCATCGCTTATCTGATCACCAATTCGGAGATCGGGGGGGCGCAGTCGCATGTCGCTGACCTGCTGCAGTCAATGCAGGGCCGCGCCGAAACCGTCTTGCTGGCGGGCGGCGAGGGGCCTCTGTTCGATATCGCCACCCGTACCGGGGCGAAAATCATGCGGCTTTCCCGGCTCGACAACGCCCTTTCTCCCTGGCGCGCCGTTACCGCCTTGCGCGAGCTGGTGCAAGCGCTGAAGACGGCGGCCCCTGACCTGATCCATGCGCACAGCGCCAAGGCAGGCGCGCTTGGCCGCATCGCCGGCTTCCTGCTGAGAATCCCCGTGGTCTACACGGTGCACGGTTTTGCCTTCAAGCCCGAAGCGCCATGGCGCCAACGTCTTGCCGCGCGCGCGGCGGAGTGGCTGCTGGCGCCGCTGGCATCGCGCGTGATCTGCGTTGCCGAGGCCGAGCGCCGGCTGGCCCGGTCACTGCCGGTTCCCGCCGATCGCATCGCGGTGATTGCCAATGGCATTCCGGACACCGAGCGTCGCGCGGCGCCGCAAGCGCCGCTGCGCAGGATTGTGATGGTCGCGCGCTTTGCCGCACCAAAGCGACCCGACGCGGTCATCCGCGCCTTTGCGCGAGCGAATCTGCACGATTGCGAACTGGTGCTGGCAGGCGACGGTCCGCAGCGCAAAGCCATGGAGCAGCTCGCACAACAGCTCGCGCCCGGGCGCGTACGTTTCCCGGGCAATGTAGCGGACATTGCCGCCCTGCTGGCGTCCGCGCAGGCCTTTGTGCTGGCCTCGGACCATGAGGGCTTGCCGCTGTCAGTGCTCGAAGCCATGCGGGCCGGACTCGCCGTGATCGCGTCGGACCTGCCCGGCATCGGCGAACAGATCGGGCACAGCAAGCATGGGCTGCTGGTCGACCACAATGACGAGCCCGGGTTTTCTGCAGCGCTGGAACGCCTTGCCTCAGACGCCACACTGCGCGGCGCGCTCGGCGGTGCCGCACGCCTGCGTTGGGAGCAACACTATGGGCTGGAACGGATGACCGAAGCGACCTGGTCCGTCTATCGCGATGCACTGGCGCGCACGCCTCGCGCCGCTCGGGTGCCGACATGATGAACACAAAATCCGACAACCTGCGCCGACACGCCCTGCGCCACCACATCGGCGGCTCCGAGACGGTGCGCCGGGTAAGCCGGATGCTGACTTGGGCGGTGCTCGGCCTGGCGTTGTTCGCGATCAGCGCGGTATTCGCCGAGATGGCCCATCGCGCGGGCTTTGTCACCTACGTGTTCACGCGCACGTTGCTGTGGTCGGTGGTGCCGTACCTGTTCGCGTTCATGCTGCTCAACCGCTCGCTGCACCTGCCGGCCATGGAAGGCAACAGCCTGGCGGGGCTGGCGGTCACTCTGCCCTTCTGCGGACTGCTTTTTGCCTTTGCCGCGTTCCACATCGAGTATTCACGAGGCGCCCTGCTGCTGGCATATATCATCACGCTGGCCTGGATCTGGGCCGGTTACCGCCGCTTCGTGCAGAACTACGTGCCATTGTTCGGATATACCGATCCGCATACCTTGACGCAGCTCGAGGCAATACTCGCCATGCCCGGAGCCGCGCCGGCAGCCCGCATCCGCTTCGAGCCGGTTGGCTCGCTGGAGGACGCCAGGCATTTCGACGGCCTGATGGTCGAGCGCAGCGTCACCGGCGATCCGGAACGCACGCGCCTGCTCGCGCACTACAAGATGAGCCATGTGCGGATGTATTCGGTGGAGCGCGTTGGCGAAATGCTGACCGGCCGGGTCGGCCTGGCACATATCGACGAGAACTTCCTGGACGACTACGCGGCCCATTACCTGTACGGCTATTTGAAGCGTGTGGTCGATATCGTCACCGTCCTGTGCCTGGCGCCGATCGCCGTGCCGCTGGGCCTGGCCGTCGCGCTCGCGATCCGGCTGGAAACGCCTGGCGGCGCCATCTTCCGGCAGCAGCGCGTCGGCCTCTTCGGCAAACCGTTCGTGATGCTCAAGTTCCGCAGCATGGGCGTCGACGGCAGCGCGCCCGCCATGTTCGCCGCACGACGCGATCCGCGTGTCACGCGCGTTGGGCGGGTCATCCGCAAGTACCGCCTCGATGAGATCCCGCAGCTGTGGAACGTGCTGGTGGGGCATATGAGCCTAATCGGCCCCCGACCCGAACAGGCGCCGATGGTCGAGCAGTTCTCAGAAACCATTCCCTATTACCCGTATCGGCACCTGGTGCGCCCCGGCCTGTCCGGCTGGGCGCAAGTGCAGCAGGGCTATGCGGGGAGCCACGAGGAAACGGTGACCAAGCTCAGCTATGACTTGTACTACGTCAAGCATTGCTCGCTGGCGCTTGATTTGCTGATTGGGGTGAAGACCTTGCGGACGCTGGCGACGGGGTATGGGGCGCGGTGACCAGTCCAGCCATCCCGCGCATGCGCATACTCTTCATCTGCACCGGCCTGAAGACCGGCGGCGCCGAACAGCAGGTGGCCGGGCTGGCGAAGGCGTTCGTCCAGGATCGACACGACGTTGCGATCGTGAGCCTCACGCCCGGATGCGAGGTGACCTTGCCGGCAGGCATTACAGTCGTGCATCTCAATATGCGCAAAACCGTGGCATCAATGGCGCGCGCGCTCCGACAATTGAACAGGTTTGTCCGTCAATGGCAGCCGCACATCATTCATACCCACATGGTGCACGCCAACCTGATGGGGCGCGCCCTCGCGGCGCTAATGGCTGCGCCACCGGTCATCTGTACGGCGCACAGCGCTCGCGAAGGCGGCCGCCTGCGCATGCTGGCCTACCGCCTGACCGACCGCTGGGCGGCGCTGAATTCGCACGTCAGCGAGAGCGCCAGGCAGGCGATGATCGACGCCGGTGCCGTGGTGCCGGAGCGCATCATTGTCATGCCCAACGGCATCGACACCGATCTCTTTCGCCCCGACCCGGCTCTGCGGCAGGTCACCCGCACGGCGCTGGGCATCTATCCCGGCACCAGACTGGTGGTCAATATCGGCCGCTTGGCCCCGGAGAAAGCCCAACCCCTGCTGATCCAGGCATTTGCCGGCATGGTGCGAACACCCGGCCACGCCGACACCCGGCTGCTGGTGGCAGGAGAAGGCCCGATGCGCGGCGCGCTGGAAGCGGCCATCCGCCAGCACGATGCGGCTGGGTTCATCACCCTGGCCGGAAACCGTCGAGACATACCCGCCCTCCTAAATGCCGCTGACCTGTTCGTGCTGTCCTCTGACGTGGAAGGCATGCCGCTGGCCGTGGGCGAGGCGCTCGCCTGCGGCTGCCCGGTGGTTGCGACCGATGCGGCCGGAGTGGCTGAACTGCTTGGCGATGCCGGGATCATCGTTCCGCGCGGTAACGCGGACGCCCTCGCCAAAGCCATGTCCGACACACTGGCGCGCGGCATCGGATCTGACGCTGAACAGATGCGCCGGCGCCAGCGCGTGCTGGCGCACTGCAGCCTGGACGCGGTGGCGCGCAGGTGGCTCGCCTGCTATGCGGCAGTGGCCAGCGCCCATGGTAGCGTAACCTGCGCGGAGCCGACCTGATGCGGCGCCAGCTTGCCGGCAACCTTGTTTGGATGCTTGCTGAACGCGGCCTACAGGTCGCAGGCGGCATCGGCATCGTAGCCATGCTGGCGCGGGGGCTGGGGCCGGAGGGATTTGCACATTTCCAGTATGCGCAGGCGGTGGTTTATATTGCTGCCTCCGCTGCACTGATCTGCGGGGGGGAGGTAATCATCCCGCGGCTGGTGGCGAACACTGATCCGATTGCACAGCATCGCTTGCTGATTCACGCTTTTGGCTTACGGATCGGGGCCGGTGTGCTGGCATACCTGCTGATCAGCGCATTCCTGCTAATCACGGAGCAAGGTTTGGATATCTGGGCGCCAACGCTGATCCTGGGCGTCGCAGTCATCC
The DNA here is from genome assembly GCA_000471925.1 of Ralstonia pickettii DTP0602. Taxonomy (NCBI): domain Bacteria; kingdom Pseudomonadati; phylum Pseudomonadota; class Betaproteobacteria; order Burkholderiales; family Burkholderiaceae; genus Ralstonia; species Ralstonia pickettii. The sequence goes on from CP006667.1 coordinate 3,546,601, forward strand.
TGCGCGAACCGTTTGGCGTAGTGACTGCCTGGATGCAGTCACGCACATGGACTAGGCCCAATGCCGTTTTCAACGTCACGTCGCTGGCTGTCAAGGCAGCCTGCGTCGCACTGTTGTTCTGGGCCGGCAGCCAGAGCGTTCTTGCCTACGCGGCCGTATTCTCCTTCGAGCCGGTCATTGCCGCGATCCTGCTGACCCTGTACTACCTTGCCCGCGCACCACGCACTCACGTGGAGGTTGACCCGACGCTCGCCCGCGAGCTCTTGAGAAGCGGGGCCTTGTTCTGGGTGAGCTTCATGATGATGATGGGATCGCGGCGTGTGGACCAGCTGCTGTTAAAGCCGCTGGTCCCTTTGACGGAGTTCGGCGCCTATGCGGCCTCCATGCAGATCCTCGACAACTTTATCGTGCTTGCAACGATCCTGTCCGCCGGTATTGCGCCCATGTATGTCTATGCTCGGCCCACTATCGCCCAGGCGCGGCGCAATATCATGAAGATCGCCGGCGGGATGCTCGCCATTGGACTAGCGGGCGGGTTGGCCATAGCCGTTTGCGCACACTGGATCGTTCAGTTGCTCTACGGCCCGGCCTTTGCCGAGGCCGCCCATCTGCTACAGTTGGCCGCCCTGGCCTCAACACTCGTCTTTGCTGACGTTGGGTTGACCCTGCTACCAATCTACATGCGCCGGCCGCATTTGGTTGCCATCAAATGGGCGCTGGTGTGCGCCGTCACAATTGCCATCGATGTCGTCACCATCCCGGCCTTTGGCGCACGCGGCGCTATCCTGGGATATGCGGTGGCCAACCTGCTGGCGGTGCTTTTCGGGGCCTCCATCTGGCTGCGACAGGAGCCGGCGGCGCCCACCCCACGGGAGGCCAGTGCATGAATCAAGCCATCATTTGGTTGTGGTGCTGACTGTGCAGGTTCCATTGCCGTGGCCAAAAGCTCCGTGGCGACGCGCAGGCCGCGTCACTATTCCAAATCCGCTTTGTTCCCGCTGCCATAGGAGCCCACGCCGTGGCTCCGCCAGTTCGTGCTCGCCATGGGGCAATGGCATGCCAAAGGATTTGATGTGCCTTTACGAGGCCCAAGGAACAAAGCGATCGCCTGAGTGAGGGCGGACGGTAGAGTCCTAGACGTGCTCGTAGCGCAAATTGATGAGCCCTGATAGCTTTTGGTCGTTTCGATTCAGCGGATCGCCGCACTGAACCAAGGGAACTTCTAAAAAATGACCAGAGTAGCGATCGGCAATGTCAATGTGTTGCCCCCTGGATAAGGCGACTCCTATGACCAGCCGCTGGCGCTGGGAAAATGGCTTGAATGCAACCTAGGATGCCATTGTGGCGGCACTTAACCTCGCAATCGCCTACGCATGCAGACGATCCGGTTAAAATGCGGGCTGCGTTGCCGAAAATACGCTACTCGGGCAAGCAACGTAGCAAGCGAAAGTAGCCGGCGCCCCCAGTGCGGACTTCCGGCCAGAGCTACTTGCGCGCTACACCGTACGAAGAAATTCGTGCAATGACTACAACAAGCCAACCAGAGCGCCAGCTGCCGCTGGGGACCACCCGGATGTCATGCACGAAAGGAAAATATATAGCAATTTTCAGGGAGGGGTTTCGTGGTTTCCATGCCACTTGTAGTCGACTTGGACGGTACGCTGATTCGTACAGACATGCTCCACGAATCTGCGCTACGCGTATTGCGGGACAGCCCGGCAGACATCCTGCGCATTCCGCTTTGGCTTTCGCGAGGAAAAGCCGTACTAAAAGCACACCTAGCTGGACTCGTAAGCATCGATCCAGCCTCCCTGCCCTACAACATAGAGCTGCTTGAATGGCTCAAGACTCAAAAGGCTGCGGGCCGCAAGCTGATCCTGTGCACAGCGTCGGACAAGTCAATGGCGCTAGCCATCGCCGAGCACCTGACCATCTTCGATGAGGTTATGGCTAGTGACGGTGTCACTAACCTGGCTGGCCCCAATAAAGCAGCCGCTCTCCACCAGCGCTTCGGCCAAGCAGGCTTCGACTACGTTGGCAACTCGAGTGCCGATATCACAGTCTGGCGCTGCGCGCGCAACGCCATCGTCGTCAACGGTTCGGCCAGTCTCGCCAAGGCAGCCAGGGGCTGCTGCGAGGTCGAGCGTGTGTTCCCGGCTGAAGGGCTCAGCTTCACAGCATGGCGCCGCATGCTGCGTATCCATCAATGGCTCAAGAACCTCCTGCTGTTCGTGCCGATGTTCGCCGGCCATGAACTGACCAGCGGCACGACCTGGGTCGCAATGATCCTGGCGTTCTTTTCTTTCAGCATTTGTGCGTCGTCGGTCTATATTGCCAACGACCTGATTGACCTGGAAAGCGATCGCCAGCATCCACGCAAGCGCTTCCGCCCGTTCGCGTCGGGCCAAGCTCCTGCATGGATCGGGGTAGTACTAGCGCCAGTGCTGCTGCTGATCAGCGTGGCGCTGGCACTGTTCGTCGGTGGCAGTTTCCTTCCCTGGCTGTTTATCTACTTCATCGTCACCTGCATCTACTCTCTGGCGCTCAAACGAATCATCCTGGTTGACTGCCTTGTGCTGGCCTTGCTCTACACGCTGCGCATCATTGCTGGTGCCGCCGCGGCAATGCTTCCGATGACGTTCTGGCTGCTGGCGTTCTCCATTTTCCTGTTCCTTTCGCTGGCCTTCGTCAAGCGCTATGCCGAGCTCGAGGTTCAGTTGCAGAGCGGGGAGCAGAAGGTCCACGGCCGTGGTTACTACACCACCGACGCCTCGCTGATCCAGTCGCTCGGGATCGGCTCGGGCATCGCTTCGGTGCTGGTTCTGGCGCTCTACCTGAACAGCAGTTCGATCTTGATTCTCTACCAGACCCCCGAGTTCGTCTGGGGCGCGGTGCTTGTCATGCTGTTCTGGATAAGCTGGATGTGGATGAAGGCCCATCGAGGGGAAATGCATGACGATCCGCTGATCTTTGCCGTCAAGGACCGCGCCAGCCAGATCGCCGGGCTTGCCTTCGCCGTGGCACTGATTGCGGGAACGGTGAGTTGGCCATGACCGCAGTCACCTCGTGGGGCCGGCTCGGCAGTTGGGAACACGACGTCCAGATGCTGACCGACCGCTCCAGAATCGCCGACCACCTCGCCGGGGCGCGTCCCGGCCTTGCGTATGGCATGGGCCGCAGCTATGGCGACGTCTGCCTGAACCCCGGCAATGTGCTGTGGAAAACCACGGCGCTGGACCACTTCATTGCCTTCGACGAGACGCAAGGCAGAATCGTCTGCGAAGCCGGCGTGCTGCTGCGCGACATCCAGCGGCTCGCCGTACCGCGCGGGTGGATGCTGCCAGTGACACCAGGCACGCAACTGGTCACCGTCGGCGGCGCCATCGCAAACGATGTGCATGGCAAGAACCACCACGTGTTCGGCACGTTCGGTGACAACGTCCGCCGGCTGACCCTCGTGCGTACCGATGGGACCCAGCTCGAATGCGGCCCCGACGAGAACGCGCCCTGGTTCGCCGCCACCATCGGCGGCCTCGGACTTACCGGCGTCGTCGTCACCGCCGAACTGCAATTGCGTCGTGTCAGCGGCCCATGGCTCGATACAGAGACAGTGCCGTACGCCAGCCTCGACGAATTCTTCGAGATCGCGGACGGCTCCGAAGCCGGGTGGGAACACACCGTGTCCTGGATCGACTGTCTGAGCGCCGGCAGCCAGCGCGGCCTGTTCATGCGCGGCAATCCGAGTGAAACAGCTAACCGGCCGGAACCGAAGAGTCGCGCCAGAACCATGCCGTTCGTGCCGCCGGTGTCACTCGTCAACGGCTTGACGCTACGTCCGTTCAACATGACCTATTTCCACCTCAACAAGTGGAAAGCCGGCCGCGGCATCGCCCACTACGAACCCTTCTTCTATCCGCTCGACAATCTTCACGAGTGGAACCGGATGTACGGACCGCGCGGGTTCTTCCAGTACCAGAGCGTGGTACCACGCCCTGTCGGACGCGACGCCGTGCAGGCCATGCTGCAGGAAATCGCCCGCTCGGGCGAGGGCTCGTTCCTTGCCGTGCTGAAGACGTTCGGCGACCGTGTCGCACCCGGCATGCTCAGCTTTCCGCAGCCGGGCGTGACGCTCGCGCTCGACTTCCCTAACCGGGGCGACAAGACCACCGCACTGTTCGAGCGTCTCGACGCCATCGTCCGCGAAGCCAAGGGCCGCCTCTACCCAGCCAAGGACGCGCGGATGCCACGCGACCTGTTCGAATCCGGCTACGCCCGCCTGACGGAATTCCTCCCCTATCGTGACCCGGGCATCAGCTCCGCCCTGTCACGCCGACTCTTGGGACACTGAACTTGCAGAACCAGAACAAACGAATCGTGATCGTTGGCGCCACCTCGGCCATCGCCGAACACTGCGCACGCAACTGGGTGAGCGAACCCGGCGCAGATCTCACGCTGGTGGTCCGCAACCGCAGCAAGGCGGAAACCATCGCAACCGACCTGCGAGTGCGCTGCCCAAGCGCGTCGGTCCGGATCGTCGAAGCCGACTTCGCCAGTGCCGCCGCAATCCGCCAGCTCGCAGATTCGCTAGCCGAAGCCGGCCCCCTCGATATCGTACTGATCGCGCACGGCACACTGCCCGACCAGGCCCAGTGCGAACAGGACCTTGAAGTAGCGGACGAAGCCATGCACATCAATGGCATCTCGCCCGTGCTGTTCGCCGAAGCCTTCGCCGGCCAGATGGCCACCGCCAACCGCGGCACGCTAGGCATCATCGGCTCCGTCGCCGGTGACCGTGGCCGCAAATCCAACTACGTCTACGGCGCCGCAAAAGGCCTGGTGACACGTTACGCACAAGGCCTGCAGCATCGCATGGCGCTGATGAAGCGCACTGGCGTCAAAGTCGTGCTGATCAAGCCAGGACCTACCGCGACACCGATGACCGCGCATCTGACGGCACAAGCCGGCAAGATGGCCCGCGTCGAGGATGTCGCTAAATGTATTGTCGATGGCATGGCCGCCGGCAAGCCGGTAATTTACGCACCGGGCAAGTGGGCAGTGATCATGATGGTGATCCGCCATTTGCCGCGGTTTGTGTTTGATCGGATGGATATCTGACTGCCGTCGCACCGGAGCAGAGACCGGCCAGCCTGGGGCACGATGTCAGTACCTTCAGTGCCGTCCTCCGGGCATGTACAAGCGAATATACAAACCATCCAGAATTGACTGAGGCAAGCGTGAAGAACCTGAATGAGAAAATCATCCTCCCGGGCGGAGCCGGCCTGGTCGGACAGAACCTCGTAGCCCGTCTGCGCGACCTGGGCTACACGAACATCGTGGTGCTGGACAAGCACCGCACCAACGTCGACGTGCTCAAGAAGACGCAACCCGATGTCCATGTCGAGTGCGTCGATGTCTCGTCCCCCGGCGAATGGCTCAAGCACTTCGAAGGCGCATCCGTCGTCGTCATGCTGCAAGCCCAGATCGGCGGCACCGACTGGCAGGAGTTCGTCCGCAACAACGTCGACTCGACACGCGTGGTCCTCGATGCGATCAAGGCGAACAATGTGCCGTACCTGGTACACATCAGCTCGTCTGTCGTCGAATCCGTGGCCGATGACTTCTACACCCGCAGCAAGAAGGCACAGGAAGACATGGTGCTGGCCAGCGGAATACCTTGCCCCGTGCTGCGCCCGACGCTGATGTTCGGCTGGTTCGACCGCAAGCACCTCGGCTGGCTCTCGCGTTTCATGCAGACGGTCCCGGTGTTCCCGATCCCCGGGGATGGACGCTATATGCGCCAACCGCTGTATGTCGGCGACTTCTGCCGCATCATCATCAGCTGTATCGAGAACCGGCGCGGCGCAGGTGTGTACAACATCTCAGGCCATGAGAAAGTCGACTACATCGACATCATCCGCGAGATCAAGCGGGCCACCCGATCCAAGACGCCGATCGTGCGCATCCCCTATGGGCTGTTCTATGCGCTGCTGTGGACCTGGTCGCTATTCGACAAGAACCCGCCATTCACGACGCAACAGCTTGCCGCACTCAGCGCCAAGGACGAATTCGAAGTCATCGACTGGCCTGGCATCTTCGGCGTCAACTCGACCCCGTTCAAGAAAGCTGTCGACGAAACCTTTAACGATCCGCGCTACAGCCGCGTGGTGCTGGAGTTCTGAATGTCGCAACGCATCGCCGTACTCGGCGCCGGTCCGATGGGCCTGGGCGCTGCCTACCAACTCGTGCGCGATGGGCACAAACCCGTCATCTACGAAGCCGATGACCGCGTGGGCGGCATGGCAGCCTGTTTCGATTTTGGCGGCACATCGATCGAACGCTACTACCATTTCCATGCAACGTCGGACGTCGCCTTTTTCGAAGTCCTGAAGGAACTCGGCCTCACCGACAAGCTGCAATGGCGCGAAACCAAGATGGGCTACTACTACCAAGGGCAGGTACAGCCCTGGGGCAATCCCATCGCACTGTTAAAGTTCAAGGGCCTTAGCTTCATAGCCAAGTTCCGCTATGGCCTGCACGCCTTCCTGTCGACCAAGCGCAACGACTGGCGCCCCCTCGACAAGGTCGAGGCGACCGGCTGGATTCGTCGCTGGATCGGTGAAGAGGCATGGGAAGTGCTCTGGCGCCGCCTGTTCGACTACAAGTTCTACGACTACGCCTACAACCTGTCCGCAGCCTGGATCTGGAGCCGCATCCGCCGGATCGGTCGCTCTCGCTATGACCTGTTCCACGAAAAACTCGGTTATCTCGACGGCGGTTCCGATACATTGCTGAACGCTATGCGCGACGCCATCATTGCGGGAGGCGGCGAGTTCCGCATGTCGACGCCCGTGCAGCGGGTCGTCATCGACAATGGCAGTGTCAAGGGTGTGGAAACCGGGGATGGCATCGAAAGCTACGACAGAGTCATCAGCACCGTCCCACTGCCGTATGTGCCCCGTATCATGCCGGACTTGCCTGCGGATGTACTCGACAAGTTCAGAAGAATCAAAAACGTTGCCGTTGTCTGCGTCATAGCCAAGCTAAAGAAGCCGGTCACGGACAACTTCTGGCTCAACGTCAATGACCCCGGCATGGACATTCCCGGTATCGTCGAATATACGAACCTGCGCAAGATGCACGATCACATTGTCTACGTTCCGTACTACGTGCCGGGCGAACACCCGAAGTACAAGGAACCAGACACGGTCTTCATCGACAAAGTGAAGTCCTACCTGATGAAAATCAATCCGTCGCTACAGGAAAGCGATTTTATCGAAGTCCGTGCCAGCCGCTACCGCTTCGCGCAACCGATCTGCGAGCCGGGATACCTCGACCGCCTGCCGCCGATCCAACTACCGGTAAAGGGCCTCCTTGTCGCCGACACGTCCTACTACTACCCGGAAGACCGCGGCATCTCGGAAAGCATCGGGCTCGCACGCAAGATGGCCCGGATGTTCTGATGCCGTCTCGTACCTTCCTGCTGTTCCTGCTGACCGGCGGTTTCGCAGCCACGGTCAACTGGACAAGCCGTATCGTCTACAACTTGTGGTTGCCCTACTCCTATGCAATCGTGGCCGCATACTTGACAGGCATGGTCACGGCGTTTGTATTGGCAAAGGTATTCGTTTTTACTACTTCCACCCAGTCGACAGGCCGCTCGGCGCTGATCTTCACGCTTGTCAACATCGCTGCGGTCCTCCAGACCTGGGGGGTTAGCGTAGTATTGGCCTACTATCTGTTACCCGCGCTTGGCGTGATATCGCACTCAAAGGAAATTGCACACTTGTTTGGAGTCGCCGTACCTGTTGTTACAAGCTATATCGGCCACAAGAAATATTCGTTCCGATAGGCTCTTTGGCCTGGATTGTGGCCATCTGCTCTAGGCCACTAGACAACCTTCCCTCAATCACCAGCAAGAGCTGTATTTGGTGAAAATGCTGGGCGTTACAGAGGTAAACAGCCCCAACAATCCAAGAGCAGTACCCGAATCCTGGCAACAGATAGATTTCCCAAAGAAAGTGAAGAATCAAGATATCCTTACGAACACCCGAACCTTGAGCAGGGACCAGATCGCGTTTTGTGGCGCTCTGTTAGGGTTGCTCCTCAGTAAGGGGCTCGCACTATTTCCGGCATATGGGCTGGATGACTACGTGGCAGTCCATCAGGATAGACATCCACTTTTCTATGTTTCGCAGGGTCGCTTTACTCAAGCCGCGATTCAGGTGGCCCTCTCAACTCTTGGAGTTACGCCAACCTCGATCGCCTGGACGTCCACACTGCTGTTCTTCATTTTTGCAGCGCTTGCCATCTCAAGCTCTCTGCTTTATATAGCACGGACTCGCGGCAACGGATTTACCTTCGCCGCAGCCGGAGCACTGATTGGGGCACATCCATACCTGACTGAGTATTTTACGTTCAGGGAATCCTTGATAACCCAGGGCACGGCCTTCGGATTGCTAGCACTCGTTTTTGTGTTCGCTAGATACCATGAAAATACGAACGAAAAACTCCCAAGACTGCATTCATTAGGATGGCTGGCAATTCCTCTGGTGCTTCTTGCTGGAGCCCAACAGACAACGTTTATTGTGGCCTTTTTCGTTGTGCTAGCGAGAATTACCGTAGATTCATTATGGAGCAGCCAGCAACGAGGATTCGCTGCTGCCCTTCGGGCTAACGCACCCGTTATATTTGCATTTGCAGCGGCAATCGTCATCTATGTACTTGCCTACAAGATCTGCAGGAACGCACTGAGCGCTGCATTAGATACAAGAGGGTCTATTGTAGCGCTCACCGAAATTATCCCTAGGATAGCCAAGGTAGGCGATTTGACTTGGAAGATCCTTATTCAGTCTGAGCCAGTGTTGTCGGCCGTTCCCAAGATATTGCTTGCCTTGATCATTCTTTTCTTCCTTGGGAAAGTCGGACTCAAAAGCCCAAAGATTGCAGCAATGATTGTCTGCATGACGGCCGCGATGTATCTTGGAAGTGTATTTCTTATCACCATCTCCGCCGTGTGGTGGCCAGTTCCGCGTGCGGTGTATGGAGTTGGCTTTGTTTACGGAGTAGTTTTATCGGTCATTTCGCTTTGGCTCTCGCACACGGAAGCCCGCCAACTTTCCATCGGCGCTCTGATCGTTGCTATTATCTTTTCTTTCCACAGCAATGCAATGCTTCATGATCAGGCTCGGCTTAACCGGTGGGATTCATGGGTTGCCGGCGGCATCGCGAAAGACCTTTTGAAAAAAGGTATCTCGGCAGATCAAAAGGTCACTCTCGTGGGTGCGAAATGGAGACATCCCATCGGCATGCGCACCCTTGAAGGGGATCTGAATGCCTCTGCACTACCCGTAGCTTGGGCAGCTCAGTATCTGATGATGGAAGTCACCGGCAGGTCTTGGAACGTAGACTCTGTCGCACAAGCAGAGCAATGCAGGAACAGCCCCCCTTGGCCAGCTGACGAGTCAATCAAGATAATTTCCGGCTCAGTCTTCGTCTGCATGGGGGAACGATAGTCCCCGCGTGGCAATTGGAAAGCAGGGTGTTCCAGACGTCAGCGTGCGAGCCGCGGTGACGCGTTGCGTCCGGTGGCATGTTCAGGCCCAAGGTACCGAAGCGAGCGATCAACGCCTGCTCGAGCGATCGCAATAGGAATGCCCATTACTGGGCACCCTCCACACAGATCCCGGAAGTAGAAGAAGCGGCCCTTCACTGTGGAGGGCAACCAGGTGATGTCCCAGCACCAGACCTGGCTGGGGCCGTCGGCAGTGTGCGTGGTCGGCGCCCGGGGCTTGGCCTGTCGGCTGCGGCCGTGCCGGCGCCCCTGGCCCTCAGCCTTGAGACGGCGGTAGAACGTCGATTCCGAGGCCCGGTAGCGACCCTCGTCGGCCAGCTTCGGCACGATCTGATGCGGCGTCAGGCTCTCGTAGCCAGGCTGGTTGGCGGCAGGCCAGCACGGCCTGCCGCTCCGCCTCGCGGTGCTTGGTGGCTGGCACCGGGCCGGCAAGATCCAGAGGTGCGGCCGTATCAGGGCAAGTGACAGAAGTGGACGAGAGGCGTATCTGTCCACGCTGCCACCGAATGTTTCTCCAATCTTCCCGCAGGATGGCTAAGTGCGATTGCTAGGCGGTCGTCACTTCCAGTAATCTAGGAAGCCTTGCTTAAAGAGGTAGGTCGCTTTGCCTTCCCTTTCATTTGCGCGATCGACAACGCGCTTAATCTCTTCAAATGGTCGCTTGAAGAAAAGCCATAGGCGCGATTCGACCTCGTAGATGGAGCACTGGTATCCCCATTCGCGGAACAGCACCTCCATGCTCCGGTTCGTAAAAAATGAGCAATGAACTGGCAGCAGGTAGAACCACTCAGGATCTGCGGGAATCTCTTCACGAACCAAGGTGTGTAGGCCCATCACACCGCTTGTGGAAACAAGCGCGTTAATCGCATCGAGACCTTCGCGTGTTCTTAAATGCTCGAACACGGATGTGGAAATAACGAAGTCAAACGTCGCCGGCATGGGCGCGGTCTTCAGAGCCGGTTCGGGGCACCCCATGTACCGATCGAAGTTCAGCAATGTACGGTCACTAACTCTCTGCAAGGCAGCAGATAGTTGACCTCCGCCAGCTGCATAGTCAATCCATGGACGCTCGGCAGGTATCAGTCCCAGATGCGCGCAATCCGCAATGAACGCCGCCTGCGCGTCGATTCTGGCCAGCCATCGTGGATCGTCTGGATTGTGCTCAAGGGATTGGTAGCCTGAATGATATGCCGCATTCAGGGTGCTCCAATCCTCGTCGGACATGTCGGCATGGGTCTGAGAAAGAACAAATCCGCAACGAGCACACCGAGTGTACTCGACATCAGACAAACCGAAGCCTGAGAAGCGTTTGCTGAAGTACGGAAAGGATGGGCCGGCACAGACCAAACAGCGATTGTTTTCCATGAGCATACGTGGGGTATCCAAAGATCATTGCCATTCTTTCCAGTGTAACAGGTGATGGCTGACTGACCATTCCCGGAGCCCTTAGGCCACGCGCCTGATCGCCCCCGGGGTACGGCCGAGTCCAGTGAATTACTCTTTATGACATCTTGCACAAGAGTGCAACCACATTCCGGTGGTTTTTTTCATGCCCGCCTTGCGCGTGCTTCATCATTTCTGAAGCACGCATGCAATTACACAGATCCCGCCAGTCTACCGGGAGGCCACAACATGGCCGCGATTCTCGACATGCTGGCCTACAGCGAGGGTACGTCGACCGTACCTGGTAGCGACGACGGCTACAACGTTAACGTCGGCGGCCAGATCTTACACGGCTGCGCCGCGCATCCACGCATCCCGGTGCTGACCAACTGGGGATGGAGCGACGCGGCAGGCCGGCACCAGGTCATGGCTGCTATGAACTTCCGATAATCGAAAAATCGATCGCTCAGCAATCCGCGCAATCGTCACAGGTAGCCAGGAATCGCTGCAATGACTGACCGGAATTGCTCCCCCGTATGTCGATTTCTAAGGAGTTCTTCGGCCTGTTCCCAAAGCACCTGACTTTGTCGCGGATCCTCGATGAGGCGGCGGAGACCATGCACGTAACCCTGCACATCGTCCTGTTCGACTGGCACCCCCGTTTCCGGAGTAATAAACTCGCCGACCCCGCCAACTGATGACGCCACGATGGGAAGTCCTGCCGCCGTCGCGTCCAATAATACGATAGGAAGTCCATCCCACGCCGAGGTATAAAGAAAGGCGGCGTACTCACCGTTTTCCACTAGGTGATCGAGGGAACTGAAAGGGCCATTTACAGTAACGTTACCAAGGGCAACCATACGTGCGGCAAGGTTGCGCTCTTCCTGAGCATTACCACAGCCATGCACATCAAAACGCACGTCGGGCATCTCTGCCGCAATCTTCTCAAGCAGATCGACGCGCTTTTGTCGGCTAAAACGTCCCGCCCACAGCACTGTACGCCCCGAACCAGCACGGTATCGGGTAGCACCATTTAATGCGTGCGGGAAGTACAGAGTATGAAGCTTGTTGCTGCTGGCGCCAAATCGCTTTATCAGTTCACGTGGGTATGCCTGCGTGTCGCAGAAGACGCCGTCGAGATATGGCAGACAACTCGGAAAATAAATATCTGCGTAACTCCACCGTACGCCCTGATGATCAACGTCGTCGCAAAATACGCTCGCGAACATGGCCTTCCCCAGAGTACGCAGGGACTGACCATGATGACGCACCACATCCCAGCCAAGGGAAGAATTGATCACATGAATAGTCTTCGCTGAAGACTGAATCAGGATTCTTGTCAGTACCGCCATCTGCTCGTCGAAGGACAGACTACTGGCCAGCTCGCCGAAAGGCAGGAATCCAGCATCTTTTGGCAACCGATTTGCCCACGGCGACTCAGCATCGAGTGTTGCAATGACAAGCACCGATTTTCCGGCGGCGACCGCGGCTTCTGCGTGATGCAGGATTCCCTGGTCAGCACCTCCGTGCTTCAACCACGGCGCTAGGATGATCAGGTCAGGGGATTGCTCGCGTATCGCGGGATAGCATTCAGCGTAGAGGATGCCAGCCGCTGGCCTCAGCGGAAACACATACGGTTGGAACGATGCTACCAGTTCATCCCTCGGGTACAACGAAGGTTCGATCTCAGCAAGTTCGAGCATCTCACCAATTGCCCAGTCTGGCAGTATCGCCGATGCAGCCCGAGGGGACACTTCCGTCTGCGCTGCGATTGCGGCCATGTCTCCGCTAACCGGTTGCGCTGGCGCAGCTTGCTCTATCAGTTGGCCTTCCAGTTGCCTGAACGAGATCGTATGCCCCCCAACAAGTGTCAATTTGGTGTAGTGAAGTAGAGTCTCTATCCGATCGCCAATTGACGGCGGCAGCATCCGCACGATCGGCTTGAACACTGACCGCCAGGTAGCACGAACGACCTTCTTAACCAACAGCTTCATCGAATAGCTCCGCTACTACCATAGATCCATTCCTGCCATTTCTCTGGCTCATCGAAGAAACGACTTGGCCGGACGGTTGCACCATTCTGCGCCATCTCAGTGACCATTGAGGACGCTTTCCGGCGATAGAACAACGCCGTCCTGGGTGCCGTTACATGCTTGATGCCATAAGCAAGCGTCTCGAGATTCCAATGCCAGTCTTCATAGCCGAAGCCGGTTGTACGGAGATGGGTTGGCTGGTAGGGGTGGCGCAAGTAGATGTCACGTGCGCCGAAGGAGCAAGACACCCACGGATGTACCATCATGCAACTGGATATCGGATAGCTTTCCGAGTCCATGTTAAAAGTCTTCGCAACGCAATGAATAGCGCCGAAGGAGATGGTTAGCTCGGGATGCACTATCACCGCTCCGTTTGCCATCTTGGCGGTCTGAAGCGCGGATGTAAACCAATCCTTGGAGTAGTAATCGTCTCCATCCAGGATGGCAACGTACGGCGCGCTTGCGCGCGCAATGCCATCATTTCGAGACGACGCCAAGTCTCCGTTATGAACTTTTACGACTTTGTCGCTTGGCCTAATCGCGGGATGAGTGGTCACAATTCGGGTCGTTTCCTCATCAGCCGAATCGAGTACAGCAACCAACTCGACTGAGATGCCCGCGGCTTCGGATGCTACCCTCAATCGCGAAAACCCCAGTAATGCGAAGTTTGCCAAGACCTTTTCCCCATGAAAGGTCATGATGGCGCTAACCGTCGGATCTAGAGTCATCTCAATACGATTCGGCGACATTTCCATACTCAGTGTTCCTATCTGCATATCCGGTGCATTGGACTCAGGGACGCAAGGGTAGTGCTCGATGGTACGACCGGTGGACCATCCGTCTACTGTTGGACCTGTGAATAGTTCTTTCGAATCCAGTCCCAAGTTTCGGCAATCCCCTCTTCGAGACGTGTCTGTGCGGTGAAGCCGCAGTCTCGCGTCAGCTTCGTGGTATTCAGGATGTTGTAGCGGACGTCGACGCCTCGCGATTCCACATAGCGTAGGTCTATATCCAGGCCTTGCGTGGCCAATACTGGCCGGATATGGTCGTTAATCAACCCGTTGATCGAAACACCCCTGCCAGTCCCAATGTTGTAAGCCTCGCCATTGGTGCCGGCCTGAATGGCAGCAACAATGCCCCGAGCGATGTCATCCACATGGACGTAGTCGCGAATGGCAGTACCATCACCGTAGATCGTAACTGGTTTGCCTTGCAGCGCTGACGCCATGACGGTGGGAATCAACCCTTGCCCCTTAAACGGGAGTTGTCCTGGCCCGTATGCATTTCCAGGCCGCACGACGATCCCACGAAGCCCGCGCTGCGCCACATAGAGGCCCAGGACCTTCTCGATCATGCTCTTGGAAGTCCCGTAGACCGATATCGGCCGTAGCGCTGCATCCTCCGCGAGCGGCCACCTCTCGTCCGGGTCACCATAGACCGTGCCGCCCGAAGAGACGAAGACCAGGCGCGTATGCGGATAATCAAGGCAGCGGTCGAACAACTTGACAGCCGGTACGACATTCCGCTGAATCTCAGGCAGCACACTGGAGTCCAGGCCCAGCAGCATCGCCTTATGCACCAGATGGACAACGACATCGACGCCATCCAGCATCCGATCCAGGTCGGATGTTTCGCTGAAGTCCCCAGCAACGTATTCGATATCGCCGGCTGCCCTTTGCTCCGCAACTGGCACGTGGACATCGGCAACCCGAACAGAAAATCCGGCTGAAAGACATCGTAGGGCAAGCCGGCTCCCAATAAAGCCGCCGCCGCCGATCAAAAGCACCTTACTCATTGTCAATTCCCTTGCTGCATATGTCGATGCCGTTGCCAAGACCATGTACTTCCGCAGTGTAGATGCGGCAAATCACTCAAATACGGCTTGCCGCGATCTCATTTCCGCTTCTATCTGTCGGGCTTCTCGGCTCGTTGTTGCCGGATGCGCATGATCACTCTCCGGCCGATCCGCAGGCAACGCCATGCATTGCGCATGATGAGCAGATGTACGACCGTTAAGGCAAGGAAGCCTAGGAACAGTGTTTGTTCAGAGACACCGCGCTTCCAGCCATATACTCCGATCAGACCGAGCAGAGAATTGCTGATCACAATAATCCATACGATGACGTCCGGGCCGACGCCGAGTCGAAGCAGCACATGGTGCAGGTGAGTACGGTCTGCCGACAACGGGTTTCGCCGCTTCAGCGCCCGGCGGATGACCACCGTCAGCAGGTCGATCAGAACGAAGCCAAACACCCAAAGCATTACGACGGGCGGCACATGCTGGCCGTTGTTGTACCGGCTTTGCGAAAGCTCCACGGCGAACCACAAAACGCTGTAGCCGAGCATCAGGCTGCCGGCGTCGCCGAGGAACACGCGCAAGCCACCACGCAGGGGGTTTCGCATATTGAAGAGCAAGAAGCCGAGGATGGCGCCACAGAAGATAACGCAGACACGTTGTGCCGCAACATTGCCGAGTTCTCCCGCCAGGTACGCTAGCCACGCGAACATGACAAATGACAGCCCACCGGCCAGTCCGTCCAGTCCATCGCACATGTTCATGGCGTTGATGACCGATACTGCTGCAAACAGCGTCAGTGGGATGCCCCAGTCGGCGAGGACCACTTCGCGGCGCGCAAAGATGTCGCCGAGGGACGTCAGGTAGATGCCGCCCCAGGATGTCATCAGAATTGCCGCAAAAAGCTGAGCCGCGAGTTTGGCAACCGGCGACATTCCTTGCATGTCATCGATCAATCCAACCAGCGCGAGCAGCGTCAGGCCACCCAGCAGCGCGACGTAGTAGCCTTGGACCCGCAGGAATAACAAGCAGCCGGCCCAGACGGCGAGCGTGACAGCGATGCCGCCCACCAGCGGCACGGCACCCTGGTGGCGCTTACGGTTGTCGGGCCGGTCAAGCAGTCCCCCTACCATCGCCACAGGACGTAACAGGAGCACGCCTAGTGCCGAAACCAGGAACGTAAAGGCAGGAACCCAGAAATAATCGAACATGAGTAATTAGCCCCCCGCCCGCAAACACGAGAAACGCCAGTAAGCGACGGACATAAACAGCCTCATCATGCTGGAGAGGTGCCACCAAATATAGCGCAGCCGGCGACGGCTCGAGCGACGGGCATCGTGGATGACCGTGGCATCCTTGACCCAGTTCACCTGCCGGTGCATCAGATGTAACCGCAGGCAGATATCGACATCCTCGCAGTACAGGTGATAACGCTCGTCGAATCCACCCACGGCACGGAAGCTCTCGCTATCGAACATCAAGCACATGCCGGCCACCCAGTCCACCTGCTGGCGTGCAATGGAGATGTCGTAGTCCGGCGACGACTTACCAGCTATCCTGCGCGCCACCAGCCTGGCGATGCTGGGCAAGCGGCGAGCGCTGTCCTCAATAGTCCCGGCGGGAGAGAACACGTGGGGTCCCGCGACGCCTGGGGCCTCGGATACACATGAAAGTAGCGGCGCGAAGGTCGTATCCGTTAGGCGCAGATCGGGATTGAGCACGGCAAAGTACGGCGTCTGGCATAGCGCGAATGCCGCGTTATGGTTGGCCCCGAAACCCTTCGGATGTGCATTATGAATAACCCGTATCCTTGGATCCAGTGCCTCGAAATTTCCGCCCCCGGCGTTTATCGTCAGCACAATCTGCATGCTTGGAATTGCGAGCAGCTGGGGAAGCAGTTGCACGAGCAACGCGTCCTGATGATGGCTGACCACCGATGCGGTCAGCAGACGCCCGTCAGTCCAAGCCATTATTGCGACGCTCTCTGAAGAATCTCTGGCGACCAGACATAGCCGACCAACGCCGCAAACACTTGGGGCTGTGTATAGACGATTCGGTCAAAGTACGAATTAAATTCGCGAATGGCATTGATCACCGGCACGATCGGCATGCCTTCGAGCTTCAGGACACAACGGCGTCCGGCGCGCCATATCGCCTTCACATCCTCCATGTTCAACGCAACTGACCGGTCGCCGATGGCGATCTCAACCGGGGCGTCCTCGCCCGAAGCCATCCATCGCTCCTGGAAGCGGCGGCGCAGCCGGTTCGTCTTGCGCATCTGCGAGATACCGCTTGAAGTCGTCACCGAGCGCGAATGGATACGGTGGCGATATAGCGCTTCCGGGATGTACCGGAACTCGCCCCGTTCGGCCACGGTCAGGGCAATCTCCCAATCTTGAATCCCGTCGAACGCGGGATCCCCACCGCCGGCCCCCAAATAGGCCGAGCGACGTATGACCTTTAGATGTGATGCCACCATGCCGTCGAGTAGGTCGTCACGAATATTGCCGCTCGGCTTGATGCTGTCATAGCCGCCATAGTTGGCGCGGCGTATGACCGTGTCGTCATTGCCGACATCCAACCGGTCGGTGAAGAAATAATCGACATCAGGCTGCTTGGCAATCTCCGCCGCGACTTGGTTCAGGGCACCCTCGCCCAGCGCATCGTCACAGTCGAGGAATGCGATAAACCCGCCCCTCGCCTGTTCAACGGCTTCCATCTGGCTCTTGATGATGCCGCGGTTCTCGTCATGAACGATTACATGCAGTCGCGCCAAACGATTGGCAAGCGCCCGCATTAGCCGAGTCACGCGAAGATCGCTCGAGCAATCTTCGACGCAGATCACGTCGAATGCCACGTCGCCCTGCGCACTCAAAGAGCCAAGGCAATTGCGCAAGAATCCATAGTGATTGTAGATGGGAACCACCACGGTGATGAGCGGCTTGTCGCACGGCGTCCCAAGCGGCGCGAGATCTCGCAGGATCAGTTCTGCCAGTTCTTCCGGCTCCGGCTCCTTCGGGGTCGGACCTGGCGCCTGTACCGCAGCAGCAGCCGATACCACTTGCCTCGACGCCTGTAGTGCGGCGATTTCGGCCCGGTAGGATGGATGCGAGCGATAGCATTGTTCGAACCACGCCATGCCAGCTTCAAAGAACAGCGGATGGCTGTGGCGCACTTTTTGGTCCAGATTGACTACCGCCTGGATCCAGGAGCGCCCCATGTTCAGGTACGAGCGACGCATGCTGTGCTCGTGCTGCCGGTAGATGGCGGCATGAAGCGGCAGATAGGCCATCCGGTACTTGTTCAAAGCAAGCTGGCACCAGAACTGCCAGTCCTCCTTGGCACGTGCGCCGACCTCGAACAGCACGCGGTCGAACACACGGCGATGAAAAAGCGCCCCGTGAATGGGAATGACAAAGCCGCGCTCCCACTTGAACAGGAAATCCTCAACGGACAGATCAAATTGCGCGATCGCCTCTTCCGGCTTGGAGAAGCTGATGAGCCATTCGTCCGCCAGCAGAAAATTGGATACCGACACGTCCAAGGCGTTCGCGACGGCGAAATGCTCGACCTGGCGCGTCAGTTTGCCGGGTAACAGTAGATCATCCGCATCGAGCAGTTGAATATAGGTGCCATTTGCCATCCGGATCCCGGTATTGCGCGCCGCCGAAAGCCCCGCATTTGGCTGATCCAGGATCTGAACCTCGGGGTAGTACGTCAGTAATTCTCGCAGCTGACGCGCTGTATGGGGATCCGTGCTTCCGTCGTTAACGACGATGATCTCGAGTTCACCCGCATAGGCAGCCTGCACGGACGCGACCGACTCCATCAGATAGCCGGCCTGGTTGTAGCACGGAATCACCACGGAAATGAGCGGCCATTGCTCTGTCAGCTGACGTTGCGTCACGCCGCACCCTCCTGCTCCGGCAGATAGCCGTCCAACGAACGTACGCGCTGGGCGAACGCATTCCAGCCATGCCGCTCGTCGATCAAAGCCGACAGCCGCTGCGCCTTCGCCAACGCCACCGCAGGCGAGCCAGCGATGGCCCGCATTGCATCGATATAGTCGACGGGCTCCGGGTTTTCCCTGAGCGGGTATCCTGTTTGCTCGCTCACAAGTTCCCCCACACCGCCCACCGTCGGGGCGATCAGCGGAATGCCAAGGGTGCCCACCTCGAGGAGAATGTTTGGCATCCCTTCCCAACGCGACGTAAAAAGGAATCCGTCATAAGGACCGAGCGCAATGAGTTCCGCCGGTGACGCGAAAGGGCCATGCAGGATGACATTCGACGGCAACGGAGCCATCTCCATATCCTTCAGCACGGCTTGGCCGAACACCTCGAAACGGATCGATGGACATTGACGTGCGATCGCGAAGAGCAGATCCACGCGCTTCTCTGCATCGAGTCGCCCCGCCCACAGGAAACGCAGTTCTCTGTTCGCGCCGGCAGCGGACAGATGGGTGGCCTGTGCCTCCCGGCTCGACCTGGCGACAGCCTCGTCGAGCCGCACCGGATTGTAGACGGCTACAAGCTTGCTTTGCTCCTCCTCCGGCACGCGGAAGCTGGAAATGGCGCCCTCGATGAAGCGTCGGTTATCGGTCAGCAGCAGGTCGACTTGTCGAAATCCCTTGGGGAAGAAATTGGCCGCATAGCCGATAATATCCTTCCCATTATCTGCAAACTGCAGTGCGAAAATACTCGAGACTACCTTCATCGCCGCGCGCAGCTTCGGCCCGTCGGCAATAGTCAGCTGCCAGGCAACCTCGCTGTTGATGTTGTGGAACGTATGCGGCCGGATCATCAGGGCCAGATGCTGCAACGCCTTACCCTTGACCTTATAGCTCGAGCCGCTACCGAAATACGCGTCCAGGACAAGGACCTGCACACCATGCGGTAGTTGCACCGACTCGTCCACAGTCGGCCTGTCTGCCACGACGATCAATACGCTTTCGCCGGGATTGTTCTCCCGTACCACACGCGCAAAATTCAGGGCCGTCATCTCGGCGCCGCCCGTGCCGAGGAACGGCAGGACAAACATGTGCCCAAACGGCCCCGTCTTGCGAGACTGCTCGGACAAATCGGCCAGCATGCGACCCAGGATATCCTCTTCGGAAACGCTCCAGCCGCTGCGCGACTCCTGACTGCTATTATGTGCGATGGTGTCCTTCAGCACCCCAAACACATCCGAACGCTGACCGCGCAGCAAAGCAAGGGTCGGGGAGGCATACTGCCTGATACGCCATTTGACATGCACGGGTAGCGGCGCCCGGTGATAAGCCACACGGGCGAGCCTCAATAGTTTTGGACGCAGTGTGCTCATGATTCGACGAAGTTGTTCCCTTTCATCTCGACCGCAACGGCCAGACGTGCCTTCTGGCTGCGCGCGTTGCATCAGCGCTAGTTGCTGCTCCAGGTATGCGAACTGCTGGTCGCGCTCGGCATCCCGCTCCTGAAGCAGGCGACACGTTTCGCGCAACCTGCCTTCTTCGAGCAGCAGGTCGGCAATCAACTCTGCGAGGTCCCGCGGCGGCTGGTAGTCCTCGGTGCGATCAATTCCGCGTGGGCGTATCGCGGAGATGACGTTCGTCACCGTGGCGTCGCCGCGCTCCTTCAGCCCGGGATGGGCCGCGAAGCGACGGAAGTTCTCTCGTGTTGCCGCGTATGCCCTACACTTCAACAGATAGGGCGTAAGAACCTCCCGCGTCGTCTCGGCATACTCCGTGATCATGCTGAGCGGGTCCTTGTGCGTGATATTGTTACCGTGTACCCGATACTGAAGCAACACACGATCGACCATCGAGAACCTTGCACCGGCGGCCAGCGCCCGGATCCACATATTCCAGTCAGGCGTATATGTGAGATCCTCACGAAACCCGCCCAGGGCATCGTGGAGTTCCTTCCGCAGGATCACCGACGAATGGCATAGGTGGTTTTCCCACACCCACTCGCCAGGAACATTCAGGTCACGCGAATCGTTGAACCATGCCGCAGCGGGGTCGCCCGGCAGGACTGTACCGGCTTCATCGACGACCTCGATCTTTGTGCCGCAGACGTCCATCTCAGGATGACACTGGAATTCAGCCACCTGAATTTCGAGCTTCTCCGGTAAAAAAACATCGTCGGAATCGAGGCTCGCGATTAGCGTCCCGTTGCAATAACTATACGCCTTATTGTACGAAGCACAGGCCCCCAAATTGACTTCATTTCTAAACGCCCGGACACGGGCATCCTTGTACTGCGAAATAGCCTCCCAGGAACCGTCGGAAGAACAATCGTCGACAATGACAAGTTCCCAGTTTTGATATGTTTGCTCCAGTACTGACTCTATAGCTCGCCCGATGAAGCGCTCATAATTATAGGACGTCGTAATAATTGAAATAAGAGGACCCACTTTTGTTTTCGCGCCTTTCTTTTATCATTTTCTCATGATGTATTCGATCATGTCACAAATACGACTGGCACCAGTTTCCCCTAGTTCCCCAAAGAATGGTAAAGCCAGGACTTCCTGCGACACCTGGAATGCCACCGGCAATTCAGCCCGCGCTGCGCTCGGCAATGCCTGATAGCAGCTGAATTCACTGCACAACGGATAGAAATACCGGCGCGATAGGACGTTGAAGGTCTTCAGATTCTCATAAAGCTGATCGCGAGTAACCTTGCCGCCGGAGTACACCCGAATCACGAAGTATTGCAAGCTGGGCTTGACGCCTTCCGGCAAGGTTACGCACTCCAATCCCGCGACGCGCCCGAGTCGCTCCCTGTAGAGCGCCGCAATCCTGGCCCGCTTCGCTCGTTCATCGTCCAGGCACTCAAGATTTGCCAGGCCCATGGCAGCCTGCAGTTCATTGAGCTTGCCATTGATGCCCGGCATGACGACATCGATTTCGTTCCTGATACCGAAGTTCTTCAGCAAATCGATGCGTTGCTTCAGTTCGGGATCCTTGACGGCCAGCGCACCGCCTTCCGCGGTATGAAACAGCTTGGTTGCATGAAAGCTAAACATCGTGCAATCGCCATACTGGGCAATCGGCACCCCGTCGATCTCCGTGCCGAACGCATGGGCGGCATCGTAGATGACGCGCAGGCCGTAGGCATCGGCGATATTCTGGATCAGATCCACGTGGCACGGAATGCCATACACATGCACGCCCAGAATACCAGTCGTGCGGGACGTGATCAGCCGCTCGATCTTGCTCGGGTCGATCGTCAACCGTACCGGGTCAATATCGCAGAAGACGGGCGTGATGTGACCCCAATCAAGCACGTGAGGCGTTGCAGGGAATGTGAATGGCGTGGTGATGACCTCGCCAGACAGACGCAGCGCCTTGCATGCGGCGACCAGAGCAATGGTGCCATTATTGAAAAGCGAAACGCGCTGGGCTCCGAGATAGGTCCGCAGCGCCTGCTCCAAGGCAACGTGCTTGCCGCCGCCATTAGTCAGCCATCCGGACTCCCAGATTTCCGCCACAAGCTCCTGATAGCGCGAGAGTGACGGAAGCATCGGACGCGTGACGTAGATCTGTTGCTCAAAGGGCTTTGGCGCACTCATGCCTGCTCTCCCGGCGTCTGGTTTGACCAGGAAACATCGTGCTTCCGAATTGCCTTGGCAGGAACGCCAACGGCTGTCACATCCGGTGGCAGATCGGCAACCGCAACCGCCCCGGCACCGAGCACGGTACCGGCTCCTACGCGTACATGCGGAATAAGCTTGACGCCCGTGCCGGCCATGACACCTTCGCAAAGGTGCACATTCCCTGATACGTTGACGCTTGGGTTCAGCGTGACGAAGTCCTCCAGCACCGCATCGTGGCCGATCGTGCAACCGAGGTTCACGTGGACGTGCCGGCCGATGACGATATCGGTGGTAATCATCGCACCCGCGCAGATCACTGTGCCCTCGCCCATCTTGACCTGCCGCCCGACCCACGCGCTCGGGTGAATCAGGGTCGCGAATCGCACCCCGAAGCGGGCTTGCATCCGTTCGGCGATGGCCCGCCGCGCACTTGTGTCCCCGATGGCCACTACCATCTCGACATTGGCTGGCGCCTCCCAGGAATCGGTGGTAATGACCGGCAGTCCATGCACAGGCTCCGACACTTC
The DNA here is from genome assembly GCA_000471925.1 of Ralstonia pickettii DTP0602. NCBI lineage: Bacteria > Pseudomonadati > Pseudomonadota > Betaproteobacteria > Burkholderiales > Burkholderiaceae > Ralstonia > Ralstonia pickettii. The sequence goes on from CP006667.1 coordinate 3,569,485, forward strand.
ATAGCCCGGATCGACCAGAAAACCTTGTACGTCCCAGCGTTGCGCCTCGGCATTCATGTCAAGGGCGACCTGCAGCACCTCGCGCGCAAAGCCGCCCGCGCCGTAGATCACCAGTGGTGTCGGTCTCGCAGTCATACGCCCTCCAGCACTGGCGAAACTTCTACTTCGGCGACGGTGACCTTGTTGTCCCATGCCGTGGCTCCGTAAATCGGCAGGTGCCCGGCGCGGTCCACGCGAAACTGACAGGCGATCGGCACGTGGTCGCACGTTTCCACCAGGCCGATGGAGAGATCAACTGGAACGGCCAGCACCGCCGCCACCGTGTAATCACCTTCCTTGAGCCTAACGCGGAACGACCAGTCCACGACATGGACGCTTCCTTTGCACGGAGACTCAATATGGCATTGCTCGATGCCACTATCCGAATACACGATGTCGAAGCCGTTCTTGTCCTTGATGTGATACCCGAAGCTGAGCAGCGGCAAGTCTTTCTGAACCCGAAACTTCATCCGCAACGTGACCTTCTCGCCAAAGTCGACAGATTTGGCCGGTCGGCCGCGCGAATCCAGCAGGGCCACACTCAGATATTCGGCCATCCCGTTCTGCAAGCGCTGATAGGAGGCGCGTGCCTTAAATGCGGCCTCGAATTCCGCATCTTCCGCGGCCGCAGCCGCCCTGGTCTCGCTGGCCGACGCTTGCTTTCCACCACTGGGGGCAATGCGCTGGCGCCGTTGAACATACTGGGCGTAGTATGTCTCCACCACCGACTCCGTGTCGCCGTTTGCAAGCATCGATCCGTGGTCAAGCAGGACGGCTCGCGAACACAGCGCCTTGACGGCGCCGGGGTCATGACTCACGAACAGCAACGTCACGCCATCGTCCATAAGCTTCTTGAGCAGCGCCATGCATTTGGCCTGGAAGAAGGCATCCCCCACCGACAGCGCCTCATCGACGATCAAAATTTCCGGATTGACGTGCACGGCGACGGAGAACGCAAGCCGCACGTACATCCCCGAGGAATACGTCTTCAGTGGTTGATCAATGAAGTCGCCAATCTCGGAGAAATCGACAATCTGTTGAAAGCGCGCCTCGATCTGCTCGTCGGTCATGCCCAGCAGTTGGGCATACATCTTCACGTTTTCACGCCCCGAATATTCGGGATTGAAGCCCGAGCCCAGTTCCAGCAGTGCCGCAACGCGGCCGGTCACCGAGACCGTACCGGTGGTTTGATTGAGCGTGCCCGCGAGCAGCTGCAGCAGCGTGGACTTGCCCGAGCCGTTGTGGCCGACGATGCCCACGTTTTCTCCGCGCCGAATCTCCAGCGAGATGTCCCGCAGTGCCCAGAACTCCCGATAGTATTGTTTTCGGCCCCTGGCCAGCATCTGCAGGAGACGATCCTTGGGGCTATCGTAGATTTCGTAGCACTTCCCAAGATTTTCCGTGCGTACGATCACATCAGAGGACATCAGCAAACCCCTTCCTGGTCTTCTGGAACCATGCATAGCCGAGCCAGGCAACGGCGCAGCAGGCTAGCGAATAGACCGACCACTCGCCCCAGTGGACCGGGGAACCCCAAACGAGGACGTTCCGCGCCTGTTCGATGGGGAAAGTAAGTGGATTGAATTTCGCCACCGTTTGCCATTGCTCAGGCAGAGATGAAATGGGAAAGAACACCGGCGACAGGAACATCAGGGCCGTGATCACGAGCCCGATGGTCTGACCGATATCCCTGAAGTACACGCCCGTGGCCGCGAGCCACCAGCTCAGCCCGGCGATGAAGAGCAGGAAAGGCGCCATCACGACGGGCAACAGAAAGACGGTGACTGGCACACCATTGCCCACGGTCCACTCGAAGACTAGCAGCACAATCAGACTGATTGCCGCGTGGAACAGCGCCGACAGCAGGTGCGCCAGCGGTAAGATCTCGAGCGGAAACACGACCTTCTTTACGAAGTTCGCATTGGCGAGGATCGTTCCGGGTGCCCTGCTGATGCACTCGGAAAAAATATTGAACACGATGAGCCCCGCGAAGAGCACGATTGCAAACTCGGTCTTTGACGTCGATCCGGCGCCCCATCGGGCCTTGAAGATAGCCCCGAAAACAAAGGTGTAGATCGCCAGCATGAACAGTGGCGTCAGCAGGGACCACAGAATGCCGAACAGCGATCCTTTGTAGCGACCGCCGACATCACGCCGGGCGAAACTCAGAATCAGGCCCTTGTGCTGCAGCATCGATCGACTCAGAGACAATATCGAAGTTTCAAATTTCTGCATACTCAATGCGTTACCAACACGTCATTAAGAAAAAGTTTCCGCAGCATCGAGCCGGATTCCTTTCTGATCCTTCTTCGCCAAGATCGGGGGACCGGAAAGCGGCCAATCGATCGCAAGCGCTGCGTCGTTCCATAGTAGGCTACGCTCGTACTCGGGGTACCAGTAGTCCGTCGTTTTGTACAGGACATCCGCAGAATCCGAAGTCACCACAAAGCCATGCGCGAAACCCTCGGGCACCCACAATTGACGCTTGCTTGCTTCCGACAGCGTCACCCCCACCCATTTACCAAAGTTTGGGGAGCTTTTACGCAGATCGACCGCAACGTCGAAGATTTCGCCAGCAGTTACACGAAGCAATTTTCCTTGCGGCTTCTGAATCTGATAATGCAGCCCGCGCAGCACCCCGCGGACGGAACGCGAATGATTGTCCTGCACGAAGGTCCGGCGAATTCCGGTAGCTTCTTCAAAAATCTTGGCATTGAAACTTTCCATGAAGAAACCCCGCTCGTCCCCGAATACCTTCGGCTCAAGAATTAAAACCTCGGGCAGGGCGGTCTGTATAACAGTGAGAGTCATTTGACGCTACCCGAAATGATTTGCTGCAGGTATTTGCCATAGCCACTCTTGCAGAGCGGCGTTGCGAGCTCCGCCACTTGCTCCGCGCTGATCCACTTGCTGCGATAAGCGATCTCTTCCGGGCATGCCACCATCAGGCCTTGCCGATTCTGCAGCGTCGCAATGAAGCTAGCGGCTTCGAGCAAAGAGTCATGAGTACCAGTGTCGAGCCATGCGTACCCCCGCCCCATGATCTCCACTTCCAGTTGTGCGGCCTCCAGGTAGCGCTTGTTTACATCGGTAATCTCGAGCTCCCCTCGTGCCGAAGGCTTGATGTCCGTGGCAATGTCGCAAACCTGATTGTCGTAAAAATAAAGCCCCGTAACCGCATAGTTCGAGCGGGGCTTGGCCGGCTTCTCTTCCAAGGAGAGCGCACGAAAATTGCTGTCGAATTCCACCACACCATATCGCTCGGGATCATGCACGTGGTACGCGAAGACGGTTGCACCTTCCTTTTGATTTGCGGAACGAGTGAGCTGGCCGACCAGATCATGACCGTGGAAGATGTTGTCGCCGAGGATCAGCGTGGACGGGTCGTTGCCAATGAACTTGCGGCCGATGATGAAGGCCTGGGCCAAGCCGTCCGGCGAGGCTTGCACCGCATACTGTAGGTTGATCCCCCACTTGCTGCCATCCCCGAGCATGTCGGCAAAGCGCGGCGTGTCTTCAGGGGTCGAGATGATCAGGATTTCGCGAATCCCCGCCAGCATCAGCGTGGACAGGGGATAGTAGATCATCGGCTTGTCATAGACCGGCAGCAGTTGTTTGGAGACCGATCGCGTTATCGGATAGAGCCGAGTACCGGAACCCCCGGCGAGGATGATGCCCTTGCGCATGATGTCTTGCTCAGGAAAGGATCTGGTCCAGCAGGAAATGCACGCCCTGCTGCCAATCCGGAAGATGGATACCGAAGGTCTGGCGCATCTTGGCCGTGTCCAGGCGGGAGTTGGCTGGACGTGGAGCAGGCAACGGATACGCCGTGGCGGGGATCGCTTCGATGCGCGCCGGTTCTACCTTCAGCTCTGTGCCTTTGGCGGCGGCATAGCGCAGCACTTCAGTGGCATAGGCGTGCCAGGTTGTCTCGCCTGCTGCGGCCAGATGGTAAATACCTGAGACAAAGTCCTGCCTGTCACCGAATAGCCAGTGCCGCGCCACAATCTGCGCGGTCACATCAGCAATCAATGCGGCCGTAGTAGGCGCACCGAACTGATCGGAAATCACGCGCAGGCTGTCGCGCTCGCGACCAAGACGCAGCATGGTCTTGGCGAAGTTTCCGCCGTGGGCTCCGGCTACCCAGCAGGTCCGCAGGATCAGCGCTGAGCCACCGGCCGCGGCAATGGCCTGCTCGCCGGCCAGCTTGCTTTTGCCGTACACCGATTGCGGGTTGACCGCGTCGGTTTCGACATAGGCGCCTTCCTTGCTACCGTCAAAAACATAGTCAGTCGAGTAGTGGACCAGCAGGCTGCCAAGCGCCTTCGCTTCTTCGGCGAGAACGCCTGCGGCTGTGCCATTGATGGCATAGGCCAGTTCGCCTTCGGTTTCCGCCTTGTCGACCGCCGTGTAGGCAGCCGGATTGACGATCACATCGGGACGGTGTTCGCGCACCACGCGCCGGATTTCGTCCGGGCGCGAGAGATCGCAACCGGCACGATCCAACGCCACCACGCTACCCAGTGGCGCCAGGCTACGGCGTAATTCGAAGCCGACCTGGCCATTGCTGCCGGTAACGAGGAAGGTGGGAATGGCCGCTTTACGCTGCATATTGCTTCGCCACCCAGTGCCGGTACTCGCCGGACATCACGTCGAGGACCCACGCCTGATTATCCAGGTACCACTGCACCGTCTTGCGCATCCCGGACTCAAACGTTTCCGCCGGCTTCCAACCCAACTCGCGCTCCAGCTTGCGAGCATCGATGGCATAACGGCGGTCGTGCCCCGGACGATCCTTCACGAAGGTAATCTGGTCGCGGTAAGAACCGGTGGCCTTGGGGCGCAGTTCGTCCAGCAGGTCACACAGAGTGTGCACCACATCTAGGTTTGTTTTCTCGTTCCAACCGCCGACGTTGTAGGTCTCACCAAGACAGCCCTTCGCAAGCACCTCTCGGATCGCCGAGCAATGATCGCGCACATACAGCCAGTCGCGCACATTCAGACCATCGCCATAGATCGGCAGCGGCTTGCCCGCGATCGCGTTGGCGATGATCAGCGGGATCAGCTTTTCCGGGAAATGGTACGGACCGTAGTTGTTGGAACAGTTTGTCGTCAGGACCGGCAGGTCGTAGGTATGGTGATACGCGCGCACCAAATGATCCGAGGCCGCCTTGGATGCCGAGTATGGGCTATTGGGCGCGTACGGCGTGATTTCCGAGAACTGGGGATCGGTCTCGTTCAGCGAGCCAAACACTTCGTCGGTCGAGACATGGAGGAAGCGGAATTCAGACTTGGCCTGTCCTTCCAGGCTGCCCCAGTAAGCGCGAGCTGCTTCCAGCAGCGTGAAGGTGCCAACGATGTTGGTCTGGATGAATTCGCCCGGCCCATGAATGGACCGGTCTACATGGCTTTCTGCCGCGAAGTGCACGACTGCACGCGGCTTGTAGATCGCAAAGAGCTTGTCCAGGGCATCACGGTCACAAATATCCGTTTGCGAGAACACGTGGCGCGGATCGTTTTCCACCGACGCCAGAGTCTTCCGGTTGCCCGCATAGGTGAGCTTGTCGACGTTAATGACCCCGTCAGCCGACTTGTCGCCCAACCATGCCAGAACGAAATTGGCACCAATGAATCCGGCACCGCCTGTGACCAAAATATGCGACAAAACTTGCTCCTTGCCTCGATATGTTTCGATGACCCGACAAATGCCGAGCGCCCACCTTGTCCCCTTCAGGACGGGCGGGGCGTTAAGTGCCTGCAGAAGTGGCGGTATTCTATCCGACGGAATGCCCTAACCTACGTCCTCCCTCCCTCTTTTTGTAGCCTCATGTAACCGTGCCACGGTATATCGGTCACAAAACTACAAATAGAAGCGAAATAATTCTCCCACCGCTGATGCTCAACACAAAATTGCCTCTTACAACACCTCACGCCATCGGCGACCTTCAGGGCTGCGCCCCCTCCCTCGACACTCTCCTCGAGCGGCTCGCCCCTGAAACCCCGCTGCGCTTTGTCGGCGACCTGATCAACCGCGGCCCCGCCGCGCTGCAAACGCTGCGCACCGTCCGCGCCATGGGCAGCCGGGCCGAAACCGTCCTCGGCAACCATGACATCCACCTGATGGCCGTCGCCGCCGGCGTGCGCAAGCCGGGCAAGTCCGACACGCTCGACGACATCCTCGCCGCCCCCGACTGTGAGGACTTGCTCACTTGGCTGCGCCACCGCCCGCTGGCCCTGCTGGAAAACGACTTCCTGCTCATCCACGCCGGCGTCCTCCCCCAATGGACCGCCGCCCAGGTTATCGACCTGGCCCGCGAAGTCGAAGAGCAGTTGCAGGGCCCCAACTGGCAAGGCTTCCTGGCCGACGTCTTCGGCAACGCCGCGGATCGCTGGCACGATGGCCTGCGCGGCATCGAGCGGCACCGGGTGGTGGTCAATGCCCTCACCCGGCTGCGCAACTGCACCGTCGATGGCGTGATGGACTTCAAGACCAAGGAAGGCCCGGGCAAGGCGCGCGAGGGATTCATGCCATGGTTCGACGTGCCAGGACGACGCACGGCCGATGTGACCGTCGTGTGCGGGCACTGGTCGACGCTGGGACTTGTGATGCGCCCGGACCTGATGGCGCTGGATACGGGTTGCGTGTGGGGCGGCAAGCTGACGGCGGCGCGCCTCGCGGCGGATCCGGCCGAGCGGACTCTGATCCAGGTGGATTGCCCGCAATATTGTGACCCGCTGGCCTGAACGGCCACCCCACCCCGCCTCGCCGGCGGACAGCAGCACGGTCAGCTGATGGCGGCGGTGGCGGGTTCGGGCTCGTCCCCCGGCGCGACGGGCTGGTTTAGCCGGCGGGCCGTGTCGACGGCCTGCTCGGCCGCGCCCTGGCTGAGGTGGAGCACCACTTCCCTGGCGGCACCCGCCAGTTCCCGACGATCCCCCGAGACCGGCACCAGCGCCGGCCCGATCACCAGCCGGGCCTTGATCCGCGGCGCGCGCAGGATGGCCTCCAGCGATTGCAGCAACGTGGTGTCACCGATGTAGGCAGCCGCCAGCGTCGGCTGTCCTGTCGCCGCATCGAGATAATTCAGCCCTAGCGGCTGCACCGGCAACCCGCCGGAAATCGGCGCCTGCATCAGGTTGGCGTGGAACGGCAGCACTGCGGTGCCATCAGTGGTGGTGCCCTCCGGAAACACCCCCACCAGGTCGCCCTGCAACATCACATCGGTGATGTTGTGCAGCACACGATGTGCATCGCGCTTGCGGCCGCGTTCGATAAAGATGGTGCCGGTCTTGTCGCACAGCCAGCCGATCACGGGCCAGTCGCGGATCTCTGACTTGGCGACGAAGCGCACCGGCTGCCAGCAGTGGATCACGTAGATATCCAGCCAGGAAATATGGTTGGAGACCACCATCGCGCCCTGGCGCGCCGCGCCATGCACCGCGGCGCCGGTGGCGTCAACCACTTCCAGTTCCACGCCCAGGATGCGCAGCAGCCGGCGCGACCAGCGCCGGATATGCCAGGCGCGCGAACTCACGCCCAGCCACGGGAACAGCACGGCGCAGGTCAACAGCCCGCGCAGCAGGTGCAGCACCAGCGCGGTCTTGCGCAGCCAGATCATGCGTTTGCGTGGTTTCCGTAGACGACCTGGCCGCCGACCAGCGTCATGCGCACCTTGCCTTCCATCTCGTAGCCGAGCCACGGCGAGTTCTTGCCCTGGCTCTTGATCGAGCGGCGGTCGACCTTCCACACCTGCTTCGGATCGAACAGGCAGATGTCGGCGGCGCTGCCGGTGGCAATCGTCCCGGCCTTCAGGCCGATCACGCGCGCGGGTTCCGAGGTGATGCGCGCCAGTGCCTGCGCCAGCGGCACCTTGTGCTCGGTGGCCCAGCGCAGCGTCAGCGGCAGCAGCAGTTCCAGGCCGATGGCACCGGGGGTGGCTTCGGCGAACGGCAGCAGCTTCTCGTCGTCGTCCACCGGGGTGTGGTCGGAGCACAGCGCGTCGATGGTGCCGTCGGCCAGCGCGGCGACGATGGCGTCGCGGTCGCGGGTGCTGCGCAGCGGCGGCGAGAAGCGCATCTGTGAATTGAAGTAGCCGATATCCATGTCCGTCAGCGAGACGTGGTGGATATTGACGTCGCAGCTCACCGGCAGGCCTTCGCGCTTGGCCTGGCGCACCAGTTCCAGCCCGGCGGCCGAGGACAGGCGGCACAGGTGCACGCGCGCGCCGGTGCTGCGCATCAGTTCGAAGATGGTGTGCAGGCGCACGGTCTCGGCGATCACCGACACGCCGGACAAACCCAGGCGCGACGCCACCGCGCCGCTGGCCGCCACGCCGCCGCCGAGGAAGGGGTCTTCCGGGCGCAGCCACACGGTGAAGCCGAAGGTCTGCGCGTACTGCAACGCCCTCAGCAGCACCTGGGTGTTGCGCACCGGCTGCTCGGCCTGGCTGAAGCCGACGCAGCCGGCCTCCGTCAGCTGGTTCATCTCGGTCAGGATCTCGCCCTTCAGGCCCAGCGTCAGCGCACCCAGCGGGTAGACGTGGGTCTGGTTCAGCGTGCGGGCGCGGAACTTGAGCATCTCGACCAGGCCGGGCTCGTCCAGTACCGGGTCGGTGTCGGGCGGGCATACCAGGCTGGTGACGCCGCCGGCGGCGGCCGCGGCGACTTCGGATTCGAGCGTGGCCTTGTATTCGTAGCCGGGCTCGCGCAGGCGCGCGCACAGGTCGACCAGGCCCGGGCACACGATCAGCCCCTTGGCGTCGATGGTCTTGTTGGCGGTGAAGTCTGCCGGGGCGCTGCCCACGCCGACGATCTTGCCGGCGGCGATATAGAGGTCCTGCGTGGCGTCGGTGTTGCTGGCCGGATCGATCAGGCGGCCGCCCTTGATGTGAATCTTCATAGCTTGGCTTGTCGTGTCGCTTGGCGTGTTCGGTATGTTGTGGCTCGACGGCATCGTTATTCGTCGCTGTTCCCGGCCACGATGCCCATCACCGCCATGCGCACGGCGATGCCGAAGGTCACCTGGTTCAGGATCACCGATTGCGGGCCGTCGGCCACGGCGGAGTCGATTTCCACGCCGCGGTTCATCGGGCCCGGGTGCATCACGATGGCGTCGCGATTGGCCAGCGCCAGGCGCTCCGGCGTGAGGCCGTAGGCCTTGAAGTATTCCTGCGCCGACGGCAGCAGCGCGCCGCTCATGCGCTCGTTCTGCAGCCGCAGCATGATGACGACGTCCACGCCCTTCAGGCCCTCTTCCATGTTGTGGAAGACGCGCAGGCCCATCTGCTCCAGCCCGGTCGGCAGCAGCGTGCGCGGCCCGATCGCGCGCACTTCCGGCACGCCCAGCGTGGTCAGCGCGTGGATATCCGAGCGCGCCACGCGCGAGTGCAGGATGTCGCCGACGATGGCCACCGTCAGGTTGGTGAAATCCTTCTTGAAGTGCCGGATCGTGTACATATCCAGCAGGCCCTGCGTCGGGTGCGCGTGGCGGCCGTCGCCGGCGTTGATCACGTGCACGTGCGGCGCGACGTGCTCGGCGATCAGGTAGGGCGCGCCCGAGCTGGCATGGCGCACCACGAACATGTCGGCGGACATGGCCGACAGGTTGTTGATGGTGTCCAGCAGCGACTCGCCCTTGCTGGTCGACGAGGCGTTGATGTTCAGGTTGAGCACGTCCGCCGACAGCCGCTTGGCCGCGATCTCGAAGGTGGTGCGGGTGCGGGTGGAGTTCTCGAAGAACAGGTTGAACACGCTCTTGCCGCGCAGCAGCGGTACCTTCTTGACATCGCGGTCTGAGTCGGACAGCGATACGAACTGGCTGGCGGTGTCGAGGATGTGCGTGATCATGTCACGCGACAACCCCTCGATCGACAGCAAGTGCTTCAGTTCGCCATTCTTGGTGAGCTGCGGGTTGCGGAACGTCTTGGTCATGGCTGGTCGGGCGCGGGCAAAAAACGGGGGGATCTGGTCTCAGGGCGTGGTGTCAGGCGCGCCGGGTGCGCGTCGGGCAATCGGGCATGCAGGCCGGCTCAGTTGCCGGCGGTCGGTTCGGTGGCGAAGGCGAAGCGCGCCGCGGCGCCCTCGCCCTGGCGCGACAGCACCAGCGTCGTGCCGGGCGGCAGCGCCATCTCGGCGGCGGTCAGGTCGGCGGCAACCGGCAGCTGGCGCCCGCCGCGGTCGACCAGCACGCCCAGCGCCACGCGCGCGGGGCGGCCATAGTCGAACAGTTCGTTGACGGCGGCGCGGATGGTGCGGCCGGTGGCCAGCACATCGTCGATCAGCAGGATATTGCGGTCCTCGACCGAAAACGGCAAAGTGGTCGGCTGGGCCTGGCTGTGCAGGCCCTTCTTGGCGTAGTCGTCGCGATGGAAGGCGACGTTGATCACGCCATGATCGGGCAGATTCAGGTCGGCGGCGAGCCGCGCGGCGATCCATGCACCGCCGGAATGAATGCCGGCCACCGACCAGCGCGCGCGCTCGGCGTCGGGAATAAGCGCCCGGGCCTGGTCCAGCAGCTTGCGGTACAGCGACTCGGCGTCGGGAACGGAAATCTGCGTCATAGCGGGAATTGGTCGAAATATTGTTGCAGGATGATGCGGGCGGCTTCGGCGTCCAGCTCACCGCGACGGGCGCCGGCCATCGAGGCGGCGCGCGAGGAATAACGTTCGTCCACCCATTCCACCGGCAGATTGAAGCGGCCGTTGAGCTGGTTGCCGAAGCGCCGCGCCAGCCGCATCATCGGCTGCTCGTCGCCTTCCGGGTTGACCGGCATGCCGACGATCAGCTGCACCGGGTTCCACTCGCGGATCAGCTCGCCGACTGCCTCGAAGCGGCCTTCAACCGTGATATTGGGGAGGATGGTCAGCGCACGCGCCTCGCGCGTGATGAAATTGCCCAGCGCGACGCCGATCTTTTTTTCGCCATAGTCGAATGCCAGGACCGTGCCGTCGCGGGGCAGTTCGCGCCCCACGGCGTCAGGCATGCCCGGCCTCGCCCGACAGCATGTTGACGTCGACGCCCAGCAGGCCGATGGCCGCGGCAAAGCGCCCTTCGGGCGGCACGCTGAAGATGATCTCGGGATCGGCCTGGACGGTCAGCCAGCCGTTGCGGCTGAGTTCTTCCTCCAGCTGGCCGGCACCCCAGCCGGAATAACCCAGCGTCAGCAAGAAGCGGTGCGGGCCGCTCCCGTTGGCCACGGCCTCCAGCACGTCCTTGGAGGTGGTCATTTCCAGTCCGCCCGGCACCGCCAGCGACGAGACGTAGACGCCGACCGGGTCGTGCAGCACAAAGCCGCGCTCGGTCTGCACCGGGCCGCCGAAATAAACCGGCTGGTGCGCCACGGGCTGGATCTCGAGCTTGAGGTCGATCTTGTCGAACAGCGTGGCCATGTCGATATCGATGGGCCGGTTGATCACCAGCCCGAGCGCGCCACGCTCGTTGTGTTCGCAGATGTAGACGACGGAACCCGAAAAGGTCGGATCGGCCATGCCAGGCATGGCAATCAGGAACTGATTGGTCAGATTGATGGGTGCTTCGGGCTTCGCCATGCCTTGCATTTTATCAAATCGCCGGGGGTCTTCCGGAAAAGATTGGCGGGCGTTGCAGTGCAGCAATGAGCGCCCGGCCACGCTGTCCGCTTGTCATCAAACTGCCGTTCGCCTTATTCCTTGCCGCTCAGCAGCGCCAGGTCTTGCGCCGTCAGCCAGCGCCACTCGCCTTCGGCCAATGCGGGATCGAGCTGCAAACCGCCGATCGCGCTGCGATGCAGCGCGTCCACATGGTTGCCGGCCGCGGCCACCATGCGCTTGACCTGATGGTACTTGCCTTGCAGCAGGGTCAGCCGCAGGCTGCGTTCGCCGGTGATCTCGCAGGCTTCTGCGGCGATCGGGGCGGGTTCATCAATCAGCTGGACGCCAGTGCACAGCGCCTCGGCCTGCGCCTGCGTGACCGGCTCGGCAGTCGTCACTTCGTAGACCTTGGGCACCTTGCGCTTGGGCGAGGTCTGGGCGTGAATGAACTGGCCGTCGTCGGTCAGCAGCAGCAGGCCGGTGGTGTCGTGGTCTAGGCGGCCCACGGCCTGCACTTCGCGCTGGCGCAGGGGCACCGGCAGCAGGTTGTACACGCTCTCATGGTGGCGCGGGCGCTGCGAGCATTCGTAGCCCGACGGCTTGTTCAGCATCAGGTAGGCCTTGGTGCAGGCGAGCCATTCCTCGCCATCGACGGTCAGCCGCAGGCCGTCCACTTCGAACTGCGCGCGCGGGTTTTCGCACAGTTCGCCGTTGACCTCGACCAGGCCGGCGGCGATCAGGTCGCCGCAGTACCGGCGCGTGCCAAAGCCCTGGGATTGGAGGATACGGTCGAGTGTCATGTGTGCTTCGGTAAGAAAGTTGCAGTGGGTCCGGAATGGCAGAGCGGCGGCTTGCCGTTGCCGCCTTGCTTCGCCGAATCGCTATGTTAGGGTATCGCGGCGACCGCCCCGGCGTTCGCGCGATTTCCCCTTGTCCTGGTTTCCGTCAATCGACAGTCGAGCATGCAGGCAGCAGACACTCCGGCATCGGCACGCAAACCCTACCGGATCGGCCAGCACTTCGAGCGCGGGCTGGTCTGGTTCCGGCGCGACCTGCGCACCGCCGACCACGCGGCGCTGCATTATGCCCTCAGGCACTGTGCCCGGGTGTGGTGTGTGTTCGTGTTTGACCGCGACATCCTGGATCCGCTGCTGGCACGCGGCCTGCAAGCCGACCGGCGCGTCGGGTTCATCCGGCAATCGCTGCTGGAGCTGGCCGACACGCTCACTGCGGCCGGCGGTGGCCTGGTCGTGCTGCACGACCGCGCCGAAGACGCCATCCCGGCGCTGGCGCGCGAGCTCGATGTGCAGGCCGTCTTCGCCAACCACGACTACGAGCCCGCCGCCAACGCCCGCGACGAAGCCGTGCGGCGCGCACTGGCGGCGCAGGCGCGCGTGTTCTTCAGCTTCAAGGACCAGGTGGTGTTCGAGCGCGACGAGGTCCTGACCGGCCAGGGCAAGCCGTTCTCGGTGTTCACGCCTTACAAGAATGCCTGGCTGCGCACCGTGCAGCCATTCGACCTGCGCCCCTATCTGATCGACCCGTACCTGCAGGCACTGGCGCCGTTGCCGCAGGCGCACCGCAAGCCCGTGCCGACACTCGAACAGCTCGGCTTCCGCGAAAGCAACCTCACAGAGATCGCCATGCCCACGGGCGCCTCGGGCGCGCTGGCACTGTTCGAGGAGTTCAGCAACCGCATCGGCGACTACGGCCGCCGGCGCGACTACCCTGCCCTGCGCGGCCCGAGCTACCTGTCGGTGCACCTGCGTTTCGGCACGATCTCGATCCGCACGCTGGCGCGCACTGCGCATGAAGCCGTGCTGCGCGGCGGCGCCGACAGCGTGGGCGCCGCGGTGTGGCTGTCCGAGCTGATCTGGCGCGATTTCTATTTCATGATCCTGCACCACCATCCGCGCGTGGCGGACGGCGCGGCCTTCCATCCGGCCTACGACACGATCCGCTGGCAGGACGGCGAGACCGGCGAACGCTATTTCCGCGCCTGGTGCGGAGCCGCCACCGGCTATCCGCTGATCGACGCCGCCATGCTGCAGATCCGGCAGAGCGGCTATATGCACAACCGGCTGCGCATGGTCACGGCGAGTTTCCTGGTCAAGGACCTTGGCGTCGACTGGCGACGGGGCGAGCAGTACTTTGCCGACCAGCTCAACGATTTCGACTTTGCCGCCAACAACGGCGGCTGGCAGTGGGCAGCCTCGACCGGCTGCGATGCGCAGCCGTGGTTCCGCATCTTCAACCCGGTGACGCAGTCGGAGAAGTTCGATCCGCAGGGACGCTTTATCCGCAAGTACCTGCCGCAGCTGGCGGCGCTGCCGGACAAGTACCTGCACGCGCCATGGACGGCGCCGGAGGACGTGCTGGCGGCTGCCGGCGTGCGCCTGGGCGACAACTACCCGCGCCCGCTGGTGCAGCATGACGTGGCGCGCAGGCAGACGCTAGCGCGTTATGGGGTGGTTAAGGAAGCCGGCAAGCGCGACGCGGCCGGCATCATGGAGGACTGAGGCACCTCGGGATGGAAGAAATGCCGGCGGCTCAGGCCGCCAGCATCGCGCTCTCGCGATAGTGGCGCTGCGCCTCCTCGAAGCGCTCGGTTTCCTCGAACAGCCGCGCCAGCGCCAGGTGGGTGCGCACGCGCAGGCGGCGCTGCTGGTCGGGATCGGCATACTTCAGCGCACGCTCGAAGCTGGACTGGGCCTTGCCCCACAGCTTCTCGCCCAAGCACAGCACGCCCAGCGTGTAGTAGAGGTCGGCGTCGGCGGGATGCGAGGCCAGCCATTTCTCGGCCTGCTGGATCTGCGGCAGCGCGTGGCCGGGCACGGCGCAATCGGCGTAGCGCAGCACCAGGCGGCTGTCCCAGTTGACCTTGAGCGCGTCCTCGACAATGCGGCGGGCTTCGTTCTGGCGGCCCAGCGCGGCAAAGTAGCGCGCCGCGGGTTCGGCGATGCGCGTGGCGCGGCGTTCATCGGCGGACAGCGAGCGCCAGAACTCGGTCAGCGCGTCGGCATCGTGGCGGCGCTCTTCGAGCATGGCTTCGACCGCCATCTGCTTCAGGCGCAGGGCCAGCACCGGATGCAGCGAATTGCGCTTTTCCAGCGAGCGCGCCAGGCGCAGCACCTCTGACCAGTTCTTCAGGTGCTGGTGCGCGCGCAGCGCAATGCGCTGCACGTGGATCTGGCGCGCGCCCTGCGCCTGCAGCTGGGCGATGGTTTCCAGTGCGCCGTCGGCGTCGCGGGCATCGACCAGCAGTTCGGCCATCGATACCAGCCGCGCCTGTTCGCGCTCGGGATCCGTGACCTGCGCCATCCAGGCGTCGCGCCGGTCGGTCTCCTGCATCCGGTGCGCGGCGCGGGCGCCGATCAGCGCGGCGGTCTGGGCCTGGTCCTCCCAGGACTGGGCCTCGCGCGCGCAACGCTCGGCGCGGGCGAAGCGGCCCGCGAACAGGTTCTCGATCGATTCGCGCAGCGCCGCCTGCGCCTTGTTCATGCGGCTGCGCTCGCGGTAGGCGGCGGCGCGGCGCGGCATGTCAGACAGGTGGCGGACGGTGGTCATCACCGTCCACACCACAAAGAACACCAGCAGCAGCAACGCCAGCGCGAGGTTCAGCGACAGCTCGACGCGATATGGCGGATAGAACAGCACCACATTGCTGTGGTTGAACTGCGTGAACAGTGCCAGCCCGACGGCGCCGCCAAACAGGACCGCAACCCAGAACAGAAGGCGCATGGGCTTACTCCTTCTTCAGGGCCTGCAGCGCGCCCAGGCTTTCGGACATGGTCGGCAGCTGCACCGTGACCGCGCCCGCCTGCGCCTGCTTGAGCAGGGTCAGCACGCCCTGCACGCGGCGCGACTTGGTATCGAAATAGCGGCCGATCATGGCCTGCGCCGCCGCCAGGTCATTGCGGAACACCGGCTCGTTGCGCGACAGCAGCGCCAGGCGCGCATTGAGCAGGCGCAGCTTGACGTTCTCGCGCAGGAACCAGCCCTGGTCGCCGGAAAGCAACAGCGCTTCCGCGTCGTCGACCTTGCGGATGCGGATCACTTGCGCCAGTTCTTCGCGCAGGTAGTCCCACACGCGCGTGAACCAGCCGCCGGTGGCGGCGTTGCCATTGGCGGCCGGCGCGCTGGCCCCGGCCGCGCCGCTGCGCGCGGCATCCTTGCGGGCGTCGGCTTCGCTACGCTCGAGCATGCGCTCGCTGGACAGCAGCGGCAGCACGTCGACCTGGTTGATGGCCTCGTCCAGCTTGATCGCGGCGCCGGTCAGGTCGGTGTCGGGCACGGCCTTCATGCGCGCGATATCGCGCGCGATCGCACGGCGCAGCAGGTTGTATTGCGGCTTGTCGGTGCGCGCCAGGCGGGTGTCGGCGCTTTGCAGCGCGGCCAGCGCGACCTGCACGTTGCCGGTCAGTTGCAGCTGCTGGCCGGCATTGGTCAGCAGTTGCTGGATCTCAGCGATTTCCCAGTCATCGCGGTTGCGCATCAGGTCCTGGTAGACCTGCTCGAGCGCCACCTGCTTGTCGCGGGTCTCACCGACCTGGCTTTCCAGCGCGCCGACCTTGGCCTGCAGTTCCTTGACGGTGTCCTGTGCGTTGCGCGTCAGCACGCGCGATTCCTGCACCAGCGCATCGTTGCTCTGCTGGCGGCGGGCCAGCTCGCCGGTCAGGTGGTCCACGCGCTGCTGCAGCCACCAGAAGCCGCCAGCGGTGGCCACCACCAGCAGGGCGACCAGCGCCCACAGCGCGGCGGGACGGCGCGAAGCGGAACCGGGGGCACCGTTTACGGCGGGATTGCCTGGGCCCGGTGCGGGCGCGGAGGCCGCGGTGGGCGGCGGCGTAGCGGAGGAGGACGTGGTTTCTTGCGTCACGCGTTCGACCTTCGTTGACGTTGCAGGGACTGCTGTGGGTACTGCGGCGGGCGCCGGGGAGGCGGCCGGTACGGGTGGCGGTGGCGTGCCGGCCATGACTGGGGCCGGCACGGCTTTGGCAGGCGTGCCGGCCGGTGCCGGGCCGGCATGGGCATCGGCCCACTGCAGGCACGCCGCCAACAGGCCGGCATCGCCGGGCGCGGCACGCTGGATATGAGTAAAGCCCAGCGACTGCGCCTGTTCGGCGATTCTCGCATGCGGCGCGATGCACTGCACCTGCCGCAGGTCAGCGGCTTCCTCCGCAGACAGGTGTAGCCGCGCCAGCGCATCGAGGTTGCGCACCGCTTCGGAGCTGGTCAGCAGCCAGGCATAGGGCGGCGCACCGGGGCGCAGGCTGTCGCGCACGGCCTGCCATTGCATCGCGGTGGGCTCGGGCAGCGTGCGGCGGTAGGCCTCGACCGCCTCGACCCGCGCACCGGCTTCACGCAGCCGGTCGCCGAGCCAGTCGCGCCCGCCGTTGCCGCGGATGATCAGCACCTGCTTGCCCGCGAGTGCGGCGGGATCGAGCTGTGCCCACAGGGCTTCGGAATCGAAGCGCGGCGTGTCGGCATCGTGGCTGCCGTCGTCGGTACCGTTGCCGTTGGCGGCAGCGCCGGCCGGCGCGATCACGTGGAAGGCTGGCGGCGCGATCCCGCGGTCGGCCAGTGCGGCCACGCTGGCGGGGCCGACCACGGCCACGGGCACCTGCACCGGCCATTGGGCCACGGCCGCACCGTGCACGGCCGCCAGCGCATCGAGCGCATAGGCAATCGCATTGGGGCTGACGAAGACCACCAGCGCAAACTCGGGCAGCCGCGCCAGCACCGCGCGCAGCGGCACGTCGTCGGCGGCGGGGCCGATTGCCAGCAAGGGAAAGCTGAGTACGTCGAGACCCGCGGCCTGCAGCGCCTCGGTCAGTTGCCGGGACTGCCCGGCGGGTCGTGTCACAACGACGGTCGGGCTGGGCATCGGGCGGGCCTCAGGCAGGAGCTTGGGAGCCGGAGGGATCGGCAAGCGCCGCGAGGATGGCCTCGGCCCCCTGCGCGACCAGTTCGCGCGCGCACGCCTGGCCGAGCGCTTCGGCAGCGGCCGCGTCCGCGGCGGGCCCGGAAGCCGAGGCACGGATGGCGCGGGAGCCGTCGGGCAGCGCCACAAAGGCGTCCAGCTTCAGCTGGTCACCCTCCCAGCGGGCGTGGGCGGCCAGCGGCACCTGGCACGAGCCGCCCAGCATGCGCGACACGGCGCGCTCGGCGGTCACGGCCAGCAGGGTCGGCTGGTGGTTCAGCGGCGCCAGCCATTCGGCCAGTTCGGGACGGTTGGCCAGAATCTCGATGCCAAGCGCGCCCTGCCCCGCGGCGGGCAGCGACGCCTCGATCGGGATCAGCGCGCGGATGCGCTCGCCCAGGCCCAGGCGCTTGAGCCCGGCGGCAGCCAGGATGATGGCGCCGTACTCGCCGCGGTCGAGCTTGCCGAGCCGGGTATCCAGGTTGCCGCGCAGCGGCTTGATCACCAGCTGCGGGTAGCGGCTGCGCAGCGCCGCCTCACGGCGCAAGCTGGAGGTGCCGACCACGGTGCCGGCCGGCATCTCGTCCAGCGAGGCGTAAGTGGAAGACACCAGCGCATCGCGCGGGTCTTCGCGCTCCATCACCGCGGTCAGGGCGAAGCCGGCGGGCAACTCCATCGGCACATCCTTGAGCGAATGCACCGCCAGGTCCGCGCGGCCTTCGTCCATCGCGAACTCCAGTTCTTTGACAAACAGACCCTTGCCGCCGACTTTGGACAGCGTACGGTCTAGAATCTGGTCTCCGCGCGTGGTCATGCCAAGAATGGACACGTCGCACGCGGGATAGTATTGTTGCAACGCAACACGCACATGTTCGGCCTGCCACATGGCCAGGCGGCTCTCTCGGGAGGCGATGACGAGCGTTTGCGGAAGATTGCGAGACACGACAGCGGTAGAGGAAGAGGTGGCAGACAAGATTGCGGGTGCTTGCATCCGTCAATGGTAGCACGCGACCCAATAGCCGCTCCGCCCCATTAGATAAGCATACGAGGAGATTGCATGACGCAGCATGCTGCGCGCCCCGGCGGCCGGCGGACCGGTTCGGCCGCCAAAAACCAGACCCCAGTCACGGCCTCCGGCCATAGTGACGTAGGAGGCGCATCTACTCCCAAATCCCCCCGTTCGGCTCCTGGCAAAGGCGCTAAGCGCGCTACCCAGCCACAGCTTTCGATCGTGTCGAGCAACGGAACCACCCTCGCCTCGCCCGTGCGTCGCACCGCCGACAAGGACCTGCCGCTGCGCGAGGACATCCGCTTCCTGGGCCGCCTGCTGGGCGACTGCCTGCGCGAACAGGAAGGCGACGCCGCCTTCGAGGTAGTCGAGACCATCCGCCAGACCGCGGTGCGCTTCCGCCGCGAGAACGACCGAGCCGCCGGCGCCGAGCTGGACCGCCTGCTCAAGCGCCTGTCGCGCGACCAGACCAACCAGGTGGTGCGCGCGTTCAGCTATTTCTCGCACCTGGCCAATATCGCCGAGGACCAGCACCACAACCGCCGCCGCCGCGTGCATGCGCTGGCCGGCTCGCCGCCGCAGGCGGGCAGCCTGCCGCACGCGCTGGAGGCGATCGACGCCGCCGGCGTGACCGGCAAGCAGCTGCGCAAGTTCCTGGACGAGGCGCTGATCGTGCCGGTGTTGACCGCGCACCCGACCGAAGTCCAGCGCAAGAGTATTCTCGACGCCGAGCGCGAGATCGCCCGCCTGCTGGCCGAGCGCGACCTGCCGATGACGGCACGCGAGCGCGAGCACAACACCGCGCAGCTGCGCGCCAAGGTCACCACGCTGTGGCAGACCCGCATGCTGCGCGACGCGCGCCTGACGGTGGCCGACGAGATCGAGAACGCGCTGTCGTACTACCGCACTACCTTCCTGCGCGGCATCCCGCAGCTGATGAGCGAACTGGAAGAAGACATCGCCGCGGTGTTCCCGGCCATGCGCAAGCGCAAGGGCACGCCCGGCGCCCAGCCGACCCCGCTCGCGCCTTTCATGCAGATGGGCTCGTGGATCGGCGGCGATCGCGACGGCAATCCCAACGTCACCGCCGAGACGCTCGAGCATGCCGCCAGCCAGCAGGCCCAGCTGATCCTGGACTGGTACCTGGACGAAGTGCATGCACTGGGCGCCGAGCTGTCGATGTCCACGCTGATGGTCGACGCCAGCCCCGAGCTGCTGGCGCTGGCCGAACGCTCGCCCGACCACTCCGAGCACCGCGCCGACGAACCCTATCGCCGCGCGCTGATCGGCATCTACGCGCGCCTGGCCGCGACCTGCAAGACGCTCACCGGCCACGCCGCAACGCGCCGCCCGGTGGCGCCGGCCGAGCCGTATGACAGCGCCGAGTCCTTTGCCGCGGACGTGCAGGTGGTGATCGATTCGTTGCGCGCCCACCACGGCCAGGCGCTGGCCAGCAACCGCATCGACGCACTGGCGCGCGCGATCGCCGTGTTCGGCTTTCACCTGGCTTCGGTCGACATGCGCCAGGTGTCGGACGTGCACGAGGCGGTCATCGCCGAACTGTTCGCCGCCGCCGGCATCGCCGCCGACTACGCCAAGCTGCCCGAGCAGCGCAAGCTGGAACTGCTGCTGGCGGAGCTGCGCCAGCCGCGCCTGCTGACGCTGCCCTGGCACGAGTACTCGGAGCAGACCCGCAAGGAACTGGCGATCTTCGCCGCCGCGCGCGAGCTGCGTGGCCGCTACGGCAAGCGCATCGCGCGCAACTACATCATCTCGCACACCGAGACGCTGTCGGACCTGGTCGAAGTGATGCTGCTGCAGAAGGAGTCCGGCATGCTGCAGGGCACGCTGGGCAGCAAGACCGACCCGGCGCGCATGGAGCTGATGGTGATCCCGCTGTTCGAGACCATCGAAGACTTGCGCAATGCCGCCGGCATCATGCAGTCGCTGCTGGACCTGCCGGGCTTCGATTCGGTGATCGCGCACCATGGCGTCGAGCAGGAAGTGATGCTCGGCTACTCCGACTCGAACAAGGACGGCGGCTTCCTGACCTCGACCTGGGAGCTGTACAAGGCCGAACTGGCGCTGGTGCAGCTGTTTGAGCAGCGCAAGGTCAAGCTGCGCCTGTTCCATGGCCGCGGCGGCACCGTCGGCCGCGGCGGTGGCCCGACCTACGACGCCATCCTGTCGCAGCCGCCGGGCACGGTGAACGGCCAGATCCGCCTGACCGAACAGGGCGAGATCATCAACAGCAAGTTCGCCAACGCCGAGATCGGCCGGCGCAACCTGGAGACGGTGGTCGCCGCCACGCTGGAAGCGTCGCTGCTGCCGCAGCAGAACGCGCCCAAGGACCTCGACATGTTCGAGGCGGTGATGCAGCAGCTGTCGGACCGCGCCTTCACGGCCTACCGTGACCTGGTGTACGAGACCCCCGGCTTCAAGGACTACTTCTTCGCCACCACGCCGATCACCGAGATCGCCGACCTGAACCTGGGTTCGCGTCCGGCCTCGCGCAAGCTGATGGACAAGAAGAACCGCCGCATCGAAGACCTGCGCGCGATCCCGTGGGGCTTCTCGTGGGGCCAATGCCGGCTGCTGCTGCCGGGCTGGTACGGCTTCGGCAGCGCGGTCAGGGAGCTGCTGGACAGCGCGCCCGATGACAAGGCGCGCAAGTCGGCCGTCACCACGCTGCGCCGCATGGTCAAGACCTGGCCCTTCTTCTCGACGCTGCTGTCCAATATGGACATGGTGCTGGCCAAGACCGACCTGGCGGTGGCCTCGCGCTACGCGCAGCTGTGCGACGACGCTGCGCTGCGCCGCAACGTGTTCAACCGCATCAGCAAGGAATGGCACCTGACCTGCGAGATGCTGGCGCTGATCACCGGCCACCAGGAACGGCTGGCGGACAATCCGCTGCTGGCGCGCTCGATCAAGAACCGCTTTGCCTACCTCGATCCGCTGAACCACTTGCAGGTTGAGTTGCTCAAGCGCTACCGCTCGGTCAAGGATGGCGATGACATCCGGGTTCGGCGAGGTATCCACCTGACCATCAACGGGGTGGCGGCGGGGTTGCGTAATACGGGCTGATCGCACGCACAGCGCGGGTCGCCCCCCTCTCCCGCGCCAGTGGGAGAGGGGGCGGGGGTGAGGGCTGGCGCCTGCAACGGGCGACGGCCTCCCCTGCGCCGGGCCCGGCTCTGCCGGAACTTCGACCCCTGCAGTACTGCCAACGCCTGCCCTCACCCCCTGCCCCTCTTCCTCATGTGGTAGAGGGGAGCAAACAAGGGGCGGGCTTGCGCCTCATCACCCCACGAACGCACCTGGCACCGGGTCCTCACCCAACGCATGCAGCAGCACCGCCCAGTGCATCGCCTCGTCACCGAGGATGCTGCCCGCTGCCCGCGTCAGCTCACGATTGTAGAAGTTCGGCAGCACGCCCAGGTAGGCCGCGGTGGCGCCCTTCTCCAGCCCCGCGGCAAAGCGCAGCACATCAGCCTGGGTCTTCAGCTGGCCAGCCGGGAAGTTGTATTCGGAGGTCTTCTTCGCCATCACCGGCGTGCCCCCCAGCTTCTGCACCGTGCCCGCCAGCACCTGCGCATGCGCCTTGTGGTGGCCCTGGAATTTCACCGCCGTATCCAGTACGGGCTTTTGCAGCAGCCCGCTTTCCGCGCCGACCTGGTAGGCCGCGATCGCCTGGTATTCCAGCCCCAGTGCGGTATTCAGGATATTGATGTCGTCTTTGGTGCTGCCTGATTCCGTCTGCGCCCAGGCCGGCATCGATTCGCCCAGCGTGATGACGGCCAGCGAGCCGAGCGCGAACAAGCCCGGCGCCTTGAGCAGCCCGCGCCGGCGGGCATCCGGCAGCATGACGATGGTTTCAATCTCGCGCGCGGGCATCTGTGACATGCGGTCCATGGTGATCTCCTGTGAGGGATGAAGACGTGGCGCCCCGGTCCGGGGTGCCTGGCTTGCGCCTGTCACTTGTACGCACGCGCCGCACGTTTGGATGCATCGCTATCTATAATCCCGCAGAGCCCCTGCGAGGACCCGTCCCGGTGCCCCCTTCTACCCAGCCGTCCTATGCCATGCCGGCCGATCCCGACCGGCTCGCGGCATTGCTGCAATCCGTGGCCCTGGGCGACCGCCAGGCGCTGCGCGGCATCTATGACCTCACCGCAACGAAACTGTTTGGCCTCGCGCTGCGTATCACTGGTAGGCGCGATTGGGCGGAGGATGTCGTGCAGGAGAGCTTTGTCAGCATCTGGCACCACGCCGGCGACTACCGGCCGCACCTGGCCGCGCCGATGACCTGGATGACCGCGATCGTGCGCAACCGGGCGCTGGACTGCCTGCGCCGCGCCGCGGCTGCGCGCGTGCCGCAGACCGTCGAGTTGGAGGAAGACCTGGGCGAATGGCTTGCCGATGACGCCGCCGGCCCGGCCGAACTGGCCGACGCCAGCCAGCAGGCGCGCGCGCTGAACCGCTGCCTGCAGCGGCTGGAGCAGTCGCAGCGCCAGGCCATCGTGCTGGCCTACCTGCAGGACCTGAGCCACGCCGAGCTGGCCGCGCGGCTGCGCGTGCCGCTGGGGACGGTCAAGTCATGGGTGCGCCGCGGGCTGGAGCGGCTGCGCAGTTGCATGGAGGCGGCAACATGAAGCTGGCCTCCCATCCCGAACTGCTCGACCGCATCGCCGCCCAGTACGCGCTGGGCGTGCTGCGCGGTGGCGCGCGCCGCCGCCTGGAACAGATGGCGCGCGAAGAGCCCGCGGTGCGCGCCGCCATCCACCGCTGGCAGGATAGGCTCTCGGGCGTGGCCGAATTGCAGGCGGCCGCCGAGCCGGTCGACAAGGTCTGGTGCGGCATCGAGGAGCGGCTTGGCTGGAAGGCCGCCGAGGCTCGCGGCCAGTCCGCCCGCCCCATCCGCCCTGCCGACCTCGCCGGCGGCTGGTGGCAGCGCCTGTGGTCGACCCCGGTCTTCTGGCGCGGCGCGGCGGCGGCGATGGCCCTGGTGGCGGTAGTGGCCATCGGGCTTGGGGTGCGCCTGGCCCAGCAGGGCGAAGCGGCGCCGGCGGAGATCGTCGCAGTGCTGAACGACGACCGCGCCCAGCCGGCCATGCTGGTGTCCTGGGATGCCGGCGCGCGCAGCCTGATCGTGCGGCGCCTGGATCACCTGGCACTAAGCGAGCGGCAGGTGCTGCAACTGTGGGCGCTGCCGGCCGGCGGCAAGCCAAGGTCGCTCGGCGTGATCGGACGGGCGCCGGAAGTGCGGCTGGCGCTGGCGCAATTGCCCGAGGCTGTGCCCGCGCTGGCGGTCAGCATCGAGCCGCCCGGCGGCTCGCCCAATGCCGACGGGCCGAGCGGCCCGGTGGTATTCAAGGGACCTGTGATCCACAGCCGGCTCTGACGAACGGCGCCGTCGTGCCGGCCAGCGCCGCCAGCCGGCCGGCCGGCGATATAATCCCCGTTTCCCAATTTCTCGCGCCCGCCGCCGTCCACACGGCGCCCGCCTGCCGCGAGCCACTGCCGCTGACGTCCATGTCCACCTCCCAACTTGCCAAGAAAGGCGAAGCCTGGTCCGCCCGCTTCTCCGAACCGATGTCCGATCTGGTGAAGCGCTACACCGCCTCGGTGTTCTTCGACAAGCGCCTGGCCCTGTTCGACATCCAGGGCTCGCTGGCCCACGCGGCCATGCTGGCAAAGCAGGGCATCATCGCCGAGGCCGACCGCGCCGAGATCGAGCGCGGCATGACGCAGATCCGCGGCGAGATCGAGGCCGGCGGCTTTGAATGGAAGCTGGACCTGGAAGACGTCCACCTGAATATCGAGGCACGCCTGACCGCGCTGGTGGGCGATGCCGGCAAGCGCCTGCACACCGGCCGCTCGCGCAACGATCAGGTCGCGACCGACATCCGCCTGTGGCTGCGCAGCGAGATCGACAACATCATCGCCCTGCTGGGCGCCCTGCGCGGCGCGCTGCTGGACCTGGCCGACCAGAACGCCGACACCATCCTGCCGGGCTTTACCCACCTGCAGGTGGCACAGCCGGTCACCTTCGGCCACCACCTGCTGGCCTACGTCGAGATGTTCACCCGCGACGCCGAGCGCATGGCCGACTGCCGCAAGCGCGTCAACCGCCTACCGCTGGGCGCCGCCGCGCTGGCCGGGACCAGCTACCCGATCGACCGTGAATTCGTCGCGCAGCAGCTGGGCTTTGACGGCGTGTGCCGCAATTCGCTCGACGCCGTGTCGGACCGCGATTTCGCCATCGAATTCTGTGCCGCCGCCGCGCTGGTAATGACCCACGTGTCGCGCTTCTCGGAAGAACTGGTGCTGTGGATGAGCCCGCGCGTGGGCTTTATCGACATCGCCGACCGCTTCTGCACCGGCAGCTCGATCATGCCGCAGAAGAAAAACCCCGACGTGCCCGAGCTGGCGCGCGGCAAGACCGGCCGTGTCAACGGCCACCTGATTGGCCTGCTGACGCTGATGAAGGGCCAGCCGCTGGCGTACAACAAGGACAACCAGGAAGACAAGGAACCGCTGTTCGATACGGTCGATACCGTGGTCGACACGCTGCGCATCTTTGCCGACATGGTGCCGGGCATCACCGTCAAGCCGGATGCCATGCGCGCCGCTGCGCTGCAGGGCTACGCCACCGCCACCGACCTGGCCGACTACTTGGTCAAGAAGGGCCTGCCCTTCCGCGACGCCCACGAAGCCGTGGCCCACGCCGTGCGCGCCTGCGACAGCCGCCAGTGCGACCTGGCCGACCTGACCGTGGCCGAGCTGCGCGACGTGTCCGGGCTGGGCGACAAGGCCGCGCTGATCGGCGGCGACGTACACGCCGTGCTGACCCTGGAAGGCTCGGTCGCCGCGCGCAACCATATCGGCGGCACCGCGCCGGACCAGGTGCGCGCCGCCATCGCGGCCGCGCGCGCTGCCCTGTAATCCGGACGGCGCTGTAAGTTTCGCGTAAGTTTTGCGCAAGAAAAAGCCACCGCGGCGCGAGCCCGGTGGCTTTTTTCATAGGCGTTTCCCACTTTGGCGCAATCTCGTCGATCCCCGTAGGTAGTAGCCCCTAGCGCCGCCAAATTTTGTTACAGATAAACTAAGCGCCGCAAAAACCGGGGAGACAACCCATGTATTACTTGCTTGGTCTGTCACGACAGATCGACAGGTTGAATCAGCACACGGGCAGGCTTGCAAACATCATGATCCTGCTGTCGTGCCTGATCAGCGCAGGCAACGCCCTTCTGCGCTATGGCTTCAACTTGAGCGATAACTGGCCACTCGAACTGCAGTGGTATATGTTTGCCATCGCCGTGATGTTCGGCACCTCCTACACCTTCCAGCGCAATGAGCACGTGCGTGTAGACCTGATCTACGGCAACGTCTCGGAACGCGCGCAGCACTGGATCGACATCTTCGGGATCGTCGTGTTCCTGCTGCCCTCGTGCCTGCTGTTCACCTGGCTGTCGTGGGATTCGCTGTTCCTGCCCTCGTGGCGCATCCTCGAGCAATCGGGCAATTCCGGCGGCCTGCCGCGTTACCCGATCAAGCTGGTGGTGCCCGTCGGCTTCGCCCTGCTGACGCTGCAGGGCGTGTCCGAACTGATCAAGCGCTTCGCCGCCCTCAAAGGCCTGGTGCGCATCGAATCCAAGTACGAGAGGCCGGTTCAATGATTCCGTTGGAATATATGCCGCCGCTGATGTTCGGCGGCCTGGTGGTATTCATGCTGATCGGCTTCCCGGTCGCATTCTCGCTGTCGGCGGTGGGCCTGGCCTTCGGCTTCCTGGCGATCGAATGGGGTTACTTCCCGCTCAGCTTCCTGCAGGCCGTGCCCAGCCGCGTGTTCGGCAGCGTGCTGGCCAACGAGCTGCTGCTGGCGATCCCGTTCTTCACCTTCATGGGCGCCATCCTGGAGAAGTGCGGGCTGGCCGAGGACATGCTGGACTCCATGGGCCAGCTGTTTGGCCCGGTGCGCGGCGGCCTGGGCTATTCAGTGATCATCGTCGGCTTCATCCTGGGTGCGATTACCGGCACGGTGGCGGCACAGGTGATCGCCATGGCGATGATCTCGCTGCCGGTGATGATGCGCTACCGCTACAACATGAAGTACGCCACCGGCGTGCTGGCCGCTTCGGGCACCATCACGCAGCTGGTGCCGCCGTCGCTGGTGCTGGTGGTGCTGGCCGACCAGCTCAAGACCCCGCTGGGCAGCGCCGACGTGGGCAGCATGTACCTGGGCGCGTGGGGCCCGTCGGTGGTGCAGATCGCGCTGTTCGCGCTCTATACCTTCATGCTGGCCCGCTTCAAGCCTGACTGGCTGCCGCCGGTGCCGCCGGAGGCGCGCACGCTGCGCGGCTGGGCGCTGTGGCGCAAATGCCTGCGCGGCATCGTCCCGTGCGCGGTGCTGATCTTCCTGGTGCTGGGGACGATCATGATGGGCATTGCCACGCCGACCGAATCCGGCGCCATGGGCGCAGTCGGCGCGCTGGTGCTGGCCGTGATCCGCGACAAGGCCTTCAGCCGCATCGACCGCCAGATCTATCGCGTCGGTATCGCCGCCACGCTGGTGGCCGCGGCCATCGGCATCTTCGCCTTCGGCTCACATGCGTTCCGTATCCCGCTGGCGGTGGTGTATCTGGTCATCCTCTGGCTGCTGCTGCGCGCCGGACAGATGACCGAGCTGCGCCTGCTGATCGTCGACGCCTACCAGTCCACCGCGCGCCTCACCGCGATGGTGGTGTTCATCCTGATCGGCTCCACCTGCTTCTCGGTGGTGTTCCAGGGCGTGGACGGCGGTGCGTGGGTGGAGCACCTGTTCACCTCGCTGCCGGGCGGCTGGATCGGCTTCCTGATCGTGGTGAACCTGTTCATCTTCTTCCTGGCCTTCTTCCTCGACTTCTTCGAGATCGCCTTCATCGTGGTGCCGATGCTGGCGCCGGTGGCGGTCAAGGTGCTGGCGCCGGTGGTGGCGGACTCCATGGGCGGCAATCCGGAAGCCGCCGCAACGGCTGCACTGGTATGGTTCGGCGTGATGCTGTGCGTGAACATGCAGACCTCGTTCATGCATCCGCCGTTCGGCTTTGCCCTGTTCTACCTGCGCGGCATCGCGCCGAAGGAAGTTAAGAGCTCGGACATCTACTGGGGCGCCCTGCCCTGGGTGGGTCTGCAGATGGTGATGGTCGTCATGGTGATGTTCCTGCCGGGCATGGTGACAGGGCTGCTGGACAAGGGCACGCTGCGCCATAGCAATGCCGCCGAGGTCAGCATCCCGCTTGGTGGGGAGCCGGAGAAGCCAGCCACGCAGCCAGGGCCGGGTGCCGCCTCCGCGCCCGGTACGCTGGAACTGCCAGGTGCTGCGGAGCCGAGCGAGCCGGCCGCGCCGCAATTCGAGTTCGAGAAGAAGAACTGAGCGGCAAATTGCCGCCGGCATGGCCGTGGAGCCCCGCAGCGATGCGGGGCTTTTTCATTGGTGCGTGCCTGCCGGAATGGCGCAACCGTGACTTCCCCGCGGCGACTGAGGCGCGAATTCGACACGGCAGGTGAACGCTGGCCTCATCGGGCCATGGCGCGCTTGCAAGCCGGGCGCGCCTCACTACGATGATTGCAAGGTGCCCTTGAATAACGGGCGGCAGCCGTTGTCGGCGATCCTTTGGAATCGGCGCTGAGGCAAGACAGAAAAGACGATGAACACGCACATCCTGCAATCTGCACCACGGCTGGCACTCACGGCCGCTGCCCGTCGGCAGGCGATGATCTCCACAATGCCGAACTGGCGTGCCCGCAAGGGTAGCGAACATGCGCGGACAGCCTGAAGCAGTGAGCGCCCGCGACAGGATACGCGTGGCGTCCGCGGCCTCCCTCAAGGAGGGCTGTCTGCTGCCGGTGCAGGCGGAGGGCGTCGAAATCGTACTGGTGCGCCACCGCGGCGCGGTATCTGCCTACCAGGGCCGCTGCCCGCATCGGGGCACGCTGCTGGCGGAGGGTACGCTCGAAGCCGGCATCCTGACCTGCCGCGGGCACGGCTGGCGTTTCGACTGTGCCTCGGGCGTGAAAGTCGACCAGCCTGAGGTCTGCCTGCGGCGCTTCAGAGCCTCGGTGGCAAGCGCAGAAGTGTTGCTGGATCGTGCCGAGGTGCTCGCGTGGAAGCGCGAGTCGGCTGACAGCGGCCGGCCCGAGGCGCGGGCAGCGACCGGCGCCCCGGCACGATCGCTGTCGCAGCTGCCTGGCCCCAGGGGGCTGCCCTGGCTGGGCAACGTCCTGCAGCTGCACAAGGCGCAGCTGCATGTCGATCTCGAACGGTGGAGCGAAGCGTTCGGTCCGATCTACCGCATCCACCTGATGCGACGCCCAGTCGTCGTGGTCGCGCATGGCGAATGGATCGACCGCATCCTCCATGACCGGCCGGAGACTTTTCGCCGCGCAAGAGCCATCGAAGCGCTATCCCGCGAGATTGGCTCCGTGGGCGTATTCTCCGCGGAAGGTGCGGACTGGCGCAGGCAGCGCCGCCCGGTTGCGCAGGCACTCGACGCACGCCATCTGCGCGACTTCTTTCCCACCCTGGCCATCGTCACCCTGAGGCTGAAGCGGCGTTGGGAAAAGGCGGCCGCCAGCAAACGGCCGGTCGACGTACAGCAGGACCTGATGCGATACACGGTCGATGTCACGACCAGCCTTGCCTTCGGCTACGACATGAACACGCTGGAGCGCGAGGGCGGCGTCATTCAGCAACATCTGGTGCGGATCCTGCCGATGATCGACCGGCGGGTGAACGCGCCTTTTCCCTACTGGCACTATTTCCGCCTGCCGGCCGACCGCGCATTCGACCGGGCCGTGGCAGCCGTGCGCGAGGCGATCGGCGAGTTCATCGCGGCGGCACGCCAGCGGCTGGCGCAATCCCCGACACTCGCCGCGAATCCGAGCAATTTCCTGGAAGCCATGATCGCTGCGCAGGCCGCGGGCGAAGCCGCACTCAGCGATGACGAGCTGTATGCCAATATCTTCACCATGCTGCTGGCGGGCGAAGACACGACAGCCAACACCATCGCCTGGATGATGCATTTCATGTGCCTCCACCCCGAGGTCCAGTGCAAGATGCAGCAGGAGGCAGATGCCGTGCTGGGCGAGGACTACGTCCTGCGGGACATCGGGGATGCTACGCGGCTCGCCTACATCGACGCGGTGGCGCAGGAATCGCTGCGCCTCAAGCCGGTCGCGCCACTCTTCTTTGTCGAACCCAACGAAGACGTCGAAATCGGCGGATACCGGCTGCCGCGGGGCACCTTCATGATGCTGCTGACCCGGCCCGACGCCCTCAGGGAGAGCAATTTCGCCGCGGCCCGCGAGTTCCGTCCGGAGCGCTGGCTGGATGACTCTGCCGCCGCCCATCACCGCAGCGGCTTCGTGCCCTTTGGCTCTGGCCCGCGCCTGTGCCCCGGGCGCAGCCTGGCGCTACTGGAAATCAAGACCGCACTATCGATGGTCTGCCGGCAATTCACGCTCAGTTACGCGCCGGGGTCGGGGCCGGTCGACGAGTCATTTGGCTTCACGATGACGCCGACCGGGCTGCGGGTGGTATTTGCAGGGCGCATCGCCAACAACTAGCGGCTGCGGCCCAACAAAAAGGGCCCCGCATTGCGCGGGGCCCCTTCGGACTGCTGAACATATGACTGGCGCTCAGCCGCCCTGCTTCACACAGTCGACAAAGTACGCCTTCTTCCCATCGACCTCATCCTCCACCAGCCCGTGGATATCGGTTTCGAAGCCCGGGAACAGCTTGTTGAACTCGCGCGCAAACTTCAGGTACTGCACGATGGTGCGATTGAAGCGCTCGCCCGGGATCAGCAGCGGGATGCCCGGCGGGTACGGCGTCAGCAGGATGGCGGTGACGCGGCCTTCCAGGTCGTCCACCGGCACGCGCTCGATCTCGCGGTGCGCCATCATCGCCCACGCGTCCGACGGCTTCATCGCGGGCTCCATGTCCGACAGGTACATCTCGGTGGTCACGCGCGCCACGTCGTTGGCCTTGTACACGCTGTGGATCGCATCGCACAGGTCACGCAGGCCCATGCGCTCGTACTGCGGGTACTTGCCGACGAACTCGGGCAGCACGCGCCACAGCGGCTGGTTCTGGTCATAGTCGTCCTTGAACTGCTGCAGCTCGGTCACCAGCGAGTTCCAGCGGCCCTTCGTGATGCCGATGGTGAACATGATGAAGAACGAGTACAGGCCCGTCTTCTCGATGATAATGCCGTGCTCGGCCAGGTACTTGGTGACGATCGCCGCCGGGATGCCACGCTCGCTGAACTCGCCGTCCACGTCCAGGCCCGGGGTGATGATGGTGGCCTTGATCGGGTCGAGCAGGTTGAAGCCGTCGGCGAGGTCGCCGAAGCCGTGCCAGCGTTCGTTGGCCTTGAGTATCCACTCTTCGCGGTCGCCGATGCCGTCTTCGATCAGCGCTTCGGGGCCCCACACCTTGAACCACCAGTCGCCGTTCTTGCCGTCGTCATATTCGCCCTCGACCTTGCGCATGGCGCGGCGGAAGTCCATCGCCTCCTGGATGCTCTCCTCCACCAGCGCGGTGCCGCCCGGCGCCTCCATCATTGCCGCGGCCACGTCGCACGAGGCAATGATCGAGTACTGCGGGCTGGTCGAGGTGTGCATCAGGTACGCCTCGTTAAAGCGGTAGCGGTCCAGCTTGCGCGTGTCGGAGTCCTGCACGAGGATCTGCGAGGCTTGCGACAGGCCGGCCAGCAGCTTGTGCGTCGATTGCGTGGCGAACACCAGCGCGTCCTTGCTGCGCGGGCGATCCTTACCGATCGCGTGCATGTTGTGATAGAAATCGTGGAACGCCGCATGCGGCAGCCAGGCTTCATCGAAATGCAGCGTGTCGATCTCGGCCGCCAGCATCTCCTTGATTTGCTCGGCGTTGTACAGCACGCCGTCGTAGGTGCCCTGCGTGATCGTCAGGATGCGCGGCTTCTGGTTCTTGGCCTTGCTGGCGAACGGGTGCGCAGCGATCTTGCGCCTGATGGTCTCGGGATCGAACTCGCTCTTCGGGATCGGGCCGATGATGCCGTAGTGGTTGCGCGTGGGCATCAGGAAGACCGGGATCGCGCCCGTCATCATGATCGCGTGCAGGATCGACTTGTGGCAGTTGCGGTCCACCACCACGATATCGCCCGGCGCCACGTTGGCGTGCCACACCATCTTGTTCGACGTCGAGGTGCCGTTGGTGACGAAGAACATGTGGTCGGAATTGAAGATCCGTGCGGCGTTGCGCTCGGACGCCGCCACCGGGCCGGTGTGGTCCAGCAACTGGCCCAGTTCATCCACCGCGTTGCAGACGTCGGCGCGCAGCATGTTCTCGCCGAAGAACTGGTGGAACACCTGGCCCACCGGGCTCTTCAGGAACGCCACGCCGCCCGAGTGCCCCGGGCAGTGCCACGAGTACGAGCTGTCCTGCGCGTAGTCGATCAGCGCCTTGAAGAACGGCGGCGCCAGCGTGTCGAGGTAGACCTTGGCTTCGCGAATGATGTGGCGCGCTACGAATTCCGGCGTGTCCTCGAACATGTGGATGAAGCCGTGCAGCTCGCGCAGGATATCGTTGGGGATATGGCGCGAGGTGCGGGTTTCGCCGTACAGGAAGATCGGCAGGTCCGAGTTGCGGCGGCGCACTTCGGTGACGAAGGCGCGCAGCTTTTCGATGGCGGCGGCCTCGAGCTGGTCGTCGCCGTCGCGTGTGAACTCGTCGTCGTCGATCGAGACGATAAAGGTCGATGCGCGGCTGGACTGCTGCGCAAACGACGTCAGGTCGCCGTAGCTGGTCAGGCCCATGACCTCCATGCCCTCTTTCTCGATCGCCTCGGCCAGCGCGCGGATGCCCGAGCCGGAGATGTTCTCAGAGCGAAAGTCTTCGTCAATGATGATGACGGGGAAGCGGAATTTCATCGGGCATCCTTGATGGAAAGCAGGACATAAAGGACTTGAGCCACATGGCCGGCGGGAGGTTCCCCGCAGCGGCGACATGTGGCTCTGACGTCAAGTGTGGCGGCCATTCTCGGGGCCAGCCTTCCGGCAAACGCCGGCATTGTAATGCGCTCAGGTCTTCGGCAGTGTGACACCGTGCTGGCCCTGGTACTTGCCGCCCCGGTCGCGGTACGAGGTCTCGCAGACTTCGTCGCTCTCGAAGAACAGCACCTGGGCGCAGCCTTCGCCGGCGTAGATCTTGGCGGGCAGCGGCGTGGTGTTGGAAAACTCCAGCGTCACATAACCTTCCCATTCCGGCTCGAACGGCGTCACGTTGACGATGATGCCGCAGCGGGCGTACGTGCTTTTGCCCAGGCAGATGGTCAGCACGCTGCGCGGGATGCGGAAGTATTCCATCGTGCGCGCCAGCGCGAACGAGTTCGGCGGGATGATGCAGACATCACCCCTGAAGTCGACGAACGACTTCTCGTCGAAGTTCTTCGGGTCAACGATGGTGCTGTTGATATTGGTGAAGATCTTGAATTCGTCGGCGCAGCGGATGTCGTAGCCGTAGCTCGAGGTGCCGTACGACACGATCTTGCGCCCGTCGGCCTCCCGGACCTGGCCTGGCTCGAACGGCTCGATCATGCCGTGCTGCTCCGCCATGCGGCGGATCCACTTGTCGGATTTGATGCTCATAGGGTTGGGAGGTAGACACACGGGCTCGGAGTGCGCCGCATTGTACAACCAATCCGCCCCTGCATCGTTGCACTGCCGCAAGTACTAAAGTGGCGCTTACGCCACTGCCTCTTCAGGCAGCCGGTGGCGGAAGCGCTCGCGCCCGGTATAGAGCAGGAAATGCTTGCCGGTGCAGCGCGCGAACAGCGTGAGGTTGACGCGTTGGGCCATCTGGTAGCCCATCTGCGTCACGCCCGAGCGCGACAGCAGGAACGGGATACCCATCTGCGCGCCCTTGATCACCATCTCTGAGGTCAGGCGGCCGGTGGTGTAAAAGATCTTGTCGTCGCCGCGCATGTCTTCCAGCCACATGCGGCCGGCGATGGCATCGACCGCGTTGTGGCGGCCGACGTCCTCGACGAACATGAGCAATTCGGTGCCCTTGAACAATGCGCAGCCATGGACCGAGCCGGCCTGCTTGTAGACCGACTGCTGCAGCCGGATGGTGTCGATGATGCCGTACAGCGTGTCCTGGTCGAGGGTCGTATCGACCGGCAGGCGGATGCTGTCCACCTCGTCCAGCAGCGAGCCGAACACCGTACCCTGCCCGCAGCCGGTGGTCACCACGCGTCGCGAAGTGCGTTCCTCGATGCGGTCCACGCCGGTGCGCGTGGTCACGGCGGCCGATTCTGTTTCCCAGTCGACCTGCACCGCGGCGATATCCTCGATCGATTCCACCAGGCGCTGGTTGCGCAGGTAGCCCAGCACCAGGTGCTCGGGCGCGCCGCCCAGCGTCATCAGCGTGACCAGCTCGCGCTTGTCGAGGTAGACCGTCAGCGGCCGCTCTCCCGGCAGGAAAGCCGCGCGTACGCGCCCCTGCTCGTCGACGACTTCAACCTCTTCGATCAGGGGAACGGCTGCCTGGGTAAGTTCGGGACGCAAGGTCATGACGGGAGGGCTCGGGGACTGCTGGTGAGGGCCCCGCGCCGTCCAGGCGTGCATCGGGGCTGCGGTTACGGCGCCTTCGCGGACGATTGTACCGCGCCGGGAGTGGACGGTTTGGCGGTGCCCGCGGTGGCCGCCACGGCAGGGGCCGGAGCCGCCGGCGTGGCGGCCGTCGGCGCCACGAACGGGCCCGGATCGGCACATGCCGCGGTCTGCGACGGCGCCCGGGTTTCCTTGCCGTGGGCCTTGCTTTCGGCGTAGTAATGCGAGGCGATCTTGTCCTGCGCCAGGCACAGCTGGTAAGCGGCGACCTTGTCGGACCAGGCGGCGCGCGCCCTGGTCTCGGCCGCCTTGGCCTGCTGGGCTTCGGTCGGCGCCGGCAACCTCGCCAGCGCGCCGGTGGTGAAGGTGGCGCCGGCGGCCACGGCGATCAGCGTCAGGATGCGTGTCATCGTCGATTGTTCCCGGGTTATCTGGTTGGCGCCGGCATCAGGCTTCGCCAGGGCTGTGCCGCGTGGGGCGCCCCGCCGCGGCATCCGGCCCGGTCGAACGCTGGGCCGGGATCTTGCCGGACTTGATGTCGTCGTACCAGTGCTCGTGGTGCTCCTTGGCCCAGGCCTCGTCCACCCAGCCGTCGCGCATGGCGCGATAGGCCCCTTCCATGCCGATGGTGCCCATGTAGATATGGCCGCACGCCATCGCGATCATCAGCACGGCCGAGATGCCGTGGATCACGTTGGCGATCTGCATGGTCGAGCGGTAGTAGTCCATGCCCGGCACGATCATGTCGAGCACCCAGCCCGAGGCCGACAGCACCAGCCCGAACACGAACACGCCAATCCAGAACCACGTTTTCTCGCCGGCGTTGAAGCGCCCGCTCGGCACATGCTTGCCGGAGGCCAGGCCGCCCAGGCTGGTGACCCAGCGCACGTCGTCGCGGCTGGGCAGGTTGTCGCGCAGGAACACGACGAAGGCCACGATCACCGACAGCGTAAAGATGGGCCCGACCACGTTGTGCAGGTTCTTCAGCAGGTAAGTCAGCCAGCCGAACAGCATGTGCCCCATCAGCGGAAGCAGGAAATGCTTGCCCAGCAGCATCACGATGCCCGACACCGCCAGCACCACGAACGAGATCGCCATGGTCCAGTGCACGATGCGCTCGAGCGGCGTGAAGCGCTCGATCATGCGACCGGTGCGCGGCGTGCGCAGCGGGATGGTGCCGCGCCACAGGAAGAAGCCGAGGATGGCCACCGGCACCACCAGCAGCAGCCAGCCGCCCCAGACCGTGATCACGCCGTTGCGGAACAGGCGCCATTCCTGCCCGGTGCGCTGGATCAGCACGCCAGCTTCCTTGTCGGGCAGGCTGCTGTAGTGGCGCTGGTCGGAATTGACCTCGCGCCAGACCGGCGCATTGTTGCCGGGCTGCGTGACGGTGCGCTGCTGCTGCGACTGCGCCTCGGCGGCAATGTCGCGGCGCGGCACGTTGAAGATGTTTTCGGAGGCGATGCCGGCGAGCGGCTGCGCCGGGTGCGTGGCCGGGTTGTTGGCGTCGGCATTGGCCGAAGACGCGGCCGGGCCGGTCGCGGGCCCGGGCGTGGGCGCGGGCGACTGGGCGGCGGCGCCGCCGGCCATGGCCATCAGCGCGAGCGCGCCGGCGGCCAGCCAGCCACGCCAACTCGCGGCACGCGCCTGGCATCGATTTTGAGACGGCGTCATAGGCCCTCCTTCAGCTCAGCGGGCATATATGCCCGCATTCCCGGGACTCGCCGTCCCGGGATTCGCAGCGGCGCGTTCATTGCACCCGGTTGTACTCGTTCTGGTACTGGTTGCGCTGGCGGATCTGGTTGTTCCAGCTGGTCTTGTCGCCGGCCGTCCAGCCTTTGGCCACGAACGGATCGTCGGGCGCGCCCTGGAACGCCTGGGCGTCGGCCTTGCGGTGCGACGGGCCGATGGTCTGCGGCTTTTCGCCGCAGGCGGCCAACAGCACGCCGCACAGCGACAGCAGGGCAATCACGCGGACGCGGTTCATGATGCCTGTCCTCCCGGTTTGGCGGGTGCGGTGCGTGCACCGGGGGCGTCCGGCGCAGTGGACCCGGCTGGCGCGGCGGGCGCTCCGGGCGCGGTCTTGGGGACGCCGTAGGCCGTGCCCCAGCCGAACACATCGCCGCCGGTGCCGCGCTTGATCACGCGGTTGCGCAGGATGTCGGCAATCACGTCGCCGTCGCCGCCCAGCAGCGCCTTGGTCGAGCACATTTCCGCGCACAGCGGCAGCTTGCCTTCGGCCAGGCGGTTGCGGCCGTACTTCTCGAACTCCGCCTCGCTGCCGTTCTTTTCCGGGCCGCCGGCGCAGAAGGTGCACTTGTCCATCTTGCCGCGCACGCCGAAGGTGCCGGCCGACGGGAACTGCGGCGCGCCGAACGGGCAGGCATACGAGCAGTAGCCGCAGCCGATGCACACATCCTTGTCGTGCAGCACCACGCCGTCGTCGGTGCGGTAGAAGCAGTCGACCGGGCAAACCGCCATGCAGGGCGCGTCGGAGCAATGCATGCAGGCCACCGAGATCGACTTCTCGGCGCCGACCATGCCGTCGTTGATGGTGACCACGCGGCGCCGGTTCACGCCCCAGGGCACCTCGTGCTCGTTCTTGCAGGCGGTGACGCAGCTGTTGCACTCGATGCAGCGCTCGGCGTCACAGATAAATTTCATGCGTGCCATGGTGTTCCCCTGCGCTTAAGCAAACCGCTCGATCTGGCAAACGGTGGTCTTGGTTTCCTGCATCATCGTCACCGAGTCATAGCCATAGGTGGTCGCGGTGTTGACCGCCTCGCCCCGCACTACCGGCATCGCGCCCTCGGGGTAGTAGTCCTTCAGGTCCTTGCCCTGCCACCAGCCCGAGAAGTGGAACGGGATGAATGCGGTATCGGGCCCGACGCGCTCGGTCACCAGCGCGCGCACCTTGAGGTGCGCCCCGGTCGGCGTCTTCACCCAGCAGAAGTCGCCGTTGCGGATGCCGCGATCTGACGCCGCGCGCGGGTTGATCTCGACGAAGTTCTCCTGCTGCAGTTCGGCCAGCCACGGGTTGGAGCGGGTTTCCTCGCCGCCGCCCTCGTACTCGACCAGCCGCCCGGAGGTCAGGATGATCGGGAACTTCTCGTAGACCTTGTTCTCGATATTGCGCTGCTGCACCGACTTGTACAGCGTCGGCAGCCGCCAGAACGCCATCTTGTCGTCGTGGGTCGGGTACTTGGCGACCATGTCGGGCCGCGTGGAGTACAGCGGCTCGCGGTGCTGCGGGATCGGGTCGGGGAAGTTCCACACCACCGCGCGCGCCTTGGCATTGCCGAACGGGTGGCAGCCATGGTTCTTCAGCACCACGCGCTGGATGCCGCCCGACAGGTCGGTCTTCCAGTTCTTGCCCTCGGCCTTGGCCTTCTCGGCATCGGTCAGGTCGTCCCACCAGCCCAGCTTCTTCAGCAGCACGTGGTCGAACTCCGGATAGCCGGTGGTGATCTCCGCGCCCTGCGAATACGAGCCGTCCTCGGCCAGCAGGTTGACGCCGTCGCGCTCCACGCCGAAGTTGGCGCGGAAGTTGCCGCCGCCGTCCATCACGTGCTTGCTGGTGTCATAGAGGTTAGGCGAGCCCGGGTGCTTCAGTTCCGGCGTGCCATAGCACGGCCACGGCAGGCCGAAGTAGTCGCCGGTCAGGTCGTAGCCCGTGACCGGGTCCTTGCCCGACTTGCAGCGCAGCGTCTTGACGTCGAACATCTGCATATTGCGCATATGCGACTTCAACCGCTCCGGCGACTGGCCGGTGTAGCCGATGGTCCAGTTGCTGGCGTTGATCTCGCGCAGGATCGATTCCGGCTCCGGCTCCATCCAGGTGCGGCCGGCGCGCTTGACCTCGATCATCTTGTAGTTCTTCGACAGCTCCTTGCCGAAGCCGAGCTTGTCGGCGAACGCCTGCATCAGTGTCTGGTCGGGCATCGATTCGAACAGCGGCTCGATCACCTTCTCGCGCCATTGCAGCGAGCGGTTGGACGCGGTGCATGTACCCGAGGTCTCGAACTGCGTGCAGGCCGGCAGCAGGTACACGGCGCGGTTCGGGTTGACCTTGTCGCCCTCGGCCGGCGGCATGTTGGCCATGGCCGCGGTCGCCGACGGATACGGGTCGACCACCACCAGCAGGTCGAGCTTGTCCAACGCCTTCTTCATTTCCAGGCCGCGTGTCTGCGAGTTCGGGGCATGGCCCCAGAAGAACACGCCGCGCACGTTGTTGTCCTGGTCGATCAGTTCGGTCTTCTCGGTGACGATATCGATCCAGCGCGACACGGTCGTGCCGGACTTCTCCATCATCGTCTGCGACACGAACTGCTTCTTGATCCATTCGTAGTCCACGCCCCACACCGCCGCATAGTGCTTCCACGCGCCGGTGGCCAGGCCGTAGTAGCCAGGCAGCGAGTCGGGGTTGGGGCCCACGTCCGTGGCGCCCTGCACGTTGTCGTGGCCGCGGAAGATGTTGGCGCCGCCGCCCGCCACACCGATATTGCCCAGCGCCAGCTGCACGATGCACGAGGCGCGCACGATCGCGTTGCCGATGGTGTGCTGGGTCTGGCCCATGCACCACACCAGCGTGCTGGGGCGGTTCTTGGCCATGATCTCGGCAACCATGCGGACCTGCGCCTCGGGCACGCCGGTGACTTCCTCGACCTTGTCCGGGGTCCACTTGGCCAGCACCTCTTCCTTGACCTTGTCCATGCCGTAGACGCGGTCCTGCAGGTACTTCTGGTCTTCCCAGCCGTTCTGGAAGATGTGGTACAGCATGCCGAACAGGAACGCGATGTCGGTGCCCGAGCGGATGCGCACGTAGTGCTGCGCCTTGGCCGCGGTGCGCGTGTA
This sequence comes from Ralstonia pickettii DTP0602, assembly GCA_000471925.1. NCBI lineage: Bacteria > Pseudomonadati > Pseudomonadota > Betaproteobacteria > Burkholderiales > Burkholderiaceae > Ralstonia > Ralstonia pickettii. The sequence goes on from CP006667.1 coordinate 3,608,516, forward strand.
GCGCGGATCGACCACGATTACCTTGCAGCCGTTCTCCTTGGCGTGCAGCAGGTGCAGCATCGACACTGGGTGCGCCTCGGCCGCGTTGGAGCCGATATACAGAGCTGCCTTCGAGTTCTGCATATCGTTGTACGAGTTGGTCATCGCACCGTAGCCCCAGGTGTTGGCCACGCCCGCCACCGTGGTGGAGTGACAGATGCGCGCCTGGTGGTCGGTGTTGTTGGTGCCGAAGAACGACACCCACTTGCGCATCAGGTAGGCCTGCTCGTTGCTGTGCTTGGACGAGCCGACGAAGAACATCGCGTCCGGGCCGCTCTGCTGGCGGATCTCCTTCATCTTCGCGGTGATCTCGTCCAGCGCCTTGTCCCAGCTGATGCGCTGGTATTTGCCGTCGACCAGCTTCATCGGGTACTTGAGCCGGTATTCGCCGTGGCCGTGCTCGCGCAGCGCCGCACCCTTGGCGCAGTGCGCGCCCAGGTTGATGGGCGAATCGAACACCGGCTCCTGGCGGATCCACACGCCGTTCTGCACCACTGCGTCGACGGCGCAACCGACCGAGCAGTGGCCGCACACGGTGCGCCTGACGACGATGCCGGTCTTGCCGTCGGCGACAGCCTCCTTGTCGTCGGCGGCATCGGCCTTGCGGATCAATGACAGTTGCGAGGCCGCCAGTCCGGCACCGACGCCGATGCCTGAGCGCTTGAGGAAGCTGCGACGGTCCATGGTCGGCATCGCGCCGGCCAGGCTGGCCGCGAGCCGCTGCGAGAGACGGCCGCTGGTGGAGGACGTGCCGGCCTGATTGGCAAGGCCGTCAGCGAGGCGGGCGGATGCGCCCTGCGCCGCGCGTTTGCGGGTCAAGATCATGTCTCACCTCAGATGCGGACGATGTTTGCGTCCGGTTGCAGGCGGCGCGGCAGACCACGCCGCCCTGGCATTTACACCAGCGTGGTCCGGTAGTACTTGCGAATATGATCAGATACGCGGTAACCCTTGCTGTCCGACGGGGTGTCGGTAGGTTCCGGTAACGCGGCGGTCGGGCCCGGCATCGCCGGCCCACGCGCTGTCAGTGCTGCCGCACCCGTAGCGGCAGCGACAACTCCAGCGCCCGCGAGAAACGTGCGGCGCGCGACCCTGGTTTGCTTCACTGTCATGTGGGGGCTCCTCGGCTGTCAAAGCCCGATGGTGTTAGCCGTTATGCGTTGTTATGCATATTCTAGAATCAAGTAGCAGGAAAGACCATGTAATGCACGGGTTTTTCCTGACTTTCGAGCTGAATTTGAGGCAGGTCTGTCGGGCCGGGCGCGACACCCTGAAGAAGCCGCCGCGCGTGCCAATAGGGATCGCCCCTCGTTTTTGTTCGCTTCAGTTCATCTCCAGCGCAACCGCTTCCACACCGGCAAACGCACTCAGCAAGCCGGCCACGCTGCGATAGAAGCGCGCCTGCGGATGCTCGTTCACCGCATCGCACAATTTCTCCACCCACGGCTGCAGGTGCTGCGCATAGAAGCGCTGCTGCTCGCCCGGGTTGGACACGGACAGGTCATCGCCGGCCACCAGGAAGCGCATCACTTCGCACAGCGTGGCGATATGGTCCTCGGTCTCCATCACGCCCTCGTGGCGCTCCAGGCCGTAGCGGGCCAGGTCTTCGCGCAATGCCACCAGCGGGCGCTCGTTGAGAAAGCCCGTCATGTAGAAGGAGCCGTACAGGAACACATCCTGGCGGCCCACGCCGACGAATAGCTGCCGGTATTCCTCTTCGGCCTCGGCCGCGGTGGTCTCGGATGCTGCGTCGCACAACCCGTTCCACGCCTTGCCGAGCACGGTGTTGGCATCGTCGCCCACCGCGCGGTTGGTGGCGATATGGTGCAGCAGCGCGGCATCGGGTGCACTGTAGAACAGCGTGGCCAGCAGGCCATACAGGTCGGCGCGGGCGGTGTCCTCGGCATCGTCTGCCGGCGGCGCGGCGGTAAGCTGGATCGGCTGGAAATCTGTCATGTCGTGATGAATTGTGCTGAATAGTGGGCCGGCCCGGATCAGCGCAGCGTGGTGCCGCTGACTGTGCCCATGTCCTTTTCCATCATGTCGATTACGCGGCAGTCCTGGCACATCTTCAGGCGCTCGGACGCAGCGCCGGCAAAGGCGGGGTGGCCGGCCAGCCGCCCCAGCATCGACTCCACCATCTGTGCGGTGCCGAACGGCTTGCCGCAGCGGACGCAGTGGAACGGCTGGGTCTCGTTGAGCGTGACCGGGCGGCGCGCGGCGTCGCCGGCAAGCAGGCGCGGCACCAGCGTAATCGCGTCTTCCGGGCAGGTCTTTTCACACAGCCCGCACTGCACGCAGTTGCGTTCGATAAAGCTGAGCACCGGGCGCTCGGCGTTGTCGCGCAGCGCCTGCGACGGGCACGCGCCCACGCAGGCCATGCACAGGGTGCACTTGCCGGTATCCACGGCAATTGCACCGATCGGTGCGGCGGCTGGCAGCGGCACGATTTCCGCGGGAACCGGAGCGTGGCGTGCCAGGTGGTCGAGCGTAAAGTCCAGCATCTCGCGCTTGGCTGCCACCGCGCCGAAGGGCGCGGGCGGCAGCGCATTGCGGCCGGGGCGCAGGGCTGACAGGCCGGCGTCCAGCGTGGCGGTATCGGCGGCCTCGACCAGGGACAGCACTTCGCCGTCATAGCCCAGGCCCGCGAGGATGGCGCGGCCGACTTCCATCTGCTCCAGCAGCGCGGTGCGGTACTGCGGCGCCTCATCGCCGGTCAGCAGCACGGCGACGCGGCTGGCGCCCCAGCACAGCGCGGCAAGCCACAACTCCAGCCCGGCCGAAGCCGGATGGAACAGCGACAGCGGCATCACATTGGCGGGCACGCCCTTCGCCTTCCCGCCGCGTGCGGCGCGGCCCAGCGCCAGCAGCGCGGGCGTGCCGGATTCCTCGCCGTGCAGCAGCAGCACCGCATCGCGCCCGCCAGCCTGGCGGTAGACCGACAGCAGCGTGCGCAGGCGCGATCCCATCGCTTCCGGGCCCGGGTAGCCATAGCTGATGGCCCCGCTCGGGCAGACCGTGGTGCAGGCGCCGCAGCCCATGCACAGGTTGGGCGCGACCTCGATGCGGCCCTTGCCGTCATGCCAGCGCGAAGTGATCGCCTGGGTCGAGCAGATATCGATGCAGGCGGTGCAGCCGGTGGTCTGGTTGCGGCCGTGCGCGCACAGGTTTTCCTTGTAGCGGAAGAATCTGGGCTTCTCGAACTCGCCCACCAGTCCCGCCAGCGTCAGCGCGAGCTGGTGCTGGCGCGCCGTGTCAGCACCAGCGTGCAGGTAGCCCTGCGGCGGCTGGTGCATGGTGAAGGCCGGCGCATCGCTCAGATCGAACACCAGGTCGAAACGCCCCTGCGTGCTGCCCTGCGGGCGCTCGAAATCGATCGCCGCGGCGGCGCCGCAGGCGCGCACGCAGTCGCGGTGCGAACGGCAGCGCGACAGGTCGATCTGGTAGGTGAAGTCGATCGCGTCTTCCGGGCAGGCATCGATGCAAGCGTTGCAGCGGGTACACAGGTCCAGGTCGATCGGGTTGCTGCGGCCCGCGCCGGTTTCCCAGCTGGCCTCGAACGCGCCCAGCCATCCAGTCAGCGAAGCAAGCCGGCCACTGTGGACCGGATAGTTGCGCGCGGCGGGCTGTGCCGCCGGGTTGGCCCCATTCGCTTCGCGCTTGTCGCCGCCAGTCAGCAGCACGGTGACTTCAAGCTGCATCGCGGCCAGGCGCTCGGCCCACGGCAGCGCGCGCTGCGCCGGGCCCATCACCAGCACCGCGCCGTCCGAGCGGTAATCCACCACCGGTACAGGGTCCGGTTCGGGCAGCGCGGCTACGGCCAGCAGCGCGGCGATCTTGGCATTGGCCGTCTTCGGGTCGCGCCGGGCGCCCTGCGACCAGCCACCGGTCTCGCGGATATTGACGAAGCGCACCGGCGCGGTCACCACCGCGCGGCCATCTTCGCCGCGTGCGGCCTGGGCGGCCACTTCCGTAAATAGCTGGCGCTCCTGCGTGCAGGCGACGATGACATCGTCGGTGCCGTCGAGCGCGGCAGTGAAGTCGCCGATCTCGCGCCGGCACAGCAGGCGATGGACCTTGAGCGGGCCCTGGTTCGCTTCGGACAATGCCGCCCCGTCAAGCGGCATGGTGTCGTTGCAATTGCAGATCAGCGTCGGCATGGCGAATGCGGCTGACCGGCCCGGACGTCCTTCTTGGCGAGGGGTCTGCGGGCCAGCGGATTGTGGGGATGCCTATTGTAGGCTGCGGTGCACTTTCGGGGCTACGCGCATTTATCCGGGTCTCGCGGGCCCTGTTCTTCGCTTGCTTTTTCGCTTTGTCTTGCGCTTTGACTTGCCGTTTGCTGCGCCGTTTCGGCTGGTGCGGGTATGTCCGTAGTGTCGGCGGTTTTGCCCGCGTCGGCGGGCGCCGTCGGCTGTACATCTGCAGGCTCGGCCCCGGCTGCGGCAGCGGCCTGCGCGGCGGCCCGTTCCTCGTCGGTCGGCTCGAACAACCCGAGCGTCTCGGCCTGTCGCAGCTGGCGCAGGATCTCCGGCGGGATCGGGTCGGGCTTGCTGTAGTCGTCGATGTAGATGTCGAGGCCATCCATCACGTTGAAGTGCGGATCGGCAAACAGCGTCTTGAGCGCGGCGCGCTTGACCGACTCGTCGACACCGCGGGCGACGAAGCGCGCGATATTGTCGCCGGGGCGCAGCACGGCGACGTCTTCCAGCGTCGGCGCGGGCACCTCGAGCACCGCTTCGGTGGCCGGGACTGCGGGCACGGCGGCTTCGGCCGGCACCGGGACTTGCTCTGGCGCTGGCTCGGGCGGCACGACCACGCCCTCCCGCACCGCGGCCTTGCGGCGCGACCAGCGTGACAGGAAGGACGAATCGCTCATCGGCGGGGCGAAGTCAGATAGGCAGGTCGTCACGGTCAGTAGCGCGCGCGGTCCTGCGGCGCCTTGAACGATTCGGGCCGGCGCCGCTGCTTGGGCTCGGGCCGATAGTGCTCGTTGACGTAGGCCTGCAGCCATTCGCGCTGCTCGGGCGCGAGCGGCACGTTTTCCACGATCTCGCCGGCGTCGAGCCAGCGGCCGGCTTCGTTGTAGGACAGCGTGACGGTCATGGGCACCGGGTGCGCGTCTTCGCCGCTGCCCCCGCCATCCTCGTCCTCGGGCGTGCGCCACAGCACGAACCAGCACGGCGTGGTCGAGGTCAGGTTCAGGAAGTAGCCCTCGCCCTGGTCGCGGAACAGCGCCACCTCGAAACCGGGGTACAGCCAGCGCGCGCCGTGTTCATCGTGCTCCAGGCAAACCGGGTGCGTGCCGAACTCGCCCAGGTCCGGCAGCACCGCGTCGAGCTGCCACTTCCACGGCTGCCAGCGGCTGGCCAGCGCCACCCTGCGCATCACCACCGCCATGGTGACGGCGGGGCGGGCACCGGGTGGCGGCGTCTCTGGCACGGGCGTGACTTCGGTTTCCATGGTCTGCCGGCGCGGCGAGCCGCGCGCTCAGGTGTTCTGCACGACGATGCTCGGGAACTTGCTGGTCATGTCGCGCGCCTTGTCGGCGACCTTGATCGCCACCTTGCGTGCGATGCCCCGGTACAGCTCGGCCACCGGGCTGTCGGGCTCGGCCACCACGGTCGGGCGGCCGGAGTCGGCCTGCTCGCGGATCTGCAGGTTCAGCGGCAGGCTGCCGAGCAGGTCCACGCCGTAGTCGGCGCACATTTTCTCGCCGCCGCCGTGTCCGAAGATGTGCTCGACGTGGCCGCAGTTCGGGCAGCAGTAGACCGCCATGTTCTCGACGACGCCGAGGATGGGGATGCCCACCTTCTCGAACATCTTCAGGCCCTTCTTGGCATCGAGCAGCGCGATGTCCTGCGGCGTGGTCACGATCACGGCACCCGTCACCGGCACCTTCTGCGACAGCGTCAGCTGGACGTCGCCGGTGCCCGGCGGCATGTCGACGATCAGGTAATCCAGGTCGTGCCAGTTGGTCTGGCGCAGCAGCTGCTCCAGCGCCGAGGTCACCATCGGGCCGCGCCACACCATCGGGTTGTCCTGCTCGATCAGGAAGCCGATCGAGTTGGCCTGCAGCCCGTGGCCCTCCAGCGGCTCCATGGTCTGGCCGTCGGCGGATTCCGGGCGGCCGTCGATGCCCAGCATCATCGGCAGGCTGGGGCCGTAGATATCGGCGTCGAGCATGCCCACGCGCGCGCCTTCGGCGGCCAGGGCGAGCGCCAGGTTGACCGCGGTGGTGGACTTACCCACCCCGCCCTTGCCCGATGCCACCGCGATCACGTTCTTCACGCCCGGCAGCAGCTTGACGCCACGCTGCACCGCGTGCGCGACAATCTTCATGGTCACGGCCACGCTGACATTGGTCACACCCGGCAACTCCCGCACCGCGGCAACCACGAGCTTGCGGATCGGGTCGAACTGGCTGCGCGCTGGGTAGCCGAGTTCGACCTCCAGCGACACATCGCCGCCGTCGACACGGATATTCCTGGCCGAGCGGGTGGACACCAGGTCCTTGCCCGTGTTGGGGTCGATGACGGTGCGCAGGACTTCGGTGACCTGCTCAGTGCTGACGCTCAAGGCAAACTCCGCTTTGATTGAATGTGGGGACGGACGCTTAACACGCGTCACGACTGGCGAGTAATGTATCAAAGTATGCAGCACCGGCCATGAGGGCCGGTAATCGGCGCGCAATACCCTCCGCACGGTGGGGGATTACAGACAATTACAAATCTCACAACCTTGCACTTGTGCGCGTGCCGTCATATCCATATTGTAGTGCGGTTGGGCGGGCCGGCATGGCACATCGCCGCCGCACGGGACCCAACGCGCACAAAGGCGCACAAAGGGTTACCTGAGCACCGCCCTGGGGGTACCATCGCGATGCGGTACCCAGAACACTTTCGGGAACATCAGAAGGAGAAAGCATGAAGATCAAGCTTGTCACCGTCACGCTCGCCGCCGCCACGCTGCTGGCCGCCGGTTGCGCCACCGAACAGCAGACCCATACGGCGGTCGGAACCGGCGTGGGCGCCGCAGTTGGCGCCGGGCTTGGCAACCTGATCGGCGGCAATACCACGGGCACGCTGGTCGGCGCGGCCGTGGGCGGTGCCGTCGGCGGTGCGACCGGCTACAACTGGAACGCCATCCGCGGCAAGCTGAACAAGGACACCGCGGGCACGGGCACCCAGATCACCGAGCAGCCGGACGGCTCGCTGAAGGTCAATATCCCCAGCCAGGTGACCTTTGATACCGACAGTGCCACGATCAAGCCGTCGTTCCGCTCGGTGCTCGACCAAGTCGCGCAGACGCTGGGCCAGCATCAGGACGTGACCGCAAGTGTCGTCGGCCACACCGACAGCACCGGCAACCCCAACTACAACATGCAGCTGTCGCAGCGCCGCGCCCAGAGCGTGGCCAGCTACCTGGGTGACCACGGCGTCGCACGCAACCGCCTCTCGGCCGAGGGCCGCGGGCAAGCCCAGCCCGTGGCGGACAACGCCAGCGAGACCGGCCGGGCACAAAATCGCCGCGTCGAAATTTTTTTGAAACCAATTCAGGGATGACCCTGTCATAGAAACAGGTGCCGCTTGCCACCGTTGCTGGCTCGCGATGGGTGGCTGACCTCCCGGGCGGTACCTGATTTCTCCTCCTTTTCCGTTGTGGAAAGCTGCGCCGGCACTGACCGGCGCTTTTTTTTGGGCCGAAAGGTTTCGCCACGCCGAGGTCTTTCGGACTATTCCGCCATGCGGAACCGACGCGTCCGCCGCGCCCAGTTGCTAAAATAGTCCCTTCCCGGCACGCGCTCGCCCTCCTGGCTGGCGCCGTCCCCACGACATTTCCCCGCTCCTGACCGGCCCCTGTCTATGACCGCACGTCGCATCCTCGTCACATCCGCCCTGCCTTATGCCAACGGCCAGATCCATATCGGCCACCTGGTGGAATACATCCAGACCGATATCTGGGTGCGTTTCCAGCGCATGATGGGTAACGAGGTCTACTATGTAGGCGCCGATGACACCCACGGCACGCCGGTGATGCTGCGCGCCGAGAAGGAAGGCATCACGCCCAAGGCGCTGATCGACCGCGTCTGGATCGAGCACAAGCGCGATTTCGACAGCTTCCTGGTGTCGTTCGACAATTACTACAGTACCGACGCGGAAGAAAACCGCGAGCTGTGCGAGAAGATCTACCTGGCCCTGAAGGCCGAGGACCTGATCGCCGAGCGCGAGGTCGAGCAGTTCTTCGACCCGGTCAAAAACATGTTCCTGCCGGACCGCTTCATCAAGGGCGAGTGCCCCAAGTGCGGCGCCAAGGACCAGTACGGCGATTCCTGCGAGGTATGCGGCACAACCTATGTGCCGACCGACCTGAAGAACCCGTACTCGGTGGTGTCCGGCGCGACCCCGGTGCGCAAGTCGTCGGCACACTACTTCTTCAAGCTGTCCGACCCGCGCTGCGAGACCTTCCTGCGCGAGTGGGTGGCCGACCTGGCGCAGCCCGAGGCCGCCAACAAGATGCAGGAATGGCTGGGCAGCGAGGGCGAGGCCTCGACGCTGTCCGACTGGGACATCTCGCGCGATGCGCCCTACTTCGGCTTCGAGATCCCCGGCGCCCCCGGCAAGTACTTCTACGTGTGGCTGGACGCGCCGATCGGCTACTACGCCAGCTTCAAGAACCTCGCGCAGAAGCGGGGTATCGACTTCGACGCCTGGGTCGGCCCGCATTCGACCGCCGAGCAGTACCACTTCATCGGCAAGGACATCCTGTACTTCCACACGCTGTTCTGGCCGGCGATGCTGCGCTTCTCGGGCTACCGCACCCCGACCAATGTGTTCGCCCACGGCTTCCTGACGGTGGACGGCGCCAAGATGAGCAAGTCGCGCGGCACCTTTATCACCGCGCAGAGCTATATCGACACCGGCATGAACCCGGAATGGCTGCGCTATTACTTCGCGGCCAAGCTCAACGCGAGCATGGAAGACCTGGACCTGAACCTGGACGACTTCATCGCCCGGGTAAACAGCGACCTGATCGGCAAGTACGTCAATATCGCCAGCCGCGCCGCCGGCTTCCTGGTCAAGCGCTTCGAGGGCAAGGTAGATGAAGCCGCGCTGGCCCATCCGCTGCTCGAACAGCTGCGCCAGGCCGCGCCGCAGGTGGCGCATCTCTACGAGGCGCGCGAGTACAGCAAGGCGCTGCGCCTGGTGATGGAACTGACCGACGCGGTCAACGCCTTTGTCGACACCGAAAAGCCCTGGGACCTGGCCAAGGATGAAGGCAAGCGCGCGGCGCTGCATGCGGCGTGCTCGGTGTCGCTGGAGGCCTTCCGCCTGCTGACGATCTACCTGAAGCCGGTGGTGCCGAACGTGGCCGCGGGCGTGGAGCGCTTCCTGAACATCGAGCCGCTGGACTGGCGCGCCATCGACAGGCAGCTGTCGGCCGCCAGCCCGGTGCAGGCGTACCAGCACCTGATGACGCGCGTCGATGCCAAGCAGGTCGATGCGCTGCTGGCCGCCAACCGCGAGTCGCTGCAGGCGACTGCGGCGCCGGCAGCCGCGGCTGCCTCGATCGAGCCGATTGCCGACACCATCACCATCGACGACTTCGCCAAGGTGGACCTGCGCGTGGGCAAGATCGTGGATTGCCAGAAGGTGGAAGGCTCGAACAAGCTGCTGCAGCTGACGCTGGACCTGGGCGAAGGGCGTACGCGCAATGTGTTCTCGGGGATCCAGTCGGCTTACACGCCGGAGCAACTGGTGGGCAAGCTGACGGTGGTGGTGGCCAACCTGGCGCCGCGGAAGATGAAGTTCGGTTTGTCCGAAGGGATGGTGCTGGCTGCGTCGGCTGCCGATGAAAAGGCGGCGCCGGGGCTTTATATCCTTGAGCCGCACAGCGGCGCGGTGCCGGGCATGCGGATCCGCTGATCCCGCGCTGGATGAAAAAACGGCGGCGCCTTCGGGCGACCGCCGTTTTTTTTACGCCCGCCGATTCGGTCGCGCCTCAACCGCCCTGCATCTTCGATGGATCGTCGCTGCGCGAGGTGGTCGTGACCGTGCCCTCGCTGTTGAAATGCACGTTGAAGAATGCCTTGTCGGTCGAGCTCTCCATCCACCGATAGCCCCACACCTCCTCCTTCTTCAACCTGAACGCCTCCACCTTGGTCGGCTTGCCCAGCAGCCGCCGGATATCGTCCTTGCTCATTCCGGCACGCACGCGCGCAAAGTTCTCGGGCGTCAGCACCTGCTCGATCTTCGCCACCTTGCCGTCCGCGCCGATGGTGACCATCCAGGTGGTCGTGCCCTCCGGCCCGCGCGGATATTCCAGCCGGCGGCCGCCATCGGCTTCTTCCCAGACGATCTCCGGCTTGCCGGCCTGGCGCCGCAGCTCCTCTTCGGTGGACTGTCCCGGAACGATGCCCTTGAACAGCTCGCTGTCGGGCTTGATCGCGTTCCAGGTATTGCGGGCGGTCTCGCCCGCCTTCTTCATCGCTTCATCGACCTTCTGCTGGTCGCAGCCGAACAGCGCGAGCAAGGAGGCAATCATTCCCATGGCGGCAAGGCGTCGCGGCGACGCAATAGTGGAGAGGCGTCCGTTATCGGCGCACAGGCTCGGCGATGACTGCCGAGGCTGCCTGCGCGGCGCGTTCGGGATCGAGTGGCTGACTTTCATCCTGCTGACTCCTTCGGGTGCCGCCGCGACCCGACGTCCCGCTGAACAGGTTCGCCCAGCTGTCGAAGCGGCGGTTAAACAAGACCGACAAACCGTTGATGGAGCCGCCCTTGGCAATCAGCGACCAGCGCCGCGAGAACTGCCAGCTCAGCTTCACCACGTTCGAGGCCGAGGTCAGGCTCTGCTCATAGCCAACCGACATACGGTCGGAAATGGCCTTGCCCATGCTGACCACCTGCTGGTCGTTCAGGCCCGCGGTGCTGGGCCCGATCGAGAATTCGTCGATACCGAAATGCTGCACAATCCCCTTGCCCGTCTTGCTGCCGATCATGCCGAGCGCCGCGCCGCCCAGGGCCGAGCCGCTCAGCTGGCGCTGCTGGCCGGCCCCTGCGCTTTCCGCGCCGTAGCCGAACATCAGCCACGATAGCTTGTCTTCGTCCGGCACATTGGGCTCCGACACCAGCCGCACGCGCGGCAGCCGCACCGTGCCGGTCACCTCCACGCCCGCCTCCACTTCCTGGTTGCGGCGCATGGCGCGGATATTCATGTTGGGATTGTCGATCGGCCCGTTGAAGTTGATGATGCCACGTTCGATATTGAGCTTGCGCCCGAAGGCCTCGTAGGTGCCGTCGGTCACCCGCACCGTGCCGGTGGCCTTCATCGGCACCAGCGGTTCGCTCTTGACGCTCATCTGGCCGGCCAGCGTCAGGTCGGCGCCCGCGCCACGGAAGCGGAAGTCGTTGCCAAGGTCCACGGTCAGGTCGATCACCGGGCTGAACTTGCTTGCCGGCTTGGTCTCCGGCACCGGGGTGGCGGCGGTCTTCACCGCGCGCTGGTCCTTGCGGCGGATCACCACCACGTCGTCGCCCAGCACCGGCGCGCCCGCCTTGGGCAGGTCGAACAGGCCGCGGTCGACGCGGAACTTGCCGCGGATCACGATCTGCTTGTTCTCGTTGGCGATGGTGGCATCGCCCGACACGATCAGCGTGCGCTCCGGGCTGGCAAAGAGCTGCAGCTTCTCGGCGACGATCTTGCCGGTCAGGTTGGGATCGGCCTCACCCAGCTTGATGTTGCCGGTGGCAACGATCTTGCCGTCGCCGCCGTGGAACTCCACGTGCTTGAGTTCGACCGTATTCTGGTCCAGCACCACGCGCACGGTGCCGTCGGTCAGGCGCAGCCCCTGGTCGTACAGCGTGACCGCCAGGTTGTCGCCGTTGAGGGTGCCGGTCAGCAGCGGCGCGCCAACCGTGCCGCCCAGCCGCATCGCCGCTGCCAGGCGCCCTTCGAAGGCGTACTGCGGCCCCGTAAATGCCTCCAGCGACTTCAGGCGCGGCACGTCCACGGTCATCGTGCCGCCTAGCGTCGAGGCCGGCCCCACCGTCTGCAGCCCCTGTTCCTGCACCAGCCCGGCCGAGGCGTCCACCACTACCTTGCCGATACGCCCCGACACCATGCCGCCGCGCAGCGCGATGCGGTTGCCGCCGGCGTCGGCGCGCAGGCTGGTCTCGCCCAGGCCGAGCGTGGTGAAGCCCCGCCCCGCGTTGACCGACAGGTCGCCGCTGCGCCGGCGCAGCTCGGCAAACCCGGTCGCGGTCTCGGCCAGCGCCAGGTTCCAGCGGCCGTCGATCACCAGGTCGGAGCGCACCGGCGGCTTCTCGCCGGTGATGGTTTCCATCAGTTCCAGCACATGGCCGACCTGCAGGCCGTCGAGGCTGCCCGCCGTGCGGATGCGGCCGTGGTCCCAGTCCAGGCTGTCGATGGCGAGCGTGGCGCGGTCCAGCAGCAGCCGCGCGGCGCCCAGGCGCACGTGCTGGTCGGCCACCAGCAGCTGCGTGGGCGCGGCCAGCCGCAGGTTGACCGTGCTGCGTCCCTCCAGCGTGCGGATGGTGCCGTTCCAGCCGTCCTTGCCCCTCCACGCACCCTGGCCCGACAGCGCCAGCTGCAGCGGCCGCCGGTTCAGGCTGCCGGCCGCCTTGACGTCGAAGACATGGCTGGCCTGGGTGCCGTTGAGGGTGGCGTCGAGCGTGCTGAGGCTCGCCTGCGGCCCGCGATAGTCGCGCGCGGCCAGCTGCACCGACAGCGGTCCGTCCAGCCCGCCGCGCACTTCAGCGCGGCCGCTGGCGCTGGCCACCTTGTGCGGGCCCACCTCCAGCGCCTGCGCGTTGTAGTCGGCCACCACCTCGGGCTTCTTCAGCGTGCCGGTGATGGTGGCGTCGAGCTTGAGCTTGCCGGCCACGCCGAACTTGAGGCGCTCGAGCTGCGGCGCATCGACCGCCAGCTTTAGCTGATCGCCGCGCGCGCCGAAGCTGCCGCGCAGGTCGGCCTGGTTGCCGGCCATGTTCAGCGAGGCCTCGCTCGGCAGCAGCCGCTCGCCGGCCAGGCGCACCTTGCCGCCGCCGGTCATCGGCAGGCCCGCGTATTCGCTTTCATGCACGGCGAAGTCCAGCGCCACGCCAAGCACGGGTGCGATCTCGCCGGTGGCGGTGAAGTCGGCGTTGATGCGGCCGGCGGCGACCTTGGCCAGCCTCGACGGGTCGAACGACGCCAGCTTGCCCTTGAAGCTGAACGGCTGCTTGTCTTTGAGGCCGAGCTTGCCTTCGGCCGTCAGCACGCCGGGGCCGACCGTGGCGCGCAACGTGGACAGCGTGACCGCCTCGGCGTCGATATTGGCATCGGCAAACAGCTTGAGGGCGGCGCCCGACAGGTCCAGCGCCAGGCTCTGCCGGCCCGGCTCCAGGCGCACCACCACCGGACCCGACAGACTGGCGCTGGTGAGCGAGCCATGCAGCGCGGCCGGGTCGAGCCGGTGTACGTCCAGGTCGAAGCCGCCGCGGCCGCCGCGCAGCGTGCCGCCGCCGGTGATCTCGGCCTTGCCGGTCAGCGCCACGCGCAGGTCGCTGATGACCTGCGCCATCTCGCTGAGCTCGACATGGGCGCGCACCGACTGCACCGGCAGCCGTTCCTTGTCGAGCGGGCCGGCTTCCAGGTTGCGGATCTCGACGTCGCCGGCCACGGCCAGCGGTGCGGGGGGCGGCGCGGCCGCGGGGGCCGAAGCCGCGGGCGGCGCCGAGGCCGCGGGCGCGCTTGCCGCCTGCGGCGGCGCGCCAGCCGCCACGCCGGCCACCGGCCGCAGCTCGGCATGCACGGTCAGGTTGGCGTGTGGCGCCGTCGGACTGAACAGCCGCGGGTTGATACGCTCGCCATCGACCAGCAGGTGCGTGAACGGCACCTTGCCGAACGGCGTCAGGTCGGCACCGGCGCGCACGTGAATGCGGTCGCCATTGGCCTGCAGTTCGGCGCGCAGGGCTTCGAGCGTGCCGTTGGCGGTGGCGTTGACGGCAAAGGATTCCTTCTGCCAGCTCGCCTCGAGCAGCGCCTCGGCGCTGAGCACAAACGGCGCGCGAGCGCCGAGCTGGGCGTTGGCTGCGAGCTTGCCGTATGGCGTCTCGAGCTTGTCGACGCTGACGCGGTGGTGCTGGCCGTCGCTGTGCACGCCACCGGACAGGTTGCTGAAGACCATCGGCTCGGCCGTGGGCGCCGTGCCCTGCAGCAGTGACAGCCGCTCCAGCGTCAGCGTATCGACGTCGATGACCAGCGGCAGTTCGAGCGACTTTGGCAGCTGCATCGGCTCGGTGCTCGGCTCGGACGGGCCCAGCTTCACCTCGGCCTTGCCGATGCGCAGCCATTCCACATGCAGCCGCCGCGGCTGCCAGCTCAGCGCCCAGCTGGCGTCGACGCGGGCCACCGCCACGCGCGTCTGGCCGCTGGCAAACACCACGTCGCGCAACCGCAGGCCGTGCGCGACGGTGCCGCCGTCCAGCGTGCCGCTGAGCATGCCGGCCGACAGCCGCGTGGCCAGCGTCCACAGGTGGCGCGTGCCGGCCTCGGTGCTCAGCGCCGCCACGCCGGTGACCAGCAGCGCAACTACCAGTACCAGCGGCACGCCCACCAGCCAGGCGAGCACGCGCCAGACGCGCCGGCGCTTGCGCGGCGCGGGTGGTGTCGGTTGCGTGGGCGTGCCCTCGCCGGGCAGGCCGGGCTGGTCGGGGATGCTCATGCCGGCATCCGGTGCGCGCGGGCAGCCATCAGAACGCCACCCCCAGCGAGATATGCGGCCGGAACTGTTGCTCCTGGATGCCGTAGCCCACGTCCAGCTGCAGCGGGCCCACCGGCGTGCGCCAGCGCACGCCGACGCCCACGCCGTTGTAGATGGTCACGCCGCGCAGGTTGTCGGCGGCCGTGCCGAGATCCCAGAACACCGCCACGCCCCAGTCCGGCTTGAACCAGTACTGGTACTCCAGGCTGCCTGTGCCAAGGTATTTGGCGGGCAGGATACTGGCGCCGCTGGGCGTGCCGATCGACTGGTAGGTGTAGCCGCGGATCGAATCGGTGCCGCCGGCACGGAATCGCAGCGTGGCCGGGATCTGGCTCGAGCTGTCGCCGGTCAGGTCGGCGCCGAGTTCCAGCCGTGCCACCACCAGGTCGCGCTTGCCCACCGGTATGTACTGGCGAATACGGCCGTACAGCCGCAGGAAGGTGGCATCGCTGAGGAAACCCTTGGCGGCCACCCCGATCTGGGTGCTGATCACGTTGCCGCGGCGCGGGAACACGGGGTTGTCGACGTCGCGCCGCGTCCACGCAAAGGCCGGCACCAGCGCCTTGCTGATCTGGCTGGGCTGGCCCTCCGGCACCAGCTTGTCGTAGTAGAAATCCAGTGAGGTCGTGACGTCGTACTTCTCGCGCGAGCGCGAGCGTTTCAGGCCCGCGCGCAGGCTGGTGGTGTCGGTATTCTCGATGTCGATGGTGCGCTCGTAGCTGCTGTACACGCTGTTGCGGTAGTTGCCGCGGTCCGGCGGCATCGCGGTCTCGGCAAACAGGTAGGAACGCTTCTGTTCCAGCCGCGCCTGCGAGTCGAAGGTCCAGGCGCGGTTGAACAGGTTGTAGTACGAGTAACGCCCTTCCACCTGGGCGCCGGTGTCGGTGGTAAAGCCCACGCCGCTGTTGAGCCGGTTCACCGGATACTCGCGCACGCGCACCGAGACCGGCGCGGTGACCACGCCGTCGGGCGCCTTGTCGGCATCCGGGGGCGGCTCCAGGTCGACCTGCACGTTGGAGAAGTACGGCTGGTTCTGGATCGCGCGCTGCAGCTCCAGCAGCCGCTCCACGCGGTACGGCTCGCCCACGCTGAGCGGATTGACGTTGTAGATGATCTGTTCCGGATAGCGGCGCGTGCCGGTCACCCTGAGCGGCCCCATCAGGTAGGCCGGCCCGCTGGCGTAGTGGGCCGACAGGTCGGCGCGCAGCTCGTCCGGCTCCACCCGTGCCTGCGACGCGGCCAGGCGCGCGCCGTAGTAATTATGGCTCTGCAGCGTGACCAGCGCGTCTTCCTTGGCCTTGTCCCAGTCTGCCTGGCGGAACGGGTCGCCCACCGGCAGGCCCCACTTGGACCGCAGTTCCGCCACCTGCTCGGGCGAGCGCGTGGCCGCCGGGCCGGTCACCTGGACGTCGACATTGCGGATCAGCGTGCGCGCGCCGGGGTCGACCATCACGTGGACCACGCGCTTGTCGGCCTCGCCTTCCACGCGGGTGGTGGTGGTCGGGTCGAAATAGCCTTCGGTGGAGGTGAACTGGCGCACCTGCTCGCCGACGGTCTCGACCATGTAGTCGAACTGGTCCGGAGACAGGTCGGTACGGTCCTTGTAGCGCGCCAGATCGAGATGCTCTTCCAGCATCTCGCGGATCGGCTTGGGGGCCTCGACTTCGACCTTGTAGGCGGCGCCGGCCGGCAGCGCCAGGATGGCGGTCAGCGTCGCCAGCACGGCCGCAGCCGCACGCGCCCGCCAGGGCGTCCGGCCTGCGAGTGGCGCCTTCGGCATAGCGGCGCTGGCCGGAGGGCCTGCCATCCTTGCCAGATCGGTCCTCATCCGTTGATGTCGCCTGGAGCGTCGGTAGCGGTGTCTTTCGGCATCGCCGTTTGTCCACACATACGAAGTCGGTATTTGACCACACACGGCCCTGCTGCCGGAACTTTCCGGTCGCGTGATGGCGCGGCGCCGGCCTAAATGCGTACCGGGCCGGGCCGATACTGTAAAATCCTGCCCCACCGCATCCAATCAGCGCCCGCCCGGCGCATCACGGTTTCACCATGGCCATCTACGAATCCGATATCACCCAGTTCCTGAAGCAGCTCAAGCAAGAGCGCCCGACGCTGGAAGCCGAGCAGCGCGACGGCCGCGCCCTGCTGTGGGACAAGTCACCGATCGACCTGGAAGAGCGCGCCCGCGCCGAGGCTTCGCGCGTGGCGCAGAAGCCTTACGTCTACTCGCAGGACAACTGATCCCCGCCGCCCCGTCGTCCCGCCCCGTCGTCCACAACCCGGCCATGAGCGCCGAACAGGACAAGCTGCCGCTGCCGGTCGAGCTGCCCGCGGCGGCGCCCGCCACGGCCAATCCGGCCGGTCCCGCCGACATGGTCGACGGGATGGCCTTCGCGCGCCTGTACGGCGAGCCGCTGTTCAAGCTGCCGCAGGACCTGTACATCCCGCCGGACGCGCTCGAGATCTTCCTGGAAGCGTTCGAGGGCCCGCTGGACCTGCTGCTGTACCTGATCCGCAAGCAGAACTTCAACGTCCTCGACATCCCGATGTCGCAGGTCACCCGGCAGTATCTGTCGTACATCGAGCAGATCCGCAAGACCAACCTGGAGCTGGCGGCGGAATACCTGCTGATGGCGGCGATGCTGATCGAGATCAAGTCGCGCATGCTGCTGCCGGTCAGGAAGACCGACAGCGACGATGAGGCCGAGGACCCGCGCGCCGAGCTGGTGCGCCGCCTGCTGGAGTACGAGCAGATGAAGCTGGCCGCGCAGCACCTGGACACGGTGCCGCAGCTGGGCCGCGACTTCCTGCGCTCGCAGGTCTATATCGAGCAGAGCCTGGCGCCGCGCTTCCCGGAGGTGGAGACGATCGACCTGCAGTCCGCCTGGGCCGATGTGCTCAAGCGCGCCAAGCTCAACCAGCACCACAAGATCTCGCGCGAGGAACTGTCGGTGCGCGAGCACATGAGCCAGATCCTGCGCCGCCTGCAGCATGCACGCTTCATGGAGTTCAGCGAGCTGTTCGAGGACGCGATCCGCTCCGGCAAGGGCGTGCCGGTGGTGGTGGTGAACTTTATCGCCATGCTGGAACTCTCGCGCGAGTCGCTGGTGGAGATCACCCAGGCCGAGCCGTTCGCGCCAATTTATGTGCGATTGGCGTACAGCCCCAGCTGACCCACCCGTGGCGCGGGGTCCGGTGCCGCCCCAGTTGATCTACAATCCGCCGACAGCCGGCAGTACACGCCCCGACGGCAAGCGCCCGAGGGTCCAACGCCCGACAGAGGCCGAAACCGGTTTGTCCATGCGCCGCACCTGATACCGGCGCCGGGTCACCGCCACCACGACCAGCAAACCTAGCCAGATGAAAGTCATTTCCTCCATCCAAGAGCTGCGGGACCAGTTGCGCGGCCAGAACCGCGCCGCCTTCGTCCCCACCATGGGCAACCTGCACGAAGGCCACCTGTCGCTGATGCGCCTGGCGCGCCAGCACGGCGACCCGGTGGTGGCGTCGATCTTCGTGAACCGCCTGCAGTTCGGCCCGAACGAGGATTTCGACAAGTACCCGCGCACGCTGCAGGACGATATCGAAAAGCTGCAGAAGGAAGGCGTCTATGTGCTGTTCGCGCCCTCCGAGCGCGACATGTACCCCGAGCCGCAGGAATACCGCGTCGAGCCCCCGCATGACCTCGGCGACATCCTGGAAGGCGAGTTCCGCCCCGGCTTCTTCAAGGGCGTGTGCACGGTGGTGATGAAGCTGTTCTCGTGCGCACAGCCGCGTGTGGCCGTGTTCGGCAAGAAGGATTACCAGCAGCTGATGATCGTGCGCCGCATGGTGCAGCAGTTCGCGCTGCCGATCGACATCATTCCCGCCGAGACCATACGCGCCGAAGACGGCCTGGCGCTGTCGTCGCGCAACCGCTACCTGAGCCCGGACGAGCGCGCCGAGGCGCCGGTGCTGTACCGCACGCTGCATGACGTGCGCGACACCGTGCTGGGCAGCGACCGCGCGGCGGCCGACCTGCTGGCAGTGGAAGCCAGCGCGAAGGAATCGCTGGCCAAGCGCGGCTGGAAGCCGGACTACGTGTCGATCCGCAAGCGCGTCGACCTGCAGGCGCCGACGCGCGAGGAATTCGCCGCGGGCGAGCCGCTGGTGGTGCTGACGGCGGCCAAGCTGGGTGCGACCCGACTGATCGATAACCTGGAGATCTGAGGCGCGCGGCATCGCCGCGTCCGAGGTAAAGAAAAAGCAGGCCGCAGCCTGCTTTTTTCATGCCCCGCGCATACTGGAGCGCTGTGCGGTCTTTACCACATGCCGCTGGTGGCCGCGCCGCCGCTTCCACCAGATCAGCACACCGGTCACGGCAAAGGTCAGCGGCGCCAGCCCGAACAGCGTGATGAACAGCCGGCCCGGCAGGCCAAAGGCCTCGCCGGTATGCAGCGGGAACAGCCAGTTCAGCAGCGTGTCGCCGGCAGGCGCGTCGTGCGGGTCGCGCGCACCCAGGCGCTGGCCGGTCCAGGCGTCCAGCCACAGCCGCGTGGCGCCGCTGTCCTTGCGCACCTCGCCGGGCTGGCGCAAGCGCACCTCGAAGGCGTCGCCGGGCTTGCGCGGGAGGCTGATGCGCGTCACCTGCGCATCCGGGTACTGCGCCTGCGCCGCCGCCATGATCTGGGCCGCGCTGAGCTGCCGGGCCCCGGCCGGCGCCGGGGCGGACATGTGCTTGACCGGCGGCGTCACGGTCATCACCCCCGCCACGATGGGCGTCACCCATTTCGGCAGGTTCAGGTACCAGCCCGAAAAGGCAATTGTGGCCAGCACCGGCGCGGCCAGGATGCCGCCGGCGCGATGCAGCGAATAGTTGAAGCGCGGCCACGAGCCGCCGTGCGTGATGCGGAAGGCCTGCACCACCGAGCGCAGCTTCATCTTTGGCCACCACACCACCATGCCGGCCAGCGTCGTCAGCAGCAGCAGCATGCCGGCCACGCCGGTGATGGTCTTGCCGGTGTCGCCGGAGAGCAGGTAGCGGTGCAGGTGGAACAGCGTCGGCAGCAGCAGGCGGCGCGACAGGCCCGCCTCGCCCCAGACGCGCTCGCCCTTCACGTCCAGCGTCACCGGATCGACCATCACCTGGCGCGAGCGGCCGGGCACGACGCCATCCGCCCCTTTGACCGGGTACCACGCGATGAATACGCCATCGGCATGGTTCGGCAGCATCAGCAGGTTGGGCCTGCCATACGGGGGTGCGGCCAGCCGTTCGGTCACGGCCTGGACGGTTGCCGGCGAGACCGCCTCCGTCATCGGCGCGGAGGCCACCAGCAGGTCCGGATTGAGCCACGCGTCCAGTTCTTCGCGCCACGCGATGGCCATGCCGGTCAGCCCCAACAGGACGAACAGCAGGCCGAGGCTCAGGCCGATATACAGGTGCAGCTTGACGAGGACGACGCGCAGGCGGCCGGTGACCATGACGGGGTGGAAGTGGGTTGAGCGGGCGCTGCAAAGCGCGGGATATGGCGTAGCAGCCATATCCCGCGCAGAATGCAAATGCGAAGGATTCGCGATTCTAACAGGGCCCTGCCCCGTGGGCCGTGAGATTGCTTCAGCGCCGCAGCGGCGCCAGCATCGCTCCGAGGTCAAGGTGCGCGGCCACGGTGTCGGCCAGCCGCTCGATCGAGGCCTCGCGCAGTGCATCGAGGTCCACCGCCTGGGCACCGTCCAGCCCCGCCCAGCGCAGCAGCGCCTGGCAGCCGGCAGGGTCGTCGAACAGGCCGTGGACATAGGTGGCCAGGACCTGTCCGTCGTCGGAGCGCGCGCCGTCGGCCCGCACCGTGCCGTCGCCGCGTTCGAGCCACAGGGCGGGTTGTTCGAGTCCCGCGCCGGTGGTGACGCCAAGGTGGATCTCGTAGCCGCGCACGGGCGCGTCGGCATCGTCCAGCGCCAGCCTGCCGCCGACTTGGCGCAACTGCTTCTCCGCGGCCAGCGTGGTCTCGTAGTCCAGCAAGGCGAGACCCGGGCTGCTGCCGGCCGGCCCTTCGCGGCCATCGGGATCATGCACCTTCCGGCCCAGCATCTGCATGCCGCCGCAGATGCCGATAAGCTTGCCGCCATAGCGCAGGTGGCGGCGCAGCGCCGGCTCCCAGCCGTTATCGCGCAGGAACGCCAGGTCGGCGCGCACGCTCTTGCTGCCGGCCAGCACCACCAGGTCGGCCGGCGGGATGGGCATGCCGGGCCCGACGAACTGCAGGTCGACCTGCGGATGCGCGCGCAGCGCGTCGAAGTCGGTATGGTTGGCGATGCGCGGCATGACCGGCACGATCACGCGCAGCCGTTGCGCCGGCGTGCCGGCCTTGTCTGATTGCGTGCCGATGATCGCGTCCTCGGCATCCAGGTGCAGGCCGTGCAGGTAAGGCAGCACGCCGAACACCGGCTTGCCGGTGCGCGCGGTGAGCCAGTCGAGCCCGGGCTCCAGCAAGCTGATATCGCCACGGAAGCGGTTGATGATGAAGCCGGTGACGCGTGCGCGTTCGCTCTCGGACAGGCAGTCGAGCGTGCCGAGCAGGTGCGCGAACACGCCGCCACGATCGATGTCGGCCACCAGCACCACCGGGCAGTCGACGCGCTCGGCAAAGCCCATGTTGGCGATATCGCGCTCGCGCAGGTTGATCTCGGCCGGGCTGCCCGCGCCTTCCACCAGCACCACGTCATACGCCTGTTCCAGGCGCGCGTGCGAGGCCAGCACAGCCTTCATCGCCTCGGGCTTGTAGGCGTGGTAGGCGCGCGCGTCCAGGTCCAGCCGCGCGCGACCGTGGATGATCACCTGGGCGCCGGTGTCGCTGCTGGGCTTGAGCAGCACCGGATTCATGTCGGTATGCGGCGCGAGACCCGCAGCCTGCGCCTGCAGCGCCTGTGCGCGGCCGATCTCGCCGCCGTCGGCGGTGACCGCGCTGTTCAGCGCCATGTTCTGCGGCTTGAACGGCACCACGCGCGTGCCGGCGCGGGCTAGCACGCGGCACAGGCCGGCCACCACGGTGCTCTTGCCGGCATCGGAGGTCGTGCCCTGGATCATCAGCGTGCCGCACAGGGCACCCGGCGGTATCGTTTGCGGGGAATCGGATTGCATCGGCGGATTATCGCACCGGGGCCTTGCAAGAGCAGGATGCGAGGGTCGGATGCGGCGGCTACAATACGCGGATGGAAACCCCGGCCATTGCACCCGCCTCCGCGCCCGGCACGGCCGCCGCTACCCAGCCGCGAGCCGCCACCAGCGGGAACGGCGCGCGCCAGCTCACGCTGGTGCTGGGCGGCGCGCGTTCCGGCAAGAGCCACTACGCCGAACAGCTCGCCACCGACCACGCCACCGTCATCGGTGGCCCGGTCACTTACGTCGCCACCGCGCGACAAGACCCGGCGCACGCCGACCAGGAACTCGAAGTCCGCATCGCGCTGCACCGCGCGCGCCGCCCCGCCGACTGGCGCCTGGTGGAAGAGCCGGTGCACCTGGCTGACGCGCTCTATGCCAACGCGCGCCACGACGGCTGCATCCTGGTGGATTGCATGACGCTGTGGATGAACAACCTGCTCTTCCCCGACGGCCGCAGCTATCCCGAGCACGGCGTGATCACGCCGCCCGATCCCTTCACCGAGGAAATCGAAGCGCTGCTCACCGCGCTGCCCACGTTGCCCGGCCACGTGATCCTGGTCTCCAACGAGATCGGTTTCGGCGTGATCCCGATGGGCGCGATCACCCGCTTCTATGTCGATGAACTGGGCCGCCTGAACCAGAAGCTGGCCGCTGCCGCCGACCGCGTGCGGCTGCTGGTGGCGGGCATCCCGGTTGCGGTCAAGGGCGCCGATCCCGCATGCTGATGCAGGCCTGGCCGGCCTGCGTTGCCGCTGCACTGGCAGGCGTGCTGCTGGACCGCTGGCTGGGCGAGCCGCGCCGCTGGCATCCGCTGGTGGGATTTGGCCGCATCGCCAGCGCACTCGAACGACGCATCAATGATCCTGCGCATCGCGGCGCGCCGTGGTGGCAGCGCCTGGCCGGCGTTGCCGGCTGGTGCGCGCTGGTGCTGGTGCCAGCCGCGCTGGCGTGGGGGCTGGTCGAAGCTGCCGCGCGCTGGCATCCGCTTGCCGCGCTGGCGCTGCACGCGCTGGCACTGTACGCCGCGCTCGGCGCGCGCAGCCTGCACCAGCATGTCGCCCCCATCGCCGCCGCACTCAGCGCCTCCGACCTGCCGACCGCACGTAAGCTGACCGCGCGCATCGTCTCGCGCGACACCGCCGATGCCGATGCCGAAGCGCTGGCGCGCGCCGCCTGCGAATCGGCGCTGGAGAACGGCAACGACGCGATCTTCAGCGCGCTGTTCTGGTTCCTGGTTGGCGGCGCACCCGCTGTGATCGCGTTCCGGCTGGCCAATACGCTCGATGCGATGTGGGGCTACCGCACGCCGCGGCTGCTTTATTTCGGCTGGGCCGCGGCGCGCATCGACGATCTGCTCAACCTCATTCCCGCGCGGCTGACCGCGCTGTCCTACGCACTGCTCGGCGCCACCGCGCAGGCGCTGCGCTGCTGGCGCACGCAGGCACCCGCGTGGTCCAGCCCCAATGCCGGCCCGGTGATGGCCGCGGGCGCCGGCGCGGTCGGCGTTCAGCTCGGCGGTCCGGCGCGCTATCACGGTGAAATTGAACAACGTCCGCCGCTGGGCGCGGGCACCGCGCCGCAGGCCGCGCATGTGATGGCCTGCCTGCGGCTGGTCGATCGCGCCTTGTGGCTGTGGCTCGTGCTGGCAGGCGCCAGCGCGCTGGTCGTTCTTGCCGTTTCCACGCCGACGTGAGTACCGCCCTTGCCCCGATCCGCCATGGCGGCAACCTGCTGGCCGCGGTGCGCCGCTACGGCCGTCCGGCCGACGACTGGCTCGACTTGTCCACCGGCATCAATCCCGACGGCTATCCGGTGCCGGCGCTGGCCGCGCAGGTGTGGCAACGGCTGCCGCAAGATGATGACGGACTGGCCGAGCTGGCGGCGCAGGCTTGCGGTGCGCCGCAGGTGTTGCCCGTCGCCGGCTCGCAGGCTGCTATCCGCACGTTGCCGGGCTTGCTGCGCGCGGGCCGCGTGGGCATCGCCGCGCTGGGCTACAGCGAATATGCGCCCGCCTTTGCCGCGGCCGGACACTCGGTGGTGCCGCTGGATGAAGCGGACTTCGCGCGGGAAAACCTCGCCAACGCACTCGATCATCTCGTCGTGGTGAACCCGAACAACCCGACCGCCCGGCTGCTGCCGCCCGCTACGCTGCTGCGCTGGCATGCCTTGCTGGCGGCGCGTGGCGGCACGCTGGTGGTCGACGAAGCCTTTATCGATTGCTTGCCTGCGTCATCGGTCGCCGCGCACAGCGGCGCAGCCGGGCTGGTGGTGCTGCGTTCGATCGGCAAGTTCTATGGCCTCGCCGGAATCCGCTGCGGCTTCGTGCTGGCGCAGCCGGCGCTGCTGGAAGCGCTGCGCGAGCGGCTGGGCCACTGGACCGTCTCAGGCCCGGCGCGCGAGGTCGCGCGCCATGCCTTGACGGACCGAAGCTGGCAGCAGGCGACCCGCGCACGGCTGTGCGCGGCAGGCGCCCGGCTCACCGCGCTGCTGGAGCGCCACGGGTTCGCGCCCGTGATGCACCCGCTGTTCTGCTGGGTGCCGCATGCCGATGCCGCACGGCTGCATGAAGCCCTGGCACAGCACGGTGTCTGGACCCGGCTGTTCGACGCCGCCGGCGGCTGCCCGCCGAGCCTGCGCCTCGGCCTGCCGCCCGACCAGACAGAAGCCTGGTCGCGTCTCGATGCAGCGCTGGCCGCCGTCACTGCCTGATCCACGCCCCCCCTACATCCATGCTGAACCTCCCGAAGTCCGCCATCGTCCTCGCACTGGCTGCTGCCCTGCCCGCGCAAGCCGCCGTGTCGGTCGTCGACGATGCAGGCCAGACCGTGACACTGGCCCAGCCCGCGCGCCGTGTGATCTCGCTGGCGCCGCACGTGACCGAAATGATCTTCGCCGCCGGCGGCGGCGACCGCATCGTCGGCACGGTCAGCTACAGCGACTATCCGCCGCAGGCGCGCGAGATCCAGCGCGTGGGCGACAACAAGGCGCTGGACCTGGAGCGCATCGCCGCGCTCAAGCCGGACCTGATCGTGATCTGGCGCCATGGCAATGCGCAGAAGCAGACCGACCGGCTGCGCTCGCTCGGGCTGCCGCTGTTCTACAGCGAGCCGCGCAAGCTGGCATCGATCCCGGAGAACCTGGAGAAGCTCGGCACTCTGCTGGGCACCGAGACAACGGCGCGGCGCGCGGCCGACAGCTTCCGCCAGCAGGTGGAGACGCTGCGCAAGACCTACGCGGCGCGGCCGCCGGTGACAGTGTTCTATCAGGTCTGGCAGCAGCCGCTGATGACGCTCAACGGCCAGCACCTGGTCAGCGACATGCTGGCGCTCTGCGGCGGGCGCAACCTGTTCGCGGCAGAGACGCCGCTGGTGCCGACGGTGTCGGTGGAAGCTGTGATTGCGGGCAATCCTGAAGCGATGCTGACCGCGGGCATGGGCGCCACGCGCTCGGACCAGCCGCTGCCGGACTTCGAGATGTGGCAGCGCTGGAAGCAGGTCACCGCGGTGGCACGCAACAACCTGTTCGTGATCGACGGCGACCTGGTCAACCGCGCCGGCCCGCGCGTGGTGCAAGGTGCCGAGCAGATCTGCAAGGACCTCGACACGGCCCGCAAACGACGCCCCGCACGCTGATCAGGCGCCGCGGTTCCACCAGTCCAGCCGCACGCCGCCCGCGCCGAGCCGGAAGCGGCAACTGGCGCCGAAGCCAAGCGCCCAGTTGACGGTGACCGCCAGCGGCACGCCCAGCCAGTGCGCGGCCAGCATGCGCATCGGGCCGGCATGGCTGACCACCCAGATGCAGTCAGCGCTGTCGACATCGAGCGATCCGGCCCAGCCGGCGACACGCGCCATCGCCTGCGCGGGCGATTCGCCCCCGTGCGGGCGGCCATGCAGCAGGTCCGCCGCCCACTGGTCGAGCGCGTCGCGGTCGATCGCATCCCACGCAATGCCCTCCCACGTACCGAAGTCGATTTCGCGCAGCCGCGGCTCGCTGTCGATGGCGGACACGCCGGCCGTCTGCGCCAGTGCCTGCGCGGTCCCGCTCGCGCGCGCCAGCGGGCTGGTGACGATGCGCGCAGGCGCCGGCAGCCCTGCCACGATCTGCGCCACCGCGGGCGTCAGCGGCGACACCAGCGGCAGGTCGAGGCAGCCGTAGCAAGTGCCCGCGGGGACCTCCGGCTGCGCGTGGCGGATCAGGACCACATCCATGCCGCGGCCACCAGGTAGAGCAGGATTTCCGCGCACTGCTGTGCCATGCCCAGGCAGTCGCCGGTATAGCCGCCGATGCGACGCACGAAATAGCGGCCGAGCAGCCACCACAGCACCAGCAGCGCGGCAATGGCCGCGGCGCAGAACAGCGGCGACAGCAGCCACAGCGGCGCCAGCCCGCACAGCAGCGCGAACACCAGTCCCGCGCCGGCCAGGCGCTGTGCCACCGGCTTGGCCTTGCCCTCGGGCCGCACGTAAGTGAGCGTGGCGAGATAGCTGACCGCCATCGCGCGGCTGGCAGCATGCGCGGCCACGATCACCATCAGCAGCACGGCCAGCCCGCCGTGCGCGCCGATCGCCACCAGCAGCTGCCACTTGAGCAGCAGCGCCACCACCAGCGCGATCGCGCCGAACGCGCCAATGCGCGAGTCATGCATGATGCGCAGCACATCCTCGCGCTGCCACGCGCCGCCGAAGGCATCGATGCAGTCGGCGAGTCCGTCTTCATGGAAGGCGCCGGTCAGCAGCAGCGTGGCGGCCATGCCCAGCAGCACGGCGACGCCGACGGGCCACCACAGCATCGCGCCCCAGGTGGCCAGTGCGCCCACGCCACCGACCAGCAGCCCGACCAGCGGGAAATAACGCGCGGCAGCATGCAGGTAATGCGGTTCGAATCCGACCCAGCGCGCCAGCCAACCGGGCAACGGCACGCGCGTGAAGTAGCCCAGCGCCGTCAGGAAGAAGCGCAGCTCGCCTGCCAGCCCCGTGGGGGCGCCTGGCGCGGGCACCGGGTCGGACGGCACGCTCATGACGAGGCGGTACTGACACCGGCGCCGCTGAAGGTCGCCATCTCGTTCAGGAAAGCGGCCGCCGACGCCACCAGCGGCCATGCCAGCGCGGCCCCGGTGCCCTCGCCCAGACGCAGGTCCAGCGCCAGCAGCGGCTCGGCGCCGAAATACGCGAGCAGCGCGCGATGGCCGCGCTCGTGCGAGCAGTGCGTGAACACGCAGTACTGCAGCACGTTGGGGTCGAGGCGCTGCGCCACCAGCAGCGCGGCCGAGGCGATAAAGCCGTCGACCAGGATCACCATACGGCTGGCGGCGGCGGCCAGGAAGGCGCCGGCCATCATCGCGATCTCGAAGCCGCCGAAGGTGGCCAGCACCTCGAGCAGCGACTCTGCCCCGGCATGCAGCGCGAGCGCGCGTTCCAGCACTTCGCGCTTGCGCGCCAGGCCGGCATCGTCGAGGCCCGTGCCGCGGCCGATGCAGTCGTCAAGCGGCAGCCCGGTGAGTCGCTGCATCAGGCAGGCGGCTGCCGAGGTATTGGCAATGCCCATCTCGCCAAACCCGATCACATTGCAGCCCTGCTGCGCATGGCGCAACACGCGCGCCATGCCGGCCGTCATTGCGGCGGCGGCCTGTTCAGCCGTCATCGCGGGCTCGACCGCGAAGTTGCGCGTGCCGTCGGCAATGCGGCAGTTGACCAGCCCCGGCGCCGGCGGCAGCGGCACGCGCACGCCTGCATCAACGACCTCCAGCGCAATGCCATGCTGGCGCGAGAACACATTGATCGCCGCACCGCCCCTCAGGAAGTTCTGCACCATCTGTGCGGTGACTTCGGCCGGGTAGGCGCTGACGCCCGCATCGGCCACGCCGTGGTCGGCGGCAAACACGATCACCGTGGGCCGCTGCAGCGCGGGGCGTTGCGTGCCGAGGATCAGGCCCAGTTGCAGCGCCAGCGACTCGAGCCGGCCCAGCGCGCCGAGCGGCTTGGTCTTGTCGTCGATGGCAGCCTGCAACGCGGGGCGCAAAGCCTCGTCGAGGGGAGCGATTTCCGGAAACTGCATAGCTTTGCTCTGTGTGTTGAAGTTGCGGCTACATTTCCACGCCGCGTTGGGCCTTGATGCCCTGCTGGAAGGCATGCTTGACCGGCGTCATGTCGGTGACGGTGTCGGCCGCCTCCACCAGCGCTGGCGGCGCGCCGCGGCCGGTAATCACCACGTGCTGCATCGGCGCGCGCGCGCGCAAGTCGGCGATGACCTGCTCCACGTCAAGATAGTGCAACTTGAGCGCGATGTTGAGTTCGTCGAACAGCACCAGGCCGATCGCCGGGTCGCGCAGCATGCCGCGCGCCACTTCCCAGGCGGCTTCGGCCTTGGCCACGTCGCGGGAACGGTCCTGGGTTTCCCAGGTATAGCCCTCGCCCATCACGTGGAAGGCGCATTCCTCGGGAAAGCGGCGCAGGAACATCTCTTCGCCGGTAGGCTGCGCGCCCTTGATGAACTGGACCACCCCGGTGCGCATGCCATGGCCGAGCGCGCGCACCACCATGCCGAAGCCCGAGCTGGACTTGCCCTTGCCGTTGCCGGTGGTGATCACGATCACGCCGCGCTCGTCCTGCGCGGCGGCGATCTTGGCGTCGACCACTTCCTTCTTGCGCACCATGCGCGCCTTGTGGCGGGCGTCGCGGTCCGCGTCTTCGGTGGAGGGATTGTTGGAATCGGTCATAGGGAGGGGTCTTGCGTATCGGTACGTGGCGCCGCGGCGCCATCGGGAATCAGTGCAGTATGCACGCCGTCGGTCACGCTGACGATGGGGGTGCGCAGCGCGCGCGAGCAACGCGCGGGGGTCAGGACTTCAGCGGCCGGGCCGTGCAGTGCGGTGCCGTCTTCGGCCATCAGCAGGGCGTGGGTGGCGTAGCGCAGCGCCAGTGTCAGGTCATGCAGGATCACCACGATGGCGTGGCGCCCGGCGCGGGCCAGTGCGGCGAGCTGCTCCAGCACCACGATCTGGTGGCGCAGGTCCAGGTGCGATACCGGTTCGTCCAGCAGCAGCAGCGGCGCCTGCTGCGCCAGCGCCGCGGCCAGCGAGGCGCGCTGGCGCTCGCCCCCGGACAGCGTCAGCACATCGCGCGCGGCCAGCGCTTCGATATCCATCGCGCGGATCACGTCGCGAACGATGCGCTCGTCCTCGCGTCCGGTCCAGCCCCAGCCCGACAGGTGCGGGTGGCGGCCCACGCGTACCGCATCGAGCACCGACATCGAGAACGTGTCATGTACCGCCTGCGGCAGGTAGGCGCGCTGGCGCGCCAGTACCGCGGGCGCAACCTGCGTCGGTGCGATGCCGTCGATCTCGACGCTGCCGCCATCGGCATGGCGCAGACCGGCCAGCACCGTCATCAGCGTGGATTTGCCGGCACCGTTGGGGCCGGCGATGCACCACAGCTGGCCGGGGCCGATGCTCAGCGTCAGGCGCTCCACCAGCACGCGCTGGCCGGTGCGCAGCCGCACATCGCGCAGCGCGAGCGCCGGGCACGCGGTCAGCGGATGGGACCAGGGCGCGCCCGACGTCATCGTGGCCTCCGCAGCAGCAGGTAAAGGAAAGTCGGCACACCCAGCAGCGCGGTGATCACGCCCACCGGCAACTGCGCCGGCGCGATCACGGAGCGGGCGATCAGGTCGGCGGCCATCAGCAGCGCACCGCCCAGCAGCACCGCGGCCGGCAGCAACAGGCGCTGGTCGTTGCCCCACGCGAGCCGCACCAGGTGCGGCACCACCAGCCCGACAAAGCCGATCGAGCCGGCCGTGGTGATCGCCGCGGCAATGCACAGCGACGCCAGCATGAAGGTCGCCAGCCGCACGCGGCCGACGCGCACGCCCAGCGACTGCGCCACGGTCTCGCCCAGCAGCATCACGTTGAGCGCGCGCGCCATCGGCATCGCCAGCAGCAGCGCCACGACCAGCATCGCAAGCGCGCCGCCGTAGCTGGCGGTGCCGCTGAGGTCGCCGGTCAGCCAGAACAGCATGCCGCGCAGGCGCGATTCCGGGGCGACCGCGAGGATCAGCGTGATCATCGCCCCCCAGCCGGCGGCCAGGATCACGCCGGTCAGCAGCAGCCGGGCGCCGGCCTCGCGGTGGCCGCCCTGCACCTGCGGATGCAGCAGGTCGCGCCGCGCCAGCGACGCCACCAGCACCATCGACAGCAGCGCCCCCACGGCGGCGGAGGCCTGCACGCCCCACCACGGCGCCAGCAGCAGCATGGCCAGCAATGCGGCGGTGGAGGCGCCGCCCGATACGCCCAGCACGTATGGTTCGGCCAGTGGATTGCGCAGCAGTACCTGCATCAGAGCGCCGGACAAAGCCAGCAGTCCGCCGCAGGCAAACGCCGCGGCCGCGCGCGGCAGGCGCAGCTCGCGCACGATCGCGCCGGCAGTGCCAGTGTCCGCGCCGCTCAGCGCCAGCCACAGCTCGCGCGCATCAAGCGACACGCTGCCCAGTGCCAGCGAGGCGGCAAACACGAACAGCGCAGCCAGCGCGAGCGCCAGCCAGACCGCCAGGGCGCGCCGCAGCTCAGACATGGCGCGCCCGTGCGCTCATCGCTGGCGCCAGCCCAGCATGATAAAGCCCGCGCGCCCCTGCGTGTTGTAGGGGAAGGCGAGCTGGTAGTCCTTGTCGAACAGGTTTTCGACGCGGGCGCCAATGAACCATTGCTTGTCGATGTTGTAGCGGGCGTTCAGGTTGACGATACCGTATCCGCCCAGCCGGCGCGAGCCCGCATCCATGCGCGCCGACGACAGCAGCCATTCGCCGCCAAAGCGCCAGTTGCCGAAGTTGCGGCCCACATCCAGCGCGGCGTGGCGGCGCGCGCGGCGCAGCAGCTGGGTGTCGGACTGCTCGTCCACCGGGTTCTGGAAGGTCACGCTGGCGCCGATGTCGGTGCCGTACACGGTGGCGCGCCACGAAGCCTCGATGCCCTGCACCTTGGCCTTGTTGACGTTCTGCGCCAGGAACAGGCCGCTGGGTTGCAGCGCCGCCACGATCAGGTCGTTATAACGCGTCTCGAACGCGGTCACGCGCAGCAGGCCGGCGTTGGCGGTGCTGTACTGCACGCCCGCTTCGACCGACTTGGCGCGCTCGGGCTGCAGGTTGGGCTGGCCGAAGTTGGGGAAGTACAGCTCGTTGAAGGTCGGCGCGCGGAAGGCATTGCTGACGTTGGCGATCAGCTTGAAGGCATCGGTCAGGTTGTAGCCGTAGCCCGCGAAGAAGCTGCCCTGGTTGCCGAAGTCCGAGTAGTGGTCGTTGCGCGCGTTGAGCTGCAACTGATGCTTGCCGAAGCGTCCGTCATAGCCGCCGAACACCGAGAACACATTGCGCGTGGGCGCGCCGTAGGCGGTCGTGTCCAGCTCCTGCTGCAGGTAGTCGGTGCCGAACAGCAGTGTGTGATTGGCTGTCAGCGCATACTCGTTCTGCCAGTTGAACTGGCGGTTGCGGGTATTGAAGGTGCCGTTGGGATTGCCGTTGAGGAAGGTGTCGCTGCGGTCCTCGCTCTGCGCCAGCTTGAAATGCGTGGTCCAGTCCGCGCCCACCTTGCCGTTGACGAAGGCCGACAGCGTGTACAGCTCGCTGTTGGTGCGGTTGTCGTCGGTCGGGCGACCAAAGGCACTGTCGAACGACACCTTGCTCTTCGAGTAGTAGCCGGTAATGCCCGCATCCCAGTTCGGCGTGAAGCGGTGCTTGACCTGGCCCGACACGCTCTGGTTCTCGTACGGATTGTCGTTGGGGTTGGCGCGCGGCGCCTGCTGCGTATTGATCGACGAGAAGCCGTCGGTCTTGAACGCCGAGCCGGTCAGGTTGAACGAGGTATCGCCGATCTGGCCGCCATAGCCGACCGTACCCTGGCGCGTATTGTTGCTGCCGTACTCCACCGCCGCATTGGCCGCCGGTGCCTGCCCGGCGCCGCTCTTGGTAAAGATCTGCACCACGCCGCCGATCGCATCCGAACCATACAGCGCCGAGACGTTGCCGCGCACCACTTCGATATGGTCGATCTGGTCGGGCAGGATATTGGCCAGCTGCGCGGTACCACTGCTGGCGGACGACACGCGCACGCCATCGATCAGGATCAGCGTCTGGTTCGAGTTGGCGCCGCGCATGAACAGCGTCGTGTTGCTGCCCATGCCGCCGTTGGTCGAGAACTCGACGCCGGCCTGGTTGCGCAGCAGCGAGCGCAGGTCGGGCGCCTGCGAGTTCTGGATGTCCTGCTGCGTGACCACCGTGGTGTGCGGCAGCGCCTCGGTAATGGCTTGCGCGGTACGGGTGGAAGTGACCACCACCGGCGCGAGCTGCGCGGTACCGCTGTCGGTCGCTTGCGCGAACGAAGTGGCCGGAACCAGGGTGAACGAGGCGATGGCCGCCAGGATGGCGGGCACGGACGGACGCACCGCCGGGGCTGCCGGGCGGGTCGACCTGTGAAGCGATGAACGCATGATGCAGGACTGGGATAGGACGGCCGGGCCCGTTCCCCCGCGGACCATATGGCGATGAGGCGTGCCGCGCACGGGCGGCAGCCCGCGTTCAGGCCGGTATCCGGGCTGGCGACACGGGGCCGGCGCCTTCCCGAACCTGAGGTTCAGTGGCATGTGGCCGGTCCTGCGCGGCATGGGGCCGGGAACGGATCCCGGCATTGCCAGCGGCCGAAATGATCGGGCTGGCAGATGCGCACGCGGTCGCTTACCGTTGCGGGGGCAGCACAGGTTGGCCTTTCCGGCACGCTGCCGGCCCGGCTCCCTGTTTCCCGTTGAACTGCCCTTTCGCCAGGGACGAAAAGGGCGAGCACCTGAGACGTGCGCGAGTGTAGGCAGTTTCGCACCCCGCGTCAACGCGGCTTCTCGTAGGGCTTTGTCACAACTCTCGCGGGGTTTTGGGTGCAGAAGGCTGCAACTTCCGCACCGCTTCCGGGTCAGAAACGCTTCCCTTCGCATTGTGCGAGGCTTCGCATCGGCTAGAATCGCGTTACCTGACACTACTCCCATCATGACAGGCCCTATGCTCACCGAACTCGAACAACTGGCCGCCAAGATCGGGCGCGTGCTGCACCATGCGGACACCCTGGCGGCGGAGAACCAGCGGCTGCGCGACGAGATCGCCCGGCTTGAGGGCGAAGCCGCGCAGTTGCGCGGCGAGCGCGAGGCCATGGCTGCCGACCGCGAGCTGCTCAATATCAAGATCGAGGAAGCGCAGCTGCGCATCCAGTCCATCCTTGACAAGCTGCCGACCGCCAGCGACACGCGCCAGCTCGACCTGCTGGGCGAGGGCGCGGAGCCGCACAAGGCCCCCGGAGAACACGCATGAGCAACAAGCAAGTCGAAGTCAATATCGCCGGCCAGCCGTACCGCTTTGCCATCGCCCCCGAGAACGAGGCTGCACTGCTCGACGCGGTGGCGCTGGTCGACACGCAGATGAACAAGCTGCGCAACGGCAGCGCCGCCAAGGGCGTGGAGCGCGTCGCGGTGATGGCCGCGATCAGCATCGCCTCTGACCTGCTGTCCCTGCAGCGCAAGCAGCAGGCCGACGGCGCGATTCCCGTGGAGGCGATCCGCGCACGCATCCGCGAACTGAACGAGCGCGCCGACGAGGCGCTGCGGCAGTACGCGCACGTGGGCACTGGTACACGCGGCTGACGGCGTCCGTGCGCGGCACCACCGATCTGCCGAAATGTGGTGGATGTGCAGAGGATGCCGCGCTGTCGCGCAAAATGTAACGGTACGCACGAGTGGACTTGGTATGCCCTGCAACGCGGTGTATAGTGTAGCCAGACTGCACGAGGCACCACAGATGTGCAGCTGACAGGTTGGGTTATCGCGCCCGGCCGCCGTTTTCATCCCATCCTAGTTAGAAACGGCAAACGTCTGACATCCCGCACGCGGGCCCGGTTTTCCGGGCACGACGATGCGGCTGGAGCGTCAGACGTTTGACAGTTTCCCTGCCTGGTTCGTGAGGGTCATAAACTCCTTGAACCGATATGCATTGCATGGTGCGGGATTATGTCGCGTGGGCGAGCGCGTCGTCGCACTCATAGTCTGGGCCTGGCTTGGACTCCCTGAGTGGATGATGTACCCGAAATGCGACTTCCGCAGCCACTCTGAACCTCACTTGGGTTCAGGATGCCGACCCAGCGGCCGAGGCGGGGACCCCTTAAAAAGGCGGTGGTTTTCTGAACCATCGCCTTTTTTCTTTGTTGTCTGCAGCGCGTGCCAACCCTGCGCACCCGGTGCCTTGATCTGCCTTCCATCCTGAGCCGCGCCGTGAGCCCGAACCAGAACAAACGCGCCCGCCAGTACTGGCTGATGAAATCCGAACCGGACGAAGCCAGCATCGACGACCTGGCCCGTGAAGGCACGCTGCCGTGGACCGGCGTGCGCAACTACCAGGCGCGCAACTTCATGCGCGACGCCATGCAGATCGGCGACGGCGTGCTGTTCTACCACTCGTCGTGTCCCGAGCCGGGCATCGCCGGGCTGGCGGAAGTCTGCTCTACCCCCTACCCCGACCCGACCCAGTTCGACCCCAAGAGTCCCTACCATGATGCAGCCTCGAAGCCGGACGCCCCGCGCTGGCAGCTGGTCGACGTGCACTTCGAGCGCAAGAGCAAGCTGATTTCGCTGGCGGAGCTGCGCGAGCACGAGGAACTGGCCGACATGGTGGTGCTCCGGCGCGGCAACCGGCTGTCGATCACGCCGGTGACGCCGGCAGAATGGCGCTTTATCACCGGCAAGCTGATGCGCTGATGCAGTTCGACAGCCTGCTGGTCCTGATCCCCGCGCTGCTCGCACTCGGCGCCTTCACCGGCTTTTGCGCCGGCCTGCTCGGCGTGGGCGGCGGCATGATGATGGTGCCGTTCCTGACGCTGCTGTTCACGTCGCTGGGATTTCCCGCCGAAGCCATCGTCCATATGGCGATCGCCACCTCGATGGGCACGATCCTGTTCACTTCGCTGTCGTCCGTGCGCGCGCATCACCAGCGCGGCGCGGTGCGCTGGCCGATAGTGCTGGCATTGGCGCCGGGCATCGTGGTCGGCGGCATGATCGGCGGCGGCAAGGTCTTCGCGGCGCTGAAGACCAGCTGGCTGTCGCTGGCCTTTGCCGTCTTCGTCGGCTTCTCGGCGCTGCAGATGCTGCGCAACCGGCGCCCTACCCCTGGCCGGCAATTGCCCGGATTCGCCGGAATGGCAGGCACAGGCGGGTTCATCGGTTTCCTGTCGAGCCTGGTGGGTGCGGGCGGCGCCTTTGTCTCGGTGCCGTTCATGACCTGGTGCAACGTGCCCATCCACAACGCGGTGGCCACCTCGGCCGCGCTGGGCTTCCCGATTGCCGCGGCCAGCGTGGCCGGCTACGTCTGGAGCGGCTGGCAGATGCCCGGCCTGCCCGCGGGCTCGCTTGGCTATATCTACCTGCCGGCGCTGGTTGTGATCGCAGGGGCCAGCGTGCTGACCGCGCCGCTGGGCGCACGCACCGCGCACGGGATGGATGTCGGCCAATTGCGCAAGGTCTTTGCGGTGCTGCTGCTGTGCCTGGCGTCGTACATGCTGTGGAAGGCGTGGCAGGCGTTCTGAACGTCCGCAGTCGCTGTCTTCATAACCATCGTCGTAACGATGGTTTGCATTGTCGCGGAACGTTTCGCCGGCTGATTCCGTCTGATACCCATCACGTTTGAACGGGAGATCAAGATGAAACAGTGGCTTGCCGCCACCCTGCTGGGTACCACCGCCATCGTCGCCTCGGCGCACGGCGGCCCCACCGAACCGCCCTCGGGCGTGCTGTCGCTGAACGCGCAGGCCGTCGCCGAAGTACCGACGGATATCGTCCACCTGACGCTGGCCGCGGAACAGGAAGGCGCCGAACCCGGCGCGATCTCATCGGCGCTGTCGACGCGCACGCAGGCGGTGATCGCGCAGGCGCGCCGTGTGCAAGGCGTGACCGCGGAATCAGGCGGCTTCACCATCCACCCGAGCACCGACCGCAACGGCCGCATCAGCACCTGGCGCGGGCGTTCCGAGGTCATCCTGAAGTCGCGCGACTTTGCCGCGGTATCGAAGCTGGCCGGCGAAGTGGCCAACCAGATGCAGGTGCAGAACATCGCCTTCTCGCTGTCGCGCGAAGCGCGCGAGGCGGCCGAGACCAAGCTGGCCGAGCAGGCCATTGCTTCGTTCCGCAACAAGGCGCAGGCGAACACCAAGCTGTTCGGCTACAACAGCTATACCATCCGGGAAGTGAACCTGAACGAGACCGGCGTGGTGCCGCCGGTGCCGCGGATGTATGGGGCGGCCAAGGCGATGATGGCTGACGCTGGGGCGCCGGTACCGGTCGAGGGCGGGAAGACGCAGGTGACGGTGTCGGTGAATGGGTCAGTACAGATGTTGAAGTAAGGCACCAACGCAGAAAAAGCGCGCGGTTTTGGGTGCTCCAAAGCCGCCCGAACTAGCCTAAGCAAGGTGTTCTCCCTCTCCCGCTTGCGGGAGAGGGAGAACACCGGCAAGCGCTCAAAGGCCCTCACAGCACCGCAAACTGCTCCCGCAACACGTTCTTCTGCACCTTCCCCATCGTATTGCGCGGCAGCTCCTCCACCACGTGCACGCGCTTGGGCACCTTGAAGTTGGCGATGCGGCTCTTGAGCGTGCCGATCAGCGCCGACTCATCGAACTCCGCACCCGGCTTCGTCACCACCACAGCCACTACCGCCTCGCCAAAATCCGCATGCGGCACGCCGATCACGGCGCTCTCGGCCACGCCCGGCATCTCGTCGATAAAGCTCTCGATCTCCTTCGGGTAGACGTTGTAGCCGCCCGAAATGATCAGGTCCTTGCTGCGCCCGACGATGGTCAGGTAGTTGTCCGACACCTGGCGCTCGCCTGACTGGCTGACGATGGCGCCGCCGAAGCGACCCACGTCGCCGGTCTTGAACCAGCCGTCTTCGGTGAATTCTTCGCGCGTTTTCTCCGGCATGCGCCAGTAGCCCGTGAACACGTTCGGGCCCTTGACCTCGACGTTGCCGATCACGCCCGGCGCGCACGCCTTGCCCTCGCCATCGACCACGCGCACCGACACGCCCGGCAGCGGCATGCCGACGGTGCCGCCGATGCGCTCGCCCAGCGCCGGATCGTACGGGTTGGACACCAGCATCACGGTCTCGCTCATGCCGTAGCGCTCCAGGATGGTATGGCCGGTGCGCTCGCGGAAGGCGTCGAAGGTCTCTAGCAGCAGGGGCGCCGAGCCCGACACGAACAGGCGCATGCGGCGGCAGGTGTCGTCGTCGAAGCGCGGCTCCTGCAGCATGCGCACGTAATAGGTCGGCACGCCCATCATCACGGTCGAACGCGGCAGGAATTTGAGCACCTGTGCCATGTCGAGCTTGGGCGCCCAGATCATCTTGGCACCGGCCAGCAACGCGCCGTGCGAAGCCACGAACAGGCCGTGCACATGGAAGATCGGCAGCATATGCAGCAGCACGTCGTCGCTGCGCCAGCCCCAGTATTCGTGCAGCGTCTGCGCATTGGATGCCAGGTTGCGGTGCGTCAGCATCGCGCCCTTGCTGCGGCCGGTGGTGCCGGAGGTGTAGAGGATGGCGGCGAGGTCGTCGTCCGTGCGCTCGACGGTCGTGAAGTTGTCGGACTTGGCGGCGGCGCGCGCCAGCAGCGAGCCGCTGCGGTCATCGTCCAGCGTGAACACGTGGTTGACGCCATGGCGGAATGCCACCTTGGACACCCAGCCGAAATTCTTGCCGCTGCACACCACCACCGACGGCTCGGCGTTGCCGACGAAGTAGTCGATCTCGGCCTCCTGGTAGGCGGTGTTCAGCGGCAGGTAGACATAGCCGGCGCGCAGGGTGGCCAGGTACAGGAACAGCGCCTCGGGCGACTTCTCCACCTGCACCGCCACGCGCGCGCCTTCAGGCAGGTGCAGCGAGGCCAGCAGGTTGGCCAGCTTGGCGGTGGCGCGGTCGAGGTCGTCCCAGCTGTAGTACAGGCCGTCATGCGTCTCGATGCAGCAGGCGGTGCGGTCGGCGGGAAAGCGGGATTCGAACAGGGCGAACAGGTTGGCGTTCATGGTGGGGATCGAACGAAAGACTGCGGAAATCGGGCGATAAACGGGATAAGCGGTCACCGCCCGGGGGCGGCAACCGCGGCAAGGCAGCATCTTACCGGGTCGCGCTAGGCTCCTCGGAATTGCGGCGGGCGGCGCGCGAGGAAGGCGGCCACCCCTTCCGCGTGGTCGGCGCCCTCGGCATAGGCAAAGTGAGCGTCGAGTTCGGCGGGCGACAGCGGTGCGGGCAGCGGCGCCAGGCGCAGGATGGTGGCCTTGTTGATGCGGGCCGCCGTGGGCGCACCGGCGGTGATGCGGCGCACGGTGGCATCGACCTCGGCCGTCAGCGCACCGGGCTCGACCACGCGCGTGAGCAAGCCCTTGTCGCGTGCCTCGGCAGCGTCGAAGACGCGGCCTTCGAGCAGGATCTCCAGCGTGGCCGCACGGCCTGCCAGCGCCAGCAAGCCTTGCAGCTCGCCCGGCGCCATCGGGAAGCCCAGCCGGTTGATCGGCACGCCGAAGCGGCTGTCCGAAGCGGCGATACGCAGGTCGCAATGACAGGCGATCTCCAGCCCGCCGCCCACGCACACGCCTTCGATCATCGCCACGGTCGGGAGCGGGCATTGGGCGATCGCCGCCAGCGCCGGCGCGATGGTGGCCATATGGTAGTGCCGCACCGCGGCTGCGTCGCCGCGCTCGGCGGGAAACTCGGCGATGTCGGCGCCAGCGGCAAAATTGCCGTCGGCGCCGCGCACCACCACGCAGCGCAGCGCGGTATCGGCCGACAGGCGCGCAAAGCCCGCGGCCAGCTCGCGCCACATCTGCGCGGAGATGGCGTTGAGCTTGCCGGCGTGCGACAGCGTGACGGTGGCGATGCTGTCCGCGGTGGCGAAGATGACGGTGCCGCTCATCTTGCTCAGTCGATCTTGGCGCCGGACTGCTGCACCACCTGCGCCCAGCGGCGGATCTCCGCGCGCTGGAATTGCGCGAACTGCTCCTGGGTGAAGGCCGGCGTCTCGGAGCCGTTGTTGAGCCAGACCTGCTTCAGTTCAGGCGAGTTCAGTGCCTTCTCGGTCTCGGCGTACAGGCGGTCGACGATTTCCTTGGGCGTGCCCTTGGGCACCCACATCGCATACCAGGTCGAAACCTCATAGTTCGGCACCCCGGCCTCGGCCGCGGTCGGCACATTGGGGAAGGCTGCCGAGCGTTTGTTCGAAGCCACCGCCAGCGCCTTGATGCGGCCGGCGCGGATATGCTGCGCCGACGAGCCCAGGCCGTCGAACATCAGGTCGACCTGGCCCGCGATCAGGTCGGACAGCGCCGGGCCGGCACCCTTGTACGGGATATGGGTGATGAAGGTCTTGGTCTGGATCTTGAACAGCTCGCCGGCCAGGTGGTGGGCCGAGCCGTTGCCGGCCGAGCCGTAGTTGAGCTTGCCGGGATTGGCCTTGGCGTAGGCGATCAGTTCCTGCAGCGTGTTGGCCTTGACGCGGTTGGGGTTGACCACCACCACCTGCGGCGGCTGGGCGATCACCGTGACGGGGATGAAATCCTTCTCGATGTCGTAGTCCAGCTTCTTGTAGAACGACGGCGCAATCGCGTGGTGGGCGCCGCCGATAAACACCGTATAGCCATCCGGCGCGGCCTTGGCCGCGATGCTCGCGCCGACCGTGCCGCCGGCGCCGCCGCGGTTGTCGATCACGAACTGCTTGCCGAGCTGCTTGGACAATTGCGCGGTCAGCGGCCGCGCAAAGGCATCGGTGCCGCCGCCGGCGGGGAACGGCACGATCACGGTGACGGGCTTGGACGGCCAGGTGTCCGCATGTGCGGCGGGTGCCGCAAGCATTGCGCCGGCACTGATGCCTGCCAGACCCAAAGCCATGCCGGCTGCCCGCGCGGACGCGGCCAGGCTGAACTGACGACGATTCATCTTGTGTCTCCTCTCTCTTCTGCGGAAAGTCAATCCGATGGCCGCGGCGAACCTGCTGCGGCTTGATTTGCTACTTAAGTCCCGACAAGAAAACACGGCGCGCCAGGCGCCGCCTGTGCGGGGGCGATCCCCGTGACCGGACCAGGGTCACAGCAGCTTCCCGACGCTACGGCTGATGCGCGGGTTGCCTGCGCCCAGGCGAGCCAGATTGTCATCCAGCGCCTCGGGCACGTAAAGGTAATTCACCATCATGCCGCAGCTCTGGCTGCGGCCTTTGCGCGACAGGTCGGCAGCCCAGTTCAGGCGTTCGACGCAGGCGCCGTTGCCCAGGTGGAAGCGCGCCACGGGGTCGGCCGGCATGGCCTGGTTGCGTTCGCGCACCAGGTAGTGCGCGGCCAGGGTCATGGCGGTATCGCGGGTCACCGCGTCGGCGGCATCGGGCGCCAGCGCCTCCAGCCATGCCGCGCCGTCCGCCGGCGCGTTGCCGTGGCGCTCGCTCCAGCGTGCCACGCGCTTGTCGCCGAGCACTTGCGACACAGCCGCGCCGTCTTGCTTGCGCAGCCAGTCGGCAAATCCGGGGATCGGCGACAGCGTCGCAAACTGCTTCACTTTCGGGAATTCGCGCTGCACCTCCTCGATCACGCGCTTGAGCAGGAAGTTGCCGAAGCTGACGCCGCGCAGGCCCGCCTGGGTATTGCTGATCGAGTAGAAGATCGCCCACTTGACGCGGCGCAGGTCTTCCAGCGGGGCGGCCTCGTCGAGCAATGTATGCACATTGGCGGCCATCTCCGGCGCGAATGCCACCTCGACAAAGATCAGCGGCTCGCGTGGGATGCGCGGGTGGAAGAACGCATAGCAGCGGCGGTCCGAGTCGAGCCGGTTGCGCAGGTCGGTCCACGAGGCGATCTCGTGCACGGCTTCGTAGCGGATCAGCTTTTCCAGCAGCGACGCGGGCGAGTCCCAGGTGATCGGCTGCAGCTCCAGCAGGCCCACGTCGAACCAGTTGGAGAACAGCGCCTCGAGGTCGTCGTCGAGCGCGCGCAAGCCGGGCACGCGGCGCTGCCAGCGCAGCATGTCGGCGCGCAGCTGGATCAGGAAGTGCAGGCCGCAGGCGCTGTTGCCGCGCTGGCCGTGCAGCGCCGCCAGGCGCTTGAAGAAGCGGATGCGGGCGTTGGAGAGCGCATGGGTCAGGCCGGAATGTCCGGTGTGCGCGCGGGCACTGCGCGCGCCTTTGTCGCTGTCCGCCGCAGCTTCGTCGCTGCCGCTGCTGCTGGCCACCTCGGCCAGCACCGCCAGCATGCCCCGCCGCGCGGCCTCGCCGGCCGCTTCGTACTCGGCTTGCCAGGCGTGCGCGGCGGCGTTGGCGGCGCCATCGGTCAGGCGCGCATCGAAGCACAGCCGCAGCTGCTCGCGCTGGCGCCGCGCCGCGCGCGGCGGCAGCGGCGCCTCGCCATCGGCAGGCGTGGCGGCGGCGGGTGCCTTGTTTTCGCCCTCGCCCTTGCGCCCCCACCAGCGGCCCAGCCGCGACAGGAAATTCGTGCCCGCCGGCTCGCTCTCGCCCAGCGGCGCGCTGATTTTCTGGTCAACCGTGTCGAAGGAATTCATACCTTGCCTGCCTTGGTGCATCGATCGGAACGTGAAGGAACTGGCTGTTTCCATTGCGGCGTGCGTGCCCTGCCCCTACTCCTCGCCAACCGCAACGCGGCGCGCGGGCGGCGCACGGCCGGCCTGCGCATCGGCGCCGCCGGCATCGAGCGCCTTGAGCGCGGCGCGCTGGCGCAGCAGGTGGGTCTTCATCATCGCCTCGGCGCCTTCCGCGTCACGCGCCTTGAGCGCGGCGAACACGGACAAGTGCTCGGCGCAGGATTCGTGGATCCGGCCTGGCAGCTTCAGGCTCTTGTGGCGCGACAGCCGCAGCACCTTGCGCAGGTCGCTGATCAGCCCCGACAGCCAGCGGTTGCCCGCCAGCCGCTGGATCGCTTCGTGGATCTGGGCATTGGTCTCGTAGTAGGCGTCAATGTCGCCCGCCTGCGCGTAGCGCGCCAGGTCGGCATGCAGGTCCTCGAGCGCGCCCAGGTCGGCGCGCGTGGCGTTCTGGGCGGCCTCGAAGGCGCAGCGGCCTTCCAGCAGCGCCATCAGCGGGAAGATCTCGTCCAGGTCCTGCTCGGACAGCTCGTTGACGAAGCAGCCGCGGCGCGGCTCCAGCCGCACCAGCCCTTCGGCGGCCAGCACCTTGAGCGCCTCGCGCAGCGGCGTGCGCGAGATGCCCAGCGCTTCGGCCATCGCGCTTTCGTCGACCCAGGCGCCGGGCGCGAGCGTGTGCGCGTCGATCATGGCGCGCAGCCGGTCCGCCACTTCCAGGTACAACGCCTGCTGGATGATGCGCATGCCCAACCCCGGGATGAATGCGAGGATCGAGGGACCTCGATCCGATTCTGCACCGGTCACGCGAATGCGCCCCGGTCGTCATAATTCATAATTATGGATTAGGGCGCGAACGAGACAAGGAATTTCGATGTTGCGGCGCAAAATCAGCCCAGATAGGGATTTGCGGTATTCGGCGTGGGGATTTGGCTGCCGGAGAATGCGCCGGCGGGAGAGGTGCGGCGGACGTTTCCCAGCCTCCCTGCAAGGAAACGTCCGCGCCTGAAAGAACTGCCAGAACTGCTTTCTCATCGCAGGCAGGCACTGACAGCAGTGTCCGCCGCGTGGGTCATTGAACAACCTGGCGCTGGCCCGGCGCCACCCCTTGAAAACGCGCTGACGCGCGGATTTTCCCGTTTGCCCTTGTATTCTCGTGAAGCGCGCTGGCTGTGCCGCCCTTGCGGGCCATGCCTGACCCTCCCTCGCGCTCCCGTTGGCGGCCTGTGGCATGCCGCTCATCTTGTAACAGGATCTATAGCGATTAACGTGCCAGAGATGCTAAGTCTCTGATTTAATTGATGACTGCTATTCGAAACTTGTTACAGAATACGTCTAGTGTAACAGGATGTTTCTGGAGTGTTACGAGGGTTTTCCCATAATGTCCGCGAAACAAGCCGGCTGGCGGCAATTGCATATGCAAAATGTGCCGTAGCCTTTGTTTATCGATGCGAGTATGTGTGCGGCACGCCGCAAAGGCAGCAAATCATTTGGTTTCATAAATGGAGCGGATCAGGCGCCGCTTTTCTCTTTTCGTCGCTTTTCCAACACACCCGGAGCTTGTGCCATGAACGCTGGCAGTAGCGATTTCACCCTTTCCGCCACGCCGGACTCCCCCGCCAGCGCGCCGGCCCCCGCCGATCCGCGCGATGGCGAGCTACGGCCCCTGGGCCTTTCCTTTACCGGCACGGGCTCGGAGTACTTCCGCATCTGGATCGTCAATGTGCTGCTGAGCATCGTCACCTTCGGCATTTATTCCGCCTGGGCCAAGGTGCGCACGCTGCATTATTTCTATCGCAATACCCGCCTCGACGGCGCCAGCTTCGATTACCACGGCAAGCCTTCGGCCATCCTGAAGGGCCGGGCCATCGTGGTCGCGCTGGCGTTCGCGTTCCAGATCGCGACCAATGTGTCGCCCTTCCTTTCGCTGGCGATGCTGGTCGCGCTGCTGGCAGTGTTCCCGCTGCTGCTGGTGCGCTCGCTGCGCTTTCGCATGGCCAATTCCAGCTACCGCGGCTTGCGCTTTGCCTTTGCCGGGCGCGATGCCGAGGCCTACAAGGTGTTCGTGCTGTGGCCGCTGGCGGCGGTGTTCACGATTGGCCTGCTGGGCCCGCTGGCACACCAGCGCTTCAAGCGCTACCAGCACAACCACACGCGCTTCGGCACGGCGCCGTTTGCCTTCAACGCCGGCGCAGGCGATTTTTACGGCGTCTACCTGCGCGCCTTCGGCATGATGGCCGCAGTGGTGGCCATCGCGGGAGCGGGCAGCTTCGTGCTGGGCGCGACCGCATCCGGCAAGCTCGGCACGGCGCTTTCGTTTGGTATCGGCATCGCAGGTTTCTACCTGGCGCTGCTGGCGGTCAGCCCCTACCTGATGGCGCGCCTGCAGAACATCGTGTGGAGCCAGACCACGCTCGCGCCGCACGCGTTCCGCAGCGAGATCAAGGCCGGGCGCATGGTCTTTATCTTTCTTACCAACCTGATCGCCATCGTGTTGACGCTGGGCCTGTACCTGCCGTTCGCGCGGGTGCGCGCGGCGCGCTACCGGCTGGAATGCGTGACGATGCTGGCCGCCGGCCCGCTCGACAGTTTCGTCGCGGGCGAGGCCGAGCAAGTGGGGGCGCTGGGCGACGCGGCGGTAGACTGGTACGACATCGACATCGCGCTCTGAGTCCGGGCGCCCCATCGCCAGCACCATGATTCCAGTCACCTTCTTCGACGGACGCACCTCGCGCGCGCACCCCGCCACGCTGGCCGTGGAGGCGCAGCAGGCGGTGTTGCGCGACGACACCGGCGCCGAGCTGCGCCGTGCGCCGTTGTCGGACGTGCGCGTATCCGAACGCGTGCGGCGCGCGCCGCGGCTGGTCACCTTCGCCGACGGTGCCTTCTGCGAAATCGCCGACCACGCCGCCTTCGACCATATGCTGGCCGCAAGCGGCCATCGCGAAGGGCTGGTGTCGCGCGCGCAGAACAGCTGGCGCGTGGCCGGGCTGGCGCTGGCCGCGCTGCTGGCGGTGCTG
Source organism: Ralstonia pickettii DTP0602 (assembly GCA_000471925.1). Taxonomy (NCBI): domain Bacteria; kingdom Pseudomonadati; phylum Pseudomonadota; class Betaproteobacteria; order Burkholderiales; family Burkholderiaceae; genus Ralstonia; species Ralstonia pickettii. The sequence goes on from CP006667.1 coordinate 3,653,112, forward strand.
GTGCTGGGCTACTCCGTGCTGCTGCCGTGGGGCGCGGGCGCGATGGCGCGTGCGGTGCCGCCGCAGGTCGAGGCCCACCTCGGCAAGCTGACGCTGACGAGCCTGGACAATGGCATCGTCAAGCCATCGCAGCTGCCCGCCGCGGAACAGCAGCGCATCCGCTCGGGCTTCGCGGCGCTGGTACGTCCGCGCGACGCCGGGCATGAGTACCAGGTGCTGTTCCGCCAGGGCGGAGAACTCGGCGCCAATGCGCTGGCGCTTCCGGGCGGCACCATCGTGGTCACGGATGAACTGGTGAGCCTGGCCGGCACCGGCCCCGGCATGATGGGCGTGCTGGCGCACGAGGCCGGCCACGTGGCGCTGCGCCACGGGCTGCAGCAGGTGATCCAGGCATCCGCGCTGGGCGCGCTGTCGGCCTACCTGTTCGGGGATATCTCGACGGTGCTGGCCGGCGTGCCGGCCGCCATGCTGACGCTGCGCTATTCACGCGACCACGAGCGCGAAGCCGATGACTTTGCGATCGCAGTCATGCAGCGCAACGGCCTGCCGCCCGCGGCGCTGGCCGATGTGCTGGTCAAGCTGGAGAACCGGCGCGGTGCGGCGTCGGACGCCGAGGCAGAGCGCGGCCAGGACTTCCTGTCGACGCACCCGCAGACCCGCGCCCGCATCGAGGCCCTGCGCCGCGCCGGCAAGTAAGTGCTGCGGCGCCGGTCGCTCAGGCCACCGGCTGCGGCGCGTCCGCGCCGGGCTGGCGGCGATAGGCCCAGATCACCATGGCGATGCCGGCCAGGATCATCGGCAGGCTCAGCCACTGGCCCATCGACATCTTCAGCGCCAGCAGCCCGAGGAAGTTGTCGGGCTCGCGCGCGAACTCCGCGGCAAAACGGAACGCGCCGTAGCCGATCAGGAAAACGCCCGAGACCGCGCCCATCGGCCGCGGCTTGCGCGCGAACAGCCACAGGATGATAAACAGCGCCACGCCCTCGCCGGCAAACTGGTAGAGCTGCGACGGATGGCGCGGGATGTTGTCGCCCGCCTGCGGGAAGATCATGCCCCACGGCAGGTCGGTCGCACGGCCCCACAGCTCGCCGTTGATAAAGTTGCCGATGCGCCCGGCGGCCAGTCCGCACGGGATCATCGGCGCGATGAAGTCGGTCACCTCCATCCAGTGGCGCCGGCGCAGCTTGCCGAACAGCCACATCGCCACGATCACGCCCAGGAAGCCGCCATGGAAGGCCATGCCGCCTTCCCACACCTTGAAGATCTCCAGCGGGTGCGCCAGGTAGTACGACGGCTTGTAGAACAGCACGTAGCCCAGCCGCCCGCCCAGGATCACGCCCAGCACGCCGAAGAACAGCATGTCGTCCAGGTCGCGCGTGGTCCAGCCCTTGGCCGCGATATGCGGCTGGCGGATGCGCAGGCGCCCGAAGCCCAGGAACATGATGAACCCGGCCAGGTACATCAGCCCGTACCAGCGGATGGCGAGCGGGCCCAGGTGGATGGCAACCGGGTCGAACTGGGGATGAATCAGCATGTTGGCCTGAATGGAGTTGGGGACGGGCCTGGGCCCGCATGTAGTCAGCGAGGGTCTTGCCCGGCGGTGGCGGCCGTCTCGTGCGCGAGCGCAGTCGCGATCTCGATGAAGGAACGCAGCACCGGCGCCACGCCGGCGGCGCCCGCCGCACCAGTGGACGCGCCATCGCGCCAGACCAGGCCGGTCTCGATCTGCGGCCCCGCCTCGCGCAGCGCCAGGTACGACACGCCGGTGCGGCGAAGGTTGCACAGCGACGCCGGCACCAGCGCCACGCCCATGCCGGCCGACACCAGGCTGACGATGGTCTGCATCTGGATGGCTTCCTGCGCGATCACCGGCGCCAGGCCCTCGCGCGCATAGTAGCCCGTAATGATGTCATAAAACGCCGGCGCGCTTCGGCGCGGGAAGATGATCAGCGGCTCGTGGGCCGCCTCGCGCAGCGAAACCGTGCCATTTGCCGCGAACGCCCCGCCGGCCGGCCGCCAGCCGTCCGGGACGGCCAGTACCAGCGGCTCGCTCACCAGCGGCAGGTAGGCCAGGCCGTGCGGCATGGCCGGGAGCTGCGGTCGGATCACCAGGCCGGCGTCGATCGCCCCTTCCATCAGCGCTTCCAGCTGCACGTCGCTGGTGGCCTCGCGCAGCTGCAGCTGCACCTCGGGGTGGCGCGCCCGGAAGCGCCGCAGCAGATCGGGCAGGATGCCATAGTCGGCCGTGCTGACGAAGGCCAGCGACAGCGAGCCCACCTCCCCGCGCGCCAGCCGTTGCGCCAGCCCGGGCAGCGCCGCGGCGTCAGCCAGCACCCGGCGCACCTCAGGCAGCCACTGCTGGCCGGCCGGCGTCAGCACCACCGAGCGGCGCGTGCGCACGAACAGCTGCACGCCGATTTCCTCTTCCAGCGCCTGGATCTGCTGCGACAGCGGCGGCTGCGTCATCGACAGCCGGCGCGCCGCGCGGCCGAAATGCAACTCTTCGGCCACTGTGACGAAGTAACGCAGCTGGCGCAGGTCCAATCGGGCTCCTGATATGTTTTTCGACTCAATAAAGGTCAAATAATATATTTGACACACCAAAACGCAAGCGTCATCCTTTCGCCCACAACATCGCCGCCGTGCGCCGCTAGCACACGCAAGCCGGCACTGAAGATCCCCCGGAGATTCCCCACCATGGCATTCAACAAACGCTCGCAGAACATCACGCAAGGCGTGGCGCGTTCCCCCAACCGTTCGATGTACTACGCACTCGGCTACAAGAAGGAAGACTTCGACAAGCCGATGGTGGGCATCGCCAACGGCCACTCGACCATCACCCCCTGCAACGCCGGCCTGCAGCGCCTGGCCGATGCGGCCATCGACGCCATCAAGGCCTCGGAGGCCAACCCGCAGGTGTTCGGCACGCCGACCATCTCGGACGGCATGTCGATGGGCACCGAGGGCATGAAGTACTCGCTGATCTCGCGTGAAGTCATCGCCGACTGCATCGAGACCGCCGCGCAGGGCCAGTGGATGGACGGCGTGGTCGTGATCGGCGGCTGCGACAAGAACATGCCGGGCGGCATGATCGCGCTGGCGCGCACCAACGTGCCGGGCATCTACGTCTACGGCGGCACCATCAAGCCGGGCAACTGGAAGGGCAAGGACCTGACCATCGTGTCGTCGTTCGAGGCCGTGGGCGAATTCACCGCCGGCCGCATGAGCCAGGAAGACTTCGAAGGCGTGGAACAGAACGCCTGCCCGTCGACCGGCTCGTGCGGCGGCATGTACACCGCCAACACCATGAGCTCGTCGTTCGAGGCGCTGGGCATGTCGCTGCTGTACTCGTCGACGATGGCCAACCCGGACCAGGAGAAGGTCGACAGCGCCGCCGAATCGGCCCGCGTGCTGGTCGAGGCGATCAAGAAGGACATCAAGCCGCGCGACATCATCACGCGCAAGTCGATCGAGAACGCCGTGGCGCTGATCATGGCCACCGGCGGCTCGACCAACGCCGTGCTGCACTACCTGGCGATCGCCCATGCCGCCGAAGTGGAATGGACCATCGACGACTTCGAGCGCATCCGCCGCAAGGTGCCGGTGATCTGCAACCTGAAGCCGTCGGGCCAGTACGTGGCGACGGACCTGCACAAGGCAGGCGGCATTCCGCAGGTCATGAAGATCCTGCTCAAGGCCGGCATGCTGCATGGCGAATGCCTGACCATCACCGGCCGCACGCTGGCTGAAGAGCTGGAAAACGTGCCCGACACCCCGCGTGCCGACCAGGACGTGATCCTGCCGATCGACAAGGCGCTCTACGCCGAGGGCCACCTGGCCATCCTGAAGGGCAACCTGGCCGAAGAAGGCGCGGTCGCCAAGATCAGCGGCCTGAAGAACCCGGTCATCACCGGCCCGGCGCGCGTGTTCGAGGACGAGCAGAGCGCAATGGAAGCCATCCTGGCCGACAAGATCAACGCGGGCGACATCCTGGTGCTGCGCTACCTCGGCCCCAAGGGCGGCCCCGGCATGCCGGAAATGCTGGCCCCGACCTCGGCCATCATTGGCAAGGGCCTGGGCGAGTCGGTCGGCTTTATCACCGACGGCCGTTTCTCGGGGGGCACCTGGGGCATGGTGGTCGGCCACGTGGCGCCGGAAGCGTACGTGGGCGGCACCATCGCGCTGGTGCAGGAAGGCGATTCGATCACCATCGATGCGCACAAGCTGCTGCTGCAGCTGAACGTGGCGGACGAAGAGCTGGCCAAGCGCCGCGCCAACTGGAAGCAGCCGGCGCCGCGTTATACCCGCGGCGTGCTGGCCAAGTTCTCGAAGCTGGCGTCGACGGCGAGCAAGGGGGCGGTGACGGACTGATCGTCGTCCTTTCATGTCAAGGAAAAAAAAGCCTGCGAGCGATCGCAGGCTTTTTTCCTGGAAAACCCGGAGGCTCAGTCCCCGCCCGGCGTCCTCTCAATCTCTTCCAGCGTCGCATCCAGCCACTCCACCAGGCGCGCTTCCAGCGACTGCGTCAGCTCGCTGGCCAGTTGCGCCGTCAGCGGTGCCAGCCGCGACTGCAGCGTGGCTTCGGTGTGGGCAGCGACCACCTGCGGCCACTCGGTGCGGAAGCGCATCATCACGCGCGTCAGCAACTCGGTGCGGACGGCGCGCAGGTCGTCTTCGCCCGGCTCCCCTGTATCTGCAGCCGATGCCGGTGCGATGCCCACGTCCTCCACGGAATCGCCCGTATCGCCGACATGCATGACCAGACCGGATTCGGCCATGCCGAAGGTATCGATCACCCCCTCCTGCGCAGCGGCAGCCGGCGCCGCCGTTTCGGCCGCTTTTTCCATATCAGGCAGGTCGACAACCTCGGTCAGCAACGGAATGCTGTCGTTCGGCCCGAGCCGCGGGATCACCCGCGAAGTGGTGCGTTCGCTCATGCGGCGTCTCCCTTGGGCTGGCCGATGTCGTGGTGCGTCAGCGGATAGCCGCGTTCGCGATAGAAGCGGTAGCGCTGGCGGCCGGCCTCGCGGGCCGCATCGCCGGCACCCACCACCTCGATCAGGCGTTCGAAGCTGGCGAATTGCGCCGGCGCCTCGTCGGCCAGGTTGATCAGCAGCTGGTGGTGCGGCACGCCCTCGGTGGTGGCGGCCAGCAGGATCGGCGTCACCGCCGCATTGGGGCTCTCGAGCCCGCAATGCGGCAGGAAGTCCAGCGCCGAAAACGTCCACAGGCGCGCGTCCAGGTCCGCCAGCTGCGCCGGCGCGCCGTGGATCACGACCTTCTGGCCGGCGCCGTAGGCCTTGCGGACCAGCCGGCAGACATAGCCGAGCACGTCCGGCACGTTGCTGTGGAAGTCGATGCGCGTCATGGACTTGTCGATGCCTGGGTTGCGCGCCGCGGTCAGGCCGCGCGGTCCATCAGGAACTGCGTCAGCATCGGCACCGGGCGACCGGTGGCGCCCTTGGCCGCGCCGCTCTTCCACGCGGTGCCGGCGATGTCCAGGTGGGCCCAGTCGTACTTCTCGGTAAAGCGCGAAAGGAAGCAGGCCGCGGTGACGCTGCCCGCCGGGCGGCCGCCGATATTGCCCATGTCGGCAAAGTTGGACTTGAGCTGGTCCTGGTACTCGTCGTCCAGCGGCATGCGCCAGGCGGTGTCCATGGCGCGGCGGCCGGCCTGCAGCAGCTGGTCGGCGAGCAGGTCGGAGCGCGCGTACAGGCCGCTGTTGATATGGCCCAGCGCGATGATGCAGGCGCCGGTCAGCGTGGCGACGTCGATCACCGCGGCCGGCTTGAAGCGCTCGACATAGGTCAGCGCATCGCACAGGATCAGGCGGCCTTCGGCGTCGGTGTTCAGGATCTCGATGGTCTGGCCCGACATGCTGGTGACGACATCGCCCGGCTTGGTGGCGATGCCGCTGGGCATGTTCTCGCAGGTCGGCACCACGGCGATCACGTTCAGCTTCAGGCCCATTTCTGCCACGGCCTGGATGGTACCCAGCACCGAAGCCGCGCCGCACATGTCGTACTTCATCTCGTCCATGCCCTCGCCCGGCTTGAGCGAGATGCCGCCGGTGTCGAAGGTGATGCCCTTGCCCACCAGCACCACCGGTGAGTGCTTGGCGCCGGCGCCGTCATAGCGCAGCACGATGAACTGGGGCGGCTCTTCGCTGCCCTTGGTCACGGCGAGGAAGGCGCCCATGTTCAGCGCCTCGATCTGCTTGCGGCCCAGCACTTCGGCCTTGAGCTTGTGGCGCTTGGCGATGCCGCGCGCGGTGCTGGCCAGGTAGGTCGGGGTGCAGATATTGGACGGCAGGTTGCCCAGATCGCGCGTCAGTTCCATGCCGTTGGCGATGGCGGTGCCGCGCACTGCGGCCTGGGTGGCGGCGCGGGCATCGTCGCTGTCCACCGCGATCACGACCTTGCGCAGCGAGGACTTGTCAGTGCCGTTGGGCTTGCCGTTGGCGGCATTGTGCGCATTGGCACGTTTCAGGCCCGGGTGGCGCTCCAGCAGGCGGTAGCCGGCGTCGCGCACCAGCGTGATGGTGGTGATGACCGACCAGGCGACATCGCGCTGCTGCGGCGCCTGTTGCGCCAGGCACCACAGCGCCGAGGCCGCACGCGTGGACGACAAGGCACGCACGGCGGTGCGCACGGCGTCGGCAAAGGCCTTGTCCGAGAACTCGGCCTCCTTGCCCAGGCCCACCAGCAGCACCCGCGCGGCGCCCACACCGGCGACTTCGTGCAGCATCAGGTGCGTGCCGCGCTTGCCTTCGAAGTCACCCTGCTTGACCAGCCGCGCCACCAAGCCCTTCGTGGCCACGTCCAGCGCCTTGGCCACGCCGGCAAGGTTCTGGCCTTCGAACAGGCCGACCACCAGGCAGTCGGTCTTGGTCGCCAGGAAACCATTTTGGCCGGCTTTGCTCCAATCCAGGGCTTTTGTGCTAAATTCCATCGCGCTTCCTTCCAGGGGCTCGTTAGACACGAAAGCCTCTATTATCCGCGATTTTCACCCGCGACCTGCCGCCGCTGATCCGCCCCGCTGACAGCCCGCTGTCTTGTCAGCTGTTCTCCCAGGCACATCTCGCACGGCACATCGCCCGCTCCGGCCGGCAGACCGGAACCGAACCCGCATGATCCTTCAACAAGCCCTGCGACGCGAGCTCGCCTACACCGCCGGGGCGGTGTTCCTGGTGATGCTGACCTTCATGCTCACGTCGCTCGTGATCCGCATCCTGGGGCTGGCCGCCAATGGCAAGGCCAGCCCCAACGACGTGCTGATGCTGATCGGCCTGGCCACCATCGGCTACCTGTCGATCCTGCTTTCGGCCACGCTCTTCATCTCCACCCTGATCGTGCTCACGCGCTGGTACAAGGATTCGGAGATGGTGGTGTGGTTCTCGGCGGGCATCTCGCTGCGCGACCTGGTCAAGCCGGTGCTGCAGTTCGCCGCGCCCCTCATCGTGCTGGCGCTGCTGCTGGGCATGTTCGCCTGGCCGTGGGCCAACCAGCAGAGCGCGCTCTTTCGCGACCGCTTCGAGCAGCGCGGCGTGATCTCGATGATCGCCGCCGGGCGCTTTATCGAGCCCGCCAAGGCCAACTACGTACTGTTCATCGAGGGCATCGACGCCGACATGAAGCATGCGCGCAATGTCTTCGTCGCCAATTCCGAGGCCGACAAGATCGGCGTGGCGCTGGCGCACCAGGGCAGCTTCGAGACCATGCCCAACGGCGACCGGCTGGTGGTGATGGAGAACGGCCGCCGCTATTCCGGCACGCCGGGCCAGATCGACTACCGCATCATCGAGTTCGAACGCTATGCGGTCAAGGTGGACAGCAAGCCGCCTGAGTCGGAGGCCAAGCTGCCGCCCAAGAGCCGCGACACCATCGACCTGATCCGCAATCCGACGCCGGAGAACCTGGGCGAGCTGGTGTGGCGCATCTCGCTGCCGATCCTGGCCTTCAACTTCGTGATGATCGCGATCCCGCTGGCCTACGTGAACCCGCGCCTGGGCCGCTACACGCCGCTGGTGTTCGCGGTGCTGATCTACCTGACCTACAGCAACCTGATCAACCTGTCGCAGTCCTGGGTGCGCTCGGGCGCGATCCCGTTCTGGCTGGCATGGTGGCCGATCCACCTGGCGGTGTTCCTGGGAGCGCTGATGCTGTTCCGCTACCGGCAAAACCGCAGCCTGGGCGGCTGGAGGGCGGTGTTCGGACTGCGCCGCCGCAATGCCGCGCCCACCGGAGGCCGGGCATGAGGATCCTGCGCGTCTATGAACGCTACTTCGGCCGGCTGGTCTACGGCGTGTTCGCCTTTATCCTGTTCGCGGTGCTGTCGCTGTTCGTGTTCTTCGACATGCTCAACGAGCTGGAGAACGTCAACAGCCAGTACACCTCGCTGGTCGCGCTGTTCCACGTGCTGCTGCAGGCGCCCACGCGGGTGTATGAGGTACTGCCGATTGCAGTGCTGATCAGCGCGATCTACGTGTTCTCGCAGCTCGCCAGCCAGTCCGAGTACACCATCTTCCGCGTGGCCGGCCTGAACACGCGCCAGGCGCTGTTCTCGCTGTTCAAGCTGGCGGTGCCGCTGGCGCTGGTGACGTTTATCTTCGGCGAGTTCATCGGCCCGCGCGCGGAGCAGTATGCGCAGAAGATCAAGCTCGAGGCGATCGGCGCGACGGTGTCCGCGGGCTTCCGCTCCGGGGTCTGGGTCAAGGACCGCGACAAGGACGCCACCGACGGCGGCGAGATCACCCGCTTCGTCAACGTGGCGGGGCTGCGTCCGGACCAGACCATCACCGGCATCACGATCTACGAATTCGATCCCGAGTACCGCCTGCGCGTGATCCGCGTGGCGCAGGAAGGGCGCTACCAGGGCGGTCAGTCGTGGGAACTGCAGAACGTCAGCGAGACGCGTTTTGCCGAGCTGGCCAAGACGGCGCAACCGACGCCGGCGGCACAGCCCGCCGCGCGCAGCGACGCGCTGGCGCCGGTCTTCCGTGCCGAGCAGATGAAGTTCCCGCGCGTGACCATGCATTCCGAGCTGACGCCGCAGATCCTGTCGGTGCTGCTGGTGACGCCCGAGCGCATGTCGACGCTGGATCTGTTCCGCTATATCCGCCACCTGCGCGACAACAAGCAGGACACGCAGCGCTACGAGATCGCGTTCTGGAAGAAGGTGATCTACCCGCTGACGCTGTTCGTGATGGTGGCGCTGGCCCTGCCCTTCGCCTATCTCCACGCCCGTGCCGGCGCGGTCGGCGTCAAGGTGTTCGGCGGCATCATGCTGGGGCTGTCGTTCCACTTGTCGAACACGCTGTTCTCGCACGTGGGGCTGCTGCATACGTGGCCACCGATCATCTCGGCGCTGGTGCCAGGCACGCTCTACCTGATGTTGGCGCTGCTGGCGCTGCGCTGGGTGGATCGTCACTGAGCCGGCACCGACGGACGCGCTGCCATGACCGCCTCCGCCCAGGCCCTGGTACTGTTCGCGCACGGGGCGCGCGATGCACGCTGGCGCGAACCGTTCGACCGGTTGCAGCAGAAGCTGGCCACCGCCCTGCCCCATTGCGAGGTGCGGCTGGCCTTCCTCGAACTGATGTCGCCCGGCCTGCCGGAATTGCTGGCCGATCTTGCGGCAAGCGGCGTGGCCGAGGTTACGGTGGTGCCGGTGTTCTTCGGCCAGGGTGGTCACCTGCGGCGCGACCTGCCCGCGCTGCTCGACCAATGCAGGCAAACCCATCCCGGCCTGCGCATCCATTGCGCCACGGCGGTGGGCGAAGCGGATGCGGTGCTGGACGCGATCGCGGCCTACTGCATCGCCTCGCTGCCAGCCGCCGCTACCGGACAGGCCTGACCCTGACCCGCGTGCCAATGACAAAAGCCCTGTGACGGCGACATGCCGTCACAGGGCTTCTTGTTTTTCGGGGACTGCGCGGAGTCAGGCGGCGCGCGGCGTACGGTCGATGGTCTCGCCAGCGTCGTCGCGCGGCGCTTCCGTCGCGCGCGCGGCCAGTGCCGCGCCGATCATCAGCAGGCTCGGCTGCACCGGATCGATCCAGGCCGCCGCTTCTCCCGCCGCCATCTGGCCAAGCGTGAATTCACGGCTGCGCTGCTGCGGCGTGGTGGCGGCTTCGACCACCCATGCCGGCGTCGACGCCGGCTTGCCATGCGCGATCAGTTGCGCGGCAATCGAGGCGGCCTGGTCGCGGCCCATGTAGTAGACCAGCGTATCGGCCTTGACCGCGGCCTCGATATCGGCGGAGCCTTCACCGTCCGCCGCCTTGGCCTGGGTGGCAAAGGCCACGCTGCGCGACACGCCGCGCTTGGTCAGCGGCTTGCCGATCGCCGAGGCGGCGGCCAGCGCGGCGGTAATGCCCGGCACCACCTCATACTCGATGCCGGCGGCTTCCAGCGCCTGCAGTTCCTCGTCGGCGCGGCCGAACAGCATCGGGTCGCCGCCCTTGAGGCGCACCACGCGCTCGTACTTGCTGGCGAGGTCGACGATCTGGCGGTTGATGAACAGCTGCGCGGTGGAGCGCTGGCCGCAGCGCTTGCCCACCTCGACCAGCTCCGCCTGCGGACACCAGGCCAGCATCTCCGGCGACACCAGTGCATCGTGCAGCACCACCTGGGCTTCGCCCAAAAGCCGTGCACCACGCACCGTAATGAGGTCTGCCGCACCGGGGCCTGCCCCGATGAGGGTCACCTTGCCGTAAGTCTTCTGAGCCTGCTTGTCCATCTGTTGCCCCTTCCCGTTCGTTACCGATCAGGAGAATGCACGGATCATGCCCGCGGCCACCGTGTGGTTGGTCGCTTCGTCGATCAGCACGAAGGCGCCCGTTGCCGGGTTGTCGCCATAGGCATCGCACACGATCGGCTTCTGCAGCGAGATCTGCACCGAACCGATATCGTTCAGGCGGATGTCATGGCGGCCGGTTTCGTGCGACAGCGTATGCACGTCCAGCACGCGGTCCACCGCCGACACGCGCGCGAACACGCTGGCCGTGGTGTGCTTGAGCACGTACTTGCGCGCCGGGTTCAGCGACTCGTCGTCGAACCAGCACAGGTCCGCCTGCAGCTTCTTGGCCGGCGCGGTGGCGGCATCGGCGGCGACGAACATGTCACCGCGTGATACATCGACGTCCTCGGCCAGGCGCACGGTGACCGTGTCGCCGACATTGGCGGATTCGGCGGCGCCGTTGGGCGTCAGCACTTCGGCCACCACCGCCTCGCGGTTGGCGGGCAGCACGCGCAGCTTCTGGCCCACGCGCACGGTGCCGGCTTCGATACGGCCGGCATAGCCGCGGAAGTCGTCCGACTGCGAACCGTCCTGGCGGATCACCAACTGCACCGGGAAGCGCAGCGCGGCGTCATCCTCGGGCGCGGCCTCTTCCACCGGCAGTTCTTCCAGCAGCGGCAGCAGCGGCTCGCCCTGGTACCAGGGCATGGCATCGCTCTCGTGCACGATGTTGTCGCCGCGCAGCGCCGACACCGGCACGTAGCGCACGTCCTTCAGGCCGAGCTGGGCGGCCAGTTCGGTGTAGGCGGTGCGGATTTCGTTGAAGCGCTGCTCGCTGTAGTCGACCAGGTCCATCTTGTTGACGGCCACGATCACGTGCCGGATCTCCAGCAGCTTCAGGATGGCCGAGTGGCGCTTGGTCTGCGCCAGCAGCTCGGCACGGCCGTCGGTGACGGTGACGCGGGTGGCATCGACCAGCACGATGGCCGCGTCCGCGGTCGAGGCGCCGGTGACCATGTTGCGGGTGTACTGCTCGTGGCCCGGCGTGTCCGCGATGATGAACTTGCGGCGCGCAGTCGAGAAGTAGCGGTAAGCCACGTCGATGGTGATGCCCTGCTCGCGCTCGGCTTCCAGGCCGTCGGTCAGCAACGAGAAGTCGATCTGCTCGCCGGCGGTGCGTTTGTTCTTGGCGTTGGTCAGCGCGGTCAGCTGGTCGGACAGCACGGCCTTGCTGTCGTACAGCAGGCGGCCGATCAGCGTGCTCTTGCCGTCGTCGACGGAGCCGGCGGTGATGAAGCGCAGCAGGCCTTGATGAGTTGCTTGGTGAGTCATGTTGAATTCCTTTGCTGCGTCCGGGATCAGAAGTAGCCTTCTTTCTTCCGGCGTTCCATCGAGGCTTCGCTGGTCTGGTCGTCCATGCGGGTCGCGCCGCGCTCGGTGATTTCGGTCACCGCGGTCTCGGCGATGATCGCTTCCGGCGAATCGGCAACGCTGGCCACCGGGCAGGTGCAGCTGATGTCGCCGACGGTGCGGAAGCGGACCGACAGCACTTCGCTGACGTCGCCGTCCTGCTTGGGGGTGATTGGCGTGACCGGCACCAGCAGGCCGTTCTTGCGCACCACTTCACGCTGGTGCGAATAGTAGATCGGCGGCAGCGCCAGCTTCTCGCGGGCGATGTACTGCCACACGTCCAGCTCGGTCCAGTTCGAGATCGGGAACACGCGCATCTGCTCGCCCTGTGCCATGCGGGCGTTGTACAGGCTCCACAGCTCGGGGCGCTGGGCCTTCGGGTCCCACTGGCCGAACTCGTCGCGGAACGAGAAGATGCGTTCCTTGGCGCGGGCCTTCTCTTCGTCGCGGCGGGCACCGCCCATCAGCGCGTCGAACTGGTGCGCCTCGATGGTTTCGAGCAGCGTCACGGCTTGTGCGGCGTTGCGCGAATCGGTTTCCTTGCGCAGGCGCACGGTGCCGCGCTTGATCGAGTCTTCCACATGGCCCACCACCAGGCGCGCACCCAGTTCGGCGACGCGCTGGTCACGGAATTCGATCACTTCCGGATAGTTATGGCCGGTGTCGATATGCACCAGCGGGAACGGCAGCTCGACCTTGCGGTCGCCCAGGCGGAACGCCTTCAGCGCCAGGTGCAGCATCACGATCGAGTCCTTACCGCCGGAGAACAGCAGCGCCGGGTTGCGGCACTCGGCCACCACTTCGCGGATGATGTAGATCGACTCGGCTTCGAGACGGTCGAGATGGTCGTTCTGTACCTGCAACAGGTGCGCCACGCTGCTGGTGGCTTCTGCGATGTCGTTCATGATGCCCATTTTTGTACCGGCCTCAATGCTTGATGTTCTGTTCGTGGAGCCCGCACTCTTTCGAGTCCTTGCTCTCCCACCACCAGCGTCCCGCGCGCACATCCTCGCCCGCGCGCACCGCACGCGTACACGGCTCGCAGCCGATGCTGGGATAGCCCTTGGCGTGCAGGTCGTTGATCGGCACGTTGTGGCGCTTCAGGTAGGCCCACACCTCGGCCTCGCTCCAGTCCGCCAGCGGATTGAACTTGGGGATACCGCGGGCCTCGTCCATTTCCTCGAACGGCAGCTCGGCGCGCGTGACGGCCTGCTCGCGGCGCTGGCCGGTCATCCAGGCGTCGGCGTGCGAGAGCGCGCGGTTGAGCGGCTCGACCTTGCGGATGCCGCAGCATTCCTTGCGCAGGTCAATGCTGTCGTAGAAGCCGTTCAGGCCATGCTTCTTCAGGTAGTTCTCGACGGCCTCCGCGTCCGGCGTGTACTGCTCGATGCTGTAGCCGTAGTGCGACTGCACCTTGTCCAGCACCGCCAGCGTCTCGGCGTGCAGGCGTCCGGTCTGCAGCGTGAAGACACGGATGCCAGCGCGCACGGCGGGGGTACCGCGCAGGATGGCATCAGTCAGCACCATGTCTTCAGCCGCCAGGCTCGAGGCAAAGCGCGCGCGGAAAAAACGCGAGGCGATGCCGGCCAGGCGCTCGCCCAGCTCGCGTTCCTTCTGCTCCAGCGCTTCGATGCTGCCGGTGTACTCCGGCGCCGCCCACAGCGCGGGCGGCCGCAGTCCCGACACCGCGCCGGCATCGACCACCGCGATCTCGCTCAGCACCGTGCTCATGCCGTTTCCTTCGGCTGCACGGCGCCGCCTTCGGTGCGGGCGCGGCGGAACAGCGGCAGCGGCTCGTCGACCGAAGCCTGGTAGGTCACGGTGAACTCGGTGAAGCCCTTGATGGCGTCGTCGATGCTCTTGTCGGCGCGCACCGCGAAGGCGTCGAAGCCGCAGCGCTTCATGAAGTTGAGCTGGTCGCGCAGCACGTCGCCGATGGCGCGCAGCTGGCCGTTCCAGTTATAGCGGGTGCGCAGCAGGTAGGCGGTCGAGAAGCCGCGGCCATCGCGGAACACCGGGAAGTCCACCGCCACCAGCGACACGCGCTCGAAGTACTGGGCCACGTCGCCCGGCTCGTCTTCCGGAGCCAGCCACACGCCGGTGCGGGCCACGTCGCGGCCGGCCAGCAGCGCTTCGTGGGCCAGCCACACCGACAGCGGGAACAGCACGGCGTCCTGGCTCTGCACGGCGGCAGCGATCTGCTCGTCGGTCAGCGGTTGTTCGGCGGTGCCGCGCAGCACGGTCCAGTTATCTTCGACGATGACCGGGACGACATTGGCGCCGTCGCGTTGCAGTTGAATAATCTTTGCCATGTTCAGTCTCCGGTCCTCAGGCCTCAGCGCGCTCGCGCGGCTGCTTGTCGGCGTACACGCGTTCCTTGAACGGCGCGATGCCGATGCGGGACAGGGTTTCGATAAAGCGTTCGTCCTCGATGCGGTTGGCAACGAAGGTGTCGATGATGCGGGTCACCACCTCGGGCATTTCCTCGGCGCTGAACGACGGGCCGATCACCTTGCCCAGCGCGGTCTTGTTGCCCTGGGCGCCGCCCAGCGTGACCTGGTACCACTCCGAACCGTCCTTGTCGACGCCCAGCACGCCGATGTTGCCGACGTGGTGGTGGCCGCAGGCGTTGATGCAGCCCGAGATGTTCAGCGAGATCTCGCCCAGGTCGTAGACGTAGTCCAGGTCGTCAAAACGGTCCTGGATCGCCTGCGCGATGGGGATCGACTTGGCGTTGGCCAGCGAGCAGAAGTCGCCGCCCGGGCAGGCGATGATGTCGGTCAGCAGGCCGATGTTGGGCGTGGCCAGGCCAGCCTTCTTGGCCAGTTGCCACAGCTCGTACAGGTCCTGCTTCTTCACGTCCGGCAGCACCAGGTTCTGCTCGTGCGCCACGCGCAGTTCGCCAAAGCCGAAGCGGTCGGCCAGGTCGGCCACGGTCTCGATCTGCGTGTCGGTGGCATCCCCCGGGGGCGAGGCCACGCCCGGCTTGGTCGACAGCGTCACCGCGGCGTAGCCCGGCACCTTGTGGCCGTGCACGCTGCGGCTGACCCAGCGCGCGAAGGCCTTGTCTTCCAGCAGGTGCTTCTCGTACGAGGTGTCGGTATCGGCCAGCTTCTCATAGGCCGGCGGCGCGAAGTACTGCGCCACGCGGTCGAACTCGGCCTGCGTCAGCGTGGCGGGGCCGTCCTTGCTGTGCTGCCATTCTTCCTCGACTTCCTGCGCGAACTTCTCCACGCCGATGGCCTTGACCAGGATCTTGATGCGGGCCTTGTACTTGTTGTCGCGGCGACCATAGCGGTTGTACACGCGGATCGCCGACTCGACGTAGGTCAGCATGTGCTGCCACGGCAGGTCTTCCTTGATCACCGAGCCCAGGATCGGCGTGCGGCCCAGGCCGCCACCGGCCAGGATCCGCAGGCGCACTTCGCCGTCAGCGTTCTTGTAGGCATAGATGCCGATGTCGTGCATCTGCACCACGGCGCGGTCGTCGGCCGAGGCGGAGATGGCGATCTTGAACTTGCGCGGCAGGAAGGCGAATTCCGGCTGGAAGGTGCTCCACTGGCGCAGCAGCTCGGCCAGCACACGCGGGTCCACCGACTCGTCCGGCGCGACGCCGGCGAAGTGGTCGGTGGTGATGTTGCGCACGCAGTTGCCCGAGGTCTGGATGGCGTGCATCTCGACGCTGGCCAGCTCGGCCAGCACGTCGGGCACGCGCTCCAGCTCCATCCAGTTGTACTGGATGTTCTGGCGCGTGGAGAAGTGGCCATAGCCGCGGTCATACTCGCGCGCGATATGGCCCAGCTTGCGCATCTGGTTCGACGACAGCAGGCCGTACGGAATCGCCACGCGCAGCATGTAGGCGTGACGCTGCATGTACAGGCCGTTCTGCAGCCGCAGCGGCAGGAACTCTTCCTCGGTCAGCTCGTCGGACAGGCGGCGGCGCACCTGGTCACGGAACTGGGCGACGCGCTCGGCGACGATGCGCTGGTCATATTGGTCGTACTGATACATGGCGGGGTCCGTTCAGTATTCGTTGAATTCAGGAAACGAGCTTGATGGCGACCAGCGTCAGCGTGGTTGCCAGTGCGGCACGCACGAGCCGTTCGGGCAGCGCCCGCGACAGTTGCGCGCCCAGCCAGATGCCGGGGATCGAGCCCACCAGCAGCGCCAGCAGCAAATTCCAGTCGACCGTGCCGAGCCACACATGGCCCAGCCCGGCAATCGCCGTCAGCGGGACGGCGTAGGCAATGTCGGTACCGGCGACTTCGGCCGGCTTCATATGGGGGTACAGCAGCAGGATCAGCGTGGCGCCGACCGCGCCGGCGCCAATCGACGATACCGTCACCAGCACGCCGATCACGGCACCGACCGCGATGGTGGCAATGACCTGGGCGCGGCCGTGCAGCTGGAAGCGCGGATTGCGTTCCAGCCAGGCCAGCATCTGCTTGCGGAACAGCAGCGACAATACGGTCAGCAGCACTGACACGCCGATGGTCACGCGGATCGCGTGCAGCCACTGGGCGTTGAGTTCACCTGCGCTCTTGAGCACCAGGATCGCGGCCACCGCCGTCGGCAGGCTGCCGATGCACAGGCGCCGCACCACCTGCCACTGCACATGGCCGTGGGCGCGGTGCGCGATGGTGCCGAAACCCTTGGTGATGGCCGCGAAGGCCAGGTCGGTGCCGACCGCGGTCGCCGGCGAGAAGCCGAACAGCAGCGTCAGCAGCGGCGTCATCAACGAGCCTCCACCCACCCCGGTCAGACCGACGAGGACGCCTACAAACAGACCGGAAACGGTATAGGCAACAGACATGGAGGACTCGGCTGGGCCTGGCCAGTGGGTCTCGCATCACAAAGTGGCTGCTGCGAGAGGACGCACTGAGGGCAGGCTGTTCATTAACAAAGTTCGAGAATCGTAATAAACTGGCCTCATACCTCAAACTAATAAGAAGTTGTTTGTTTATACGAACCTAGATATATGAACCTGCACCAGTTTCGCTTCGTGCGCGAAGCCGTCCGGCAGAACTACAACCTGACCGAGGCCGCCAAAGCGCTCTACACATCACAACCCGGTGTGTCCAAGGCCATCATCGAGCTGGAAGAAGAGCTGGGCGTCGATATCTTCACGCGCCACGGCAAGCGCATCCGCAGCCTGACCGAGCCTGGGCGGCGCATTCTCAGCTCCGTGGAGAAGATCCTGCAGGAGGTGGAAAGCCTGAAGCGCGTCGGCATGGACTATGCGGCACAGGACCAGGGCAACTTCACCATCGCCACCACCCACACGCAGGCCCGCTACGCACTGCCTCGGGTGATCGGCGAGTTCACCAAGCGCTACCCCAAGGTGCGGCTGTCGATCCAGCAGGGCAACCCGACGCAGATCGCCGACATGCTGCTGCACGACCAGGCCGATATCGGTATCGCCACGGAAGGCATCACCAACGACAAGAACCTGGTGTCGTTGCCGGGCTACCAGTGGACGCATATGGTGATTACGCCACCCGACCACCCGCTGCTGGACAAGAAGCACCTGGCGATCGAGGACCTGATGGGCTACCCGCTGATCACCTACGACCCCAACTTCGCCGGGCGGCCCAAGATCGACAAGGCCTTCGAGCTGCGCCACCTGAAGCCCGACATCGTGCTGGAGGCGATTGACGCGGACGTGATCAAGACCTACGTGGAGATCGGCCTGGGCGTGGGCATCGTCGCCGGGGTCGCCTATGATGCGGAGCGCGACCGCAACCTGCGCGGGATCCCGGCCGGACACCTGTTCGGCAGCAATGTGACGCACCTGGCGGTCAAGCAGGGCGCCTACCTGCGCAGCTTTGTCTACACCTTCATCGAGCTGTTCTCGCCGACGCTGAACCGCAAGCTGGTCGAGCAGGCCATGTCCGGCGACCACGAAGCCTACGAACTCTGAGCGCGGCACGCTGCCGCCCTCTCTATATAAGAAGCAGACCAACCATGCATTGCATATCCATCACGCCGCACCGGCCGGAGGCCCTGTGAGCCCCGAGCGCGAACTGCCCCGGATCCACTGGACCGAAGACGGCGCCGAACGCAGCGCCGCCTGGCGCTCCGAAGCCGGCACCACGCCGCCGCGGCGCGTGGTGATCGCCGACGACACCACCAGCGCCGACACCGCCTACCGCCTGGCCTGCGAGGGCACCGCCCTGCTCTGGCGCGGCGACTTCCAGAACGCGCGCCAACTGCTGCAGGCAATGGCCCGCCGCACCGAACGCAAGCCCAAGAAGGCCAGCCGGCCCGGCCAGAAGGCCAAGGCCGCGGCGCCGCACTCACCCACCGAGGCCTTCCACCTGCACCGGCTGGCGCAGTCGCAGCGCGCCCGCACGCTGGGCATGCTGCTGCTGCCTTTCGAGGCCGACCACAGCGTACCGCTGCGCCGCGCGCCGGACGTGCGCGAGGCCTGCGAGCAGGTCTATGGCCCGGCCGACGAACCCTACGTTGCGTCGATGCGCGAGCTGCTCGGCATGATCGGCGCCTATGAATGGCGCAAGAAAGGCGTGGAGATCCCGGCGCTGGAAGACCGCATCCACCCCTGGTACGGCGTGTTCTCGCCGGTGCGCGGCGAGTATGTCGACCTGGTCGCGGCCGAGCCGCTTCCGGCGAAGACGCTGGCCTTCGACATCGGCACCGGCACCGGCGTGCTGGCCGCGGTGCTGGCCCGGCGCGGCGTGAAGCGCATCGTGGCGACCGACCAGGACCCGCGTGCGCTCGCCTGCGCCCGCGAGAACATCGACCGGCTCGGCTATGCCGGGCAGGTCGAGATCGTGCAGGCCGACCTGTTCCCCGAAGGCCGCGCGCCGCTGGTGGTGTGCAACCCGCCCTGGGTGCCGGCACGGCCCAGCTCGCCGGTCGAGCGCGCGGTCTACGATCCGGACAGCGCCATGCTGCGCGGCTTCCTGCAAGGGCTGGCCGTGCACCTGGAGCCGGACGGCGAAGGCTGGCTGCTGCTGTCGGACCTGGCCGAACACCTGGGCCTGCGTCCGCGCGAGGAACTGATGGGCTGGATCGAGGCAGCCGGGCTGAAGGTGCTGGGCCGCTCCGATATCCGCCCGCGCCACCCGCGCGCGAGCGACGCCATCGACCCGCTGCATGCGGCGCGTTCCGCCGAGGTGACCACGCTCTGGCGTCTGGGCGCGCGCTGACGCGCCCCGGGCGTGCCCCTCGGGCAGAGTTCGGCTATCCTTTCCCGTCACATATAAGAAAGGAGGAGACAAGATGCCGAACCTGCCCCGCCTGCTGCCCGCCGCCGTGCTCACCGCCCTGCTCTGCGCCAGCGCCACCGCGCTGGCTGACATCCGCGTCGGCATCGACGTATCCACCACCGGGCCAGCGGCCTCGATCGGCATCCCCTCCAAGAACACCGTGCTGATGTGGCCGCAGACGCTGGGCGGCCAGAAGGCGCATTACGTGATCCTGGACGACGGCTCCGACCCGGCCGCGGCGGTGCGCAACGTGCGCAAGCTGATTTCCGAGGAAAAGGTCGACGTGATCGTCGGCCCCAACATCACGCCCACCGCCATCGCCGCGCTCGACGCCGTGTCCGAGAGCGAGACGCCGATGGTGGCGCTGGCGGCCTCGGCCGCCATCGTCGAGCCCCAGACCGACACCAAGCGCCGCTGGGCCTTCAAGATGCCGCAGAACGACTCGCACATGGCGACCGTGCTGACCGAGTACATGAGCAACCACGGCGTCAAGACCGTCGGCTTTATCGGCTTTGCCGACGCCTATGGCGAAAGCTGGTGGCGCGAGTTCTCGAAGCTGGCCGAGGTGCGCAAGATCAGGGTCGTTGCCAACGAGCGCTTCTCGCGCAACGACACCTCGGTGACCGGCCAGGTGCTCAAGCTGATGGCCGCCAACCCCGACGCGGTGCTGATCGCCGGCGCCGGCACGCCCTCGGTGCTGCCGCAGAAGACGCTGGGCGAGCGCGGCTACAAAGGCAAGGTCTACCAGACCCACGGCATCGCCACCTGGGACTTCCTGCGCATGGGCGGCAAGGACGTGGAAGGCACGCTGTTCCCGACCGGCCCGGTGGTGGTCGCGCGCCAGCTGCCCGAGAGCCACCCGGTGCGCAAGGTCGCGCTGGACTTCGTCAACCGCTACGAGGCCAAGTACGGCGCCGACAGCGTGACCCAGTTCGCCGGCGACGCCTGGGGCGCATGGATGCTGCTCGACGATGCCACGCGCCGCGCGCTCAAGACGGGCGCCCAGCCCGGCACGCGCGAATTCCGCGCCGCCATGCGCGACGCGCTGGAATCCACCACCAACCTCACCATCCCCAATGGCGTGATGAACATGAACCCGAAGGACCACCAGGGCTTCGACCAGCGTTCACGCGTGATGGGGGTGATCCGCAACGGCAAGTTCGCCTATGCGGGCGAAAAGTAGCCCGCTGCCTCAAGCCTGAAAGGAAGCATTCGCATGACCACCACCCCCACCACCGTTGCCTTTATCGGCCTGGGCGCCATGGGCTCGCACATGGTCCGCCACCTGCTGGCGGCCGGCCATGCCGTGCGCGCCTTCGTGCGCCGCCCGGAGGCCGCCGAGGCCGCGCGCGCCATGGGTGCGGAACCGTACTTCACGCCGGCCGAAGCCGCGCGCGGCGCCAGCGTCGTCTTCACCAACGTGACCTCGTCCGAAGACGTGCGCGAAGTGCTGCTGGGCGAGCAAGGCGTGATCCACGGCGCCGCGCCCGGCACCATCTGCGTGGACCACAGCACCATCTCGCCGATCGTCACGCGCGAGATCGCGGCGGCGCTGGCCGCGCGGGGCATCGAGGCGCTGGACTGCCCGGTGTCGGGCGGCACCGCGGGCGCCGAGGCCGCCACGCTTACCATCATGGTCGGCGGCAAGCCCGAGATGCTGGAGCGCGTGCGCCCGCTGCTGCAACTGCTGGGCAAGACCATCACCCATATCGGCGACAACGGCGCCGGCCAGGTCGCCAAGCTGTGCAACCAGATCGCGCAGGTGGTCAATATCGAAGGCATCGCCGAAGCCATGCGCTTTGCCGCCGCACAGAACGTCGATACCGGCCGCGTGTTCGAGGCCATGGCGACCGGCATGGCGGGCAGCCGCATGCTCGACCTGATGGGCCCCAAGATGGTGGCGCGCAACTTCGCCGCCGGCATCGAGGCGCGCCTGCACGACAAGGACTTCGGGCTGGCGCGCGATATCGCCGAGGAAATCGGCCTGGACCTGCCGGCGATGCAGGCCACCTCGGCGCAGTTGCGCATGCTGATGGCCAACGGCTGGGGCAAGGACGATACGTCGTCGCTGCTGCGCGTGCTCGAGGACTGACCGACCCTGCCCTAGCGGCCCATCAGGCGCAGTACCGCGCGCGTCAGCGTGCTGTCCGCCTCGCTGAAGCCGTCGAGCACATTGAAGTGGTGGCAGCCCGGCAGCACGATATCGCTCGCTGCCGGGTGCCCCACGTTGGCCGGCCACGCCGCGCGCATCAGCGCATGCTGGCGCTGGTACTCGTCCGCCTCCAGCTCGCCCACGGCAAGCGCCAGCGGCGCTGCGCCGGCCGGCGGCATGAACGCCGGCGACAGGCGCGCGACATCCTCTTCCGACAGCCGCAGGTCGCACTGCAGGAAGGCCGCGCGCCGCAGCGGCTCCATGTCGTACAGCCCGCTGACCGAGAGCCCGCCCTTGACCAGGTCGACCGGCAGATCGGCGCCGAGCTCCGGCCAGCGCGCCGCCATCAGCATCGCCACCAGGTGGCCGCCGACGGAATGCCCGGCCACGAACAGCCGGTCCGGATCGTGCCCGAACTGGTCCGACTCGCGGTACAGCCAGGCAACGCTGTCCAGCACCTGCCGCACGATCTCCGGCACCGTCACGGACGGCACCAGCGAGTAGTTGACCACCGCCACCGCTACGCCCAGCGCCGGCAGCACGCTGGCGACAAAGCTGTGGTCGCGCTTGTCCAGCGCACGGAAATAGCCGCCGTGTACGAACACCAGCAGCGGCGGCAGCGATCCGTTCGCCCTCTGCGCCGGGAAATAGTCCAGCGTCTGGTCCTGCGGATGCCGTGCGCACGCGCCGGCATAGCTCAGGTCGGCGAGGAAGCCGCCGCGCTCGCGCACCTCGGCGGACCACTGCGCCCAGCGTGCCATATGCGCCGGGTTGTCCGGCACATTGGCGCGGTTGTTATATTCTCGGTCGTAGAACTCAGGATCCTGCGAGGGAAGGCTGGCAAGGCTCGCCAGCGAAGCTTGGTCGGTCATGGCGTTCGGTGCGTTGCGGTAGCTGGAAGGCCGGCGCCGATCGCATGACGTGCGCCGTGCCGGCGATCCTAACCGGATTTGCGTGCCGCAGGCCATCCGTGCCACTACCGTTTATCCATGGTCGTCAAACGCCACCTGCGCTCCGGCCGGGCCAGCCAGCTCGGCCCCCCGCCCCCACCCCCGGACAGTCCGGCCGCCACGCGCTGCCCCTTATGCGGCCGCGAACTGGTGCCGGGCCCCAGCACCGACCTGCACCATCCCGTCCCGCGCAGCCACGGCGGCCGCGAGGTCGTGCCGATGCACCGCGTCTGCCACCAGAAGATCCATTCCGTCTTCACCGAGGCCGAACTGGCGACCACCTTCCACGACTGGCACGCGCTGCGCCGCCACCCCGCCATGGCCGAGTTCATCCGCTGGATCGCCCGCAAGCCGCCCGAGTACTACGACCGCAACCGCACCGCCCGGGCCCGGCGCGGGCGTTGAACCAACCGGACGCCGGTTGTCGGGCGGGTGGATTTGCGGCATAATCCTCGGCTCAGCACGGCATCGGTTCCGATGCCAGACACCCTGCCCGGGTGGTGAAACAGGTAGACGCAGGGGACTCAAAATCCCCCGCCGCAAGGCGTGTCGGTTCGAGTCCGACCCCGGGCACCAAGAACAATTCCCAAGCAGTCCCGAGAATTCCGGAAACCCCCGCCCAGCCTAGCTTTGCGGGGGTTTTTGCTTCCCGAGTAGTCCGAGAACGTTCGTTGACAGCGGGGGTATCTTGGGGGTACATCTGGGGGTATGTGGCGTGAAGTACCTCATTCCTCGCGAAATGTACCCCCACCATGCCTACCACTGACATTGCGATCAAGAACGCGATCAAGGCCTCCAAGGACGCTGACAAACCGCTCAAGCTGTTCGATGGCGGCGGGCTGTTCCTGCTCATCACCCCTGCCGGGGGGCGCTACTGGCGACTCAAGTACCGGATGGCCGGGAAGGAGAAATTGCTAGCGCTGGGCGTCTATCCTGATGTGGGGCTGGCGGCGGCGCGAAAGAAGCGCGAGGTGGCGCGCGAACGGGTTGCGGCAGGGGTAGACCCGGGCGAAGCGAAGAAGGCCGAACAGCGGGCCGCCAAGCTGGCCGCAGACAATTCGTTCGAGGCCGTGGCGCGTGACTGGCTGGAGGAGCGCAAAAGCACGGTGGAGGAGGCGCAGCACATTAAGACCCTGGCCCGCCTGGTGAATGACGTGTTTCCATGGATCGGCAACAGGCCAATCACGCAGATCGACGCACCGGAGATTCTGGCGGTACTCAAGCGGATCGACCGCCGGGGCGCTCGTTTTTCCGCCCACCGTGTCAGGTCGGAAATCAGCCGGGTATTCCGCTATGCAATCAAGGAAGGCAAAGCCAAGTCCGACCCGGCCAAAGATCTGATCGGCGCCATACCGCCAGCGGTGGAAACGCACTTTGCCGCCATCACGGACCCTGCCAAGGTAGGTGAGATGCTGCGCGCCTTCGAAGGGTTCAGCGGCACGTTCCCTGTGCTGTGCGCGCTCAAGCTGGCCCCCCTTCTGTTCGTGCGGCCTGGCGAGCTTCGCAAGGCTGAGTGGGCACAGATTGACCTAGAACGGGGGGAGTGGCGCTATCGAGTCAGCAAGACCAAGACTGATCATCTCGTCCCGCTTGCCACCCAGGCCGTGGCGATCCTGCGCGAGTTGCACGCTCTGACCGGCAATGGTCAATACGTCTTCCCTGGCGCGCGCTCAGCTCTGCGCCCCATGAGCGAGGCGGCAATCAATGCGGCGCTGCGGCGGCTTGGCTATGACACGCGCACCGAGATTACCGGCCACGGCTTCCGGGCGATGGCTCGCACGATCTTGCACGAGGAATTGCACCAGAAGCCGGAGGTAATCGAGCATCAACTAGCGCACACTGTGCCGGACGCCTTGGGAGCCGCATACAACAGAACGCGGTTCATAAAGGAACGGCGGGAGATGATGCAGGCGTGGGCCGACTATCTTGACGAGTTGAAGCGCGGTGCCAAGGTGTTTCCCCTTACCACCCCTGCCGCCTGACTGCCACCCTCTACGCCAGTCCAGTGCTTATCAGTACAATCCAAGTGCGTCCATTGGGGCGCCTCGATCAAGCCGCGCCTACCCCCATTGATCAAAATTGGTTCTGCGGCAGGCGCGCCATCTGAACATTAACGACCGTGAAAGGCGCACGGAATGAATAGTTTTGACTACTGGCTGCTGTGCGACGAACTGAGCATCAGCCAAGCGGCGCATTTGATCATCGGAATGGCTCCCGGCGAAGTCGACGCGGTAGGCGAGACAGGAGGCGAATTGACGGGACGCTCTCTGGTCGAATATCGCACGAACCTGAGCGCAGCTCAGACGGCGTTAGCGAATGCCATAGTTGGCGAACGTCTACCGGGAAATATTCAGTACGTGGCGACGCAGAGCTGGGATACGATCGCGGAATGCATGACCGAGATTGTTACCGAAGAGCTTGATTTGGACCGTACCACGCTGCTCGTATCGGACTTGAAAAAATGGCTATGGGAACGCGGCTTGCGCACGGGATTTTTCTTCCCTGACAGCGGGATGGGTGCAGACTACCTGAATCCACGCCATCCACGCTATGCACCAAAATTGGCGGCTGCGGTGCGCGCATGGGAGGCCGTACCCGATACAAACGGTAGGCACCCAAAGCAGGCGCTTACAAAATGGCTGCGGGAACACGGCGTGGAATTCGGCCTAACCGACCTCGACGGGAAGCCGAACGAGACGGGGATCGAGGAAATCGCCAAGGTCGCAAACTGGCAGCCTAGCGGTGGCGCTCCCAAGACCCCCGGCACCTAGCCCCTTTCAGATCCGCGTCGGCGCTGACTTTGCCCCGCCGACGCTTTCAAACCCCACCCCCAATTCGGCAGGAACTCCCCCCCTCCCCCCACTCATTGGTACTGGGGGTTTTCGTGATTCGCCTGCCTATTCCCCGGGGTTCAGAAATCATTGAATGACCATGTGTTCCCGGATGGGCCGGGACGATTCACTACAGGTGAAACATGGCCAAGCAACTCCGCGCCGCATTGGCAATCCTCCGCCGCAAGCAGGTAGAGCAGGAAACTGGGCTGTCCCGCTCCACAATCTATTCCCGCATCAAACTCAAGACCTTTCCCCCGGGCGTCCAGTTGGGGCCACGCTCGGTCGGCTGGCGGCGCGGCGACATCGATGCGTTCCTGGCCAATCCTTCCGAGTACAAGTACAGGGCGGAGGACTGAAATGGAAAAGAAGGAGACCACTACTCGCGCCGCGACCGAGAGCGGCGTCTTAGCCGTCGGCATCCACCTGACGGAGGGCGCATGAACGCACCGCTGATGCTCGATCGCGATCTACACAAGGCGCTGGCCCAGGCTTGCGCGGACGTCGGTATCGAATACAAGGACGTTCCCGCCGATGGGCAATGGCACCGTACCGATGTTCTGGACGACCGCAACGGCAGGGGTGACGCCTCCATCAAGTTGTTTCCTGACGGGGCTGGCGGCATCGTTTGCAACTGGAAAGGCGCGACGCAAGTGTTCTTCGCTGACGCTGGCCGCAAGCTGTCGGATGACGAATGGGCAGACCGCAAACGTCGTGCCGATGCCGCGCAGGCAGAAACCGAAGGCGAGCGCCAGAATCGGGCGAGCCGCGCCGCTTTGCAGGTTATGGGTGTCACCCAGGCGGCAACCAAGGCCAGCGCGGACCACCCGTATTTGACGAGCAAAGGGATCGCGCCTGCGGGCCCGCTGTACGAGATGGTCGTCGAGCGCCTGGTGGAATTGATTGGGTACCACCCGAAATCGAGCGACGAGCCTTTGAGCGGGCGCATCCTGATCGCACAAGTATCCATCAACGGCAAGCCCGCTACCTTGGAAATGATCGACGAGCGCGGGCGCAAATCGGCTCTGTACGGTGGCGCGAAAGCTGGCGGGTACTGGTCCACAAACGAACTTTCAACGATGGACGACGCCGCTACCGTGCTGATTTGCGAGGGCGTGGCCACAGCCATCTCGGTTCACGAGGCGACAGGACACACAGCACTGGCAGCGTTGTCCTGCGGGAACCTGGAACTTGTGGCTAAAGCCATGCGGGCGAAGTATCCAGCGGGTGACCTCGTGGTTTGTGCCGATCTTGGCAATGGGCAGGCTGACGCGGAGCGCGCCGCCCAAACCGTCGGCGGGCGCGTGGCCATCCCCACCTTCGAGGCTGGCGCACAGATTGACGGTAAGCCGCCGACTGACTTCAACGATATGCACGCCTTGGCGGGTATAACCGCGGTGCGCGTCTGCATCGAGCGTGCCATGGCACTGGACAACCTTGCGAAGACCGATATTGGCGAGCCGGAAACCGACGAACAGGCAATAGCACGTCTGGCGGCGCTCACTCCGTTCCAGTATGACCGCGTGCGCAGGACGGAAGCCCATCGAATGGGCGTACAGGTGAGCACGCTCGATCGGCGAGTGAAGAATCTGCGCGGCCATGCGGATACCGTGGACGCCGACCCTTTCGAAGATGTGGAGCCACACCCGGAGCCGGTTGACGGCGCGGTGCTGCTGTCAGACATAGCCCGCACTATCCGCCGCTTCGTCGTTTGCGACCCGGAAGTTGTGGCCGCTACGGCCCTTTGGTGCATGGCTGCTTGGCTGGTGGATCAGCTCAGTGTCTGCCCGATCCTGCTCATCAACGCCCCAGAGAAGGCTTGTGGCAAGACGCAACTGCTGACCGTGACAGGGAATCTCGTCCCGAAGCCTGCGCGGGCGGCAGGTATTTCTCCCTCTGTTCTGTTCCGTATGATCGAGAAGTACCAGCCCACACTGCTGGTGGACGAAATCGAAACGGTGCTGACCAGAGAAGCGGAAGAACTGCGCGGGCTGATGAACGCCGGACACACCCGAGATTCTGCCTATGTCTGGCGCAGTGTCGCGGTGGGCGATGACTTTGAGCCTAAGCGATTCAAAGTGTTTGGCTTTAAGGCCATTGCAGGCATCAACGCTGATAAGTTGGCCGAGACCATTACCAGCCGCGCCATTGTCGCCACATTGCGCAAGAAGCGCCCCGAGGAATCCGTCGAGCGCCTGCGTCATGCCGAACCAAGATTGTTCGATAGTCTGCGCGCCAAGCTGGCGCGGTGGGCCTTGGATAATGCCGAAGCGATCCGGCATGCCCGTCCTGACCTACCGGACGCATTGGGAGACCGGGATCAGGACAACTGGGAACCGCTGCTTGCCGTTGCCGATCTGGTTGGCGGCTCCTGGCCGAAGTACACGCGTTCGGCAGCGCTCAAGCTGTCCGGCAGGAAGCAGGCGCAAAGCACGGGGTCTGAACTGCTGGCGGACATTCAGGAGGTATTCGAGAGCAAGCAAGTAGAGCGGATTTCGTCCGCCGATCTGCTGACGGAGCTTTGTAAGGACGAGGAAAGGCCGTGGGCAACCTGGAACCGCGGCGACCGGATTACCGCGCGTCAACTTGCCCGGAAGCTGGACGAGTACGGTATTAAGAGCAAGACTTTGCGCATTGGCTCCCAAGTATTCAAAGGGTTCGCCAAAGATGCTTTTGCAGATGCCTTCTCGCGCTACCTCCCCCAAAGCGCCGAATCATCGGTAACAAGGTTACAACCCAACGCCAATGCGGGTTTCAGCGTTACTGAAAGTAGTCATGTGACCGCAACAGGCAACTCTTCGGTAACGCCGAATCTCGCGCCCGCTAAGGGCTGTAACTCTGTTACCGATAAGGATGGCAAATTGGGGGGGAGCGCGGTAGACGATATCGCTGATGACCCTGGATCGGTGGAGGTGTGACATGGGCGTGCGTGAGCTTTTACATGATCTGCGCATGTCGGGGTACCGGGTGGACGTCAGCGGCGACAAACTGCGCATCACTCCCGCCACGGTTCCCGCCGACCTGCTGGCAGCGGTGAAGGCCAATAAACCCGACCTACTGGCGCTGCTGTCCGAAGTGCATCCCCGATGGGGCATCCGCATTAAGGGTGGCCGCGCGGTAGAGGTGGCTGCCTGCCCGCCGATGACCCGAGCCGAGGTGCTGGCGAACTATCCCGACGCCGTGGATGCGACGCCATGTCCAAGCCTGTCAGGCGCGGAAGCGGTACGTTCCGATCTAGTACACGCGGTTGGAGAGGTGGCCGACGCGGAGGGCTGGCCGGATGCACAACGGGCGCATTTGCTGGCCTTGGTGGCCCGCCAGCCTGCCTTTACTTTGGCAGATGACGTGGCGCACTTCCGACAACGTCTGCAAGCCCTGCACGCTGCTAATCGTGCATCCGAAATTGCGGCGTGCGCCTGCGGCACCTGCGCCCATCGGGAAAAAAACACGGCGGGGGTTCGCTGCGCAATGGCACGCGCGATGGATTGGCGGCATCACGCTTGGCTTGATGCGCCCGAACAGGCGAATGACTGCGGACTATATGAGAGAGGTGAACGATGATCGATGGGTTAATCGGAGGCAAAGCTGTACCACACGGCGAGCAGCAATGTGGGCGCCGGCGGAAGGAGTTCGTTACGACGAAGGTGCGTGCTGCAGGCACGTCGTTTATGAAGGGCGCTGCTTTCGCTGACATTCCGGATGAATCTTGATGCCGGAACGCGCAAACGCCCATGCCGGCATCCAGGCTGTGGTGCGCTAGTCACCAATCAGGACAGCCTCTGTCCACTGCCTCTCCCAGCGATGCGGCAGCGCGTGAATTCACAGCGCGGCAAGTCGCCCATGACATGCACGCTGTCGATGTAAGCCCTTTGGTTCCCTCCTAGCCTATCAACCATCTGGTGTATGGATTGCGTGACGACGATTACTTAGTCTGTAGAAGTGCGCAAAGCTGAGGTCCAGATTTCCGAGGGGTAACAATGAAAAGAAAGCGTGCCATCAAAGAATTAGAGGAAAATCTTCGTGAGCTACCGCAAGAGGAGCTATTGGCATTATTCGACTCGCTGTATTCGCGAGTAAAAACCGAAATAGCGCAAGGAAAACAATATTCCCATGAAGATATCCGCCGGATTAATAATTCTCGCAAATCAATCCAACGCTTCAAGGAAAGATTAAAGGGGCATATCAAAGAATAACTCTTACAGGAGGCAGAAATGAAAATTTTCAGAGGACCCGCGGGAGAATCCCTCGAAGATCCATCCTATGTGTGCGTCAGCGAGCACGACCTCTCAACAAACGAGCAATCCTGGACGAGGACCTACACAATCCGCTTCAATATTGCAAAGGACAAGAATGCGCAAAAGCAGTCTGCCATATATGTCGAGATTGATGAAGCCGACGTTTTGATGTTACATCATACGCTTCTAGAAGGTTTGCAGACGAAATTGGCGTCGCTGGAAGCATCCGAGAAATTGATGCAAGTACTACGAAAGAAGATCACTACAGTTGGGGACACTGTGGAGGCGGCAAGCACAGTGATCTGTCGAGAATATGAGAAGCAAGTAGTA
Organism: Ralstonia pickettii DTP0602; assembly: GCA_000471925.1. Lineage (NCBI taxonomy): Bacteria > Pseudomonadati > Pseudomonadota > Betaproteobacteria > Burkholderiales > Burkholderiaceae > Ralstonia > Ralstonia pickettii. The sequence goes on from CP006667.1 coordinate 3,682,989, forward strand.
GATGCCCCCACCCAAGAATCGGGGAAGGCCGGGTCGGCATTGAATGGCAGACAAAGGATTGCTTGCAAAGCCGAGTGGCCGTTTCCAACCGGATCGCGCCCGCGCTAAGCAACCACACTTTTGGTCTGAATGCACAGGCACCGCGGAGAGCGTGACATCATGAGCAAAGAGAACGAACGCAAGCGTGGCGGCATTTCTAAGAAGTGGACAAAAGGCGCCCATGACATGCACGCTGTCGCTGTAGTTCTCCAATTCCTTAATCAACCATCTGGTGTATAGCATGCACGACGGCGACTACCTAGCTGCAAGAGGTTTGCCGATTATGCCCTGAACAACATGGCCGCTGCCCTGGCGGAGGATGGGGGCCTGAATGACGCGGAATTTTCGAACCAAGGGCAAAAGAAGAAGATTAACCACGAACCCAGGGAGGTCATCATGAAGAAGAAACTGTTGGTAGCAGTTCTGATGGTATCTGCCGTGCAAGTTCAGGCAAGGGAAACCTCGACTGAACGTTTGTGTCAGTCGATTGCGAATGCTGCCGAGTCAGCAGCCGAGAATCGTGATATTGGTGTACCCCTAAGCAAGATGATTAAGGCTGTTGATGAAGCCAAACTTCCACAGAAGGCTCTCACGGATGCAACAAAGCGTATGGTCAGGGTTATTTATGATACTCCTGCTATCACTCCAGCGATGGCCAGGTCAGCTTATCTTGATGGTTGTTTGAAAGGTATGAGGTAACTTCGCCCATTCCCTTTTATGATCTTTATAATGAGGTAGAAGAGGAATGCGACGGTTATCCCGAACGCGCGCTCGTGATTGGCTTTATTGAAGGCGCACGTGCTATCTGCGACCACGTGTGACATCCTGCTAGTCACCCAACACGGTAACGGCCCGCCCATGCGCCGGGCCACCTACGACGGCTTTCGCCTTGCGCCGCTGGCGCACCAGAATGCGCTCAGCGCGCACGCACAGCCCCGCAGGCACGGGGTTCCCTGCAGCGCGCTCCTCCGGCGCACTATGGGCCGCGTAGCGGGCCGGCGCCCGCCCTCGTGGAAAGGGGGAGGGGGCATCACATCTCTACATGCTGCACTGCCGCGACCGCGCGGGAGCGGTCATTTTTACCGCCGCGATTCTGAGGATGGGGGGAAGAGCTTTCTCTCCACTTTTCGTTCTTGCTGCAATGGCGTGCGGGGCTCGCTTTGGTCGGCGGCTCGGCCCAGTTAGCGGAAGCCCGAAGCGTCCTGGCAGTCGGGTACCGGCCGATAGATGTGCCAGATGCGGGCACGTATATGATTTCGTTTTGCCTACCGCGAATCTTGCTCACTAATTTAGCGAGCACTGCCGCGAGCTTAGGGGGAGTCACTGGCCAGCTGGTAGTTCACGAGCTAGCGCAGCGCCCAATTCAACGCAGAGATGCATGGCTGCATACGCAGTACCCGGATCGATGGGCGCGCCTTCTTGATGTTGCCCAAAATCCCCGAAGGCATGGACCGCGTTCATCAGAACATAGGTTCCTTTCGTGACGTGTTTCGCGCAAGGTTTGCTCTTGTCAGTCCCAGTCATCAAGTTGAGCAAGCGCACACGGTGGACCCCTTGCGGGAATGTCGTCTGCCACTCATCGACTCCGCGTTCCTGATTGTACTTCCAGGTCGACATCCAGCCAGAAGGAATGGACTTCTCTCCTAGCTCTGCCTTCCAGATCAGCTCAAATGCCTGGTTCACGATGCCGCGAACGTGGCTCAGAAACACGTCAGGATGGTCCGGCAAGTCCTCGGTGTTTCGTTCAAGGTAGCGCCTGAGCGTTGAGTCGATGCCGACGATCTGCGTGATCCTGCGCTCCAGTACACCCTTGAAGTGTTTCTGGTAAGCGTCGGCGGTGCCGAACAAGCGAACAAGTGCGTTGCCTTCGTGCGGATGCTCCTCCAGGTACTTGCCGAGCAGTCGGCTCGCTCTCTGCAGCCTGTTACCCGCTGATTGCACGAATCCACGCTCAATCAGCGGCTCAGCATCCGCGGTTGCGATGCCAGCGCGTGCCACAGATCCCTCGTCCAGAACTCGCCGCAGCAGGTCTTGGCAAGAAGGCGGACAGTCGCTCCAGAGATCATCCAACGTGTCGCGCAGCGCGGGGAATGCACTGTCGCACGCGCCTCGCATTGCTTCGGGGCTGACTGATCCCGCTGCACTCATCTCGCAAACGGCGTTTAGAACACCGAGCATCAATACGGGAAATCCGTTACTGGCCTTCCAGAGCTCTGTTTGGGCACCAACTGCGAGTTCCAGATCCGGCTGAGCAGCCAGAACTTCAATCAGGTCGCTTTCATCAAAACAACTGACTCGCACCGGGGTCGGATCAAAGATGTTCCAGAAATCGCTGGTCTGTGCGTCTGGGTGGCGGATCAGGTCCCGAAGCGTGCGTCGACTGGCAGTGATCAATCGCAGACTGGGCTTGAGCGCGAGTTCCCGAAGCTGATCCCACAAATTGCGCGTCAGCTGACTCTTGGACAATGGCTTGTCAAACCCATCCATGATTGCCAACACTTTGGCACCCTCGTCCTTCAGAATGTCAAGTACTTCGGCGATGTCATGATAGGGGTTGCCCTGCGGATTCCTAAGATGGTCGGCGTAGTCCGGGTGGCTACTTTTCAGCACGGCAGACAGCTCTCGCGCTAGGCGTTGCATGAAAAGCTCGTCGGTCCCCGGTGTCTGATGACCGAGGTCCCACAACACGACGGCTGAATAAGGGGAGCCGGTCTTTCGCAATCGCGCAGCAAGCTCATGCAAGATCACCGTCTTGCCCGCAAATCTCGGCCCGACAACTTGCAAGTGATCCGGAATCTCCTTAGTCAGCGAACCCATCATCTTCTGCAAAATGGCCGCCCGTCCGATCATGGGCGGCACCGAGGTGCCTAGTATGGGAAATCTGCTGTCAGGCATCTTCTTCCTCCGCCTCAGTGCGGGCACGGCTTGCCACCACATCGGCATCTTGTTGTTGTTCGATCCAATCCGTCATCAACGGAATCGCTAAGCGGTATTGGCCATCGCCGATCTCGCCAGAGAGCTCTACCAGTTCCAACTCGCGCAGATAGGTCAGATCGGCATCCAGTGCTTCGTCGTCGACGTCCACGCCGACCTGTGCCAATTGCTCGTGCAAGGTGCCGAAACCAATGTGCGTTCCCTGCTTGAAGCTCAGCGCGCAAAGCAACAGGATCAGTTGTCGGCGATGACGCCCTCTATCTGGACCCAAGCCGGCGTAGTCCCACAAGCTGGCGAAATGCTCATTGTCCCGTACCAGCCCGAGTGCCGCATCATTGACGACGCTCGCGGTGATTGAGCGGCTCTTGGTCTGCACGGCGTAGTCGAACACCCTGTTGCACAGGCACTGCATCAGGTAGGGATGCCGTGCCGTGACCTCGATCACACGCTCGACGGCCTCCTGCGAAAAGGCCAGTTGATCACGCACGGGCTCGGTGACCACCTTGCGCGCGCTCTCCGTATCGAGCGCCGTAACCGGAATGCTCGTTCCCAGGCCATACAGCGCAGACCAGTACTCCTCGCGTAGGCGCTTCAGGCGGCGCGATCCGGTCAGGATGGCCGAGAACGTTGGATATGTCTGGATCAGGAAACGAATGTTCTCTGGTACCTGAGGCGAAGTCACACCATTGTCGATACCCTCCTGGAGTTTGTCGAACTCGTCGAGCATCAAAACCAAGCCAAGCCCCAGGGGCTCCAGAACGGCCAGCACCAATTCCAGATAGTCGCGGAAGTCTGCGAACGGTGACTCGGTACTGATGCCCTCCCGACAAGCGCGCGCAACACCCAGCGCCGGCTTGCCGGCAGCAATCGCATGGCCATTGGGCAGCGGCACTTCAACACCCAGCTTGGTCAGGGCGGTGGCGATACTGCGCGCAATCTCGCGAAACACCTCAGCCGTGGGCACACCAACGACTTGCGAGGCACCTTCGGCCCCTTGCAGGCTGGAATAGGCCGCCAACCAGCCCGGGATGGCGGCTCGCCCTTCAAGATGCTTGAGGATCGAGGTCTTGCCGGCCCGCCGATTGCCTTCCAGCAGCACCACGTTGCCATGGGTCGCGATCTGGCGGCTAATCTTGCCGATCAGTTCTTCGCGGCCGTAAAAGACACTGTGGCCGTGCTGCGGCTCCAGCGGGCTGCCAGTCACGTAGGGGCTGCCGCCCAGATCGGCGGCCAACGTGCTTGCCGCTTGCTCGGGTTCGGCCACGCGGATTGCCAGCTCGATCTCACCCTCGACCACTTGGCCAGACAACGTGCGTGCCTGCCACTGCAGGCGCAACGAAAGGTCACCCCCTTGTTTGGGTACGTCCCCTCGCAAATTGATCGTGAAAGCGCTTCGCTCCGCGAGATAGGGCGCCTCGGCGATGCCCCAATCAGGCTGCGTTTCGATGCGGACATTGCGCAGTGGCAAAGCTCCCTGGTTCTCCAGGTCAACAGAAAACTCTGCGAAGCTGCCCGCTACCAGCGATGCGGGCGCGGCGCGTACCTGCAGGCCGGTCGCATCGACAAGATCCGAAATGGCGGCGTGCAGCCATTCGCGCAAGCGCTCGGCAACGGCACGCGCCTGCGATTCGGCCGCCAGATGGCTGGTGGTCTGCTCCAGCATGGCTATGACCCCGCGCTCCGCATCCTGCAACACGTTCAGCAGCCCAGGCCCCGGCGGAATCTGGACCACGCCCGCCAGCGGTAGCAGCGCTTGCGTCAGCGGCGTCAACCAACGCGCCGCTTGGCTGCCGACTTGCTCCTGATCCAGCCAGCGCCGCGCCGTACCGGCCAAGAGCACAATGGGCTCGAACTGGCTGAGTGCAGGTGTGTCATCCAGGCCGCCCACAAACTTGGGCACCTTACCGTCCAAGTCGGCCAGCCAGGCGGTGAGGCGATCCGATTCGCTGCTGCCCATGGCCTCCGCCAAAAATGCCAGCGCATCGGTGCCAAACTCGCGGAATTGCGCAGCGGCACGAGTCTGCATGGACAGCGGAGGCAGGGGCACCGGCAAGCCATCGAGCACCGCCCGGTTGAGGTGCTGAATTACCGCCCCGCGCGACTGTGCGGCCAGCCAATTCTGACAGGCCGGGCTCGCAAGATATGCCAGCAGAAAGCCAGCGTCCAGTCGCTCCTGGTTCGTGCGCAGCACATAAAGCCCGTTCGCCGCGACCGACCCGACCGCACCATTGCGTACCAAGGCGGCCTTGCCGATGGTGCCGGATTTGGACACCAGCACATCACCGGGCAACAAGGCCCACCGCTGTTCTTGGCTTGCTAGCTCAGGCCGCAACCAGCTTGAAGTGCGGCCCACCTTGCCTTGACTCAAGTCCTTGATCCGCACATAACCCACGGCGCGCTCGAGCGGCGGCTCATCGAGCAAGTCAGTCGACTTGATGGCGCGCCCGGCAAACACCTGCCCCACCTCGGACAAGCGTGTCAAGGCGCCCGCCTCACCCAAGGCCTCCTTGAGGCTAACCAGCAGTTCATCCAGCCCCCCTTTTTCCCGACGCCGGGGCGACAAGTCCCAATCCGCTGCAGCCAGCTCGTTTGTCGTCACCTCCCACACCGAGCGCGCCAGAACTCCGGTGCCTAGGGTACCTTCGGCAACGCCGGGCGGCAGCTCCGGCCCATTGCGCAGCTCAGCGCGCCGAACTTCGTTGGCAAGCTGTTGCGCAATATCTGCCCGAATCTTCGGCGCCTTGCGGCCCGACCTTTGCTCAAACAAGGCGCTCGCATCGGCCATTCGCACCCGGCTGATACCACCTTGCTTGCTGAGCACCAACAAGTTGCCCTTGACGCTGGTGTAGGGTGCAAAGGCGCCAGCAGGCAAGCCGATCACGGCTTCCACCTGCCCCTGTTCCAACAAGTAGCGGCGTAACTCACGCTCGGCCCCGCCGCGAAACAAAAAGCCCTCTGGCACGGCGATGACCGCCCGCCCGTGAGGTTTGAGTTGCGAGAGGGCGTGCTGAACGAACAGGCCCGTGCTGTCGTTAGTGGGGATGGCAAAGTGCTGGTAAAGCCAAGGTTCGCGGCCGGCTTTGGCACCAATGGGGGGGTTGGCCAACACCACATCAAAGCCTTGGAGGCTGGGGCTGCTTAGCGATTCGCGCTCCAAGCTGTTACCCAGCTCCAAGCGTGGCGCATCGATACCCGCCAGCAACATGCGCGTGAGGCCGATCAGATAGGCGCTGCCATTGATCTCGATGCCGGCAACATCAAGCACGGCGCCGGGACGGCGCAGTTCGTTGCGGCTGCGCTCGGCCTGCTGCCAGGCCGCCACCAGAAAATTGCCCGAACCGAAGCACGGGTCATACACGCGCTCGCTTGGCTGCGGGTTCGCCAGCGCAGCCACCAGACGAGAGATATTGATCGGCGTCGCGTACTGGCCGTCGTAGGGGTCGCCGGTCTCGGCGATCACCTGATCGAACACATCGAGCAGCGCCCGCCGCTCGACCGGGGTTTCGAAGGGCAGCCCGCCCACCCAGTGCACTAGGTCATGCAGGTAGACGAAGTTCACCTCCAGTACACGGCGCAGAGGGGCAGCCAGGGCGTGCAGGTAGCCGGCCACCGGGTGTGCCGCATCGCCGCGCAGACCTTCCACGTACTGCGCCAGTTCGCGCAACCTGGCAGCGATGGTATAGGGGTTATCCAAACGCGCCCAGTGCCGCCACTGCAAGGGCGCGGGCAGCAGCGGCTGGTAAGTCCGGTCTTCGAAGACGGCCATCGCCTCCTGTTCTGTGTCCTGCAGGTCGGACCAGCGCAGCAGCAGGAAGGCCGCAAAGATCTCGCGGACCAGCGATCTGGACTCGCTGATTGGCATCTCGCCCCTCAGCACGTCCAACGCAGCAACCCACTTGGTGGTGTCCTCGTGCAGTTCTTTGTCTTGCACGTTCCTCACAGCTCCCCCGCGAAGGCCTTGCGGAGGATGGCCTCACGCATGGCTCCACTCTCGGACATCACGGCGCTCAGTTCAGCAACGAGTTGCGCAGCCTGAGCTTCACGCTGCTCCATCTGTTCCAAGAGGCGCGCTTGCTCAGCGATTGCCGGCACCGGAAACGGAATCGAACGCAAATTCTCCGAATTGATGTTGAATTGCCCCGCAGATGTCCGCCTGCGACTGTCAATCTCTGCGCGACCGTTCGTGCTGTTGAGAAAGTAGGCCAGATAACGCGGCAGGACCTTCGTTGTGTCGACGCGAACTCGGATGAGGTACGAGGCGAAGCCGAAAGAATGCCCTAGTCCCTCACCGTTGAATACGGCGCAGCGCCCCACCAAATCTCGGCTGCCATTGGTTCGGACAAACAGCAAGTCGCCACTTGAAAGGCGAACTCGGTCTTCGTCCGCCTTGGTCAGATTGCAGTACTTCAGGTCATCGAAGTTAACGGCCCCTTGAGCAACGTTCGGGATACGCAAGATTGGAGTACCGGTAGCCTCTGTATGGCACTTTTGCGATGTGCCGTACCGAGTCTCCGTCGAGATTTCGCCAATGGTCATCACCGGGGCGATGTTTGCTTGCGAAGCAAAAACTTCGTTCAACACAGAGGGTAAGACGGCCGTTGCTTCTTGAAAGGTCTCGCGCCTGAGCCTCTCAATTTCCTCCACCCTCTCCATACACGCCTTTATGCGGGCGACGATGCGGCGTTGCTCGTCTCGCGCTGGAAAGGTGAAATCAATTCCACGAATGGATTTGGCCGAAAGGTGTTTAACCGTCACATATGGCGTTGCGTCTTCAATTCGCTTAAGGTGCGCATTGATGCCAAACCCTACAAACTCCGGTTCGATTTCATTTGAAAAATCAATGAGTCTACAAACTCGCTGATTCAGAAGGCTATCGTCGCCGGACCACCGATAGCAGCGGAATTCGCCGTCCATACCGATCAGGAGCTCCCCCGCGCGAACGACGTATTTGTCGTCGAACTCCCCATTAAATCGAATGGCTGTATCAGAGCCATTCTTCAGATCACGAATACGGATTAGCGGCATCCCTTGGATCTCGGAAAACTTATCCGACTCAAAGGCAAAGCCATTCTGTACATCAAGTAGCTCGCCAAGCTTCTTGGTATTCCAGCCAGTCAGCATTAATCGTCCCCTTCGAGCAGGAATTCGAGCTCGTCCAGAAGCTCTGTAATCCGGGCCTCTTTGGTCTTGATCGACTCCACCAGTTCCAAGGCTGGCCGGTGTTCGTAGTCATCCACCCGGTTTGGGTTTTTGGCCGAAAGGTCATAGCCCTTAGCCACAATGGTGGCCAGCGGCACAGTCCAGGAGTTCTCACCTTCCACACGGCTTTGCCACTTCTCCAGAAAGTCGGGGAGTTGGTTGCCTGCAATGGGCTTGCGCGTCTGCTTCAGCTCGAAGCCGTCGTTGGTCAGGTCGTAATACCAGATGCAGTCCGTGCCCGAGCCGTCTTCGGCGCGGTCGAAGAAAATCACGTTTGTTTTGACACCGGTGTAGGGCAGGAAGCAACCCGCCGGCAGCGACAGTATGGTGTGCACCTTGAACTGCTCTAACAGTTCCTTGCGCACCTTTTGATCCGGCCCCCCCCGGAATAGCACGCCTTCGGGGATGACGACTGCGGCGCGGCCGCCCTTGGCCAGGTTGGCCATGATGTGCTGCAAGAACAGGCACTCGGTAGCGCTGCTGCGCACGCGGAAGTTGGTTTGCAGCTCCTGCGCCATTTTGCCGCCGTAAGGTGGGTTGGCGAGGATAACCTGGTATTTGTCTTTCTCGGCGACGTTATGGCTGTGAACTTCCAGCGTGTTGGCCAGCTCCAGGTTGGCACCCTCGATGCCGTGCAGGATCATGTTCATCGAGCCCAACAGATAGGTCAAGGGCTTGAGCTCCAGGCCAAAGAAGGCCTTGTGCTGCAAATCGTCCAGTTGTTTACCGCTGAGGGTGCTGTGATGGCGCAAGTAATCCGCGGCCTCGCCCAAAAAACCGGCCGTGCCGAAGCAGGGGTCGTACACGCGCTCGCCGGCCTTTGGCTGCACCACCTGCACCATGGCGCGGATGATGTGGCGCTGAGTGTAGAACTCGCCGGCGTAACCGGCCGAGTCGGCAGCCACGCGCTTGAGCAGGTCTTCGTAAATCTCAGACAGGACAATGACATCGGTCTCGCTGGAGAAGTGCAGCTTGTCGACCTGCTGCACCACCTTGGCAAAGCTCACACCCCGGCGGCCGTAGTTGCGCACGTTGTCGAATATTCGGCGGAAGCGCTGGGCCAGCGCATCATTGCCCAGGCCTTTGGTCCGGTCAGGGCTGGTGAGCTTGATCCACAGTTTGCCGTCCACGAACTCCAGCATCTCGTCGGGGTGGTCGGTGTCCTTGGCCCAATGGCTCCAGGCATACTCGCCGGCTAGACGACGCTCGTAAGGCGTGTCATCGAAGGCGGCTTCCTGCTCCTTGCGCGTTTCAGCTTCGTCAAAGGCCTTGAGGAAGAAAAGCCACGCGAGCTGCTCAACATAGTTGCGGGCATCCACGCCCTCGGCATTGAGCTGATCGCAGGCGTTCTTTACGATCTGCTGCACTTCCTGGCGGCGGTGATCGGTGGTGTTTTGGGTCATGTTGATTCCTGTTGCTCTTTGGGCCCGGCCGCATTAGGCGGCCATGGGCACGTAAAGGTGCTTCTTCACCAGCTCAAGGTCGGCCTTAAGCAGCGCCGGGCCGCCGTAGCGCTGGGTCAGCGTGGCGAAGCTGCCGAACTGTTCGGCAAACTGCGGTGCGCTATAGGTGCGAGCCTGCTCGAGGTCGTCGATGCCAAATAGGCGGTAGTGGTCGAGCGCGGTTTGCCACAGGTGGGTCTTGAAGCGCTGGCTCTCGGCCAGCGCGGCTTCGCCCAAGTGGTCGAGCAGCCAGATCTGGTCTTCGTCCCACAGGCGGTTGGCACGGTCGGCGCGGTTGGGTACACGTGGCAGCTGGAAGCCGATCTTGGCCAGGATGTCCACGTCGTCGGCATCGGGCAGGTCGAGGTAATGCCGGAAGGCTGAGGGATAAATGTCACGATCGTGCAGGGCCTCACGCAATTCTTGGCGGCTTCCTTTGTCGATCCAGATGCGCAGCAGCTCATCCATTCCCTTGTGGCTGACATCCAGGATGAACTCGCGCGACTGCTCGGTGTACTCGTCAAACGGCACCTTGCGGCCATCGGCCAGACAGACATAGCGGTTCTCGGTGGAGATGACCACCGAAACGCCTTCCCCTATGGGTTTGGGCGTAGTGTCCTCGCCCTTCTTCTTGGGCTTGCTGCCGGCGGCCGTGGCCTTTTGCCGGTTGGCGGGATGGCCGTCGAATTCGGCATCTTCCAACTGGCTGGCGCCGGAGTAATCGAAGATGGTGAAGTACCGCTTGTTGATGTCCTCGCACAAGCGGGTGCCACGCCCCTTCATCTGCTTGTAAAGGATGGCACTGCGCAGCGGGCGCACGAACACCACGTTCTTAACGTCGGGCGCGTCAAAGCCCGTGGTGAGCAGATCGACCGTGACGGCCACGCGCGGGTTACTGGGGCCGACAACGGCAAAGTTGCGCTCTAGCTGATGGCTATTGCGCTCCGCCCGTGTGATGCGGGCAGCGTAGTCGTTGCTACCGGACAGTCGGCGCAGTTCTTGCGCCATGAAGGCGGCATGGGTGTCGTCCACGCAGAACACGATGGTTTTTTCATCGCGCAGCTCGTACTTGCCCAGCACCTCCCACAGGTCTTCGGCGATGGCTTTGGTTCGATCCGGCATGCGGATGTCGCGCTCGAAATTGGCGGTGGTGTAGCGCTTGCCGTCCAGGCCAGTGTAGCCGTCTTCATCGACGTTGGTGATGCGCTCTTCTAGCAGGTAGGGCACGAGGAAGCCATCCTCGATGGCCTGCTTGAGGCTATAGGTGAAAACCGGATCGCCAAAGTAATGCTGGGTGTCGCGGCGCTTTTCGTCGTCTGTTAGCGCCCGCTCGCCTTCTTCCAGCTCCCGTGGTGTGGCGGTAAGGCCCAGCTGCAGGGCAGCGCCAAAGTGTTCAAGCACGCCAAACCAGTCGCCAAATCCTGAGCGATGACACTCGTCCACGACCACCAGATCAAAGAAGTCCGGGTCGTAGTGCTCATAGACCTTCTTTCCATCCAGTTCCTCGTCAAGGCTCTGGTAATTGGCAAAGAACATCTTGCCCACCAGATGCTGCCCTTTGGCGACGGTATCCTTGTCGATCTGAACACGCTCGGAAGCCGAATAGGCACTGAACGCCCGATAAGCCTGGTCCTTGAGGCTATTGCGGTCAGTCAAGAACAGCACGTGTTCGCGCTTAAGCGCCTTGCCATTCAATAGCTTCCACACCAACTGGAAGACGGTGAAGGTCTTGCCCGTGCCGGTGGCCATGAGCAGCAACACACGGTCATTGCCCTGGGCAAACTGCCACAGTGCCTTGTTAATGGCCACGTCCTGATAGGGGCGCACGCCTTTGCGCGAGACCTGATCCATGTAATAGCCGGCGGCGAACGCCCCCTCCCAGCGGGACCAGTCGACCGACACGCCCATACGGGCGACCAACTCGTCAGGCGACGGCGGCGCGCTCAGCGGCTCGAAATCGCCGGTGTCGTTATCCGTCAGGATCCAGTCGTTGCCGTTCGAGGCAATTGAGAAACGCAGGGAGAGGCGGCGTGCATAGCGCGATGCCTGCTGCATGCCATCGGCAGCACTTTCACCCTCGGATTTAACCTCCAGAATGGCAAGTGGCACTCCTTTGTAGCGCAGTAAGTAATCCGCGATGATCGACTGCGTTTCGTCGTACATCGCCTCACCAGTGAGGTTGACCCGTCCAGGCCCGATGCGAAGTTGGTCCTGCCACGACCAACCGAGCGCCGACAGGCGGGGCTCAATTAGCTCTTTGCAGGTCAGTCGTTCGTTGCGTGCCATTGGATGTGCCTTGTTGTTAAGTTCTCTATGTCGGCCTGGGCCATAAGAAAAGTTGCGATTGGGCTCTTATAAGCAGGAGGCGTGCCAACTAGCCAACCCCATATTTTTGCAGCCAATTGCTCAGAGTTTGGTAGCTGCCCAGGCCAAGCAGGCGGGCTGCCTCGGACTTGTTGCCATGGGTCTGCGCCATCGCGCGCTCAAGGTAGTGGCGTGCCACGTCTCCGATGATTTCTGGCAGAGAAATGGCTTGGTCTAGAGGGCGCCCAAGAACAGACTCAATCTCGGGAACGACGGTCACCGCCAATGACTCTGCGACGTCTTGAGTCGTGATCCGGTCGCCAGTCGCCCAGATACTGGCGCGGAGCAAGGTATTGTGAAGCTCTCGCACATTGCCGGGCCAAGGATGCTGAATCAGAAGATTTTTTGCACCGACATCAAGTTTTTTATGCCTAAAGCCTGGTTGAGTTGATGCCTCCGCATTGATGTTGGCCAGCATCGAGTCAATCAACAGACCCAGGTCGCCTTCTCGCTGCCGAAGCGGTGGCAGCAGCAAAACGCCCACGGCCAGGCGGTGGAACAGGTCTTCACGGAAGCGGCCCGCCCGAATCTCCTCCGGCAGGACGCGGTTGGTTGCGGCGATGACCCTTATGTCGATCGGCTTGGCTCGGGTAGCGCCGACACGTGTGACTTCTCGCTCCTGCAAGACCCGAAGCAAACGGACTTGGGAGGCTAGGGGCAACTCCCCGATTTCATCTAGAAACAGGGTGCCGCCGTCAGTGGATTCAAAGTAGCCAGCTCGCGCGACCGTTGCGCCAGTAAACGCCCCTTTTTCATGACCGAAGAGCTCTGCATCGACCAGTTCTTGGGGTATGGCACCGCAGTTGACCGCAATGAACGGCTTGCCACTTCGGACACTGGCTTGGTGGATCGCGCGGGCAAAAAGCTCCTTTCCGGTCCCGGACTCACCCTGGATCAGCACCGGCACATCTCGCAGAGCCAACCGGTGGGCCATGGCAACGGTGCGCCTCATTGCCGCACAACGATGAATGATCGCGGTAAAGGCCGGCGACTCTGGCGGTAGGCCCTGCATCAGCCGTGTTAGCGCTTCGTCGGCATTTTTGTCAGCACCAGGCGAGAACTCTGCAGACAGCTCAAACGGGATACGGATTTCCTTGACACCCTGCTCGCGCGATGACTCGATCAACCTAGCCGGGTAACGCGTCTTAGCCAGCAACAACCAGATGGCGGCCATCGCCGGCGTGCCCGGACTGAGATGGAACGTCAGGGGAGCAGAAGGCGAAGCATTCCGAATTTCTTCGATCACGGCGATGGCCGCCTTGAATATCTCCTCAAAACTGGTAGGGCTGGTGAGCTTGACCTGGTGCGCGGTAGCGACCACATTGGACTGCTCGCCTAGCCAGCGCACATACGCTCGAGTTGCAGGCGCGGCGTGATCGGACAACAGATGAACTGCCTCAAAGGCGAATGCCTTGACTGCTCCGAGGATGGGCCCTCGCTCTCCGGAGCCAGGCGACTCGGATGCGCGCAGGTCTGTATTGCCCAGCCAGGCCAGCAGAATCGACATTAACTAGAACTTTTCGTGCAGAAAGATAAGAAAGATTGTACTTTACCCGAGTATGGCTTCGTGATCGATCAGCGCCTGAAAACGCATGCTCACCGCCCAGCTCTCTGCACTGAGGTCGTCGACGAGTGGAACATGCTCCATACCTGATCGGGTCGGTTTCCCTACAGCGCCGCATCAAGACACGATTCGGCCGCGATCTTTGGTGACCATGCGAGCCCAACGACGACGTAAATGCGTGAACCCGTCGGCCTCTGACTGGATAGTCGCCCCATTCGTCGTCCAGCCCGCCCAATTTCACATGTGCGAGGGTACCGATCCGTCGAATGCTTAACATGCACCTGATGTGGCTGGGGACAGCCACGCAGGCTGCTGCTGTTGATCGGCTTGCCGATTTGGCCGAGGCTGTCCCCGCCAAAGACTCGATAGACAGAATCAATAAATAGTCAACCCATCGCGCAGTCTCATAAGCGGAACAACAGCGAGCTTGAGTCACGGGTAGCTAATTGTGATTTATGTAGCGCTTTTTGTCTTGACCCAGTCGAGGGGTTTCGCGAATAGGTGGCTGCAGCGATACGAATCTGGGGGTACATTTGGGGGTACATGACACAAGAAGGATCTACAACACGCCGTACGTCTTAGCTTTTCCGGCTGTGTTCGAGTCCGACCCCGGCACCATCAAAAAAAAAAAAATCCTTTGCTTTGCATAATGCGCAATCGGCCTTGACCGAGACGCGTTCGTTGGCGAGGCGCAGCTAGCCAGAGCTCCCGTTATCTGAGCAGTCTCATCCCGGCGACGTTCGCTGCCTTGGCATCAAACGTCGCCGTGTATTCGCACTGCGCTTCGTGGCACGTCTTCTCGATCAGGCAGTCCGCAAAATCGGCCGACGAACCAGCGTACAGCCGCAACGCCTTCCAGACTGTTTCCGCCGCCTCGATTACCAGTTCCTTCGTTCGCAGCAGCGTCTCGATGACCTGTGCGATTTCACAACACTTTCGGTGAGTTGAATCAGCAGCCCGATGTCCGGGCCTACAAATGCTTTGAGGGCCACTATTCGGAAGCCCGATGTCGGACGGCGTCCACTAGCGCACCCTCCTCCCGCTTCCTATCCTATGGCATTGCCCATTCCATTCTCCCCCGGAGCGAACCATGAAGCGACTCACCCTCTCCGCCCTAGCCTGCGCCACCCTGCTTGCCGGCTGCGCCGGTGCCAACGTGGAAAACCTCACCCAGGCCGGCGGCAGCCTCTTCACCGCCGCTACCTTGTCGGACGCCAACGTCAAGACGCTGTCCGACCAGTCATGCGCGGAGATGGATAAGAAGAACACCCTCGCGCCTGCGGACAGCACCTACACCAAGCGCCTGGCCACGGTGATGAGCGGGCTTGGCAATACCGGCCTGCCGCTCGACGCCAAGGTGTACATGACCAAGGACATCAATGCCTGGGCGATGGCCAATGGCTGCGTGCGGGTCTACAGCGGGCTGATGGATTTTTTGAGCGACGATGAAGTGCGCGGCGTGGTGGGCCATGAGATCGGGCACGTGGCGCTCGGCCATACCAAGGCAGCGATGCAGGTGGCCTATACCGCGGCCGCTGCGCGCGGGTTGCTCGGGTCGACCAGCATCGCTTCGCTGACTGCGCTATCGTCGTCGCAGATTGGGGACCTGGCCGAAAAGTTCGTCAATGCGCAATTCTCACAGCGCCAGGAAACCGCGGCCGATGACTATTCGTTCGACCTGCTGACGAAGAACGGCGCCAACCGGCAGGCGCTGGCGACGGCGTTCCGCAAGATGTCGACGCTCGACGGCGGGCAGTCGAGCATGCTCAGTTCGCACCCGGGCTCGCAGGAGCGTGCCAAGCATATCGAGGACCGCCTGGCCAGGCAGCGCTGAGCCGCGCTCTGCCTCTCCACGTCCCACTGCCCATCTCCTCCATCGGGGATGCCAAATCAGCCCTGTGCGCCGATGCGGCAAAAGCCAACAGCAAGCTGAGGCAGCTTACTGTTGGCTCGCACGGACTGGCACGGATGGCGCATATCCCGGTGCCGCAAAAAGTGGGCAACCTTACCTTCGGTGGCGTCGCGGGCAATGAATGGTTCATCGCCGCCAGCACCTCGCTCTACCGCCTGCGGCTTGGCCAGCAAGTCGCCTGAGCTTTGCCGCGGCTGGCAGAGCGCTGTGCTCAGCGGGACTCGACGAACTCCAGCACCGTCGCCAGCATGCCGCGCAACGCCGGCTGCAGTGCCGAGGCACGCGCCTCGTCATAGGCGAACGGATACACCTCGCTCATATACGCGCACTGCGACAGCTCGAGCTGCACCGCGTGCACGCCGTCCTGCGGCTTTCCATACTGGCGCGTAATGTAGCCACCCTTGAAGCGGCCGTTCAGCACCGCGGTATGGCCCGGCACCGCGGCGGCCTGCTCCAGCAACTGGTTCGCCAGCATGGCATCGCAGCTGTCGCCGTTGGCCGTGCCGAGGTTGAAGTCCGGCAGCCTGCCTTCGAAGAAGCGCGGCAGCACCGAGCGGATCGAATGCGCGTCCCACAGCGCGATGGTGCCGTGTTCCGCTTTCAGTCGGGCCAGTTCCGCGGCCAGCGCCTCGTGGTACGGGCGCCAGATCGCGTCGCGGCGGGCGACGATCTCCGCATCGTCCGGGCCGTTGCAGCCGTCGGCGTACACCGGCGTCTTGTCGAAGGTATCGACCGGGCACAGGCCGGTGGTGTCCTGGCCGGGATACAGGTTGGCGTTATCGGGCGGCCGGTTCAGGTCGACCACGTAGCGCGAGTGCGTGGCGGCCAGCACCGATGCGCCCAGCTCGCGGGCAAAGTCGTAGAGACGTTCCAGGTGCCAGTCGGTATCGGGCACGGTGCGAGCTTCGGCGGTCAGCCGTTGCGAGACGGATGCCGGCAGGTGCGTGCCGACATGCGGCATCGATACCAGCAGCGGGCGCGTGCCACGGTGCAGGGTGAAGGCGGGGGTATCGGTGGAGAAGGACATGGTCTTTGCGATGCGGTGGGCGAGCGCCCGGTTTCAGTCGGCCATCAGGCTGGCGCGGGCCGCGATGAAGAGCCGGCCCGCGTCCGCCTGCAGCGGATGCGCGCCATGCTGCACGCGGCTACGGCCGGCGGTGCGGACATCCGCTAGTGTCTCATGACCGTGATTGGCGAACACGTGGTTGGCGAGCGCCTGCGCGCCGTCGAGCCCGGCCAGCGCGGGATGCGCGCCGTCCAGCACGACGAAATCCGCCTGCTGTCCCATTGCCAGTCCGCTTATGGCGCGGCCGCTGGCGCGTGCGCCGCCGGCCACGGCTTCCAGATACAAACGGTCGGCCACCTGCGCATGTGTGTCGGAGGCCAGCACGTTGCGCCGCTGCAGACCTAACCGCTGGCCGTACTCGAACAGGCGCAGTTCCTCGGCCACGCTGACACTGGCGTGGCTGTCCGAGCCGATACCCCATGCGCCGTGCTGCGCGAGGTAAGGCGCGGCTTCGAACACGCCGTCGCCAAGGTTGGCCTCAGTGGTCGGGCAGATGCCGGCCACCGCGCCGCTGTGCGCGAGGCGCCGTCGTTCGTCCCAATCCATATGGGTGGCATGCACCAGGCACCAGCGCGCATCGACTTCAACATGGTCGAACAACCAGGTGACCGGGCGCGTGCCGGACCAGGCGATGCAATCGTCGACTTCGCGCTGCTGTTCGGCGATATGGATATGGATGGGCGCCTGCGGGTCGATGGCCTTCAGGCCCGCCAGCGCGTGCGCCAGGCTGCCTTCCGGCACCGCACGCAACGAATGCGGTGCCAGCCCGAGCCGTGCGCCGGACTGCGCGCATACGGGCGCGAGCCGTTCCAGCAGGCGCAGCATCGCGTCGGTGTCGTGCAGGAAACGGCGCTGCTCCGCCAGCGGCGGCTTGCCGCCAAAGCCGGCGGTCTGGTACAGCACCGGCAGCAGCGTCATGCCGATGTCGGTGCGCTGCGCCGCGCGCAGCAGGCGCAGCGACATCTCGGAGGCGTCGGCATAGGGCTTGCCGTCGGCATCGTGATGCACGTAGTGGAACTCGCACACGCTGGTGTAGCCGGCGCGCAGCATCTCGATATAGAGCTGCGTGGCGATCGCCTCCAGCGTATCTGGCGACAGACGTTGCGCAAAGCGGTACATCAGCGTGCGCCAGCTCCAGAACGAGTCGGCGCCGGCCGGGTCGTCGCCCTGCGGACGGCTGCGGTACTCAGTGAGGCCGGCAAAGCCGCGCTGGAAGGCGTGTGAATGCAGGTTGGGCATGCCGGGCAGCACCGGGCCGACCGCGCGCGGCAAGCCGGCCGCAGGCGTGGCGTCGGGCTGCACGGTGGTCAAGCGGCCCTGTTCGTCCCATGCGAGTAGCACATCGCGCGCCCAGCCGGACGGCAGCAGTGCATAAGGTGCGAGAAGTTGCGTAGCGCTCATGCCGATGCGCCTCCGTGCGCGTGATAGACGCGGCCCTGACGCACCACCGTCACCACCGGGTTGCGGCCGAACCAGTAGGCCAGCTCAGCGGGCGAATCGATGCCCCACAGCGCGAAGTCGGCAACACGCCCCGCTTCAAGCTTGCCGTGCCGGTCGGCCGCGCCCAGCGCGCGCGCTGCGTGCACGGTCACGCCGGCCAGTGCTTCGGGCACGGTCAGGCGGAACAGCGTGCAGGCCATATTCATCATCAGCAGCAGCGACGTCACCGGCGACGTGCCCGGGTTGTGGTCGGTCGAGATCGCCATCGGCACGCCGTACTGGCGCAGCAGCGCGATCGGCGGCAGGTTGGTGTCGCGCAGGAAGTAGTAGGCGCCGGGCAGCAGCACCGCGACCGTGCCGGCCTCCGCCATCGCCGCAACGCCGGCTTCATCGAGATGTTCGAGATGATCGGCGGACAAGGCGCGATGGCGCGCGGCCAGTGCGGCTGCGCCGAGGTTGCTCAGTTGCTCGGCATGCAGCTTGACGCGCAGCCCGTGGCGCGTGGCGGCATCGAAGACGCGTTCGGTCTGGGCGATCGAGAAGCCGATCGATTCGCAGAATGCATCGACCGCGTCGACCAGCCCCTCCTCTGCCAGAGCCGGCAGCATGGTGTTGCAGACCAGGTCGATGTAGTCGTCGGCACGGCCCGCGTACTCGGGCGGCAAGGCATGCGCGCCGAGGAAGGTGGTGTGGACAGAGACACCGAACTGCTCGCCCAGCCGCCGCGCCACGCGCAGCTGCTTGCGCTCGGCTTCGAGGCTCAGGCCGTAGCCCGACTTGATCTCGAGCGCGGTCACGCCCTCGGCCAGCAGCGGCTGCAGGCGCGCGGCGGCCTGTGCGAACAGCGTGTCTTCGTCGGCGGCGCGGGTGGCGCGCACGGTGGAGACGATGCCACCGCCTGCGCGCGCAATTTCTTCGTAGCCGGCGCCCGCAAGGCGCATCGCGAATTCATCGGCGCGCTGGCCGCCGTAGACCAGGTGGGTATGGCAGTCGACCAGGCCGGGGGTGATCCAGGCCTCGTTGGCATCATGGCGCGGCAAGCCGCGGTACGCGTCCGGCATCTCGGCGGCAACGCCGAGCCACGCGACACGTCCCTGCTCGACAACCAGCGCGGCATCGCGGATCGCCTGCGCGGGGTCGGCATCCGGCAGCAGGTGGCAGTTGTGCCAGACGCCGTCTGCACTGGGGGCGGACGATACAGAGGTCAGCGTCATTGGCCCGGCTCCGTCTCAAGGGTGACGCAAAGGCACAGCGCTTCATCACCCACAGGTTCAAACGGTTGCGTCGATGCAGTCCCGGCGGCGCCATATAGCGCCCCTTCGCCTGCCTGCAGCGACAGACTGGCGTCCTGCGCCTGCCAGGCGCCGCTGACGGCAAACAGGCACACGGTATGGTCGCCGGTGCTGACCGCAAACCCCTGGCGGAAAGCTTCGACACGCGCACGGCACCTGCCACGGCGCGTCATCACATTGAAGTCGCGCGTCGCGCCATCGAGCAGCGCTGCCTGCAGGCCGGTGTCGCCGGAAAAGGCAAACGGCTCGCCCGGCTGCGCGAGCCGATGGCTGAAGCTGCCGTCATCGGCGGCAAGCGTCACGCCCGCGCCTTCGAGCAGCACGATCTGGCGGTCGATGCCCGGGAACGGCGAGAACGGGCCATCCGCTTCGATATCGGCCACGCTCAGCCGCCACACAAAGTCGTCCATGCCGGCGCCGTCCGGCCACACCGCGATCTCGCGCGTGTTGCCGCCGCCGTTCTTCCAGCGCGTTGGGGCGATCTCATCCAGCGCAAAGCGCTGCGGCAGGGTCGTGCTCATAAGCCCTTCACCATCGGCAGGTTGAGGCCCTTCTCGTGCGCGCATTCGATGGCCACTTCATAGCCCGCGTCCGCATGACGCATCACGCCGGTGGCCGGATCGTTCCACAGCACGCGTTCGATGCGCTTGGCAGCGGCGTCGGTGCCGTCGCACACGATCACAACGCCCGAATGCTGCGAGAAGCCCATGCCAACGCCGCCACCGTGATGCAGGCTGACCCACGTGGCACCGCCAGCGGTGTTCAGCAGCGCGTTCAGCAGCGGCCAGTCGGAAACCGCATCCGAGCCGTCGCGCATCGCTTCGGTCTCGCGGTTGGGCGAAGCCACCGAGCCGCAGTCCAGGTGGTCGCGGCCGATCACTACCGGCGCCTTCAGCTCACCGGACTTCACCATCTCGTTGAAGGCCAGGCCGGCGCGGTGGCGCTCGTCCAGCCCCACCCAGCAGATGCGCGCCGGCAGGCCCTGGAAGGCGATGCGGTCATGCGCCATGTCGAGCCAGCGGTGCAGGTGCTTGTCCTCGGGGAACAGCTCCTTCATCTTGGCGTCGGTCTTGTAGATATCCTCCGGGTCGCCCGACAGCGCCACCCAGCGGAACGGGCCCTTGCCGCGGCAGAACAGCGGGCGGATATAGGCCGGCACGAAACCCGGGAAATCGAAGGCATTCTTCACGCCCTCGTCGAACGCGACCTGGCGAATGTTATTGCCGTAGTCGACCGTCGGCACGCCCATCTTCTGGAAGTCGAGCATGGCCTGCACGTGCTTGACGATCGACGGACGCGCTGCGGCTTCCACCGACTTGGGATCCTGCTTGCGCGCTTGCTCCCACTGCTCGACGGTCCAGCCTTCCGGCAGGTAGCCATTGACCAGGTCATGCGCAGAGGTCTGGTCGGTGACGATATCCGGGCGCATGCCGCCGGCCTGCGCGCGCTTGACCAGTTCAGGGACGATCTCGGCGGCGTTGCCGAGCAGGCCGACCGAGATCGCTTCCTTCTTCTGCGTGGCTTCGGCAATCATCGCCAGCGCTTCGTCGAGCG
The DNA here is from genome assembly GCA_000471925.1 of Ralstonia pickettii DTP0602. NCBI lineage: Bacteria > Pseudomonadati > Pseudomonadota > Betaproteobacteria > Burkholderiales > Burkholderiaceae > Ralstonia > Ralstonia pickettii. The sequence continues at coordinate 3,703,795 of CP006667.1, forward strand.
TGGTGGCCTTCTTGTCGACGTAGCGCGTGCGCAGGCGGAAGTCGATACGCGACTCCTGGCATTCGATCGCCAGCACGCAGGCGCCGGCGAGCACACCCGCCAGCGGCTGCGCACCGCCCATGCCGCCCAGGCCCGCGGTCAGGATCCACTTGCCCGACAGGTCGCCGTTGTAGTGCTGGCGGCCTGCCTCGACAAAGGTCTCATAGGTGCCCTGCACGATGCCCTGCGTGCCGATGTAGATCCACGAGCCCGCGGTCATCTGCCCGTACATCATCAGGCCGGCGCGGTCCAGTTCGTTGAATTTGTCCCAGTTGGCCCAGTGCGGCACCAGGTTGGAGTTGGCGATCAGCACGCGCGGCGCGTCGACATGCGTGCGGAACACGCCGACCGGCTTGCCCGACTGCACCAGCAGCGATTCGTCCTCGCCCAGGCGGCGCAGGCTGTCCAGGATCGCGTCGAAGCATTCCCAGTTGCGCGCGGCCTTGCCGATGCCGCCGTACACCACCAGGTCCTGCGGGCGCTCGGCCACGTCGGGATCGAGGTTGTTCTGGATCATGCGGTAGGCGGCTTCGATCAGCCAGTTCTTGCAGTGCAGCTGGCTGCCGCGCGGGGCACGGATTTCGCGCTGGCCGCGCTGGATGAATTGGTTTTCGTTGGCGTTCATGTCTTGTTCTCCTGCTGCGTGTCTGCTCTTGCTGGGTCAGTTGCGGTCGCATTCCGACAGGTTGGTCGGCAGGATCGCGCGCACGGCGTCGGGCCAGCCCGCACCGGCATCGCCCTGCACCACCCATTGCTTCATCGCTTCGATATCCGGCGCCAGGTAGCGGTCGCCTTCCACGAAGTCCACGCGCGCGCGGATGCGGGCCAGTTCGGTTTCCACCAGCGGCGACGACTTCAGCGGACGATGGAATTCGATGCCCTGTGCGGCCGCCATCGCTTCGATGCCGACCACCACCGCGGTATTGGCCGCCATCTCGCCCAGCCGGCGCGCACCGTAGGTAGCCATCGACACATGGTCTTCCTGGTTGGCCGACGTCGGCAGGCTGTCGACGCTGGACGGATGCGCCAGCGACTTGTTCTCGGAAGCCAGCGCGGCTGCGGTCACCTGCGCGATCATGAAGCCCGAGTTCAACCCGCCCTCGCGCACCAGGAACGGCGGCAAGCCCGACAGCCCGGTATCGAGCAGCAGCGCCAGCCGGCGCTCGGAAATCGCGCCGATCTCGGCGATCGCCAGCGCGATGATGTCGGCGGCAAACGCCACCGGCTCGGCGTGGAAATTGCCGCCGGAGACCACATCGCCCTGCTCCGGGAACACCAGCGGGTTGTCCGACGCGGCATTGGCCTCGATCTGCAGGATGCGCGCGGCGTGCTGCAGGTTGTCCAGGCACGCGCCCATCACCTGCGGCTGGCAGCGGATCGAGTACGGGTCCTGCACGCGGCCGCAGGCCTTGTGCGAATCGACGATCTCGCTGCCGTCGAGCATCGCGCGCACGGCGCCGGCCACGGCGATCTGGCCAGCCTGGCCGCGGGCTTCATGGATACGGGCATCGAACGGCTTGACCGAGCCCTTGATCGCTTCCAGCGACAGCGCACCTGCCACCAGCCCGGCGGCAAACGCGTCTTCGGCGCCGAACAGGCCGGCCAGCGCCAGTGCGGTCGACACCTGGGTGCCGTTGAGCAATGCCAGGCCTTCCTTCGGGCCAAGTTCAAATGCTTTCAGGCCGGCATGGGCCAGGCCCTCTGCAGCCGGCACGCGCTTGCCGTCGACCAGCACATCGCCCACGCCGATCAGCGTGCACGACATATGCGCCAGCGGAGCCAGGTCGCCGGAGGCGCCCACCGAGCCCTTGGCCGGGATGCACGGCGTCACGCCGTGGTTCACCAGCGCCAGCAGCGCCTCGATCAGTTCCGGCCGCACGCCCGAGTGGCCGCGCGCCAGGCTGACCGCCTTGGTCGCCAGGATCAGGCGCACGGTGTCCTCGGCCAGGTCGGGGCCTGTGCCGACGCTGTGCGACAGCACCAGGTTGCGCTGCAGCTGGGCCAGCTTGTCGTGCGGGATGCGGCTCTGCGCCAGCTTGCCGAAGCCGGTGTTGATGCCGTAGACCACGGCGTCGGCGTCGATGATGTCCTGCACCGTGGCCTGCGCGGCGCGCACGCCCGCCCAGGCGGATTCGGCCATCTCCAGGCGCACTTCGCCACGGTAGATGCGGCGCAGGTCGGCCAGGGTGACATGGCCCGGCTGCAGGGTCAGCAGCGGGCGGGAAGCTTGGTCGTGTTGGCTGGCGCTCATTTGTATGTTCCTGTCTATACAGCTTAAGGTAAAAATTGAACCATGGGCTGATCCGTCGGGGAATCAGCCGAAAGCGGGATTGCCGTCGGCGCGGAAGCGGCTGCCGAGGCGGTAGCGGTTGCCCGGATGCAGGCACCGCACGAAAGTCACCGGCACGCCGTTGGTCCAGGTGCGGCGCGTCAGCATCAGGCAAGGTTGCGTGGGCGGCATTTCCAGTTGCGCGGCCTGCTCGGGGGTGGCGGCGATCGCATCGACCACATGCTCTACCTGATCGTAGGGCACATGGCGCAACAGGTACTCGCCGGGCTGGGTCTGGCTGAAATCCTGGCCGATAAAGTCCGGCGCCACGCGCGGATTGACGTAGCGGTCTTCCAGCTGCACCGGCACGCCGTCCTCGCGATGCACGCAGACGGAGTGGTACACCGATTCGCCGGTGCGCAGCTCCAGCGCGGCGGCCACCTCGATCGACGCCGAGACGCGCTCCACCAGGATCACGTCGCAGGCATAGTCATGCCCGCGCATGCGGATCTCGTCCTGCAGGTTGACCACGCTCAGCAGCGTGGACTGCGGCTTGTGCTCGGCGACGAAGGTGCCCACGCCGGCCACGCGCACCACCCGGCCCTGCTCCGACAGCTCGCGCAGTGCCCGGTTGACGGTCATGCGCGAGACGCCGAAGCGGTTCACCAGCTCCTGCTCCGACGGCACCCGGTCGCCCGGCTGCCACGCGCCGCTCTGGATCTGGCGGGCGATGTACTCCTTGACCTGCTGGTAGAGCGCGGTGGGAGACGAAGGAGCGGAAGTAGGGCCTACTGCGTGGTTCATGTTGTTTCAGTGCTCGGCCGCGGCCATGGCCTCGGCGCGGATCTCTTCCGTCAGGCGCGCCTTGAGCGCGGAAAACTCGGGAGAGGTCTTGATCGTGTAATGGCGCGGATGCGGGAAATCCACCGCGATCTCGCTCTTGATCCGACCCGGCCTGGCGGAAAAAACCGCCACCCGGTTGGCCATGAAGATGGCCTCGTCGATATCGTGGGTCACGAATAATACCGTCTTGCGCGAGGCTTCCCAGATGCCGAGCAGCAACTCCTGCATCAGCACGCGGGTCTGGTTGTCGAGCGCGCCGAAGGGCTCGTCGAGCAGCAGGATCTTGGGATCGTTGGCCAGCGCCCGCGCGATCGCGGTGCGCTGCTGCATGCCGCCAGAGAGCTGTTTCGGGTAGTGGTGCTCGAAGCCGCGCAGGCCGACGCGCTGCATGAAGAAGTCGCTGCGCTCCTTCTGCTCGGCCGCGCTCATGCCGCGCTCGCGCAGGCCGAAGCGCACGTTCTGCTCGATCGTCAGCCAGGGAAACAGCGTGTACGACTGGAACACCATGCCGCGGTCGGCGCCGGGGGCGGACACTGGCTGGCCGTCCAGCAGCACGCGGCCGCTGGAGGGGGTGTCAAGCCCCGCGACGATGCGCAGCAGCGTGGACTTGCCGCAGCCCGAAGGCCCGAGGATGGTGACGAAGTCGTTGTCGCGGACCTCGAAGTCGACCGGCTGCAGCGCCAGGGTCTGGCCACCGCGCGGGTTGGCGAAGGTGCGCGAGACCTGCTGGATGGACAGTGCGCTCATTGGATCGAACTCCACGGGAACAGGCGCTGGTTGGCGCGCTTGAAGACAAGGTCGGAGACCAGCCCGATGCAGCCGATCACGATGATGCCGAAGATGATCTGCCCGGTATTGAGCAGCGCCTGGCTGTCGGTGATCATGTGGCCGATGCCGGATGACGAGCCGATCAGCTCGGCCACGATCACGTAGGTCCAGGCCCAGCCCAGCACCAGCCGCAGGATCTCGGCGATCTCTGGCGCCGCCCCGGGGATCAGCACGCGCCGCACGATGCCGGCGCTGTTGGCGCCCAGCGTGTAGGCCGCCTCGACCAGGTCCTTGCGCGCGCCGCCGACGGCCACCGCCACCATCAGCACGATCTGGAAGAACGAGCCGATAAAGATCACCAGCAACTTCTGGGTCTCACCGATGCCGGCCCACAGGATCAGCAGCGGGATAAAGGCAGACGCGGGCAGGTAGCGGCAGAAAGACACGAAGGGCTCGAAGAACGCCTCGGCCGCCTTGTACGAGCCCATGAAGATGCCCAGCGGCACGGCCAGCACCGCGGCCAGCACGAAGCCGCCGACCACGCGCCAGACGGTCATGCCGATGTCGCCGATGAAGTTGTGCTCGGTGAAAAGGATGAAGCCCTCCTTGGCCATCGTCATCGGATCGGCCAGGAACGTGCGCGGCACAAAGCCGCCCAGCGTGACCGCGGCCCAGATGCCGAAGAACAGCACAAAGAAAGACAGGCCGAGGATCCAGCGCGTGTTCGGCGACACCGGGACCAGCGGGGCCAGCCACGGATGGCGCCGGCGCGCGGGCGCCTCGGCGGAGCCGCCGGCGGCCACCGCGGCCGCCGGGGCAGATGAACCAATTCGGGCTTGCGTCATGACGTCACGCCTCCTGAAAACTGCGGGTTACTTGAGGAAACGCGCGTCGTACAGCGTCGTCACGTCCGGCACCTGGCGGATCACGCCGATGTCGAGCAGCACCGCCGCCGCTTCCTTGCTGAAGCTGGCGAGCTCTCCGGAGAAGAACTTCTTGTTGGCCTCACGGTCCTGCCAACGCAGGTAGGCGGCCGACTTGGCGAACTGCTCGCCGGTCTGCTTGACCGCGGCGCCCATGATCTCGTTGGCCTTCTCGGGATCCTTGCGGATCATCTCCAGCGCCTCGAAGTAGCTGTCGACCAGAGCCTGCGCCGCCTTCGGGTTCTCCTTGAGCCACTTCGGCGCGCAGCCGAGCGTATCGGTCACCATCGGGTAGTCGAGCGTGGTCGCCAGGATCTTGCCCTTGTCCGGGTTCTGGCGCACCGTCGACAGGTACGGCTCATAGGTCATGGCGCCGTCGTTCTGGCCGGCCACGAAGGCCTGCGCGGCCGCCTGCGGCGACAGCGTGGTGGTCTTCACGTCCTTGAGCGTCATGCCGTTCTTCTTCAGCATCCAGGCCAGGCCGAAGTACGGCGCGGTACCCGGCGCATCGACACCGATGGTCTTGCCCTTCAGGTCGGCAAAGCTCTTCACGTCGGTGCGCACGGCCAGGCCGTCGGCACCGTAGGACTTGTCCAGCTGCACGATCTGGGTGATCGGCACGCCGTTGGCGTTCCAGGCCACGTGGGTCTCGACCGTGGTGGCCGCGCACTGGATCGCACCCGAGGCCAGCGCCAGGTGGCGGTCCTTCTGCGGGATCATCTTGATGTCGACTTCCACGCCGTTCTTCTTGAAGATGCCGGCCTTGTCGGCCAGCGTCAGCGGCGCGAAGCCGGTCCAGCCGCTCATGCCGAGCGTCACTTTGGTGGTCTGGGCGTGCGCGGTGCCGCCCGCGGCCACCACCGCGAACAGCATCGCGGCCCCAACTGCCATCCGACCGCGGATCCTGCTGTGAATGCGGCTCTGAATCCTCATCTGTACGCTCCTTTGGTGTATCCGTCGACGGCAGGCCATACCTGTGGCCGCGCTCGTTTTCTGGCATTAAACAATACCTGTATATACAAGTCAATGTAGTACTTCCACCGAGCCAATCGATACAAAATCGCCTTGAAAGGCGCTTTATTTCGAGGATCCGTCAACGATGGTGGCACCACGTCGGTTCAGACGGACCGCCACCAGGCACCAGGCCGGGGCGATCCATGTGCCGCTGTATAGACAGGGACAAAGTGACGCAAGTGGACAGCAAGCCCCGTGCCAGCAGGAAGACCTTCCAGCAGGGCGCAGCCGCGGGCGCGGTCAGGCGTCGAAGAAGGAAGCGACGGTGGGATAGCGCAGCCGCAGGCGTAGCTCGCGTTTCAGGCGGCGATTGTCGAGCCGGCGCGATTCGCTCATAAAGCTCAGCAGCGTCGGCTCGATCACTTCACGCGCTTGCCCGCGCGTGATGCGGGGCGGGCGCGGCAGGCCACGGCGGTCGGCTACCAGGTCGAAGTAGTCGGCCATGCGCAGCTCGGTGTCGTCGCTGGCGTGGACCACGCGCTGCGGGCGGCCGCGGAACAGCGCGGCGACCATGGTGCGCGCCAGGTCGTCGGCGTGGATATGGCTGGTGTAGACGTCGTCCTGAGGCACCAGCGCCGGCGTGCCGCGTTGCAGCCGCGCCACCGGCAGGCGGTCCGCCGCATAGATACCGGGGATGCGGACGATGCTGGTGCGCCAGCCGGCGTCGCGGCCTAACGCGCGCACCGACTGCTCGGCGGCCACGCGGCGGCGCGCACGCGCGGTCTGGGGCCGCACGGCGTGGAATTCGGATACCCGCGCGCCCTGGCGGTCACCATAGACGCCGGAAGTGCTGGCGTAGACAAACGCAGCGCGGGGCGGGGCCCGGTCGGGTAGAATGGCGGGCTCGCCGGCAAGCGTGCCCGCAGGTTTCCTGGCCCGGCGCCAGGCCGTGCGGCGCAAGGCGGCGAGCAGTGCACGCGTGCGCGGATCGCCCTCGCCCTGCCCGGGCGGCGGCGCCAGGTCCAGCACCTGCGTGGCCAGCCCGCCCAGCCGCGCGAGCGTAGCGGGCCGGTCCAGGTCCGCCACCAGCGGCACCGCGCCGGCGGCGCGCAGTTCGGCGCGGCGCGCCGGCTGCGAGGTCACGGCAAACACGCGCATGCGCGACGACAGGATTCGCAGGCAGCGCGTCCCCACATCCCCGCAGCCAACGATCAACAGGCGCGGACGGCCCAGCCGGCGGCCAGGTGCCGGGAGAAGTGGGAGGCGCGAGGGCTGCAGCATCGACTGAATTTGGCTCATAGACCGATTATGGCTTATCAAGTAACCGTCATGCCCAGTGGCCACAAGTTCGAAGTGGCCGCGGACGAAACCATCCTTGGCGCGGCCCTGCGCCACAGCATCGGGCTGCCCTACGGCTGCAAGAACGGCGCCTGCGGCTCGTGCAAGGGCCGCGTGCTCGAAGGCACCATCGTCCAGGGCGACCACGCCCCGTCCGCGCTGACCGCGCAGGAAAGGACCGAGGGCCGAGCCCTGTTCTGCTGCGCCAACGCGGCCTCGGATGTCACCATCGAATGCCGCGAAGTCCACGGCGCAGGCGACATCCCCATCAAGAAGGTGCCGTGCCGCGTGACCACGCTGGAGCGCCTGGCCGACGACGTAATCTCGATTCGCCTGCAGCTGCCGGCAACCGAGCGCATGCAGTACCTGGCCGGCCAGTACGTGGAATTCCTGCTGCGCGACGGCAAGCGCCGCAGCTACTCGATCGCCACGCCGCCGCATGAAGACGGCCCGATCGAACTGCATATCCGCCATATGCCCGGGGGCGCCTTCACCGACTACGTGTTCGGTGCCAAGGAAGGCCAGCCGGCGATGAAGGAGCGCGACATCCTGCGCTTCGAAGGCCCGCTGGGCAGCTTCTTCCTGCGCGAGGAATCGAACGCACCGATCATCCTGCTGGCCTCCGGCACCGGCTTCGCGCCGATCAAGGCGATCGTCGAGCATATGGCCTACACCGGCATCGAGCGCCCGATGACCCTGTACTGGGGCGGCCGCCGGCCCAAGGATCTGTACATGCACGCGCTGTGCGAGCAGTGGGCGCACGACCTGCCCAACTTCAAGTACGTGCCGGTGGTGTCCGACGCGCAGCCCCAAGACAACTGGCAGGGCCGCACCGGCTTTGTCCACCAGGCCGTGATCGCCGACCACCCGGACCTGTCGGGCCATGAAGTCTATGCCTGCGGCGCCCCGGTGATGGTCAACGCCGCGCGCACCGACTTCACCCGCCAGTGCAAGCTGCACGAGGACGCGTTCTTCGCCGACTCGTTCACCTCCGAGGCCGATATGCACCCGGCCGGCTCGGCCCCGGCGGCCTGAACGGCCAGCCGCCCTGCCCGTTCCGTCAGCGCAACAATGCCCGGGTCTGCCAAAATTCGTTTTGACACCCGGGCGCATGCGCCTTATATTTGGCCGCATGAACACGACCTTCAACCGACGCCGCAGCTTCCGTACGTCGCTCCCCAATGGGGTGCCACGCGGCTGACCGTCGACTGCGTCTGTTCAGGTCAACGAGCCACGGGCAAGCCCCGTGGCTTTTTGTTTTGGTTTGCCCGTTTGTTTCCCGCTTTGTTTCGTCGTTCCCGCCCTCCCGTCCATCGTTTAAAGCCGACCCCTGGAGTCCGCCATGGCATTTGCTGAGTTTCCCGTCCAATCCCTGATGTACATCACCAACCGGCCCGAGCTCGTCTTCACCGAGGGCAAGGGATCCTGGCTGACGGATCACAACGGCAAGCGATACCTGGACTTCGTGCAAGGCTGGGCGGTGAACTGCCTGGGACATTCCAACCAGGGCATGATCGATGCGCTGGTGGCCCAGTCGCACAAGCTGATCAACCCGAGCCCGGCCTTCTTTAACGAGCCGATGCTCAAGCTCGCCAAACAGCTGACCGACAACAGCTGCTTCGACAAGGTCTTCTTCGCCAACAGCGGCGCCGAGGCCAACGAAGGCGCGATCAAGCTCGCGCGCAAATGGGGCCGCAAGCACAAGCACGGCGCCTTCGAGATCATCACCATGGACCACAGCTTCCATGGCCGCACGCTCGCCACCATGAGCGCGTCGGGCAAGGCCGGCTGGGACACCATCTTCGCGCCGCAGGTGCCGGGCTTCCCCAAGGCCGACCTCAACGACCTGGCTTCGGTGGAGAAGCTGATCACCGACAAGACCGTCGGCATTATGCTCGAGCCCGTGCAGGGCGAAGGTGGCGTGCTCCCCGCCACGCGCGAGTTCATGCAGGGCCTGCGCGCACTGGCCGACAAGCACAAGCTGCTGTTGATCGTCGATGAAGTGCAGACCGGGTGCGGGCGCTGCGGCACCCTGTTCGCCTACGAGCTGTCGGGCGTGGAGCCCGACATCATGACGCTGGGCAAGGGTATCGGCGGCGGCGTGCCGCTGTCGGCGCTGCTGTGCAAGGCCGAGGTCGCCAGCTTCGAGGCCGGCGACCAGGGCGGCACCTACAATGGCAACCCGCTGATGACCGCGGTGGGCAGCGCCGTGATCGAGCAGCTGACCGCGCCGGGGTTCCTCGACGACGTCACGGCCAAGGGCGAGTACCTGAGGGAACAGCTGCTGGCGCTGTCGGCTGAATTCGGCCTGGGCGGTGAACGCGGCGAAGGCCTGCTGCGCGCGCTGATGCTGGGCAAGGACATCGGCCCGCAACTGGTGGAAGAAGCCCGCGACATGGCGCCGCAAGGCCTGCTGCTGAACGCGCCGCGCGCCAACCTGCTGCGCTTCATGCCGGCGCTGAACGTGACGCGCGAAGAGATCGACCAGATGATCGGCATGCTGCGCACGCTGCTGAAGAAGCTGGCCTGAGGCTGGTCATTCGCCAGACGGAAAAAAGCCTCGCTCGCGCGAGGCTTTTTTCTTCGTGGTGCCGCAGAGGAGTGAGGGAGAGAGCCAGCGCCGCAGAACCCGCGAACACCAGCCTGAGCAGGCGTTGCGCGGGGCCCCGCGGCAAGGGGAAAGGCCTTGCGCCTGCGTGCGCCTGCCCTCTCCCTCACCCCTCTTGCGGCGGGGTGGGAGGCGGCAGCGCGCGCTTTACTCGCCGAGGTACGCGGCCCGCACCTTGGGGTCGTCGAGCATCTGCTTGGCGTCCCCGCTCATGGTGATCAGGCCGGACTCCATCACGTAGCCGCGGTGCGCAGCCTGCAGCGCCAGGCGCGCGTTCTGCTCGACCAGCAGCACGGTCACGCCCTGCGACGAAATGTCGCGCACGACCTCGAAGATCTTCTCGACCATGATCGGCGACAGGCCCATCGAGGGCTCGTCCAGCAGCAGCAGCTTGGGCTGGCTCATCAGCGCGCGCGCCATCGCCAGCATTTGCTGCTCGCCGCCAGACATGGTGCCCGCAAGCTGGTTGGCGCGTTCCTTCAGGCGCGGGAAGATGCCGAACATGCGGTCGACGTCGGCCTTGATGCCGGCCTCGTCGTTGCGCGTGTAGGCGCCCATCTGCAGGTTCTCGGTGATGGTCATGCGCGCGAACACGCCGCGCCCTTCCGGCACCATCGCCATGCCCTGCTTGAGCAGCGCGTAGCTGGGCACGCCCTTGATCGACTTGCCCATGTATTCCACGTCGCCGCCGGCCCAGCCCTGCAGGCCGGTGATGGCCTTCATGGTGGTGGTCTTGCCGGCGCCGTTGGCGCCGATCAGCGTCACCAGCTCGCCATCCTTGATGTCGAGGTCGATACCCTTGACGGCCTGGATGCCGCCGTAGGCAACCTTCAGGCCCGAGATCTTCAGTACTGTCTGTGTCATTGCTTGTCCTCCGGCCATCAGTGCGCCGATGCGCCGAGGTAGGCCTCGATCACGGCGGGGTTGTTCTGCACCTCGTGCGGCAGGCCCTGGGCAATCACCTTGCCGTAGTCCAGCACCGTCATGCGGCTGCACAGCCCCATCACCAGCTTCACATCGTGCTCGATCAGTAGGATGGTCTTGCCGTCGTTCTTGATCTTGTCGAGCAGCCCGCGCAGCTCGACCTTCTCGGTCGCGTTCATGCCCGCGGCCGGTTCGTCCAGCGCCAGCAGCTTGGGCTCGGTCGCCAGCGCACGGGCGATCTCCAGCCGGCGCTGGTGGCCGTACGACAGGTTGCGCGCGGTGAAGTTGGCGTACTTGCCGATGCCGACGTAGTCGAGCAGGTCGTGCGCCATGTCCTCGATGCCCTCTTCCTCGCGGCGCACCGAAGGCGGACGGAAGATCGCGCCGAACAGGCCGGCCTTGGTACGCGCGTGGCGCCCGACCATGACGTTCTCGAGCGCGGTCATCTCGCCGAACAGGCGGATGTTCTGGAACGTGCGCGCTATACCGGCCTTCGCCACTTCATGCACGGCGGTCGGCTGGTAGGCCTTGCCGCCCAGCACGAACTCGCCCGAGTCCGGCGTGTACAGCCCGGTGATCACGTTGAAGAAGGTGGTCTTGCCGGCGCCGTTGGGGCCGATCAGGCCATAGATCTCGCCCGGCTTGATCTGCAGGCCCACCTCGGACAGCGCCTGCAGGCCGCCGAAACGCTTGTTCACCCCCTGTACCGACAGGAGGAAATCGTTGTTGCTCATATTGTCCTCCTGGTCAGAAACGGCCCACGCTGCCCGCACGGCGCACCACCGGGCGGTCTTCCTTGCGCGGCGACGGCCAGATGCCCGCCGGGCGATACAGCATGACGCCAACCAGGGCCAGGCCGAACAGCAGCTGGCGCAGCACTTCGGCATCGACGATCACGTGGCCGAACAGGCCGGTCTGCATCGGCTCGGCGACCACGCGCAGCAGCTCCTGGAAGCCCACCAGCAGGACGCCACCCAGGATCACGCCCGGGATATGGCCCATGCCGCCGAGCACCACGATGGCCAGCACGTAGATCGATTCCCACAGCGTGAATGATTCCGGCGACACGAAGCCCTGGAAGGCCCCGAACACCGCGCCCGAGGCACCGCCGAACGACGCGCCCATGGCAAAGGCCAGCAGCTTGATGTTGCGGGTGTTGACGCCCATCGCCTTGGCCGCGATCTCGTCTTCGCGGATGGCCACGAAGGCGCGGCCGATACGCGAGGTCTGCAGCCGCAGGCTCACGATCACGATCACGATGACCAGGAACACCAGCAGGTAGTAGTACATGAACACCGGCGAGAACTTCAGCCCGAAGATCTCGTGCGTCTTCGAGAAGTCGAAGCCGAAGATGTGGACCGGGTCCACCGCGGTGATGCCCTTGGGTCCGTTGGTGATGTTGAGCGGGCGGTCCAGGTTGTTCATGAAGATGCGGACGATCTCGCCGAAGCCCAGCGTCACGATGGCGAGGTAGTCTCCGCGCAGCTTCAGCGTTGGCGCCCCGAGCAGCACGCCGAAGGTGGCGGCTACCAGGATCGCGATCGGCAATACGAACCACATCGACAGGTGGATGCCGGTGGGGAACAGTTGCTGGATCCACTCGAACTGGTTCGCCAGGTGGGGCGAGCCCAGCAGCGCCATCAGGTAGGCGCCCACCGCATAGAACGCGATATAGCCCAGGTCAAGCAGGCCGGCAAAGCCCACCACGATATTCAGGCCCAGCGCCAGCATGATGTATAGCAGCGCAAAGTCCAGCACGCGGACCCAGTAGTTGCCGCCCAGGGTCTGGACCAAGAACGGTGCGCACAGGGCGATCACCAGGAAGCCAATCAGTGCGGCCAGGGTCTTGGCCGGCACCTTGGTGGGCGCCGCAACGGCTGCCGTGGATGGAATCGGAGTATTCATGGATTCGCTCTCCTCAGGCGCGTTCCGCCACGCGTTCGCCCATGATGCCGGACGGACGGAAGACGAGCACGGTGATCAGCACGATAAAGGCAAAGACGTCCTGGTAGTTCGAACCGAAGACGCCGTTGGTCAGGTCGCCGATATAGCCGGCGCCGAGCGCTTCGATCAGGCCCAGCAGCATGCCGCCGACCATGGCGCCCGCCAGGTTGCCGATGCCGCCCAGCACCGCGGCGGTAAACGCCTTCAGGCCGGGGATGAAGCCCATGTAGAAGTGGGCATTGCCGTAGTTGGTGGCCATCATCACGCCGGCCAGCGCCGCCAGCGTGGCGCCGATCATGAAGGTGGCGGAGATGACGAAGTTCGGGTTCACGCCCATCAGGCCGGCCACCTTCTGGTTCTCGGCGGTGGCGCGCATGGCGCGGCCGAGCTTGGTGCGGTTGACCAGGGCCAGCAGGCCGGACATCACCATCACGGCCATGCCGATGATGACCATTTCCTTGCCGGTGATGGTGGCGCCGGTCGTGCCGATATCGATCGGCTCGGACGGCAGCAGCTGCGGGAAGGTCAGCGGGTTGCGCGACCAGATCAGCATGCCCATCGTCTGCAGGATGATGGAGACACCGATCGCTGTGATCAGCGGGGCCAGCCGTGGCGCATTGCGCAAGGGCCGGTAGGCGATCCGCTCGATGGCATAGGACAGGATCGCGCAGACCGGCATGGCGATCAGCGTGGCGATCACCAGCGTCAGCCATTCAGGCAGGCCGGGGGCGAACTTCTGCAGACCAAGAATCGCTGACAGGGCGGTCAGCGCGCCGATCATCAGGACATCGCCGTGGGCGAAGTTGATGATCCCCAGAATGCCGTAGACCATGGTGTAGCCCAGTGCGATCAGCGCATAGATGCTGCCGAGCACCAGACCGTTCACGATCTGCTGGATAAAGATATCCATGAAAACTCCTGCTTCAAGTCCCGGACCTTACGGCATGGTGTGGATGCCGGGGGGACCATAGTGTGTGATGGGTAACGTAGCTGAGGTTGGGTTGCTGGTAAGCGGCTTCGCCATGCTCCATCCATGGTAAGGATGCTTCTACATTAGGCGAGGCTAAAAAGAACGGCACCGCAAAATACTCACGGTGCCGTTCGGATGGGCCGGTAAGCCCAGATTACATCTTCACGACGTCGAGGACGGACTTCTTCTTGTCCTTGTACTCGTACAGCGTGATGGTGCCTTCCTTCATGTCGCCCTTCTCGTCGAAGGCGATGTTGCCGATCACACCCTTGTAGTTGGTCTTGGGCATTTCGGCCAGGATGGCAGCCGGTTCGGTCGAGTTGGCGCGCTTCATGGCATCGACGATGACCATCACCGCGTCATACGTGAACGGCGCATAGATCTGCACCGGCGCGTTGAAGCGAGCCTGGTAGCGCTTGGAGAAGTCCGCGCCCTGCTCCATCTTCGACAGGGCCAGGCCGGCCTCGGAGCAGATGATGTTGGTCACGGCATCGCCCGCCAGCTCGGCCACCTTGTCGGTACAGACGCCGTCGCCGCCAACGATCTTGGCGCCGATGCCCAGTTCCTTGGCTTGCTTGGCGAACGGGCCGCCGGTGGCATCCATGCCGCCGTACATGATCACGTCAGGCTTCTTGCCCTTGATCTTGGTGAGAATGGCCTTGAAGTCGGTGGCCTTGTCGTTGGTGGCCTCGCGCGCCACCACGCTCACGCCGGACGCCTTGGCGGTCTTCTCAAACTCGTCAGCCAGGCCCTTGCCGTAGGCGGTGGCGTCGTCAACGATCGCCACGCTCTTGGCATGGAGGGTCTTGCTGGCATAGTTGGCCAGCGCCGGGCCCTGCTGGGCGTCGGTGGCCACCACGCGGTAGGTGGTCTTGAAGCCCTGCTTGGTGTAGTCCGGGTTGGTGGACGACGGCGAGATCTGCACGATGCCGGCATCGCTATAGATCTTGGAGGCCGGGATCGACGTGCCCGAGTTCAGGTGGCCGACCACGGCCACGACCTTGGCGTCCACCAGCTTCTGCGCCACGGAAGTGCCGGTCTTCGGATCGGCGGCATCGTCTTCGCCGACCAGTTCCAGCTTGATCTTCTTGCCACCGATTTCCAGGCCGGTCTTGTTGACTTCTTCCACGGCCAGGCGGGCGCCGTTTTCGTTGTCCTTGCCAAGGTGCGCGATGCCGCCGGTCAGCGGGGCCGCGTGGCCGATCTTGACGACGACGTCGCCCGCTGCGGGAGCGGCTGCCGCCGGCGCCGAAGCCGCATCTGCCGGCTTCTCTTCTTTCTTGCCGCAAGCTGCTACGAGCGCCACTGCGGCCGCGATCGGCAGAATCTTGGCAAACGTGATTTGCATGAGTGATCTCCTAGGATTCACAAAAACAGGGATTGCAACGCCTCCCGGACGTTTCCCTGGACCGCCTTTGTTTAGTTTCAATTTGAAACGCGCGCATTGTATCCCCTTTCTTTCCAGATGCAATACGCGACGCAACAACATGAACGATTTACCCGTCAAATGAGCTAGGGAATTTCCCCAATGCACAAATTGGGGCAATTCCCGCCCACATGCCGGGGCCGCCTCACATACTTACAAGAATCGTGCCTGCGCCGCCCGGAGGCGGGATTAAGCACCGAGGCCGCCACCTATAATGACGCTTAATTAATTAGGCGTTTCATTTCAATTCGGCTGCACCGATCTCTAATGTGCAGAATGTAGCGCCGCACCATAATAGGGAAAACCCCAGTTACGGGGATTACCCTGATTTGTCTGATTAGGGGAACACCCACGGATTGGTCGCACCAACTGCGTGCATTATGCGTGACATTACAATCGGCACGCGCAAAGACAAAGGGCGCCGCATTGTGCGGCGCCCTTTGGAGGCAAGGCAGGAAATTGACGGGCGGGCGGCCCGCGTCCGCTCAGGCAGCGGCGCTGGTGGGCAGCAGGCCGCGCGGCAGCGGGAACGCCATGTTCTCCTGGATGCCTTCCAGCGGGCGCACCTGGCGCGCGCCGAGTGCGCGCAGGCGCTCGACGATGGACTGGGCCAGCGCCTCCGGCGCCGAGGCGCCGGCGGTCAGGCCGATGCGGCGCTTGCCAGCGATCCATTCGGGACGAACCTGCTCGGCCGCGTCCACCATGTAGGCCGGCACGCCCAGGCGCTCGGCCAGTTCGCGCAGGCGGTTGGAGTTGGAGCTGTTGGGGCTGCCTACCACGATCACCACCTCGACCTGCGGCGCCATGAACTTGACTGCGTCCTGGCGGTTCTGCGTGGCATAGCAGATGTCCTGCTTCTTTGGCTCGCGGATCTGCGGGAAGCGGGCCTTGAGCGCGGCCACGATCTCGCGGGTCTCGTCCACCGACAGCGTGGTCTGGGTCACGAACGCCAGCCGCTCCGGATCGGCGACCTGCAGCGTGGCGACGTCCGCCACCGACTCCACCAGCACCATGCCGCCATTGGCCTGGCCCATGGTGCCTTCCACCTCCGGGTGGCCGCGATGGCCGATCATCACGATCTCGCAGCCCTCGGCGCGCATCTTGCCGACTTCGACATGCACCTTGGTCACCAGCGGACAGGTGGCATCGAACACGTGCAGCCCGCGCGCGGCGGCGTCCTGGCGAACTTCGCGCGACACGCCGTGGGCGCTGAAGATGACGGTGGCGCCGGCGGGCACCTCGTCGAGTTCGCGCACGAACACCGCGCCCTTGCGGCGCAGATCGGCCACCACATAGGCGTTGTGGACGATTTCGTGGCGCACGTAGATCGGCGCGCCGAAGCGCTCGAGCGCCCGCTCGACGATCTCGATGGCGCGGTCGACGCCGGCGCAGAAGCCGCGCGGCTGGGCCATCAGGACTTCTGCGTCGGGGGCGGTGGTCAGGTCAGGCATGCTGCGGTATCAGGACAGGTTCGGCACACGTGGGTCGCAATCAAAGCACGCCGATCAGCTGAACGTCGAACAGGATGGTCTGCCCGGCCAGCGGGTGGTTGAAGTCGAACAGCGCCGCGGTGTCGCCGAATTCCTTCAGCACGCCTGCGTACTTGCCGCCGCCGGGCGCGTTGAATTCGACCAGATCGCCTGCGTTGTAGTCCTCTTCAAAGGAACTGTTCTCGCGCAGCGTGGCCAGCGACACCCACTGCAGCAGGTCCGGGTTGCGCGGCCCGAAGGCCTGCTCCGGCGCCAGCCGGTAGGTCATGCGCTCGCCCTCGGGCATGCCCAGCAGCGCCTGCTCCAGCGTAGGCGCGAGCTGTCCTTGGCCGAGCAGCAACGTGGCGGGCTTGTCCTCGAACGTGCTGACGATCTCGGTGCCGTTCTCGAGCGCGATGCTGTAGTGCAGGGTCAGGAATGAGTCGGCCTGGACAGTCTTGCGGCCAGCCGTGCCGCCGTCGGCTTCCGACGCGAAAGTTTGCAAATTCATGGGTGATCAACCGGTGTAGGGTAGGAGCAGGCCATCGCTGGCCCACTCCCCCCCTAAGAACCGTACGTGCGGGTTTCCCCGCATACGGCTCAAACCTTCTCAAAATACCATCAAATCATGGCACCGGCTTTACAACAGAAAGCCCGTGGTTATGCCATAGCGCGCAGAGCTTTCGCTCCGCCCGAACCCTACCTGCCGGTCCAAACTGGACCGGAAATGCAAATGCTCCGCCTTGTGGGCAGATGACATTCGCCCACTTGGCGTTTGGCGGCCGACGTGGCCGCGTTCAAACTTGGTGCCAAACTTCGGCATGTGAAACCACTGTCCGCTCTCGGAAGAGCAGACAGAGCCACGCCCGAAGGCGTGGTTTGCGCCTTTGGGCGGGCACTGGCTGGTAGGCCAGTACTGCAAGCAACGCTTCTCAGACAACTCTGAAAAGTGAGCAGGCGCTAGCGGCGTAAGCTATGGTGGGCTTCGTTTCACTAGCAGGTGGGAGTACTCTCCCAGGGGCGATGCGTCTAACGTGACGCGGACGGACACGAGTGTGCGTGTCGCACCAACAACCCGTATTGTATTCGACTGGCCCATCGACCGCCGCCTTGGGCCCGGCCGGACCCTTTCCAGACAGTTTCCGGACTCGTTCCGAACAGTTTCCCGGCCCTTCCGTACCGTGCAACACTTTTTACGGCGGGAATCCACCGGGATTGCCCATGACCATTGCCAACTGGCCCGCCTGCGAGCGACCGCGCGAGAAACTGCTTGAATGCGGCGCCGCCGCCCTTTCCGATGCCGAGCTGCTGGCCGTCTTCCTGCGCGTGGGCGCGGCCGGCAAGAGTGCCGTGGACCTCGCACGCGAGCTGATGCACCGCTTTGGCTCCCTGACCGCCCTGTTCGCGGCAGAGACGCGGGCGCTGGCGGGGACGCTGGCGTCCCTGCCGCACGAAGTCTTCCTGTGCCTGTTCCTGGACCCGCGGAACCGCATGATCGCCAGCGAGGAGCTGTTTCGCGGCACGCTGACGCGCACAGCCGTCTATCCGCGCGAGGTGGCGCGCCAGGCGCTGGTGCATAATGCCGCCGGCGTGATCGTGGCCCACAACCACCCTTCCGGCACCGCCGCCCCCAGCCAGAGCGACGTCCGCCTGACCCACGAGCTGGCGCGCACGCTGGACCTCATCGACGTACGGCTGCTCGACCATTTCATCGTCGCCGGGCAGGAAATCCGCTCGCTGGCCCAATGCTGCGAGCGGCTGCCGGGCTTGTGATGCACACGGCACGGCGCAACACCTGATGAGGCAAAAGCACAGATGGCATTGATTCGGTGGGGGAATCCGGTCTATAATGCCCGTTTTGCTGAAGTCTCAACCGCTGCAGTCCGGGCCCGCGCGCCTTTTGTTGATCTGTTGCGAACATTGTCCACGAATAGAAGATTTAGGAGTGCTTCATGGCACGCGTCTGTCAAGTGACCGGGAAAGCGCCGATGGTCGGCAACAACGTTTCCCACGCAAACAACAAGACCAAGCGCCGTTTTCTGCCCAACCTGCAGAATCGTCGTTTCTTCGTTGAATCCGAAAACCGCTGGGTGAGCCTGCGCGTCTCGAACGCCGGCCTGCGCCTGATCGACAAGAAAGGCATCGACTCCGTGCTCGCCGACCTGCGCGCACGTGGCGAAGTCTAATTAGGAGCACATCATGGCAAGCAAAGGCGGACGCGACAAGATCAAGCTGGAATCGACCGCAGGCACGGGTCATTTCTACACGACCACCAAGAACAAGCGCACCATGCCGGAAAAGATGGAGATCATGAAGTTCGATCCCGTCGCCCGCAAGCACGTCGCTTACAAGGAAACCAAGATCAAGTAATTGATCTGGGATCCCGCCAGAAAGCCCCGCCATGTTGCGGGGCTTTTTGTTGCCTGCGCGCCGTGCGGCACGCGCCGCCCGCAGGGCGATAAGCGCCCACCGCCACGCAGCGCGCTGATGCGTGGGAAGGCGCTTCAGGTGTAGACTTTCCCGTTTCCTCCTTTTTGCCTGGCGCCCCCAGCGCCCTCCGCACCATGAATTTCGACGTCGCCATCGTCGGCAGCGGTCTGGCCGGCCTTACGGTCGCGCTGCAACTGGCCGACACCCACCGGGTGGTCATCCTCAGCAAGCGCGCCATGACCCAGGGCGCCAGCGATTGGGCGCAGGGCGGCATTGCCGCCGTGCTGGATTCCGGCGACAGCCATGACGAGCACACGCAGGACACGCTCGTTGCCGGCGCAGGCCTGTGCGACGAAGAGGCAACGCGCTTTATCGTGGAGCACGGGCGCGAGGCGATCCAGTGGCTGATCGACCGCGGCGTGCCGTTCACGCGCGACGAACAGGCCGAACTGGGCTTCCACCTGACGCGCGAAGGCGGCCACAGCCGCCGGCGCATCATCCACGCCGCGGATGCCACCGGCCACGCCGTGGTCAGCACGCTGCTGGAGCAGGCGACCCGGCACCCGAACATCACCTTCCTGGAAGACCACTTCGCGATCGACGTGATCACTTCGCGCAAGCTGGGGCTGCCGGGCAACCGCTGCTACGGTCTGTATGTGCTGGATGACAGGACCGGCGCGGTGCACACGATCACCGCCACGCATACCGTGCTGGCCGCGGGCGGCGCGGGCAAGGTCTACCTGTACACCACCAATCCGGACACGGCGACCGGCGACGGCATCGCCATGGCGTGGCGCGCCGGCTGCCGGGTGTCGAACATGGAGTTCATCCAGTTCCACCCGACCTGCCTGTACCATCCTTATGCCAAGTCCTTCCTGATCTCCGAGGCGGTGCGCGGAGAAGGCGGCCTGCTCAAGCTGCCCGACGGCACGCGCTTCATGCCCGAGCACGATTCGCGCGCCGAACTGGCGCCGCGCGACGTGGTGGCGCGTGCGATCGACTTCGAGATGAAGAAGCGCGGCCTCGACTGCGTCTACCTGGATATCACGCACCAGCCCGAGGCCTTCCTGAAGGACCACTTCCCGACCATCCACGCACGCTGCCTGGAACTGGGCATCGACATCACGCGCGAGCCGATTCCCGTGGTGCCGGCCGCGCATTACACCTGTGGCGGCGTGGTGACCGACACCGCGGGCCGCACTGATATCGGCAACCTGTACGCCGTGGGCGAGACCGCCTGCACCGGCCTGCACGGCGCCAACCGTCTCGCCTCCAACTCGCTGCTGGAATGCATGGTGATCGGGCGCGCCGCCGCGGCCGACATCGCCTCCAAGGACAAGGCCGGCCGGCCCGATATCACGCTGCCCGCGTGGGATGAGAGCCGCGTCTCCGATGCCGACGAGGAAGTGGTGGTGTCGCACAACTGGGACGAGCTGCGCCGCATGATGTGGAACTACGTCGGCATCGTGCGCACCAGCAAGCGGCTGGAGCGCGCCCAGCACCGCATCGGCCTGCTGCGCGAGGAGATCGCCGAGTATTACGCCAACTTCCGCGTCACCAGCGACCTGCTGGAGCTGCGCAACCTGGTCGAAGTGGCGTCGCTGATCGTGGACAGCGCCTATTCGCGCCATGAAAGCCGCGGCCTGCATTTCAGCCGGGACTATCCAGAGTCGCTGCCCAAGGCGCTGCCGACGGTGATGCAGCCGCTGGCCGTACGCAAGCGGTAACGCCTGGCAGACAGCAAGAAAAAACGGGGTGGTGCCTGATGGCCCCACCCCGTTTTTCTTTGCCAGGTGACTGGCCGTTCAGCCGATGATCCGCAACGAATAGTCCGTCGCGCGCACGTCCTTGGTCAGCGCGCCGACCGAGATGCGGTCCACGCCGGTCTCGGCAAATGTGCGGATGGTGTCGGCATTGACCCCGCCCGATACTTCGAGCAGCGCCCTGCCCTGGTTGAGCTTGACCGCGTCTTGCATCATCGGCACGGTGAAGTTGTCGATCAGCACCGACTTCGCACCGGCCGCCAGCGCCTCTTCCAGTTCGACCAGCGATTCCACCTCGATCTGCACCGGCGCATCGGTATCGAGCGCCAGCGCCGCCTGCATCGCGGCGGTGATGCTGCCGGCCGCGGCGATATGGTTCTCCTTGATCAGGATGCCGTCGTACAGCGCCAGGCGCTGGTTCTCGCCGCCGCCGATGCGCACGGCGTACTTCTGCGCCAGGCGCAGGCCGGGGAGCGTCTTGCGCGTGTCCAGCACGCGCGCGCGAGTGCCGGCGATCAGGTCGGCATAGCGGCGCGTGGCGGTAGCCACGCCGGACAGCAGTTGCAGGAAATTGAGCGACGGGCGCTCGGCCGTCAGCAGCGAGCGCGCCGGGCCGTTGATCTCGCACACCACCGAGTCTGGCGCCATGCGTGCGCCTTCCTGCTGCAGCCAGCGCACTTCCAGCGCCGGATCAACCGCGCGCATGCAGGCATCGAACCACGGCTGGCCGCACAGCACCGCCGATTCACGCACGATCACGCGCGCGCGGGCGGCCTTGCCGGCGGGAACCAGCAGGCCGGTCAGGTCGCCGCTGCCGACGTCCTCGTCGATGGCTGCCTGCACATTGGCTTGCAGCGCTGCCTGCAGCGCCGGGCCGTAGCTGTCGAAAATCGGATTCACGCTCATGCCGGGCCGATCCCCTGGAACAGGGCCTGTTCCTTGGCCAGGTCGGACGACGGACGCACGTTGCGCTTCTGCGCTGCGGCGAAGTCGAGCATTCGGTTGATACAGGTCACCGCCTTGGCGCCGATTGCCGGATCGACATGGATCTCGTTGCGGCCGGTTTCCAGCACCTCGGCCAGGTTGGTCAGCGCGTTCATCGCCATCCACGGGCAGTGCGCGCAGCTCTTGCAGGTCGCGCTGTTGCCGGCGGTCGGTGCTTCGATGAAGTGCTTGCCGGGCGCGGCCATGCGCATCTTGTGCAGGATGCCGTTGTCGGTAGCGACGATGAATTCGGTCGCGTCCAGCTTCTGCGCGGCCTCAATCAACTGCGAGGTCGAGCCGACCACGTCGGCCTGCGCCACCACGTTTTCCGGCGATTCCGGGTGCACCAGGATCTTGGCGTTGGGGAATTCACGACGCAGCAGGTCCAGCTCGATGCCCTTGAATTCGTCATGCACCAGGCACGAGCCCTGCCACAGCAGCATGTCGGCGCCGGTCTGCTTCTGGATATAGCTGCCCAGGTGCTTGTCCGGGGCCCACAGGATCTTCTTGCCCTGCGCGTGCAGGTGCTCGACGATCTTCAGGCCGATGCTGGAGGTCACCATCCAGTCCGCGCGCGCCTTCACGGCGGCGCTGGTGTTGGCGTAAACCACCACGGTGCGGTCCGGGTGCGCATCGCAGAACGCGGCGAACTCATCGGCCGGGCAGCCCAGGTCGAGCGAGCAGGTCGCGTCCAGGTCCGGCATCAGCACGGTCTTTTCGGGACTGAGGATCTTGGCAGTCTCGCCCATGAAGCGCACACCGGCCACCACCAGGGTCTTGGCCTCGTGGTCGCGGCCGAAGCGCGCCATTTCCAGGGAATCGGAGACGCAGCCGCCGGTTTCCTCGGCCAGGTCCTGCAGGTCGGCGTCGACGTAATAGTGCGCCACCAGCACCGCGTTGCGTTCCTTCAGCAAGCGGCGGATACGCGCCTTCAGTTCCTGGCGCTCGTCGGGCGTCAGCACCGGCGGCACCTTGGCCCAGGCGTGGGCCACGCAGCTTGCGCCAGTGGCGTTTTCGGCATTCGCCAGGTTCGGTTTCTCGAACTCGACGGTCTTGATCGATTGTGGGGTCATCTCCGGTACTCCTCTAGACCTCCGCCAACAAGGGTGCGGCCGGCCAGAACATGGGGGAGTTTATCTAAAACAAAAGCCCCGCCATGGGCGGGGCTTTGTCAAACCATACGGCGCGGCCGAATTGTATCAGGCGTAGCGGCGCAGGCGCAGCGAGAAATCGTGCAGCGCCTGGATGCCACTGGCCTCGGCGCGATGGCACCAGGCCTGCAGCTGCTGCAGCAGCTGCTCACGCGTCAGGTTGGAACGGCCCCAGATGGCGGCCAGCTCGCGGCGCATTTCCACGAAGGTCTGCAGCGCCTTGTTCTGTTCGACGATGCTGGCGAGCTGCTCGCGCTGGGTCGCGGCCAGCTTGGTTTCCTCGCGGTGGAACCACTTGCTGGCGGGCTTGAAGCTGCGGTACTCGGCCACGCCGCCTTCCTTGAGCTTGTCCAGTTCCTGGCGGAACGCGCCCTTGACGGCCTTGGCGTAGCGCGCCATCACGTCATAGCGGTTGGCGATGATGGCTTCCAGCGTGTTGTGGTCGACCGGGCGGGCTTCCACCAGGCGCGCCTTCGGCGGAGTCTTCTTGACCTTGGCCAGGCCGACCGCCTGCATCGCTCGGATATAGCCCCAGCCCACGTCGAACTCATACCACTTGATCGAGAACTTGGCCGAAGTCGGGTAGGTGTGGTGGTTGTTGTGCAGCTCTTCGCCGCCGATGATCAGGCCCCACGGCGACACGTTGGTCGACGCGTCTTCGCAATCGTAGTTGCGATAACCCCACCAGTGGCCCAGGCCATTGATGATGCCGGCGGCATGGATCGGGATCCACAGCATCTGCACCGCCCAAACCGACATGCCGATCACGCCGAACAGCGCCAGGTCGATGATCAGCAGCAGGCCCACGCCCTGCCAGGTGAAGCGCGAGTACACGTTGCGCTCGATCCAGTCGTTGGGGCAGCCATGGCTGAACTTGGCGATGGTTTCCTTGTTCTTGGCTTCGGCGCGATACAGCTCGGCGCCTTCCAGCAGCACCTTGCGGATGCCACGGATCTGCGGGCTGTGCGGATCGTCTTCCGTTTCGCACTTGGCGTGGTGCTTGCGGTGGATCGCGGTCCACTCGCGCGTGACCATGCCAGTGGTCAGCCACAGCCAGAACCGGAAGAAGTGTTGGGCAATGGGGTGCAGATCCAGCGACCGGTGCGCCATGCAGCGGTGCAGGAAGATGGTGACGCCGGCGATCGTGATATGCGTCATCACGAGCGTGTAGATGACGATCTCCCACCAGGTCCAGTTGGCAAGGCCATTGGCGGCCCAGTCAAGAATAGTGTCGAACAAACTGTTCTCCGTCGATTAAACAGGGACTTTCCCGTGCAGGCCGGCGGATGGCCGGTGCACACAACGCGCAGAAAAAAATAGCTGCGAATCTATTGATTGCGATAGCTGTCTGGCGCGTGCCGCGGGACCCGAAGTCGCTCCGGGCTCCCTGGCACACGAGTCTGGCGCCGGCCGTGGCTGGCGGGACAAGGTACGAGCCGCTGCAATCTGGCGGCTGTGTCTGATGTGGGGAGCGGGATGCGCGCAACCCGCGACAACCCGGCATTCTACCGGATCGTCGAAGTTGCATGCATACGCTGTTACCCGGATTTGGACGGGGCGCAACGCTTTTCGTTCCTTGGGTGGCGCATGCGGCGCCCACCCAAGGTCGATCGGGCGCTAGTGACGCCTAAGGTGCATTTGCAGCTTCAGGCAGTTCGGCTGGCCGTGCCGCGGCGGTCATGCCGGGTAGCGGCGTGTCGCCCAGCACCCTCACCTCGCGCTGCGGATACGGGATCGAGATACCGTGGTCGCGCAGCGTGCGCCAGATGGCGCGGTTCATCGCCGATTGCACCCCCAGCTTGCCACTCTGCGGGTCGGCGATAAAGACCGCAACCTCGTACTCGATGCCGCTGTCGGCGAACATCACCAGGAAGGCGGCCGGCTCCGGGTCGCGCAGCACGCGCGGCAGGTCGCGCACGCAGGCGGTCAGCAGCGCGATCACGGTTTCCGGGTCGGCGTTGTAGTCGGCCTGCACCCGTGTCGCCACGCGCACATTGGTGTTCGAGAACGAATGGTTCTGCACCGACTGGGCCACCAGTTGCTCGTTCGGCACCAGTGTCTCGCCGTCGCCGTTGCGTACCACGGTGTAGCGGGTGCGGATCTGCGACACGATGCCGGTGTACTTGTCCACCGTGATCTGGTCACCCAGCTTGACCGAGCGGTCCAGCAGGATGATGAAGCCGGAGATGTAGTTGCTGGCGATCTTCTGCAAACCCAGGCCCAGGCCGACACCGAGCGCGCCGCCGAACACCGACAGGACGGTCAGGTCGATGCCCACCAGCGACAGGCTCAGCAGCAGCGACACCAGCAGCAGCAGCGCCTTGGAGATGCGCGTCAGCACCACCCTCAGGTTGACGTCCAGGTTGTTCGAGCGCATCAGCCGCTCTTCCAGCCACGAGCCGAACCACATCGCCACCAGCACCGTCAGCAGGATCCACACCACCGCCATCAGCGTGTCGGCCAGGCTGATCTTCTGCTTGCCGCCGATCGAGAAGCGCACGGCCTCCATCCATCCGACCACGTCCGACAGCACGCCCAGCACGTAAAGCGCCATGCCGACCCACACCAGCGTGGTCAGCACCTTTTCCACCAGCAGCAGCATGCCGTGCAACTGGCCGCTGCCGGACATGACCCGGCGCAGGATATAGAAGGTGAAGTTCAGGGCGGTGATGCCGAACAGCGGCACCAGCGCGAGGCGCAGCACGCTGATCGGGATCAGCGACTCCAGCGCGAAGCGGGCGATCATCACCAGCACCCAGCCGGCCAGCGGGAACATGGCCCGCTCCAGGCTGGCGGCGGCAAAGCGCACCGAGAAGCTGGAGCTTTCGTAGCGGGCTTCGAGCCGCCGCACGACATAGCGCGCCAGCGGCCAGGCCACTAGCAGGCAGCCAGCCAGGACCAGCAGCTGCCAGAAGAAGCCCGGGCCGCCTGCGTCGCGGATCAGGTCGTCCAGCATCTTGCCGAACGTCGAATGGGAGGCTTTCAGGCCGCCGCCCAGGCCGGACAGGGTTTCGCCGTTCATGGAGATTTCAGGGGTTGGCGCAGGCCGGCCGCCCGCAAACCAGCGGGCGGCCGGCGGCGCGCTTCAGCTGGTGCGTTCCAGCACCGCGGCGAAGAAGCCGTCGGTCTGGTGCAGGTGTGGAAAGAGCGCGAACATGGCGCTATCTGCCGACAATCCGGGGACTTCGATCTTCTGTTCGGCGAGCACTTCGCTGGCTGGCACGAGGCGGAAGTTGGGGTGCGCGGCAAGGAAATCGCGCACGATCGCTTCGTTTTCGGCTTCCAGCACGCTGCAGGTGGCGTAGACCACGCGGCCGCCGCCCTTGACTAGGCGCGCGGCCGAATCCAGGATCGCACTCTGCTTGGCGGTCAGCTCCAGCACCGATTCGGGCGACTGGCGCCACTTCAGGTCAGGGTTGCGCCGCAGCGTGCCCAGCCCGCTGCACGGCGCGTCCACCAGCACCCGGTCGGCCTTGCCGGCCAGGCGCTTGATCTTGGCGTCGCGCTCGGAGTCGATCAGCACCGGATGGACGTTGGACAGTCCGCTGCGCGCCAGCCGCGGCTTGAGGTTGGCCAGGCGCTTCTCCGATACGTCGAAGGCATAGAGCCGGCCGGTCGAGCGCATCGCCGCGCCCAGCGCCAGCGTCTTGCCGCCAGCGCCCGCGCAGAAGTCGACCACCATCTCGCCGCGCTTGGGTGCCACCAGGTTGCACAGCAGCTGGCTGCCCTCGTCCTGCACTTCGACCAGGCCGTTGACGAAGATCGGCAACTGGTTCAGCGCCGGCTTGCCGGTCATGCGGATGCCGGCCGGCGCCATCGGCGTGGACTCGGCGCCCAGGCCGGCGGCCTGCAGCTCGGCCAGCGCCGCCTCACGGCTGGTCTTGGCCAGGTTGACGCGCAGGTCCAGCGGGGCCGGGCGCAGCCAGGCATCGCCCAGCGCCGCGGTGAAGGTCTCGCCATGCTGGCGCACCAGTTCGTCGTACAGCCATTCTGGCAGGTTGGCACGTACGCGCGGCGCCAGGCTCGAGCGCTCGATCGTGGTCAGCCGGTCCAGCCATTCGGCCTCTTCGGGATGCAGGAACGGCGACAGCACGTCGCGCCCCAGCGTCGCGGCCAGGCCCAGCAGCGCCAGCCGGCGCGAGGTCGCGCCCGTGCCGCTTTCGGCAAACTGCGCAAACTCCACGCGCCGCCGCAGCACGGCGTAGATCGCCTCGGCGATGATGCCGCGCTCGCGGTGGCCGAGCTTGCTGTTCTCGCGGAAGTAGTAGCTCACCACGGCATCGGCCGGGCGGGCGAACAGCATCACCTTGCCGAGCAGCCGGTCGATATGCTGGATATGGGTGGCATGCAGCCCGCCGTGCACGCGCGGCGCGCCGTCCCGGCCGGCGTTGGCCGGCTTGCGGATGGGACTGCCCTTGCCCTTGCTGCGCACGGGCGCGCGGCCCTCGCTGCGAGCGGGTCGGGTTCCTGCGGGTCGGTTTCCTGCCTCGTTGCGACTCATGCCTTGACTCCTTCCGCCCGGGTATTGGCGGAGATGGCCATCAGCAATTGCGGCTCGGCCGGGTTGATAACGTTGACTACGCCGTCCTGCAGTTGCAGGCGGTCCTCGACAAACCATTGCACGGCGCGCGGATAGATCACATGCTCGCATTCGAGCAGGCGCTCCGCCAAGCTCTCGGGCGTATCCGTCGGCCGCACGTCCAGCGCGGCCTGGATCACGATCGGGCCGTGGTCCAGTTCGGGCGTGACGAAATGCACGGTGGCGCCGTGCAGCTTGACGCCGGCGTCCAGCGCCTGCTTGTGAGTGTTCAGCCCGGGGAAGCAAGGCAGCAGCGAGGGATGGATATTGAACAGCCGGCCCGCGTACCGGTCGACGAAGCCGGGGGTCAGGATGCGCATGAAGCCCGCCAGCACCACCAGGTCGGGCACGTAGGCGTCGATGGCCTCGGCCAGTGCCGCGTCGAAGGCGGCGCGGTCAGGGAACTGGCGATGGTCGACGACCCCGGTTTCGATGCCTTGCTGCTGTGCGAACCGCAGCCCGGCGGCATCCGGCCGGTTGGACAGCACCGCTGCCACGCGGGCGGGCCAGCCACCTCCCGCGCAGGCTCGGACGATGGCTTCCATATTGGAGCCCCGCCCGGAAATCAAGATGACAATTTTTTTCATCGCGCAATTCTACCAAGGCAAGGCGCTAAACTCCGGTAAAGCTAACCCATTAGGTACTTAATTCACGAGATTCGGAAAGGACGCGATGCCTCTAACATGTGGCGGCGGCGCCGTATACCCCCGATTGATGGATTGTGACGCTTCGCCCCCTCTGCTAGAGTGGGCCCTACGTCCACGCGCCAAACCTGTGCATGGCAGTACGACACAGTGCTCGAGTAGAGCTGGTGACAACAAGGACGAAACGGGAAATTAGACGGGAATTCGCATGTCGAACGCTGCACCGACGTTGTTGGTGGTCGATGATCATCCCATGGCTTTGTCAGGCACTACGGCGTTCCTCGCCGAAGTGATGCCGGATGTGGCGGTACACGCCGCCGGCAGTGCCCGCGAAGCCCTGGCTAGCTTGCAAGAGGGGCTTCGCCCCGACATCGTGCTGCTGGATATCTGGCTGAACGACGGCACCGGCTTCGATGCCATGCAGTCGTTCAAGACCGTGATCCCCGGCGCACGCTTTATCTTCATGTCCGCCGAGGCCACGCCGGAGATCGTGGGCCGCGCCCGCGCGCTGTCGGCCTGCGGCTTCGTCGGCAAGCACCTGGACGCCAACGCCTTTACCGCGGCGGTGCGCAAGGTGCTGGCGGGCGACACCTCCTTCCCTACCGATGAAGCGCTGAACGGGCACGCGCAGTCGTTCGGGCCCGCGCACGGCATTCCGGTCACGCCGGCTGAGCTCGGCCTGACGCCGCGCCAGGGCTCGGTGCTGGCGCTGGTGCTGGAAGGACTGCCGAACAAGGTGATCGCGCGCAGGCTGGGGCTGACCGAGAACACGGTCAAGGAACACGTGTCGGCCATCCTGCAGCGCCTGGGCGTGCGCACGCGCATGCAGGTGATGTCGCGGATGGAACGCTTCCGCCTGCGGCAGTAAGCATCAGCGGCGCCGGCATCGCCGGCGCTTTCGCCCTCTCCTCCTACGCCGGGCGCAGCCAGCGCCGCAGCAGCATGCGCAGCGAAGCCGGGTCCACCGGCTTTGGCAACACGAAATACCCCGCCTCTTCCGCCGCTGCCAGCGCGGCCGACTTCAGGTCGCCGGTCAGCAGCGCGCTGCGCGCCTGCGGCTGCGTGTTCTGCCAGCGCTCCAGCAGGTCCAGCCCGTTTTCACTGCCCGGCAGGCGCAGGTCGCAGAAGATGATGTCCGGGCGCAGGCCCTTCGCGAACAGCTTGTCGGCTTCGGCGCCGTGCGCGGCGCAGGCCACGCGGATGCCCCACGCTTCCATCAGCGCAATCCAGGCTTTGCGGATCTGGCTGTCGTCGTCGACCACCAGCACCGTGCCCTGCAGGCGATCGGGCTTGGCTTCCTCGGCCTGCGCCATGGCGCGCATCTCGCGCACGCTGGCCACGGTCTCGGCCGGCACCGGCGCCAGCGCGAACCAGAACACCGAGCCCTTGCCCGGCACCGAGCGCACGCCATAGGTGCCGCGCATCAGCCGCACGCACTCCTTGAAGATCGCCAGGCCCAGGCCCAGCCCTTGTGACGGGTCGCGCTGCGGGTTGTTGACCTGGTAGTAGGGCGAGAAGATTTCCGGCAAGTGCTCGGGCGTGACGCCGGCACCCGTATCCCACACCTCCAGCCGCACATGCTTGCGGCGCTGGCGCGCGTTCACCAGCACGCCGCCACGCTGGGTGTAGCGCAGCGCGTTCTGCACCAGGTTGAACAGCGCGCGGCGCAGCAGCACCGGCTCGGCCATCGCATATAGCTCGTCGGGCACGCGCGGCGTCAGCGTCAGGCCGCTTTCGCGCGCGTCGGCGGCAAACTGGCTCATCACGTCGCGGATCAGCGCGCCCAGTTCGCACGGCTCCAGCGTAGGCAACACCTTGCGCCCTTCCAGCTTGGACAGGTCCAGCAGCGAGCGGAACAGCAGGTCGATGGTCTGGGTGCCGGCCGCCACCTGCTCCACCAGCGGATGCAGCGCCGAGGACTGGTTGCGCGCGCGCAGCGCCTCCACCAGCATCACCAGCGCATGCACCGGCTGGCGCAGGTCATGGCTGGCCGCTGCCAGGAAGCGCGACTTTTCCTCGCTGGCATGCAGTGCGCGCTCTTTCTCTTCCTGGAATTGCTTGGCCAGGCGGCGGCTGTCGCCTTCGAGCTGGATCGCGCGCACCAGCGTGACCTGCAGATTGAAGGCATGGCGCGACAGCATCAGCGCGTAGATCACCAGCAGCCCCTGTACATAGGCGCCATGGCCAGGGAAGGCGAACTCCGCCATCAGGATATTGGGCACCAGGATCGGCACCCCGGCGTAGACCAGGTTGGACGGCACCGGCGCCTGCGACACCGCGCCGCCCGCGATCACCCCCAGTGTCAGCAGGTACAGCACGCTGGAGAACACCGCCGAGCCTGTATACAAATGCAGCAGCGCCGAGCTGCCCCAGGTCACGCCGGTCAGGAACGCAACCGCGCGCATATTGTTCCACCACTTGCGCGTGTGCGCGGAGCGGCTCATCGAGGCGCTGTCGCGCTGGTAGCCGTAGTAGAACCACAGACCACCGGCGGTCAGCAACAGCATCACCACGCACCAGCCCAACAAGGCAGCATGGCTCACGTCATCCCAGAATCCGAGGGCAGTTAGCGCGGGCAGCAGCACCGAGGCCACGATCGCCGTCGGCGAGTTCTTGTGCACGATGGCCATCAGCTTGGCGCGCGTTTCAACGTCAAGCTGGGCGGTCGCCTGGGGCAGGATTCGGGGCAGGAGCCGGGGGAAGAACCGGTTGGGCGGCGCGTCGTTCAAGTGTGACTGGCTTGGAATGGCGGTGTCGTGGATCAGCGGGGCCGAATATATCGAGTTTTTGTCGTTCTTCCCGGAGTGATGCTTAGGTTACGCCGAGGTGACGCATATCATGCCGCCTTTTGTAGCATCGCGCCATGCCGCGAGGGCCGGTTGCGGCACAAAAACAGCAGCACGGGGCCGGCCACCGGCCGCGGGAGCGGCAAGCCGACCCATTCGCCTTATAATGCCCGCTTTACCTGAAAAGTTTCCCGCCGTCCCCGTGAAAGTCTTCCGCGGCCTGCCCAACGCCGAAAGCCGGGCGCCCTGCGCGCTCACCATCGGCAATTTCGACGGTGTGCATCGCGGCCACCAGTCGCTGCTTGCGCGCGCGCGCGCGGCTGCCGACGCGCGCGGCCTGCCGCTGTGCGTGATGACCTTCGAGCCACATCCGCGCGAATTCTTCACCCCGGACAAGGCCCCCACGCGCATCGCGCTGCTGCGCGACAAGCTGGAAAGCCTGCGCCGCAATGGCGTGGACCGCGTGGTGGTGGAGCATTTCAACGCCCACTTTGCCGGCCAGTCGCCGCAGGAATTCGTGGAGAACGTGCTGTGGCACGGACTGCACGCGCGCTGGGTGCTGGTCGGCGACGATTTCCGCTTCGGCGCCAAGCGCGCCGGCGATGTTGCCTACCTGCAGGAAGCGGGCCGCCGCTACGGCTTCGATGTCGAGCAGATGGGCTCGGTGTCCGAAGGCGGCATCCGCATCTCCAGCTCGGCAGTGCGCCAGGCGCTGGCCGACGGCGACCTGGAGCACGCGCGGCGCCTGCTGGGCCACGGCTATGCCATCAGCGGCCACGTGATCCACGGACGCAAGCTGGGCCGCGACCTGGGCTTCCCGACGCTGAACCTGCGCATCTCGCACAAGCGCCCCGCGGTCAACGGCATCTTTGTCGTGCAGGTGCACGGTATTGCCGAACACCCGCTGCCGGGCGTGGCCAGCATCGGCGTGCGCCCGACCATCGAGGACGCCGGCCGGGTGCTGCTGGAAGTCCACCTGTTCGACTTCAATGAAAGCCTGTACGGCAAGCTGGTGCGGGTGGAGTTCATGAAGAAGCTGCGCGACGAGGCACGCTTCGACAGCCTGGAAGAACTGACCGCCGCGATCGCCAAGGACAGCGCCGAAGCGCGCGCCTTCTTCGGCCTGACCGCGCCGGGCGCGGCCGAAGGCGCGGGCGGCCGCGACTTCGCCACCTCCGCCACCGACCGAATTAGCTAGCGGCCGGCGCCCGCCCACGCACGCTGTTGCGCGGGCCCCGGTTCGCACGCCGCCTGCCCCAGTCTTCACGCGCGCCCGCCGGCCTGTCGCCGGCCGCGCGCCAACCGAATTGCTCCGAGAATCGAAATGTCCGACGACAAACGCGCCAAGCCCGAGAAGAACAAATACCCCGTCAACCTGCTCGACACGCCCTTCCCGATGCGTGGCGACCTGCCCAAGCGCGAGCCGCAGTGGGTCAAGCAGTGGCAGGACAAGCAGATCTACAAGAAGATCCGCGCGGCGCGCAAGGGTGCGAAGAAGTTCGTGCTGCACGACGGCCCCCCGTATGCCAACGGCGATATCCATATCGGCCACGCCGTCAACAAGGTGCTCAAGGACATGATCATCAAGGCGCGCGGCCTGAACGGGCTCGACGCCGTCTACGTGCCGGGCTGGGACTGCCACGGCATGCCAATCGAGATCCAGATCGAGAAGCAGTTCGGCAAGGGCCTGCCGGTGCAGGAGGTCCAGGCCAAGGCGCGCGCGTACGCGACCGAGCAGATCAAGCGCCAGATGGTGGATTTCGAGCGCCTGGGCGTGCTGGGCGACTGGGACCACCCCTACCTGACCATGAACTACAGCAACGAGGCGGACGAGTTGCGCGCGCTCGGCAAGATCATGGAGAAGGGCTATGTGTTCCGCGGCCTGAAGCCGGTGAACTGGTGCTTTGACTGCGGCTCGGCGCTGGCCGAAGCGGAGGTCGAGTACAAGGACAAGGTCGACCTGTCTATCGACGTGGGCTTCCCGTTCGCGGAAGCCGACAAGCTCGCCCACGCGTTCAAGGTGCCGTTCGACCAGCTCGACGGCAAGGCGGGCTGGATCGTGATCTGGACCACCACGCCGTGGACCATCCCGAGCAACCAGGCGCTGAACGTGCACCCGGAGGTCGAGTACGCGCTGGTCGAGACGCCGCGCGGCTACCTGATCCTGGCCACCGAGCGGGTCGAGGAACAACTGAAGATCTACGGCCTGGAAGGCAAGGTCGTTGCCACCACCACCGGCGCGGCGCTGTCGGAGATCCGCTTCCACCATCCGCTGGCCAAGATGGACGCCGGCTATGACCGCCTGTCGCCGGTCTACCTGGGCGACTATGTCACCACCGACACCGGCTCGGGCATCGTGCACTCGGCACCCGCCTACGGCGTGGAAGACTTCCAGTCGTGCAAGGCGCACGGCATGCCCGACTCGGACATCATCAGCCCGGTGATGGGCAACGGCGTCTACGCCGGCACGCTTCCGCTGTTTGGCGGGCTGTCGATCTGGGACGCCAACCCCAAGATCGTCGAAGTGCTGCAGGCCTCGGGCAACCTGTTCAACTCGCACAAGTACACCCACAGCTACATGCACTGCTGGCGCCACAAGACGCCGATCATCTACCGCGCCACCTCGCAGTGGTTCGCCGGCATGGACGTGGACCCGGCCGACAACGGCCCCAGCCTGCGCGAGACCGCGCTGGCCGGCATCGACGCGACCGAGTTCTACCCGGCCTGGGGCAAGCAGCGCCTGCACAACATGATCGCCAACCGCCCGGACTGGACGCTGTCGCGCCAGCGCCAATGGGGCGTGCCGATGGCCTTCTTTGTGCACAAGGAAACCGGTGCGCTGCACCCGCGCACGCCCGAGCTGCTGGAAGAAGTGGCCAGGCGCGTCGAACAACACGGCATCGAGGCCTGGCAGACGCTGGAACCGGCCGAGTTGCTGGGCGACGAGGCCAGCCAGTACGAGAAGAACCGCGACACGCTGGACGTGTGGTTCGACTCAGGCACCACGCACTGGACCGTGGTCCGCGGCTCGCACCGCGACGACCTGTACGACGCGACTGCCGATGAAGCCGACGGCCGCCTGGCGGACTTGTACCTGGAAGGCTCCGACCAGCACCGCGGCTGGTTCCATTCGTCGCTGCTGACCGCTTCGATGCTGTATGGCAAGCCGCCCTACAAGGCGCTGCTGACGCACGGCTTCACCGTCGACGGCGAGGGCCGCAAGATGTCCAAGTCGGTCGGCAACACCGTGGCGCCGCAGGACATCACGAACAAGATGGGCGCCGAGATCATCCGCCTGTGGGTGGCCTCGACCGACTACTCGGGCGAGCTGTCGATCTCGGACGAGATCCTCAAGCGCGTGGTGGAAAGCTACCGCCGCATCCGCAACACGCTGCGCTTCCTGCTGTCGAACCTGTCCGACTACGACCACGCGAAGCACGCGCTGCCGGCCTCCGAATGGCTGGAGATCGACCGCTACGCCGTGGCGCTGACCGATCGACTGCAGAAGGAAGTGCTGTCGCACTACGAGGCCTATGAATTCCACCCGGTGGTGGCCAAGCTGCAGACCTTCTGCTCGGAAGACCTGGGTGGCTTCTACCTGGACGTGCTGAAGGACCGCCTGTACACCACCGCGCTGGATTCGAAGGCCCGCCGCGCGGCGCAGAACGCGCTGTACCACATCACCCAGGCGATGCTGCACTGGATGGCGCCGTTCCTGTCGTTCACCGCCGAGGAAGCGTGGCAGGTGTTCGCCCACGGCACCGAGCACGCCGATACCATCTTCACCAGCACCTACTACACGGTGCCCGAAGTGGACGACGACTCCGACGACCTGCTGCAGAAGTGGCACACGTTGCGCGAAGTGCGCGCGGAAGTGACCAAGCAGCTCGAAGCGGTGCGCGTGGAAGGCGAGATCGGCTCGTCGCTGCAGGCCGAGCTGACGATCCAGGCCGGCGGCCCGGTGCTGGAAGCGCTGCAGAGCCTGGGCGACGACCTGCGCTTCGTGCTGCTGACCTCGTCGGCCAAGGTAACGCACGCGCCCGAGGCCGGCGACCTGCTGGTGACGGTGACCCCGTCGGCGCACGCCAAGTGCGAGCGCTGCTGGCATTACCGCGCCGATGTCGGCCACAACCCGGACCACCCCACCCTTTGCGGGCGCTGCGACAGCAACCTGTTCGGCGCCGGTGAACACAGGAGCCATGCCTGATGGCATCGACCACGTCCCGCTCATCCCGTTCATCCCGGCCGGCGCGCCGCGGCAGCAGCGCCGCCAGCAACACCACCCCGCTGCTGTGGCTGGCCTTCGCGCTGCTGGTGGTGGTGCTCGACCAGTTCTTCAAGATCGTCATCGTGCGCACCTTCACCTATGGTGAATCGCGCCCGGTGACGAGCTTCTTCAACCTGGTGCTGGTCTACAACAAGGGCGCGGCGTTCAGCTTCCTGGCCGATGCCGGTGGCTGGCAGCGCTGGTTCTTTACCGGGCTGGGCATCGTCGTGGGGGCGTTCATCGTGTGGCTGCTGTACCGCCACACCGGGCAGCGGCTGTTCTGCTTCGCGGTATCGCTGATCCTGGGCGGCGCGGTCGGCAACGTGATCGACCGCGTGATCTACGGCCACGTGGTCGACTTCCTGGACTTCTACGTGCGCAACTACCACTGGCCGGCCTTCAACGTGGCCGACTGCGCGATCACGGTCGGCGCGGTGCTGCTGATCGTGGATGAGTTGCGACGGGTGCGGCGGCACTGAGTGCCATCTGACCTTAGCAGGTGACGCCGGGGCCGCGAACGCGGCCCCGGCGTCATCCGCGCCCAGCCGGTATCATGCCGATTCACACCTTTTGACGAGCCTTTCCATGGATTTGCGCGGCAAGCACATCGTTCTCGGCCTGACCGGCGGCATCGCCTGCTACAAGTCGGCCGAACTGGTCCGCCTGCTGACCAAGGCCGGCGCCACCGTGCAGGTGGCGATGACCGAGGCGGCGACGCACTTCATCACGCCGGTCACGATGCAGGCGCTGTCGGGCCGCCCAGTGTTCCTGTCGCAGTGGGACGCCCGCATCGACAACAACATGGCGCATATCGACCTCTCGCGTGAGGCCGACGCCATCGTCATCGCTCCCGCCTCGACCGACTTCATGGCACGCCTGGCCAACGGCCTGTGCGACGACCTGCTGAGCACGCTGTGCATCGCGCGCGACTGCCCGCTGCTGGTGGCGCCTGCGATGAACCGCCAGATGTGGGCCGCGCCCGCCACCCAGCGCAACGCCGCACAGTTGCGCGCCGACGGCGTAATGATCCTGGGTCCCGGCAGCGGCGACCAGGCCTGCGGCGAGGTCGGCGACGGCCGCATGCTGGAGCCGGAAGAGCTGCTCGACGACATCATTGCCTTCTTCCAGCCCAAGCCACTGCAGGGCAAGCGCGTGCTGATCACCGCCGGTCCGACCTTCGAGGCGATCGACCCGGTGCGCGGCATCACCAACCTGTCATCGGGCAAGATGGGCTTCTCGATCGCGCGCGCGGCACGCGAGGCCGGCGCCGAGGTGCTGCTGGTGGCGGGCCCCACCGGCCTGCCGACACCGCGCGGCGTGGTGCGCACCGACGTGCGCAGCGCGCAGCAGATGCATGACACGGTGATCGCGCAGCTGCCCGGCGTGGACATCTTTGTCGCCGTCGCCGCCGTGGCCGACTGGCGCCCGACCGAGGTCTCGCAGCAGAAGCTGAAGAAGGCCAACGACACCGACACGCCCACGCTGCAGTTCGTGCAGAACCCCGACATCCTCGCCACCGTCGCGGCGCGTGCCGACGCGCCCTACTGCGTCGGCTTTGCCGCCGAGAGCGAGAACCTGGAGCAGTACGGCGAGCAGAAGCGCCAGCGCAAGGGTGTGCCGCTGCTGGTCGGCAATATCGGTCACCATA
Organism: Ralstonia pickettii DTP0602; assembly: GCA_000471925.1. Taxonomy (NCBI): domain Bacteria; kingdom Pseudomonadati; phylum Pseudomonadota; class Betaproteobacteria; order Burkholderiales; family Burkholderiaceae; genus Ralstonia; species Ralstonia pickettii. The sequence continues at coordinate 3,740,522 of CP006667.1, forward strand.
CCTTCGGCCTCGACGACAACGAGATCGTGCTGTTCGACGCCGCCGGCATGACGCGCTTGCCGCGCGCCGACAAGCTGTCGCTGGCGCGCCAGCTGGTCGCGGCCATCGGCCAGCGCCTGCCCGGGCGCGCGCGCCCCTGATCGCGGAGGCTGCCATGTCCGGGAACAAACCACGCCTGCGTCTGTCGGTGCTCGACCAGAGCCCGGTGATCGCAGGACACACCGCACGCGATGCGCTGGCGGCCACCGTCGAGCTGGCACAGATGGCCGACGCGCTCGGCTACACCCGCTACTGGTGCGCCGAGCACCACGGCCTGCACGGCGTCTGCAACCCGGCGCCGGAAGTGATGCTGGCCCGCTTGGGCAGCGTCACGCAACGCATCCGGCTGGGCTCGGGCGGCGTGATGCTGCCCTATTACAGCCCGTTCAAGGTGGCGGAGCAGTTCCGCATGCTCGAAGGCCTGTTCCCGAACCGGATCGACCTCGGCGTGGGCCGCGCGCCCGGCGGCGACATGCGCACCGCGCAGGCGGTGGCGATGGGCCAGTACGACCGCGGCGCGCAGTTCGAGGAACAGGTGCGCGACCTGTCCATGCTGCTGCGCGGCGAAGTGCCGCCCGGCCACCTGGCCGAGGGCGTGCTGCTGCAGCCGGTGATCGACACGCAGCCGGAGCTGTGGGTGCTGGGGTCGAGCGACTACGGCGGTGCGCTGGCGGCCCGACTGGGCCTGCGCTTTGCCTTCGCCCACTTCATCAACGCGCATACTGGCCACCTGGTGGCGCAGCAATACCGCAACGATTTCACGCCTGGCTACGATGCGCAGCCGTACAGCGCCGCCGCCATCTTCGTGATCTGCGCCGACACCGACGCGGAGGCCGCCGAACTGGAACGCGCGGTTGACCTGCGCCGCCTGCAGATGGCGTACGGCGTCAACGCGCCGATCCCGTCGCTGACGCAGGCCGCCGAGTTCTCGCCCACCGAGCGCGACCGCCTCGTGATCGAACGCGAACGCCCGCGCACCATCTGCGGCACGCCCGAACGCGTGGCCGCGCGCATGGAAGCCTTGCGCGAGCAGTTTGCCGCCGACGAGCTGATCGTGCTGAGCGTCACCGCCAGCTATGCGGCGCGGCTGCGCACCTACGAACTGCTGGCGCAAGCGTTTGCGCTGGACGGCGCGGCCTGAGCCGCGCGTCCGGTATCATGCGCGGCTGCCGACCTGTCTGTTGAACCGAATTCCCGAGATTGCCATGACCCAGCCACTGAACCCGACCGTCGAAATCAAGGTGCTCGACGCACGCCTGAACGAATGGGGCCTGCCCGCCTACCAGAGCGAGATGGCCGCCGCCATCGACCTGCACGCCTGCGTCGACGCGCCCGTGTCGATCGCACCGGGCACCGCCGCGCAACTGGTGCCGGCCGGCATCGCCGTGCATATGGGCAACCCGTACATGGCCGCGACCATCGTGCCGCGCTCGGGGCTGGGCCACAAGAAGGGCCTGGTGCTGGGCAACTCGATCGGCGTGATCGATGCTGACTACCAGGGGCAGATCATGGTCAGCGTGTGGAACCGCAACGCACCCGGCACCGAGCCGATCGTGATCCAGCCGGGCGAGCGCATTGCGCAGATGATGTTCGTGCCGGTACTGCGGCCGGTGTTCTCGACGGTGGAAGAATTCAGCGAGGACAGTGCGCGCGGCGCGGGCGGATTTGGCTCGACGGGCGTGCATCACGCCAAGGCCGGCGCCTGACGCTGCGCCTCTCGCACGAGAAAAGACTGGCGCCCTCAGGGGCGCCAGTTTGCCTTTCAGCCCTGCTGCTCGAACAGCAGCGCCACGCCACTGGCCGCCTCGGCCGGCACCAGCGTCTCGCGCGGGCCCAGGTCGTGGGTCGGCACACCCTCGGCGCGCCAGCCAGCTCGCGCCGCGGCCAGGTCATCGGTGCGCAGGCGGATTGCCGCATAGCCCGGCCTGTCGCGCCGCACATAGGCGGTCCCGGTGGCAGACGCCAGCGCCTGCGGCGTGCTGACCACCAGCGTGGCGTCGTCCAACGCCAGGCTGCAGACATGCTCGCTGAGCTGCGTCAGTTCGCCGCCGGTCAGTTCCGCATAGGCCCGCGCCGCAGCATCGACCAGTGCGGGCGCCACCACCAGGAACATGGTCGCGATGCTTTGCGCGCCGTTGGCGTGCGCAGTCCACTCGGGCCGCCACAGCAGCTCCGGCGTGCGATGCTCGCAAACGAAGTAGCGCGCGCCCGGCGCATCGTCCAGCGCGGTCACGCGGAAGGTGGCGGGATGCTCGCTGCCATCGTCCAGCCGCACCGGGCGCGAGAACTCGATCGGATCCGAGGTATGCCAGCCGGACCCGCGCAGCCGTGCCGCCGTGGCAAAGGCGTCCGCGCTCTTGCACGACATCGCCGCGCAACCGCCCACGCGCGTCTGCGCATCCCAGTAGTACTGGCGGCTGGGAGTGGGCGCGGTGACGTGCAGCAGCTCGATATAGTCGCGCCGCAGCATGATGCAGTGGTTCTGCGATCCGAGCGTGTGATAGCCGCGCGGCGTCAGCGTAAAGCCGAGCCGGCGCCAGGCTTGCGCTGCGGCATCCAGGTCTGGGCACACCACTACGGCGTGGTCGAACATTTCCGGTTCCGTTGCCATCGACTTCCTTTAAGTCTCTAGCGGCGGCGCGCTTGCGCGCCGGTCGCCGTCATTCGAACTGGATATTGGCCTTGCGCGCCACCGCCTGCCATTTGTCGTGCTCGTGGCGCACCAGGTTGCCGAGCTGGGCCGGGCTGCTGCCCACGATCTCGAAGCCTTGGGCGGCCAGCGCATCGACCACGCGCGGCTGGCGCAGTGATTCCACCAGTGCGTCATGGATGCGCGCGACCGTCTCCGCCGGCAGGCCCGCCGGGCCGAACACGCCGATCCAGGAGTATGCCTCGAAGCGCTTGATGCCCTGCTCGGCCACGGTCGGCACCTGCGGCAGCTGGCGCAAACGGCTGGTACCGGTCACGCCCAGAACCTTGATGGTGCGGGCGGCCACATGCGCCTGCACTGCAGCATAGCTGCTAAAGAAGATATCGACCTCGTTGGACAGCACCGCCTGCACCGCCGGGCCACCGCCCTTGTAGGGCACGTGCAACATGTGCACGCCGGCTTCGGTCGCCAGCGCCTCGGCCGCGAGCTGGTTCAGGCTGCCGATGCCGGACGAGGCATAGCGCACGCCATCGGGCTTGGTCTTGGCCAGCGCCACCAGGTCGCGCACATTGGCCGCTGGCAGCGACGGATGCGCGGCGATCACCAGCGGGAAGCGCACCAGCTGTGAGATCGGCGCAAAATCGCGGAAGGTGTCGTAAGGCAGCTGCTTGTAGGCGAAGGGATTGATCGCGTGCGTGTCGAAGGCCATCAGCAGCGTATTGCCGTCCGCCTTCGCGCGCGCCACGGTGCTCGACGCGATCAGCCCGCCGGCGCCCGGCTTGTTGTCGACCACCACGGTCTGACCCAGCGCCGCCTTCAGGCCGGGCTGCAGCTGCCGGGCGACGATGTCGACACTCCCGCCCGGCGGGAACGGCAACACCATCGCGATCGGGCGGTTGCCCGCCGGCGCCTCGGCCGCGGTGGCGGCAGCGGCGGCATGCAACATCGGGACGGGCATGGCACCCAGCGGCAGGATCTTGAGCAGCAGGCGGCGGCGCCGCGTGCGTTCGGCAGAGGACATCGGGTATTTCAGGCGTTGGCAGCCGCAAACCCGGGCCCGACGGACACGGCCGGCGACCGCCGGGACAAAAGAAAAGGGCGGCATGACTGCCGCCCCCCTATTTTGCCCGATGATCGGCCACGTTGCAGGCAACGCGGCCGATAGCCGGCCAGGCACTTCCGCGGTCAGGCTTCGGCGCGCTGCTCTTCCGGCGCCTCTGGCGGTTCCGGCTCGATCTCGGAGAAATCGAGCTTGATCTGGTTCTGCTCGTCCAGGTCCACCACCACCTTGCCGCCCGAAACCAGCCTGCCGAACAGCAGCTCGTCGGCCAGCGCCTTGCGGATCATGTCCTGGATCAGGCGCTGCATCGGGCGCGCGCCCATCAGCGGATCGAACCCCTTGTGCGCCAGGAACTTGCGCAGCTTCTCGCTGAAGCTGGCTTCCACCTTCTTCTCGTGCAGCTGCTCTTCCAGCTGCATCAGGAACTTGTCGACCACGCGCAGGATGATTTCCTCGTCCAGCGAGCGGAAGCTGATGGTGGCATCCAGCCGGTTGCGGAATTCCGGCGTGAACATGCGCTTGATGTCGGCCATCTCGTCGCCCTGCTCGCGCGAGCCGGTGAAGCCGATGGTGGCGCGGTTCATGGTCTCCGCTCCCGCATTGGTGGTCATGATGATGATCACGTTGCGGAAGTCGGCGCGCCGGCCGTTGTTGTCGGTCAGCGAACCATGGTCCATCACCTGCAGCAGGATATTGAAGATATCCGGATGCGCCTTCTCGATTTCGTCCAGCAGCAGCACGCAGTGCGGCTTCTTGGTGACGGCCTCGGTCAGCAGGCCGCCCTGGTCGAAGCCGACATATCCCGGCGGCGCGCCGATCAGGCGGCTCACCGCGTGGCGTTCCATGTACTCGGACATGTCGAAACGCAGCAACTCGATGCCCATGATGAAGGCCAGCTGCTTGGCGACTTCGGTCTTGCCCACGCCGGTCGGACCGGAGAACAGGAACGAGCCGATCGGCTTGTCGGTCTTGCCAAGCCCGGCACGCGACATCTTGATGGCAGACGACAGCGCCTCGATCGCCGGGTCCTGGCCGAACACCACCGACTTCAGGTCGCGTTCCAGCGTCTGCAGCTTGCTGCGGTCGTCCTGGTTCACGCTCTGCGGCGGGATGCGCGCAATGCGCGAGACGATGTCCTCGATCTCGCCCTTGCCGATGGTCTTCTTCTGCTTGGACTTCGGCAGGATGCGCTGCGCCGCGCCGGCTTCGTCGATCACGTCGATCGCCTTGTCCGGCAGGTGGCGGTCGGTGATGAAGCGGGCCGACAGCTCGGCCGCGGCGGTCAGTGCCGAGGCCGCGTACTTGACGCCATGGTGCTCTTCGAAGCGCGACTTCAGGCCGCGCAGGATCTGCACGGTCTGGTCCACCGAGGGTTCGACCACGTCGATCTTCTGGAAGCGCCGCGACAGTGCCGCGTCCTTCTCGAAGATGCCGCGGTACTCGGTGAAGGTGGTCGCGCCGATGCACTTGAGCTGGCCCGACGACAGCGCCGGCTTGAGCAGGTTGCTGGCGTCCAGCGTCCCGCCCGAGGCGGCGCCCGCGCCGATCAGCGTGTGGATCTCGTCGATGAACAGGATCGCGTTGGGATTGTCCTTGAGCGACTTCAGCACGCCCTTCAGGCGCTGCTCGAAATCACCACGGTACTTGGTGCCGGCCAGCAGCGCGCCCATGTCGAGCGAGTAGACGGTAGCCTTTTCCAGGATGTCCGGCACCTCGTTCTTGGTGATGCGCCACGCCAGGCCCTCGGCGATCGCGGTCTTGCCGACGCCGGCCTCGCCCACCAGCAGCGGGTTGTTCTTGCGCCGGCGGCACAGCACCTGCACCACGCGCTCGACTTCGCTTTCGCGGCCGATCAGCGGGTCGATCTTGCCGGCCTTGGCCAGCGAGTTCAGGTTCTGGGTGTACTGCTCGAGCGGGCTTTCCTTGCCGTCGCCACCCTCGCCCTCGCCAGCCGCATCGCCATGCTTGGCGGGCTCGGACTGGTCCTTGCGGATACCGTGGCTGATGAAATTCACCACGTCCAGGCGCGTCACGCCCTGCTGCTGCAGGTAGTAGACCGCGTGCGAATCCTTCTCGCCGAAGATGGCGACCAGCACGTTGGCACCCGTCACTTCCTTCTTGCCGTTGGAAGTGGACTGGACGTGCATGATCGCGCGCTGGATCACGCGCTGGAAGCCTAGCGTGGGCTGGGTATCGACCTCGTCGGTACCCGGGACCACAGGCGTGTTGTCCGCAATGAAGTTCTTAAGGCTGGTGCGCAGGTCCTCGATATTGGCCGCGCAGGCGCGCAAGACTTCAGCTGCCGTGGGATTGTCGAGCAATGCCAGCAGCAGATGCTCCACGGTTATGAACTCGTGGCGTGCCTGCCTGGCTTCGACGAATGCCATGTGCAGGCTCACTTCCAATTCTTGCGCAATCATGCTTCCTCCATCACGCACTGCAGGGGATGCCCCGCCTGCCGCGCGTGCGTTGACACCAGCTCGACCTTTGTCGCCGCAATATCCCTGGTGTAGATACCGCAGACGCCCTTTCCTTCCCGGTGCACGGTGAGCATGATCTGCGTCGCCGTTTCCCGGTCCCTGCTGAAATACTGCTGCAGGATCATCACTACAAACTCCATCGGAGTGTAGTCGTCATTAAGCAGCACCACCTTGAACATGGCAGGCGGTTTGAGCGCCTGCTCTTTACGCTCCAGGATGGTGCCTGCTTCGCGTTGTGGGACATTCGCAAGCCGTGTAGCCATGGCTTTATTCTAACCCTTACTCGCAACTCTGCAATTTGGGGAAAAGGCGCCGGATTCAAGAGCCGGGTCGCCGGATTCCTGTGGTGAAAAGGCGCAGCCATTTACGCCGGAGCGCGCCGGAGGCATTGAAAAGCACGTCGCGGATGCCGTCGGGACAGCCCGCACGGCTTGCCTGGCGCCAGCCGTCACGGTACCACCAGGCGTCGTCCCATTCCCACCACACCCTGCGCGCAGTGGGGATTCCGCCAGCTTGACAGTATCCGGCTTTGCCAGAAGAATCGATCGCACACCTGCCACCGGCCACCGAGCCAAAGCAACAAGCCAAAGGCAGGTGATCCGTGAGCAGGGAGGCCCACGGCCCGCGGCGGCGAGTCAGCTTCGAGACTGGCCGCCACGCGATTTCACCTCGCCGCGCGTCATCGCCGGCCGCAAGTCAGTACGCGGCCGGTCATGGCGCCGCAGTTCGTGTCATCTGGCTGGCGTGGCTTCCCCGCTTTGAAATCTGCTATTTCGTTGGGGGAGTATATGGCAAGCGGTATCGTCAAATGGTTCAATGACGCCAAGGGTTTCGGGTTCATCAAGCCGGACGAGGGCGAAGAAGAACTGTTTGCGCACTTTTCGGCTATCCAGATGTCCGGCTTCAAGACGCTGAAGGAAGGTCAACGCGTCTCGTTCGAGGTGGTGCAGGGCCCTAAGGGCAAGCAAGCCACCAACATCCAGGACGCCAGCTAAAGCGCGCCGCGACCGCATCCCGGCCGTCAGAGCCGCGAGCGGTCAACCAGGGTGCGGGGGGAGCTCCCCCGGGACGGGATCGCTGCCAGCGTCCGCCTTGCCGCCACCGGCGGCCGGGCAGGCGCTGGCGCGCACCAGCAGCACGCACCGCATCCGACAGAAAGCCCGGCCTCGTGCCGGGCTTTCTGGCTTGGGGCCCTGGCCTTTGCTCCGCGCCGGTCCGCGCCGGCTCAGGCCCAGCCTTCGATCTTCAGCCCGCTGGCCTGCTCGGCCTCTTCCTTTGTGACCTTGCGCACAGTTTGGCCGAAAGTCCAGACATGGCCCTCGGGGTCCCGGGCTGTATAAGACCGGTCGCCGTAGAACTCGTCCTGCGGTTCGCGCACGATCACCGCGCCCGCCGCGCGGGCGCGCGCAAAATGCTGGTCCAGCCCTTCCTGCAGGTGCACATGCACGGTCTGCGTGTTCTTGCCGTCGACCGACGCGGGGCTGGCGGTGAAGTCCGCCCATTCGCTGCCGACCATCAGGTAGCTGTCACCGAAACGCATCTCCGAATGCACCAGCTGCCCCTTCTGGTCGCGGATCACCATGACGCGCCGGAAGCCGAAGGCGTTTTCAAGCCAGTCCAGCGCCTTCACCGGATCCTTGTAGAAGAGGGCCGCGCCAAAGGCGGTACGGCGGAAGGGATCGTCCATGTCAGTCTCCCCGGGCCCCAGGCCCGTCAGTTCAATCCCAGACGTTCTAGGCAAGGCCGGCGCCCGGCGCAAGAAGAAAACCCCGGCGCCTACCAGGCGGCGCCGGGGTTTTCCTTGGCAGGATGCCCGCCACAGCGGGAGTCCGCGCTTACATATTGTCGATCATCACCTGGCCGAAGCCGGAGCACGAGACCTGCGTCGCGCCTTCCAGCAGGCGTGCGAAATCATAGGTGACCTTTTTGGACAGGATCGACTTTTCCATCGACGCGATGATCAGGTCCGCGGCCTCGGTCCAGCCAATGTGGCGCAGCATCATTTCCGCCGACAGGATTTCCGAGCCCGGGTTGACGTAGTCCTTGCCGGCGTACTTGGGCGCGGTGCCGTGGGTGGCTTCGAACATGGCGACCGAGTCGGACATGTTGGCGCCCGGCGCGATGCCGATGCCGCCGACCTGCGCGGCCAGTGCGTCGGAGATGTAGTCGCCGTTCAGGTTCAGCGTGGCGATCACCGAATATTCAGCCGGACGCAGCAGGATCTGCTGCAGGAAGGCGTCGGCAATGGCGTCCTTGACCACGATGTCCTTGCCGGTCTTCGGGTTCTTGAACTTGCACCACGGGCCGCCGTCGACCAGCTCGGCGCCGAATTCCTTTTGCGCCAGCTCGTAGCCCCAGTCACGGAAGCCACCTTCGGTGAACTTCATGATGTTGCCCTTGTGCACCAGCGTCACCGACGGCTTGTCGTTGTCGATGGCGTACTGGATCGCCTTGCGCACCAGGCGCTCGGTGCCCTCGCGCGAGACCGGCTTGATGCCGATGCCCGAGGTCGCCGGAAAGCGGATCTTCTTCACACCCATCTCGTTCTGGAGGAAGTTGATGAGCTTTTTCGCCTGTTCGCTTTCCGCCGCCCACTCGATGCCGGCGTAGATGTCTTCCGAGTTCTCGCGGAAGATCACCATATCGGTCTTTTCCGGCTCGCGCACCGGTGAGGGCACGCCCTTGAAGTAGCGCACCGGGCGCAGGCAGACGTACAGGTCCAGCTGCTGGCGCAGCGCCACATTCAGCGAACGGATGCCGCCGCCCACCGGCGTGGTCAGCGGGCCCTTGATCGAGACCACGTAATCCTTGAGCACGTCCAGGGTTTCGTCCGGCAGCCACACGTCCGGCCCGTAGACCTTGGTCGACTTCTCGCCGGCATAGATCTCCATCCAGGCGATCTTGCGCTTGCCGCCGTAGGCCTTGTCCACGGCCGCGTCGACCACCTTGATCATCACCGGCGTGATATCGAGGCCCGTACCGTCGCCTTCGATGTAAGGAATGATCGGATTGTCCGGGACATTCAGCGAAAAGTCCTGGTTGACCGTGATCTTTTCACCGGCCGGAACCTTGATGTGTTGGTACATGACGTCTCCAGTGCGGAACGGTTGTGACTGCCGCCGGTGCGTGGCCGGGCGGCGAGATTCGGGAGATGGCGCTGGCAATTGTAGCCGGGCATCGTTGCGCGCCCGTGCTGCGCCGCACCACTTCAGCCTTGTTTCAGGCTGGTCTCAGTCTTATATAAGACACAAGACTAATTTCGTATTATGCAGCAATTTTTCATCATCCGCCAATCCTGGCGGGCCGATCCCGCCCGCTGCGGGGCACGGCTGCGGCATACTTGCGCCCCATGACCCTGATCGCCCTGAACAAGCCGTTCGGCACCATGAGCCAGTTTTCGGAACACCCGACGCGCCCGACGCTGGCCGCGTGCGTGACCGTGCCCGGCGTCTACCCCGCCGGGCGGCTCGATGCGGACAGCGAGGGACTGCTGCTGCTGACCGAGGACGGCGCGCTGCAGGCCCGCATCGCCGATCCGCGCCACAAGCTGGAGAAGACTTACCTGGCCCAGGTGGAAGGCATTGCCGACGCGGCCGCCCTCGCCCGCTTACGGGCCGGGGTTGACCTGGGCGACTTCGTGACGCAGCCGGCCACCGTGCGCGCGATCGACGCGCCCGAATGGCTGTGGCCGCGCCATCCGCCGGTGCGTTTTCGCGCCGCGATCCCGACCTCGTGGCTGGAACTGAAGATCCGCGAAGGCAAGAACCGGCAGGTCCGCCGCATGACCGCCGCGGTCGGCTTCCCGACGCTGCGGCTGGTACGGGTCGGCATCGGCCCGCTGGACCTGCGCACTCTCGGACTTGGGCCGGGGGAATCCTGCGAGGTCGATCCCGCCGTGTTGGGGCTGGGCACGCCCGCGGCGCCTCGCTCCCGTCCCGATCCCGCGCGCCGCCCCCATGTATCAACCACCAGACAGGCGAACGCCGCCAAGCGGCGTCCACGTTACAAAAGCTAACAAATCGAACGTCAACGCTGGCGACATCGGCCTCGTTCTTGTCAGGGACACGTCCAATCACGCGTCACAACTTCCGACTGTTCTTATCCTTCGAGGTAATCGTCATGAAAAAACTGATCGCTGCTCTGGTTGTTGGCCTGTTCGCCACCGGAGCCTTCGCCCAGGCTTCGGCACCCGCTGCCGCCGACGCTGCAGCGCCCGCGGCCACCAAGGAAGCACCGAAGACCGCCAAGAAGAAGACCAGCCACAAGAAGCACAGCGGCAAGAAGGCCGCCACCGCTTCGGCGCCGGCCGCGCAGTAAGCTGCGCCCCCCCTGCCGGCTGTTCGCATGGCAGGGAGCGAAAAAAAGGCAGGCCGCCGCCAGGCGCCTGCCTTTTTTGTTGCACACGGCGCCCGCCAGGAAAAGCCGCGCGGCACGCATCGGCTTGGCCGGCGTGCGCTATGCTTGCGGCTGCCTTTGTCTGCGCCAGTCACTGCGCCCGTCTGCGCGCCACTTCAGACCGAACACCATGTCCTTCCTGTCCAAGACGCTGTTGTCACGCTGCTTACCTGTTGCCGGCATGCTTGCCGCGCTGAGCGCGGGGATCGCCCATGCGCAGGCCGCACTGCCCGTGGTGCCGCTCACCGCCGGCATGTACGCGATCCAGGCTGAGGTCGCCGCCACGCCGGCGGCACGCGAGCAGGGGCTGATGTACCGCAAGAGCATGGCGCCCAACGCCGGCATGCTGTTCGTGTTCGAGCAGAAAGCGGGCCACTGCTTCTGGATGCGCAATACCGAACTGCCGCTGTCGATCGCCTTCCTGGCCGACGACGGCACCATCGTCAATATCGAGGACATGGCACCGCGCAGCGAGGACAATCATTGCCCGAAGGCGGCAATCCGCTATGCACTGGAGATGAACAAGGGATGGTTCGCGCAGAAGGGCCTCAAGGCCGGCGCGAAGATCGGCGGGCTGCCGCAGCCGCGGCAGTGAGCGATGCCGGCGCGGGCGCCGGCATCGGCGTCGCGCGACTCAGTCGCGGAAGTTGTTGAAGTCCAGCGGCGCCTCGGACACGTCCTTGCGCAGCATCGCGATCACGTTCTGGAGGTCGTCGCGCTTGGTGCCCGACACGCGCACCGCGTCGCCCTGGATGCTGGCCTGCACCTTGATCTTGCTGTCCTTGATCATGCGCACGATCTTCTTGGCCAGGTCGCCGGTCACGCCCTTCTTGATCGTGATTACCTGCTTGAGCTTGTCGCCGCTGATCTTGTCGGTCTTGCCGTAGTCCAGGAAGCGCACGTCCACGTTGCGCTTGGCCATCTTGCTGATCAGCACGTCCTTGACCTGGCCCAGCTTGAAATCGTCGTCGGCAAAGGCGGTCAGTTCGTTTTCCTTTTGCTCGACCCGGGCGTCCGAGCCCTTGAAATCGAAGCGGGTCGAGATTTCCTTGTTGGCCTGCTCGACAGCGTTCTTCACCTCGACCATGTTCGCTTCGCACACTACGTCAAACGACGGCATTGCATTCTCCTTGTGATCCATATGCACGGTGGCGGCCGCTGGCAATGGCGGCACTTCCGTATAATCCAGCCTACCTCGCAGTTCCGGGTCGCCTGCACACCACCAGCGGCGGCCGCGTCACCTTTCCTCTTGCATGGCAGATTTCCACGAATTCTATCCCCTGCGTCGCCACAATACATTCGGATTCGACGCGCGCGCGCGCTTTGCAGTGCACGTGCGCAGCGAGGCCGACCTGACGGCGGCACTGGCCGATCCGCGCGCCGCCGGCCTGCCGCTGGTGGTGCTTGGCGGTGGCAGCAACGTGGTGCTGACGCGCGACCTCGAGGCACTGGTGCTGTTGATGGAAATCCCCGGCTACCAGGGGGAAGATGCCGACGACGCATGGCTGGTCACCGCCGGCGCGGGCGAGAACTGGAACGCGCTGGTCAACCGCACCATCGCCGACGGCATGCCCGGCCTGGAAAACCTGGCGCTGATCCCCGGCACCGCGGGCGCCGCGCCGATCCAGAACATCGGCGCCTACGGGGTCGAGCTGCGCGAGCGCTTCGAAGGCGTACGCGCCTATGACCGCCACACCGGCGCATTCGTGTGGCTGGACCTGCGGGCCTGTGGCTTCGGCTACCGCGACAGCCTGTTCAAGCGCGTCGGCGCCGGCCGCTACATCATCACGGCGGTGACGCTGCGCCTGCGCAAGGCATGGCAGCCGGTGCTGTCGTATGGGGAACTGGCGCGCGAACTCGACGGACAGGCCGCGCCCGATGCGGCCATGGTGCGCGACGCCGTGGTCGCGATCCGCTCGCGCAAGCTGCCCGACCCCGCGCAAGTCGGCAATGCCGGCAGCTTCTTCAAGAACCCGCTGGTCAGCGCGGCACAGCGCGATGCCCTGTTGCAGGCCCATCCGGACCTGGTCAGCTACGCGCAGCTGGACGGGAGCTACAAGCTGGCTGCTGGCTGGCTGATCGACCGCTGCGGCTTCAAGGGTGTCAGCGACGGCCCGGTCGGTGTCTACGGCAAGCAGGCCCTGGTGCTGGTGCACCACGGCGGCGGTACCGGCGCGATGCTGCTGGCGCTGGCCAATCGCATCGCCGATACCGTCGAGGCCCGTTTCGGCGTACGCATCGAGCCCGAGCCGGTAGTGCTCTGAAGCGCCGCGGCTTCGGCGATCAGTCGCGCGGTCAGGCGCTCAGTCAGAGTCAGGCGAAGTGGCAGACGTAGTCCAGCGTCTCCTGCACCTCGATATCGAAGCTGCTGTTGCCCGGCACGCTGAACTGCTGGCCGGCGCCATAGGTCTGCCAGTCTTCCGAACCGGCCAGGCGCACGCGGCAGGTGCCGGCGTTGATTTCCATGATTTCCGGCGCGCCGGTATTGAAGGTCAGCGCGGCCGGGAAGATCACGCCCAGCGTCTTGCGGGTGCCGTCCGGGAACAGCACGGTGTGGCTCACGCACTTGCCGTCGAAATACAGGTTGGCTTTCTTGACGACCGACACGTTGTCGAACTGGCTCATTTCCATCTCCTGGCTTTGTCTTAAGACGTAAAAAGAGGGGCCATCGCGGCCCCTCCCCTGTTCACCCCGCGCGCGCTCAGTAGCGGCCGCAGAGCAGGTATTCCATCAGCGCCTTCTGCACGTGCAGGCGGTTCTCCGCCTCGTCCCAGACCACGCTCTTGGGGCCGTCGATCACGGCGGCCTCGACTTCCTCGCCGCGGTGCGCTGGCAGGCAGTGCATGAAGAGCGCGTCGGGCTCGGCGCGGTCCATCATCGCGGTGGTGACCATCCAGTCCTTGAAAGCGCGCTTGCGGGCGTCGTTCTCCGCCTCGAAGCCCATGCTGGTCCAGACATCGGTGGTGACCAGGCTCGCGCCCTGGCAGGCGGCGAGCGGATCGTCAAAGACCTTGACCAGCCCGGCGGCGGACGCCGGCACCATGGCCGGATCGAGCTGGTAGCCCGGCGGCGCCGAGAAATGGAAGGTGAAGCCCAGCCGTTCGGCCGCCTGGATCCAGGTGTAAGCCATGTTGTTGGCATCGCCGATCCACGCCACGGTCTTGCCGCGGATGCTGCCACGCTGCTCGATATAGGTGAAGATGTCGGCCAGCACCTGGCACGGGTGGTATTCGTTGGTCAGGCCATTGATCACCGGCACGCGCGAATGCGCGGCAAAGCGGTCGATGATGTCCTGGCCGAAGGTGCGGATCATGATGATGTCGACCATGCGCGAGATCACCTGCGCCGCATCCTCGATCGGCTCGCCGCGGCCCAGTTGCGAGTCGCGCGTGTTCAGGAACACAGCATGACCGCCGAGCTGGTGGATGCCGGCCTCGAACGACAGGCGCGTACGCGTGGAATTCTTCTCGAAGATCATGGCCAGCGTGCGGTCGTGCAGCGGGTGCCAGGTCTCGTAGTTCTTGAACTTGGCCTTCAGGATCCGCGCGCGATCCAGCAGGTACTCGTACTCGTCGGGAGTGAAGTCGCTGAACTGGAGGTAATGCTTGATCGGGGTTGAGCTCATAAAACAAAGAAGGCGGCTCGGTGGGGACGCGCCGTCATGAAGTGTTCATGACCCAAGCGCGCCGCGGAGCCGCCTTTTCGCGTCGCATACGCAATTTAACTGCAGGAATCATAAGGGATTATTTCTGCTTTGGCGAGCCCGGGACAACCCGCCCCGATTGACGCGCCCCGCTCGTTGACAGGTTCCTGACAGGATTTCGCCCTTATGCGCAACTCTTATATAAGATATAATACCTGCTGATTCACGCGGGGCCCGGCATACCCATGCCGCTGCCCGCCGCCGGCATCAAAAGTGCCCCCGCAGAGACCGACGCCCCGCCTTCCCGGCTGGAAAAAGCGCGAACCAAACGCGCACCGGCCGCGTCAAACGGGCGCCCGTTCCGCGGGTTTACCGTCGAGTCTTCAGCCCCACCCGCAGTCTCCAGCCTCATGAACCCCAACGTTCGCGAATACTTTATCCAAGGCATTACCAAGGAAGGCAAGACCTTCCGCCCGAGCGACTGGGCTGAACGGCTGTGCGGCGTGATGGCGCAGTTCCGCCCCGAGGGCGACACCGGCGATCCCCGCCTGACCTACTCCCCCTATGTGCGCCCGATCTTCGCCGGCAACGTCAAGTGCGTGGTGGTGGATGCGCGACTGCGCGACATTGAACCCAAGGCGCTGGACTTCGTGCTGAATTTCGCGCGCGACAACAACCTGCAGATGGTCGAGGCCTGCTCGCTGGAATAAGCAGCACAGCGGAGCAACAGAAAAACAAAAAAGCTCGTCGGATGACGAGCTTTTTTGTTGACTGATGCCTGGGCACCCGCCGGTGCTGGACCGCCTCAGCGGCCCGGAGCAGCTATCAGACAGCCATGGCCTTGATGGCAGCCGACAGGCGCGACTTGTGACGGGCGGCCTTGTTCTTGTGCACGATCTTCTTGTCGGCGATGCTGTCGATCACGGCTTGCGAGTTCTTGAAGATCTCGGCAGCAGCAGCCTTGTCGCCGGCGTCGATGGCCTTGCGGACCGCCTTGACGGCGGTGCGCAGACGCGAGCGCAGGCTGGAGTTGTGAGCGTTCTGTGCAACGGCCTGGCGGGCGCGCTTGCGAGCTTGTGCGGAATTTGCCATTTCGAAAATATCCTGAATTCAGATGCGTGCCGCGGGGGACACAACAATTAAGTCATATCGAGCGACCCGGGATGCACTGACACACGAATCCGGAACGCAACTGTCCTTGTGAATCGGCAATTATACACAGATGCTGACGCGCCACGCAACACCGCCGAGACTTTGCCGCCTCAGGGCGGGCCGGGCGTCGGACCGATCCGTATAATATGCGCCACATCACGCCGGTGCGCGTGGCGCGCGGGCAACTTTGCCGCCCGGCGCGCGTCTGAGAGGCGTCCGCGGCGCCTGACGCGCGGCGCTGCCGCCCTTCTCGGCCCGCCTGCGCCCGACCGGGGCCTGCACCGATCCACCCGTCCCGCATCGACCCTCACCTTGAACCTGCTCAAAGCGCTCGCCACCATCAGCAGCCTGACGATGCTCTCGCGCATCACCGGCCTCGTGCGCGAGATCCTGATCGCCCGCGCCTTCGGCGCGTCGGAGATGACCGACGCGTTCAACGTGGCCTTCCGCATCCCCAACCTGCTGCGCCGCATCTTCGGCGAAGGCGCATTCTCGCAGGCCTTCGTGCCGATCCTGGGCGAGTATCACGCCAAGCGCGGCGACGCGCCGACCAAGGCGCTGATCGACTCGGTCGCCACGGTCATGACCTGGGTGCTGATGGGCGTGTCCCTGCTCGGCGTGATCGGGGCGCCGCTGGTGATGACGGTGGTGGCCACGGGCTTCCGCGGGCAAAGCGAGACCTATACCGCCGCGGTGTTCATGACGCGAGTGATGTTCCCCTATATCGGGCTGATCTCGCTGGTGGCGCTGGCCTCGGGCATCCTCAACACCTGGCGCAAGTTCGCCGTACCGGCGTTCACGCCGGTGCTGCTGAACCTGTGCCTGATCGTCGCGGCGCTGTTCGTCGGCCCGCATATGGACCAGCCCATCTACGCGCAGGCCTGGGGCGTACTGATCGGCGGCGTGCTGCAGCTGGCGATCCAGGTGCCGGCGCTGCGGCGCCTGGGCGTGATGCCGCGCCTTGGCTTCAACCTGCGCGCGGCCTGGTCGGACGAAGGCGTGCGCCGCATTCTGCGCCAGATGGGGCCGGCGCTGCTGGCGGTGTCGGTAGCGCAGGTGAGCCAGATCATCAACACCAATATCGCCTCGCGGCTGGTGGCGGGCAGCGTCTCTTACCTGACGTATGCCGATCGCCTGATGGAGTTCCCGACCGCACTTCTAGGCGTAGCGTTGGGCACGATCCTGCTGCCCAGCCTGTCCAAAGCGAACGCGAGCGGGGATCACGCCGAGTACTCCGGCCTGCTCGACTGGGGCCTGCGGCTGACCTTCCTGCTGGCGGTGCCGTGCGCGGTGGGGCTGTTCGTGTTCGGCGCGCCGCTGACGGCGGTGCTGTTCAATTACGGCAAGTTCGACGCGCACGCGGTCGAGATGACGCGCCAGGCGCTGGTGTCGTATGGCACCGGCCTGCTCGGGCTGATCGCCATCAAGATCCTGGCGCCGGGCTTCTATGCGCGCCAGGACATCCGCACGCCGGTCAAGATCGCGGTGCTGGTGCTGGTCGTCACGCAGGCGTGCAACGTTGCGTTTGTGCCGTGGATCGGCCACGCGGGCCTGGCGCTGTCGATCAGTGCCGGCGCCACCCTCAACGCGCTGCTGCTGTTCTTCGGGCTGCGCCGGCGCGGCCTGTACAAGCCGGCGCCGGGCTGGTGGCTGTTCCTGGCGCAGCTTACGACCTCGGTGCTGCTGCTGTCCGGCATGCTGCTCTGGTTCACGCGCAACTTCGACTGGATCGGCCTGGGCGCCACGCCGCTCTTGCGCATCGCGCTGCTGGCTTCCTGCCTGGTACTTGCAGCGGTGGTCTACTTCGGTACACTGTGGCTCATGGGACTTCGCTTCTCCGCCTTCAGGCGGCGCGCCGGCTAGCCGTGGTGACCCACGCTGCGCGCGGCACCGACGGCTGCACCGGGAAACCGATATGACTTCCACCAAAGTCCTGGATTACTTCGCCAGCCTCGTGGCGGACGAGAACGGCATCCCGCTGACCGAAACCGCGCTGTCCATCGCGCAGGACGCCTACCCCGACCTGGACCTGCAGGCCGAGCTGGCGGCGCTGGACGTGCTGGCGCTGCGCCTGAAACGCCGGATCGCCGAAGGCACCCCCGCGATCCAGCGGCTGCGCCTGCTGAACCATTTCTTCTATCGCGACCTGGGCTTCGGCCCGAACGCGAACGACTACTACGATCCCGACAACTCCTACCTGAACGTGGTGGTGCGCCAGCGGCGCGGCATCCCGATCTCGCTCGCGGTCCTCTTTATTGAGCTGGGCCAGCAGATCGGCCTGCCGCTCAAGGGGGTGTCGTTCCCCAACCACTTCCTGCTGCGCATGACGATCCCGGCCGGCGAAGTGGTGCTGGACCCTCTTACCGGGGAAACCCTGTCGAAGGAACAACTGCAGGAAATGCTGGATCCGTACCTGGAGCGCGAGGGCATCACCGATGCCAGCCAGGTACCGCTGGGCCTGTTCCTGCGCGCGGCCAGCCACCGCGAGATCGTCGCGCGCATGCTGCGCAACCTGAAGGCGATCTACCTGCAGGAGTCGCGCTGGCAGCGGTTGCTGGCAGTGCAGAACCGACTGGTGATCCTGCTGCCGGGATCGATCGAGGAAGTGCGCGACCGGGGGTTGGCGTACGCCAACCTGGAGTGCTTCCGTCCCGCGCTGGCCGACCTGGAAGCCTATGTCCTGGCCCGGCCGGATGCGGCCGATATCGGCCAGATCCGCGAGCGCATGCCCGCGCTGCGGATGATGAGCCGCAGCCTCAACTGAAGAGGCCGCGGCAAGACGGCAACGGTCTCAGCGCTCGACGCGCGAAGGCCGGCGGCGATTGCCGCGCACCAGCTTCCACAGCCCGCCCAGCACCAGCGGCACCACTGCCGCGCCGATGCCGGCCAGCACGATCAGGTTCAGGTACTGGCGGATAAACGGCAGGTTGCCGAAGAAGTAGCCGGCGAACACCAGGCCCACCACCCAGGCCACGGCGCCGACCACGTTGAACATCTGGAAGCGCGCAAAGGTCATCTGCGACACCCCCGCCACGAACGGCGCGAAGGTACGCACGATCGGCACGAAGCGCGCGAGCACCAGCGTCTTGCCACCATGCCGCTCGTAGAAATCATGGGTGCGGCGCAGCGCATCCTGGTCCAGGAAGCGCCACTGGTGCTCGAACACCTTGGGGCCGATCCAGCTCCCCACCATGTAGTTGACGGTATTGCCCGTGATCGCGGCCGTCAGCAGCAGGCCGATCAGCGCCCACTCGTTCATCGCGCCGGTTGCACAGAAGGCGCCCGCGATAAACAGCAGCGAGTCGCCCGGCAGGAACGGCACCACCACCAGCCCGGTTTCCGCGAACACGATCAGGAAAAGGATGGCATAGACCCAGTGGCCGTACTGGTCGATGACCGTGCCCAGGTATTTGTCGACGTGCACCAGCATGTCGATGAGCTGCAAAGCGAGATCCAAGTCGTTCCCCGTTATGTTGGTTAGTGTGGCCGATTCCTTGGCCTGAATCATACAAGAGCCGCCACGCGGATCCGCCACCTTTGGCACCCCTGCGCCACCGACTCTGCGCGGACGGCCACGTATAATCGCCGGATGCCAGACACCGCCTCCCGCACCGACCTTCCCACCGCCTTGCGCACCACCCAGCTGCCGCGCCCGATCCGGCCGCTGCCGGACCAGCTCATCAGCCAGATTGCCGCCGGTGAAGTGGTGGAACGCCCGGCCTCGGTGGTCAAGGAGCTGCTCGAAAACGCACTCGATGCCGGCGCCACGCAGCTTGGCATCCGGCTGGAGGAAGGCGGCGTGCGGCGCATCGTCATCACCGACAACGGCTGCGGCATCCCTGCCGCCGAGTTGCCGGTGGCGCTGATGCGTCACGCCACCAGCAAGATTGCCTCGCTCGATGAGCTGGAATCGGTGCTGACGCTGGGCTTCCGCGGCGAGGCGCTGGCCTCGATCGCGTCGGTTTCCCAGCTGGCGCTGACCAGCCGGACCGCGGCCGATGCCCATGCCACGCAGGTCAGTGCCGATACCGGCACGGTGCAACCCGCTTCCGGCGGGGTCGGCACCACGGTCGACGTGCAGCACCTCTACTTCAACACGCCGGCGCGCCGAAAGTTCCTCAAATCGGAACAAACCGAACTGGGCCATTGCCTGGAGATGGTCCGGCGCGTGGCGCTGGCGCGGCCCGACGTGACCATCTCGGTCCACCACAACGGCAAGCCGCTGGAGCACTGGAACGCCGGCGACGTCGCCACCCGTACCGCGCAGGTGCTGGGCAGCGACTTTGCCAAGGCGCGGCTACCGCTGGACGAGCAGGCCGACACGCTGCACCTGTACGGTTTTGCCGGCCTGCCCACTGCCTCGCGCGGGCGCCCGGACCAGCAGTACTTCTTTGTCAACGGCCGCTTCGTGCGCGACAAGCTGCTCAACCACGCGGTGCGCAGCGCCTACCAGGACGTGCTGCACGGCGACCGCTTCCCCTCCTATGTGGTTTGCCTGGACCTGCCGCCGGAGATGGTCGACGTCAACGTGCACCCGTCCAAGATCGAAGTGCGCTTTCGCGAATCGCGCGCCGTGCACCAGTTTGTCTATCACGCGGTGCAGCGCTGCCTGGCGCGGCAGGCCGGCGAGAACGGCGACAGCTTGCACACCGACAGCGACGGCGAGATAAGCGAGCCGCCGGGCGGTTTCGCTCCTGCCGGCGCACGCGATGCCCGGCCCGGCTACTCGGGCGGTAGCGGTGGCGGCCAGTGGATCAACTACTCGGCGGCACGCCAGACCGAACTCGGCATCGCCCAGCCGCGCCAGGCCTACCTGGGCATGGTGCGCGATGCCACGGCGCCGGCCGCACGTCCGTATGGCGCGTTCCCTGGCGCCTCGGCGCAGCCCCCGGCCTGGCTTGCCGATGCGCAAGCGGCGCGAGCCGACGATCCGCCCAGCCTGCTGGACCGGTTGCCGCCCGCGGGGCGCAGCGATCCGGGCGCGCCGGAAGATGCCCCCGACGACCACCCGCTCGGCTACGCCATCGCCCAGCTGCACGGCATCTACGTGCTGGCGCAGAATGCGCGTGGCCTGGTGCTGGTGGACATGCACGCCGCACACGAACGCATCCTGTACGAGCAGATCAAGGCCGGCCTGGACGCGCGCGACCTGGCCGTGCAGCCGCTGCTGATCCCGGTCACGCTGCCCGCCAGCCCGATCGAGATCGGCGTGGCCGAGGAACACCAGGGGACGCTGACGCTGCTCGGCTTCGATATCGCGCCGGTGTCGCCCACCACGCTGGCGGTTCGCGCCGTGCCCGCGCTGCTGCAACAGGCCGATGCCGAGGCGCTGGCGCGCGACGTGCTGCGCGACCTGCACGCCTTTGGCGGCTCGCGCGTGCTGGCCGAGCGGCGCAATGAGCTGCTGGCCACGCTGGCCTGCCACAGCGCGGTGCGCGCCAACCGCAAGCTCACCGTCGAGGAAATGAACGCGCTGCTGCGCCAGATGGAGCAGACCGAGCGCGCCGACCAGTGCAACCACGGCCGCCCCACCTGGGTGCAACTGACCGTGACCGAGCTGGACCGGCTGTTCCTGCGCGGGCAGTAAGCCGCCTGCCACGCCCTCTCAAACACACCCCATTCGATGTCCGCCGTACCCCAAGATCCCGCCACGCATCCGCCCGTGGTCTGCCTGCTCGGCCCCACCGCCTCCGGCAAGACCGCGGCCGCGCTAGCGCTGGCCGCCGAGGCGCCGGTGGAGATCATCAGCCTGGACTCGGCACTGGTGTATCGCGAGATGGATATCGGCACGGCCAAGCCCACGCGCGAAGAACTGGCCGCCGCGCCGCACCACCTGATCGACATCATCGACCCGGCCAACAGCTACTCGGCCGCGCAATTCGTCACCGATGCCGAACGCCTGATTGGCGAGATCCGCGCCCGCGGCCATGTGCCGCTGATCGTCGGCGGCACCATGCTCTACTACAAAGCGCTGACGCAGGGCCTCAACGACCTGCCGCAGGCCGACGCCGCGCTGCGCGCGGAGCTGGACCAGCTCGCCGCCGAGCGCGGCTGGCCGGCACTGCATGCGATGCTGGCGGAGGTCGACCCGGTCACCGCGGCGCGGCTCGCGCCCAACGATGCGCAGCGCATCCAGCGCGCGCTGGAGATCCACCGCCTGTCGGGCCAGCCGATGTCGGCGCTGCTGGCGCGCCAGGCCGAAGGCCGCACCTTTGCCGGCGCGGCGGACCAGCGCTACCGCGTGATCGCGCTGGAGCCGTCGGACCGGCTGGCGCTGCATGCGCGCATCGCCCAGCGCTATGACGCGATGCTGGCCGGCGGCTTTATCGAAGAAGTCGAGCGGCTGCGCGCCCGCGGCGACCTGCATCCGGGGCTGCCGTCGATCCGCTGCGTGGGCTACCGGCAGGTGTGGGAATACCTGGATGGCGAATCCGACTTTGCCACCATGCGCGAGCGCGGCATCGCCGCCACGCGCCAGCTGTGCAAGCGGCAACTGACGTGGCTGCGCAGCACGCCCGAGCGGCTGGTGGTGGACTGCCTGGCGCCCGGCTACGTGGACCAGGTGCGCAGGCTGGCAGACCTCCATTGACGGCGATGCAAGCCGAGTGATGCTCAGGCGATAATCGCAGTCTGTTCACTGCTGCGCAAACACCGAGCATGTCCAAGCCCGCCTTCACCATCCGCCCCGCCACCGCCGCTGACAGCGAAACGCTGTTCAACCTGATCCTGGCCCTGGCCGAGTACGAGAAGCTGACCCATATCGTCGAAGCCACGCCGCAGAAAATCCAGGACGCGCTCTTCGGCGCCACGCCGCATGCCGAGGCCGTGCTGGTCGAAGTCGAGTCCGAAGGCGGCCGCCAGGCGGTGGGCTTCGCCCTCTTCTTCCACAACTTCTCGACCTTCCTGGCCAAGCCCGGCCTGTACCTGGAAGACCTGTACGTCGACCCGGCCTGGCGCGGCTATGGCCTGGGCAAGGCGCTGCTCAAGCACCTGGCCGCGCTGGCGGTCGCGCGCGGCTGCGGCCGCTTCGAATGGTCGGTGCTGGACTGGAACCAGCCGTCGATCGACTTCTACCAGGCCATGGGCGCCGACGTGCTGCCCGACTGGCGCATCTGCCGTATGACGGGCGAAGCGCTGGCGAAGCTGGGCACTGCAAAGTAATACGGCGCGCAGCAACCGGTCCACCGCCGGTGTTATACACTTGACGGCATGCCGCCATACAATAGTGGCACCGAATGTCTTTTTTCCGGGCCGTCAACGCTAACCGCCATGCCACGAACCAAAGCCGACCAACCCCCCGTTGCTGTCTCCGACGGTGCGAATGAAACCGACGCAGACAATGCGCGCGGCGCGTCGGTGGAGGAAATCGCCGACCGCATCCTGACCGCGATCTGGGAGCACCGGCTGCCCCCGGGCACCAAGCTGGTCGAGGAAAAGCTGGGCGGCGTGTTCGGCGTGAGCCGCACCAAGGTACGGCTGGCCTTCGGCAAGCTGGCGCATGAGGGCGTGCTGACGGTGCATCCCAACCGCGGCACCTTCGTCTCCAGCCCGAGCGTGGCCGAAGCGCGCCAGGTGCTGCACTCGCGCCGCCTGCTGGAGCCCGCGCTGGTGCGCGACCTGGCCGGCGCGATCGGCAAGCCCGGGCTGCGCGCGCTGCGCGACACCACGCGCGAGGAAGCGCAGGCGCGCGACAGCAACGACCGGCGCGCCATCATCCGGCTCTCGGGCGAATTCCACTGCCGGCTGGCGGAAATGACGGGCAACCAGTACCTGGGCAAGTACATGCGCGAGCTGTGCTCGCTGACCTGCCTGATCATCGCGCTCTATGACGCGCCGGGCGTGCCGTCATGCCCGCACCATGAACACGACGATATCGTCGATGCGCTGGAGGCCGGCGACGGGGATCGCGCCGCGCAGCTGATGGCCGAGCATCTCGAGCATGTCGAGAGCACGCTGCGGCTGCAGGCGCCGGACGAGGAAAAGGTCGACCTGGAAGCGGTGTTCGCCGCGGTCTGAGCCGCGGCCAGTGGGAAGGCGCTTAGCGGTGCTCGATGCGCGCCGCCAACGCGTCCGGCAAACCCAGCGTGGGCTTGGCATCCGGGCGCCGGAACGTGCCCGCGGTAGCCTTGCGCGGCTGCAGCGCGACCAGCGCCTCGGCCTGCTTGACGGCGGCGGCCATCTGGTCGACCACCGGCACCGGGATGCGGTCGCGCACGCGCGCGGCCAGGCCCGCCAGCGGTGCGCCCGCCAGGATCACCACGTCGGCCTCATCCTCCACCACCGCGCGGTTGGCCAGTTCCACCAGCACCGCCTCCTTCTCCTCCTGCACGTCCGACACTGAGGCAAAGCTGCCGTCGAGCATGCGGATGCCGGCCAGCCGGCCGCGCAGGCCGTGCATGTCCACGCACTCCTCGTACCAGGGCCCGAGCGCCCGCGCGAAGGTGACGATGGCAAAGCGCCGCCCCAGCATGCAGGCCGACAGCATGGCCGCCTCGGCCATGCCTACCACCGGCAGGTCGAACAGTTCGCGCGCGCCCATCAGGCCGGGGTCGCCGAAGGCGGCGATGATGGCGGCGTCGAACTGGCCGTGGTGCTCGGCCAGCATTTCCAGCGCGATGGCGCCGCCGATCTGGGCCTCGGCACGCGTGGCGATATAGGGGACGCCGCGGCTGGCGGTCAGCGGCACCAGTTCGGTACCGGGCGCAGCCACGGCGGTGGCGGCGTGCATCAGCCGATCGGTGATGCCCTCGCTGGTATTGGGGTTGAGAACGAGGATTCGCATATCGGTTATCCGGCAGGATTGAGCAGCGGCGCCAGCAGGCTTTCGGCCAGCCGGGCGGCGGCCAGCACGCTGCGGTCGGCGCCGCGCGGGCCGGCGATCTGCAGGCCCACCGGCAGGCCGTCGCGGCCGCTGCCGCAAGGCACCGAGATCGCCGGTGCCAGCGCGTGGTTGAAGAATGGGGTGAACACCGCGTGGGCGCGCGGTTCCACCGCGACGCCGCCGATGCGTTCCGGCCCGAGCCGGTCGTTGCGCCAGGCCACGCATGGCGTGGTCGGGCACAGCAGCAGGTCGTAGCGGGTAAAGAACCCGGCCACCGTGAGCGCGATCTGGTGGCTGGCTTCGCGGGCACGCGCCACGTCGGCGCCGCTCCAGGCCAGCCCGCGTTCGATCTGGCGCGCGATATCGGGATCGAACACATCGGGGTCGCGGCGCCATGGCTCGCCATAGAGATTGGCCAGGCCCACGTGCTGCAGCGGCATCAGCGCGGCCTCGTCGGCGCCGGCGGGCCATACCGGGTCGGCGCGCTCGACGCTCAGGCCGGCCGCCTGCAGCCGGGCCACGGCCTGCTCGAACGCCTGCGCGACATCGTCGTCGACCGGCGTATCCAGGCCCAGGCGCGGGCTGATCGCGATCCTCAGCGTATGCAGCGGCCGCGCGGCGCCCGGCGTGAACCCGAGCGTATCGGGATCGCGCGCATCGGCACCGGCCAGCACCTCGAACATCAGCTCCGCATCGGCCACCGTGCGCGTGATCGGCGCGATCACCTGGATGCCGTTGAAGGCATGGGGAAAGCCGACCGAGTCGGGGATCGCGCCGTAGGAAGGCTTGAAGCCGACCACGCCGGCATGCGCGGGCGGGCGCCGGCTGGAGCCGCCGCCATCGGTGCCCAGCGCCAGCGGCGCCATGCCGGCGGCCACCGCCACCGCGCAGCCGCCCGACGAACCGCCGGCGGTGAGCGTGGCATCGAGAGGATGGTGCGTCAGGCCATAGACCTTGTTGGTGGTCAGGCCCTTGCAGGCGAACTCGGAGGTATTGCCCATGCCGAGCACGATCGCGCCCGCCTGGCGCAGGCGCTCGACGGCAATGGCATCGGCCGGCGCGACAAAGTCGCGGTACAGCTGCGAGCCCTGCGTGACGCGGCGGCCCTGGCTCCAGATCACGTCCTTGACGATCACCGGCACGCCTGCCAGCAGCGGGCGTTCGCCCTGTGCCAGGCGCGCGCGCAGTTGCGCGAGGTCGGCGTCGACCAGGTCCTGGCGTTGTTCGAAGACGGCGTTCAACTGGTCGTTGCGCGCCGCGATGCGGGCCTGGAAGGCAGCAACCACCTCGGCGGGGTCGAGGCGGCCGGCGACAACGCGGCCCGCGATGGTGGCGGCGTCCAGGCGGTTGGTGAGTTCCATATTGGCAGTGTCGGTCAAAGCTTCAGCAAGGCAAAGGCGGTCTTTACAAGCTGCCGCCGGAAGTCCGGTAGCGCGGCCGCGCCATTTCCGGCAACGCGCACGGCAGGAACTGCCCGTGGCCGGCCTCGGCGCGCACCTCGCCCTCGTGCGCCACCACCTTGCCGCGCACCAGCGTGGTCACTGGCCAGCCAGTCACGCGCAGGCCTTCGTAAGGGGTGTAGTCGACCGCATGGTGCAGGTCGGCGTTGCGGATCACCACCTCGCGCTGCGGGTCCCAGATCGCCAGGTCGGCATCGGCGCCGATGGCGATGGTGCCCTTGCGCGGATGCAGGCCGTACAGCTTGGCGGGATTGGTCGAGGTCAGCGCGACAAACTGATTGACCGAAATGCGCCCGCCATTCACCCCGGCGGAGAAAAGCAGCGGCAGCCGCGTTTCCAGCCCCGGGATGCCATTCGGGATGTACTGGAACGGCACCTCCTTGCCGCCGGGCATCTTGCCCTGCGGGTCCTCGTAGCGGAACGGTGCGTGATCGGACGAAAAGATCGTGAACAGGCCATCGCCCAGGCCGTCCCAGATCACCTCCTGGTTGCTGCGGTCGCGCGGCGGCGGGCTGCACACGCACTTGGCGCCGTGGTAGCCGGGCTGGTCGAGGTCGTCGGCGGTCAGGAACAGGTACTGCGGGCAGGTCTCGGCAAAGATCTTCATGCCGCGGTTGCGCGCCCAGCGGATCTGCTCGACCGCTTCCTTGCCTGACACATGCACGATCAGGATCGGCACGTCGACCAGTTCCGAGAAGGTGATGGCACGGTGCGTGGCCTCGCGCTCGATCGCCATCGGCCGGGCCAGCGCGTGGAAACGGGGGGCGGTATTGCCCGCCGACTCCAGCTTTTCGGTCAGCCAGGCGATGCAGTCGGAGTTCTCGGCATGCACCATCACCAGCGCGCCTTCCTGCCGGGCCACCGACAGCACCTCGAGAATCTCGCGGTCGTTCAGCTTGAGGTCGTCGTAGGTCATGTAGACCTTGAACGAGGAATAGCCCTCGCGGATCAGCCCCGGCAACTCGTCGCGCAGCACCGCCTCGGTGGGATCGGCCACGATCAGGTGGAAGGCGTAGTCGACCACCGCCTTGCCGTCGGCGCGGCGGTGGTAGTCGCTGACCGCGGCGCGCAGCGAATGGCCCTTCTCCTGCGCGGCGAACGGGATCACGGTAGTGGTCCCGCCGCACGCCGCCGAGATCGACCCGGTGCGGAAGTCGTCGGCCATCTTGAGGCCGTCCGGCATCGGCTGGTCCAGGTGGCAGTGCGCATCGACGCCGCCCGGCAGCACCAGCTTGCCGCTGGCGTCGATGGTCTGAGCGGCCTCGCCCAGGTCATGGCCGAGCTGCACGATGCGGCCGCCGGCGATGCCGATATCGCACTGCATGGTGTCGCTGGCGGTCACCACGGTGCCGTTGCGGATGATCAGGTCGAACTGTTTCACGATACTGCTCACGAGAGGATTGGTACTACCGCACTCAGCGGTCCGCGTCGGACAGGTGCATGCGATTGGTTTCACGCGCGGCAGCCGCGGCGACTGCGATCAGCGCGCACACCACCGCCAGGTAGATCGCCACCGGCGCAGTGCTGCCAAAGCGGTCGAGCAGGCCGATCGCGATCAGCGGAGCCAGCGCGCCACCGAACACGCCGGCAAACTGGAAGCCGAGCGAGGCACCAGTCACGCGCACCCGGGTGGCGAACAACTCCGGCAGGAACGACGCCAGCGGCGAGAACATGAACGACACCAGCACCATGCCGACGAACGAAGCCAGCATGATCAGCGCCGGGCTGCCCGTCTTGACCAGCGTGAAGAAGACAAAGGCCCACACCGCACCGCCGATGCCGCCGATCATCAGCACCGGGCGGCGCCCGATGCGGTCGGCCAGGAAACCTGCCACCGGGATAAACAGGATCTGCGCCACCGCGCCCAGCAGCACGGCATTGAGCGCGATGCTCTTGGGCAGGCCCAGCTTGGTCGGCACGAAATACAGCAGGAACAGCGTGAACACGTAGAAGGCGATATCGCCGCCCAGCCGCGCGCCGAAGGCGATCAGCAGCTGCTTCTTGTAGTTGCGCAGCACTTCCATGATCGGCGCGCGCGCTTCGGCGTGCGATTCCTCCAGCTTCTCGAACATGCCGGATTCACGCACATTGGAGCGGATGTAGAGGCCGACGCCGACCAGCAGCGCCGACAGCAGGAACGGCACGCGCCAGCCCCAGCTCAGGAACGCTTCTTCCGACACCTGCCAGGTCACCAGCGCGAATACGCCGTTGGCCAGCAGCAGCCCGATTGGCGCCGCCAGCTGCACCAGGCTGCCGAGGATGCCGCGCCGCTTACCTTCAGGGTCTAGCTCGTTGACCATGATCGCGGCCCCGCCCCACTCGCCGCCCAGCGCCAGGCCCTGCACCACGCGCAGCAGCACCAGCAGCACCGGCGCCAGCGCGCCGGCGGCGGCATAGGTCGGCAACAGGCCGATGCCGAAGGTGGCCAGGCCCATCATCAGCAGCGTGATGATGAGGATGGACTTGCGGCCCATCTTGTCGCCGAAGTGGCCGAAGATCGCCGCGCCCAGCGGCCGCGCCACGAAGGCCACGCCGTAGCTGGCAAAGGACAGCAGCGTCGCGGTCAGCGGGTCGCTCTGCGGGAAGAACAGCTTGGGGAAGACCAGCGCGGCGGCCGATCCGTAGATGAAGTGGTCGTAGAACTCGAGCGTGGTGCCGGCGAGGCTCGCCCCGGCAACACGCGCGACGGATTGCTTCTGGGGCGACGCGCCTTTTGCCGCGGCGTCGATGCTGACTGCTTGCATGGTGGATCCTCCAATGGTCCTGGCCTGCCCCTGGCGTGCCGGTGGGTCCCCACGTCGCGCCAAGGCGTTGTCTCCGGACGCGGCATGCGTGTGCCGCGTCTTTGCTCAGTACATTAGGCGATAAACCGCCATACAATCAAGAGAAATATTGTTTGTCAGATTTGGTGCAGATGCATGCTGGGTTTTGGTGCGATGCACGAAAACGGGCCTCGCGCGCGGGAAACGGCACATCGATCCCCGATATGCCTTGCAGACGCCGCTTCGGGCACTGGCGTGGGTGTATTGGATCGGGATAAACCCTTAAATGACGGACGATGAACGAAAAAAACGGCGCATGCCCAAGGCATGCGCCGTTCTTGCGGAAAACCGTCGCTACGTCAGACTACGATGGTCTGCGCCTCGCCCTCGGCGCGTTCGCGGATCTCGCCGATCTGCCACACGGCCTCGCCGGCTGCCTGCAGGTGGCGGATGGCGCGTTCTGCGTCTTCCTTCGCCACGATCACCACCATGCCAATGCCGCAGTTGAACACGCGGTGCATTTCATCGTCGGCCACGCGGCCCTGCGCCTGCAGCCACTGGAACAGCGGCGGCAGCGTCCAGGCGTCGCGCTTCAGCACGGCGGTGACGTTCTGCGCCAGCACGCGCGGCACGTTCTCGGTCAGGCCGCCGCCGGTGATATGGGCCATGCCCTTGACCGGCAGCGTCTCGATCAGCGACAGCAGCGGCTTCACGTAGATGCGCGTGGGCGCCATGATGGCGTCCTGCAGGCGCTGGCCGTGGAAGTCGGCGTTCAGGTCCGGCTTGGCCACCTCGATGATCTTGCGCACCAGCGAGTAGCCGTTGGAGTGCGCGCCCGACGAAGCCAGGCCCAGCACCACGTCGCCCGGGGTGATGGTGCTGCCGTCGATGATCTTCTTCTTTTCGACCGCGCCGACCGCAAAGCCGGCCAGGTCGTATTCGCCGTCCGGGTACATGCTCGGCATCTCGGCGGTTTCGCCGCCGATCAGCGCGCAGCCGGCCAGTTCGCAACCGCGGGCGATGCCCTGGATCACGGTGGCGGCGGTGTCCACGTCCAGCTTGCCGCAGGCAAAGTAGTCGAGGAAGAACAGCGGCTCGGCGCCCTGCACCAGGATGTCGTTGACGCTCATCGCGACCAGGTCCTGGCCGACGGTGTCGTGGCGGTTGAGCTGGAAGGCCAGCTTGAGCTTGGTGCCCACGCCGTCGGTGCCGGACACCAGCACCGGCTCCTGGTATTTCTTCGACAGCTCGAATAGCGCACCGAACCCGCCGATGCCCGCCATCACGCCTTCGCGCATGGTGCGCTTGGCGAACGGCTTGATGCGGTCGACCAGCGCGTCGCCGGCATCGATGTCAACACCGGCGTCGCGGTAGGAAAGGCCTGCCTGGCCGGCGGTCGGGGATGCGCTCATGGGAACCTGCTTGTCCTGGAGGAAATAAAGTGAGGAATTCGGCCCTCGGGCCAGCACAGCTTCCGTCGTTTGGCATCGGAAGGCGGGCGCGAGTCCAGTAGAATCGCAATTTTAACGGATAGAGGCCCCCGGCTTCCAGTTTCCGGCCACATTCGCGCCGCAAACCCGCCAAGTCGCCCAGGCACCTCGCCCAAACCCCTATTGATGAATGCCCCGCTGCTGAACCAAGAGACCAAACGCATCCTGCTCTGGATCGCAGTGACCATTGCGCTGTTCGCCGCCATCATCGCGCTGGCGCCGGTGCTGACGCCGTTCCTGTTCGCGTTCATCTTCGCCTATATCCTGAACCCCGGGGTGGACTGGCTGCAACGCCGCCGGATCCCGCGCGCGGTCGGTGTGACGCTGATGATCCTGCTGCTGACGGTGATCTTCGTGATGCTGGTGCTGCTGCTGATCGCGGTACTCCAGCGCGAGATCCCGCAGATCCGCGAACAGTTGCCGATCCTGCTGAAGAAACTCAACTCCGTGGTCTCGCCGCGGCTGGCGGAGTTCGGCGTGCGCATCCGCTTTGACTTCCCGGGCCTGCGCAACATGCTGTCGGACCACTTCTCGGCCAGCCCGGAAGACCTGCTGGTGGTGCTGCTGAACTATGTCAAGATGTCAGGCTCGGCGCTGATTACCGTGGCCGGCATCATCTTTATCGTGCCGATCGTCATGTTCTACCTGATGATGGACTGGCACATGGTGATGCGCCGCATCGAGGGCGTGGTGCCGCGCCGCTGGGTGCCCAAGGTGCGCGAGCTGACCAACGAGACCGACGCGCTGCTGTCGCAATACCTGCGCGGCCAGATCCTGGTGATGGTGATCCTGGCGGCGATCTATTCGATCGGCCTGACCGTTGCCGGCTTCGAAATCGGCGTGCCGGTGGGGGTCTTCACCGGGCTGGCGGTGTTTATCCCGTATATCGGCTTTGGCATCGGGCTGGTCATGGCGATCGTGGCCGCGCTGCTGCAATTCGGAAACTGGTACGGGCTGGCCGCGGTGGCGGTAGTCTATGGCTTCGGCCAGTTTATCGAGAGCTTCTACCTGACGCCGCGCCTGGTGGGCGAGCGCATCGGGCTGCACCCGCTGGTGGTGATCTTCGCGCTGCTTGCCTTCGGCCAGCTGTTCGGCTTCTTCGGCGTGCTGCTGGCACTGCCGACCTGTGCCGTGCTGCTGGTCGGGGCGCGGCAGCTGCGGCGGATTTACCTGGCCAGCGACCTGTACCGAAAATAACGGCTGCCCCGCCCGTCACCCGCAAGTTAGCCATACGTCATGTTCCCGCGTCCCAAGCAACTTTCGCTCGAGCTGGGCAGCCCGCCGCCTTCGACTTTCGAGAATTTCGTGGTGGCGTCCAACCGCGAGTCGGTGCAGCGCCTGCAAGCGCTGCCCGCTGCGGTCGCGCAGGAGCGCGCCACCGACCGGCTGGTCTACCTGTGGGGCGAGGTCGGCTGCGGCCGCACCCACCTGTTGCACGCCGTGTGCGAGGCCGCGCCCCAGCACGGCATCCGCAGCCGCTACCTGAGCCCGCACCATCCGCTGTCCGACTTCCTGTTCGATCCCTGGTGCCAGCTCTATACCGTGGATGACGTCGAGCTGCTGGACGAGGCGCGCCAGATCGCGGTGTTCTCGCTCTACAACGAGGTGCGCGCCCACGTTCGCACCGCGCTGGTGGTCGCCGGCGGGCTGGCCCCCCGCGCGATGCCGGTGCGCGAAGACCTGCGTACGCGCCTGGGCTGGGGCCTGGTGTACCAGGTCGCGCCACTGTCGGACGACGACAAGAAGGCCGCTGTGCTGCAAGCGGCACGCGAACGCGGCCTGCAGCTCTCGCCCGAGATCACCCACTGGCTGGTGACCCGCCACTACCGCGACATGCCGAGCCTGATGGCGCTGCTGGACGCGCTCGATACCTACTCGCTGGAACGCAAGCGGCCGGTCACGCTGCCGCTGCTGCGCGAAATGTTCGCTGAATTCCGGGATTAGCCGGGACTAACCCCTGGCGCCAGGCCCCAAGCCGCGCCCGGGGTTAGTCCTGCCCGACTCCCTTCACGCCTTAAGGTAAAATCGCCGCCCATGAATCTGGCACTCTTTGACCTCGACCACACCCTGATCCCGACCGACAGCGACCATGAATGGGGCCGCTTCCTGGTCCGCCTGGGCGTCGTCGACGAGGAAACCTACCGGCAGAAGAACGACGAGTTCTATGGCCACTACAAGGCCGGCACCCTCGATATCCAGGCCTTCCTGCGCTTTGCGCTGGCGCCGCTGGCGGCCAACCCGAGAGACCGGCTCGACGCCATGCGCGCGCGCTTCATGCACGAGGTGATCGATCCCGTGATCACCCCGCAAGCCCGCGCGCTGGTCTACAAGCACATCGAGGCCGGCGACCTGTGCGCCGTGGTGACCGCCACCAACAGCTTCGTCACCGCGCCGATTACCGCGGCATTCGGCATCAAGCACCTGATCGCCACCGAGCCCGCCACCATCGACGGCAAGCCGGAAAGCCAGTTCACCGGCGAAGTCCACGGCGTGCCCAGCTTCCGCGAAGGCAAGATCACCCGCGTCGAATCCTGGCTGAAGAGCCAGGGCGCGCAGTGGAACCACTTCGAAAAGACCACCTTCTACAGCGACTCGGCCAACGACCTGCCCCTGCTGGAAAAAGTCTCCGAGCCGATCGCCACCAACCCGGACGATCGCCTGCGCCACCACGCCGCCGCGGCAGGCTGGCGCATCATGGATCTGTTCTGACGTGATCAAGAAGCTCATTACCCGGCTGCTGGGCAAACCCGGCCCCAAGCTGCGCCGCACTGGCCGCGCCCATACGCCGCGCATCGTCGGCGCCGACGAACACCAGATCGACCCGACGCTGCTGTCTCGCAATGCCGTCAAGGTCACATCCACGCTGCAGCAGGCCGGCTACCAGGCGTTTATCGTCGGCGGCGCGGTGCGCGACCTGCTGCTCGGCATCAAGCCCAAGGATTTCGACGTGGCGACCAACGCCACGCCCGACCAGGTGCAGGCGCTGTTCCGGCGCTCGCGCATCATCGGCCGCCGCTTCCAGATCGTGCACGTGACCTTCTACGGCGGGCGCGAGCAGGAAATCATCGAAGTCTCGACCTTCCGCGCGCTGGTCGACGCCATCGCCAGCGAAACGCTGCCCGAAGGCCGCCGCCTGAAGCGCGCCGAGCTCGACAGCAAGACCCATGCGATCGACGCCTCGGGCCGCGTCCTGCGCGACAACGTGTGGGGCTCGCAGGCTGAAGACGCGGAACGCCGCGACTTCACCATCAACGCGATGTACTACGACCCGGCCGCGCAGACCGTGCATGACTACCATCACGGCATGGAAGACATCCGCGCGCGCACGCTGCGCATGATCGGCGACCCGGTCACGCGCTACCGTGAAGACCCGATACGGATGCTGCGCGTGGTGCGCTTTGCCGCCAAGACCGGTTTCGACATCGACGAGGCCACGCGCCACCCGATCGCCGGCCTGGCCTCGCTGATCCACAACGTGCCCAGCGCGCGTCTGTTCGACGAGATGCTCAAGCTGCTGATGTCCGGCCACGCCTGGGCCTCGCTGCAGGAGTTGCGCAAGGCGGGCCTGCACAAGGGCCTGCTGCCGCTGCTGGACGTGGCGCTGGAGCAGCCGATGGGCCAGCGCTTTGTGCAGCTGGCGCTGGACAACACCGACCGCCGCGTGCAGGCCGGCAAGCCGGTTTCGCCCGGCTTTCTCTTTGCCGCGCTGCTCTGGCACCACGTGCTGCAGCGCTGGAACAAGCTGCGCGACGAGGGCGAGCACGCCATCGCCGCGCTCAACGCCGCCATGGATTCGGTGTTGGAAAAGCAGACCGGCCAGCTCGCGATCCAGCGCCGCTTTGTCACCGACATGCGCGATATCTGGGGCATGCAGCCGCGCTTCGAGAAGCGCGTGGGCCGCATGCCGTTCCGGCTGCTGGAATCGCCGCGCTTCCGCGCCGGTTTCGACTTCCTGCAGCTGCGCTGCCAGTCTGGCGAGCTGCCGGAAGAGCTGGCCACCTGGTGGCAGGACTTCCAGGACGCCGACCCGGGCGAGCGCGAAGGCCTGATCGAGGCGGCGCGCGGCGCACGCGGCCCGGGTGGCGAGGGCGGCCAGGGTGCCGAGGGCGAGGGCCCTGCGCGCAAGAAGCGCCGCCGACGCAGTCCGCGGAAATCGGATAAAGTTTCTTCCCGGAGCGACTCGGACGCGGGCGAGGCAGCACATGCCGGCCCCGGCCAGCCGGAGGAAACGTAAATGACTCTCGCCTTCATCGGCATCGGCGCCAATCTTGGCGATGCCCGCCAGGCTATCAAGGACGCCATCGTGTGCCTGGCCCAGCAGGTCGGCATCACGGTGTTGGCGCGTTCCTCGCTCTATCGCACCGCGCCGGTCGATGCCGGCGGCGACGACTACTACAACGCGGTGGTCAAGGTGCAGACCTCGTTCACCGCGACGCAGCTGCTGCGCATCTGCCACCACATCGAAGACCAGTTCGGCCGCGAGCGCCCGTTCCGCAACGCGCCGCGCACGCTCGACCTGGACCTGCTGCTGTTCGGCGACGAGCAGCACGACGACGAACACCTGACCGTGCCGCACCCGCGCATGACCGAGCGTGCTTTCACGCTGGTGCCGCTGCTGGAGCTGGACGCCGCCCTGTCCATCCCCGGCCGCGGCCCCGCCGCCGACTTCCTGGCTGGCGTTGGCGCACAGCGCATCGAGAAGGTTTCCACCTGCAAGTGCCTGCGCATGCAGGCCGCCGCCGGCAATGCCGGCACCCCCGGCTGAACGCGCACGGCGGCGCCAGCCACCCCCACTAGCCTGAAGCGCCATGCTCGATCACCTGCGCCGCATCGTCGTCGAAGGCCCCGTCGGGTCCGGCAAGACCTCGCTGGCCCAGCGCCTGGCGCGCACGCTGCACGCGGGCGAGCTGCCCGACTGCGCGCGCCGGAGCCCCTTCCTCGAACCCTTCTACCGCGATCCCGCACGCCATGCGCTGGCAATGCAGCTGTGGTGCCTGACACAGCGCGCCGTGCAGCTGCAGCAGTGGCAGGCGGCGCTGCTGGCCGGCCAGCGCATGGTCACCAACTTCCTGATCGCCAGGGACCGGCTGCACGCGGCGCTGACGCTGTCCGAGGACGAGCTGGCACTCTACGACGCCATCGCCGCGCGCTTCAGCCTGCCGCCGCAGCGCGCCGACCTGGTCATCATGCTGCAGGCCACGCCATCGCTCTTGCGCGAGCGCATCGTGCGCCGCGGCGAGCCCGGCGAGGCCGGCATCGATGAAAACTACCTGCAGCGCCTGACTGACGCCTACGGTGAACTGTTCCACCGCTACGACGAGGCGCCCGTGCTGATCGTCGACACCGCCCATTTCAATCCGGTGGACAATGACGACGATTTCCGTACACTACTGTCGCGCATCGAAAATATGCGCGGCCGCAAGGCCTTCCTGAATCTTGCTGCGCCCTGACAGGCCACGCCTGCCAGACACAACACAATAACGACGGCAGTCGTTGCCCTGCAGGGTCGCCCGGCGCCCGCAGCGCAGCAACGGCACAACCAGCCGTCACATTCGGGCACTGCCATGAGCTACCTCCTCGACCCCTCCCGCAAGACCATCACGATTCCCAAACTGCAGGCAATGCGCGACGCCGGCGAGAAAATCGTCATGCTGACCGCCTATGACTCCAGCTTCGCCGCGCTGCTCGACTACTGCGGCGTTGAAATGATCCTGGTCGGCGACTCGCTGGGCAATGTGATGCAGGGCCAGCAGACCACGCTGCCGGTCACGCTGGAACAGATGGCCTACCACACCGAATGCGCGGCGCGCGGCAACCAGACCGCGTTGCTGGTGACCGATCTCCCGTTCGGCACCTACCCGACGGCGGAGACTGCCTTCGCCAGCGCCGTTACGCTGATGAAGGCCGGCGCGCAGATGGTCAAGCTCGAAGGCGGCGACTGGCTCGCGCCGATCGTCAAGTTCCTGGTCGAGCGCAGCATCCCGGTGTGCGCGCATATCGGCCTGACGCCGCAGTCGGTGCATGCGCTCGGCGGCTTCAAGGTGCAGGGCAAGACCGATGCCGGCGCGGCCCAGCTCAAGCGCGACGCGCTGGCGCTGCAGGCCGCCGGTGCCCAGGTGATTTTGATGGAGGCGGTGCCCGCGGTGCTGGCCGGCGAAATCACGCAGCTGCTGAAGGTACCCACCATCGGCATCGGCGCGGGCGTGGACTGCACCGGCCAGGTGCTGGTGCTGCAGGACATGCTCAATATCTACCCGGGCCGCAAGGCCAAGTTCGTGCGCAACTTCATGGAAGGCCAGACCTCGATCGAGGCGGCCGTGCGCGCCTACGTGGCCGCCGTGAAGGACGGCAGCTTCCCCGCCCCCGAGCACACCTTCTCCGCCTGACGCGGTGGAGATCGCATCGGCCACCGCGGATGCGTTCCGCCTGCTGGCCAGCGGCGATGCGGCGCTGTGGTTTATCGTCTGGACCTCGCTGATGGTGGCGGTGCTGGGGCTGGCGATCGCCACGGTGCCCGCCATCGCCGCCGCCTGGCTGATCGCCACGCGGCAGTTCCCGGGGCGGCGCGCGGTGGTGGTGGTGGCGCAGGCCTTCCTGTCATTCCCGACTGTGCTGGTCGGGCTGGTGCTCTACCTGCTGCTGACGCGCCAGGGACCGCTGGGCAGCCTGCAACTGCTGTTCACGCCATCGGGCATGGTGATGGGGCAGGCAGTGATCGGTTTCCCCGTGGTGCTGGCGTTTGCGTTGTCGACCTTGCAGGGCGCCGACGTGCGCCTGCGTGAAACGGCCTGGGTGCTCGGCGCCGGGCGCTGGCGCACCTTTGTCACCGTGATCCGCGAGATGCGTTTTGGCCTGATGGCCGCGGTGGTCGCCGGCTTCGGCCGGGTGATTGCCGAGGTGGGCTCGGCGCTGATGATCGGCGGCAATATCGAAGGCTCGACGCGCACCATCACCACTGCGATCGCGCTGGAAACCAGCAAGGGCGAGTTCGCGCAGGGCATCGCGCTGGGCATCGTGCTGGTGGCGCTGGCGCTGCTGGTCAATATCGGCATGGCGTGGCTGCAGGGCGCCGGAGGATTCCGTCGATGATGCCTGCAGACAGCATTCACGCGCCGCTGCTGACCGTGCGCGGGCTGGCGCGTTCGATCGGCCTGCGCCGGCTCTTTGCCATCGACGATCTGGTGATCCCGCGCGCCACCGCGATCGTGCTGACCGGCATGAATGGCGCCGGCAAGACCACGCTGCTGCGCATGCTGGCCGGGCTGGATCCGGCGCCGGGCGCTATCGCGCAGTGGACCGATGCACAGGGTCAACTGCACACCGCACCGCTGGACCCGCTGCCGCCGGCGTTGCGCCAGCGTATCGCTTACCTGCATCAGCACCCTTACCTGTTCCGCACCTCGGTGCGCGAGAACATCGCCTACGGCCTGCAAGCGCGCGGCATGCCGCGCGACGAGATCGCGCGCCGCGTGGGCGACGCGCTGGGCTGGGCCGGCGTGTCGCACGTGCAGGACACGGCGCCTGAATACCTGTCCGGCGGCGAGATCCAGCGTGTGGCGCTGGCGCGCGCCAAGGTGCTGGAGCCGGAGTTGCTGCTGCTCGACGAACCGACCTCGAGCCTGGACGGCCATGCGCGCGAGCAGGTGATCGCGCTGGTCAGCGACCTGGCCACGGAGGGCCGCACCGTGGTGATGGTCTGCCACGACCGCGAGCTGATCAATTTGCCGGGCGTGGTGCGCTGGAAGCTGGGCGACGGCGTGCTGGACCAGCATCACCCGTAGCGGCTGCATTTACGGTTGCAGCGTCGCCGGCATTGCGCCGCGCAGGGCGTTGACCACCACGATGGCCTCGGTGCGCGCGAGCATGGCGCGGGTCACTACGGCCTCTTCCACGGTTTCGCCGGGCGCGCCCAGCGCCGCCCCGCCCTCTCCCAGCACCACTGCGCGCATCACGCCGGGCAGGATGTCGGCCGACAGCGGCGGCGTCAGCCAGCGGCCATCGATGCGGACGAAGACCGAGCTGCGGCCGCCTTCGAGCAGCTCGCCACGGGTGTTGAAGAAAAGCCGGTCGAAGCCGCCGGCGCGTTCCGCGGCCTGCCAGCCGGCGTCGAAGGCCGCGCGGGCGCTGGTCTTGTGGCGGCGCAGCGGATCGGCATCGGGTAGTGGCTCGGTGGCGATGTCGATCCTGACCGGACCGGCCGGCATCGGTGCCACCGCGCCGCTGGCAAACGCCAGCGCGCCGCGCTTGTCCGCGCTCATGCGCAGGCGCCATGTCCCCGCGCCCAGCTGCGCCACTTGCGCGGCCACCGCGTCGCGTGCCGCATCGGCATCGAAGGCAAAGCCGAACGTGTGCGCCGAGGCGCCAATGCGCGCGATATGCCGCGCGAGGTACAGGCACTCGCCGCCCTGCACGCGCATGGTTTCGAACAGCGTAAAGCCGGGGTCGTGCCGCGTCAGGAAGCGCGCCTTCCAGCCGCATTCGTCGAATTCCTCCGCGGCGACGCTGTCGTGGACGATGCCGCCGCCCACGCCCATTTCACCCGCGCGCAGGCCGTTGTCCGCGAGGGGCGCCAGTACCAGCGTGCGGATTGCCACCGACAGCGCGAACGGTCCCGCGGTGCCTTCAGCAGCTGGCGCATCGATCCAGCCGATCGCGCCGGTGTACAGCCCGCGCGGCGTGCCTTCCAGGTCGGCGATGATCTCCATGGTGCGCCGCTTGGGTGCGCCGGTGATCGAGCCGCACGGGAACAGTGCTGCCATCAGCGCTGCAAAACCGGTGCCGGGCTGCGCCGTCGCGGTCACGGTGGAAGTCATCTGGAGCACCGCGCCGAACGGCT
Organism: Ralstonia pickettii DTP0602; assembly: GCA_000471925.1. NCBI lineage: Bacteria > Pseudomonadati > Pseudomonadota > Betaproteobacteria > Burkholderiales > Burkholderiaceae > Ralstonia > Ralstonia pickettii. The sequence goes on from CP006667.1 coordinate 3,779,310, forward strand.
GCACGGCGAAGCGCTCGGGCACCGCCACGCTGCCTGGCTGCGCGATGCGGCCGAGGTCGTTGCGCAGCAGGTCGACGATCATCACGTTCTCGGCGCGGTTCTTGGCGTCGGCGGCCAGTGTGGCGGCGGCTTGGGCGTCGCGCGCGGCATCGCCGGAGCGCGGTGCGGTGCCCTTCATCGGCCGGGTCAGCAGGTGACCGTTACCGTCGTGGCGGACGAACAATTCAGGGGACAGCGACAGCACCCAGCTGTCGCCGGGCATCCGCGCCAGCGTGCCGTATGGCACCGGCTGCGCGGCGCGCAGCGCGGCGTACAGCGCTATCGGGTCACCGAAGGCGCCGAAGCGCAGGCGCTGGGTATAGTTGACCTGGTAGGTGTCGCCGGCTTCGATCCACTGGTGGATGCGGGCGATGGCGTCGTTGAAGGCTTCGCGGGGGGTGTCGGAGGCGACGCCCATCATGCCGGCTGGCTTCTGTTCTGCCTTGGACTGGAGCCAGGCGGCGACACCTGCGGCATCGAGCAGGCGCAGGTCGCGGAACCACAGCAGGCGCAACGCGCCGTCGTGGAAAGGCATCGCGTTGCCGGTGTGTACCGGGGCATCGACCAGCGCGCCGCCGAACTCGTACGGGGCGAACAGCGTCGCGTGCCAGCCTGCGCACCAGCCGTCGGCGAGCATCGAATCAAGCTGCGCAATGTCGCTGCCGGTGGGTAGCATGTCTTCGCGGACGAAGCCGGTGTAGAGGCGCGACGCCGCTTCCACCGCCGGAGCCGTGGCATCGTCAAGAAGAACGAAGACGTCTTCTCTCCCTGGCTGGGTGCTCTCCTCTCCCGCGCGCGGGAGAGGAGCCGGGGGAGAGGGCGGGGGCTGGATACTTGCTACCACGGGGAATTCTTCAGGGAAAAGACAGGACGACCATGCATTATCGCGCGCCGAAAGCTGTGGGAGTCCATTTGGGCGTCATTGGCGATGCCACCGCCTGCCCTCTCCCCCGCCCCTACCCGCAAGCGGGAGAGGGGAGCAAACCGGCGGAATGCGGACCGCCCCACGCCGGGCACACGCATGCAGTTTTCTCATTTATGAGAAATCCGCAAACCGCATCCACAAAAAACAAAACCGGCCACGCTCACACGTGGCCGGCCTTATGCCGCTAAGCCAGATCAGCTGAAGAAACTCTTCACCTTATCCAGCCACGACTGCTCCTGCGGGCTGTGGCGCGACCCACCCTCATGCACCGAGCGGTCGAACTGGCGCAGCAGTTCCTTCTGCGCCTCGGTCAGCTTGACCGGCGTCTCCACGTTCACATGCACGTAGAGGTCGCCCGGATAGCCCGAGCGCACGCCCTTGATGCCCTTGCCGCGCAGGCGGAAGGTCTTGCCGGACTGGGTGGCTTCAGGCACCGGGAAGCTGGCCTTGCCGCTCAGCGTCGGCACTTCCAGGTCGCCGCCCAGCGCCGCGGTGGCGAACGAGATCGGCATCTGGCAGTGCAGGTCGTCGCCGTCGCGCTCGAACATCGGGTGCGGCTTGATGTGGACTTCCACATACAGGTCGCCCGGGGGGCCGCCGTTGATGCCCGGCTCGCCGTTGCCGGACGAGCGGATGCGCATGCCTTCGTCGATGCCGGCCGGGATCTTCACTTCCAGCGTCTTCTGCGACTTCAGCTTGCCCTGGCCGTGGCACTTGGTGCACGGCTTGGGAATGTACTTGCCGCTGCCGTGGCACTTCGGGCAGGTCTGCTGCATGGTGAAGAAGCCCTGCGACACGCGCACCTGGCCGGCGCCGTGGCAGGTCGGGCAGGTTTCCACGCTCGAGCCGGGCTCGGCGCCGTTGCCGTGGCAGTGGTCGCAGTCGTCCCAGTGCGGCACGCGGATCTGCGCCTCGTGGCCGTGCGCGGCCTGCTCCAGCGAGATCTCCATGCTGTAGCGCAGGTCGGCGCCGCGATAGGCCTGCGGGCCGCCGCCGCCGCGACGTCCGCCAGCCTGCTGGCCGAAGATGTCGCCGAAGATGTCGCCAAAGGCCTCGGCGAAACCGCCATAGCCCTGCGCACCGCCGAACCCGCCCGCCATGTTGGGGTCGACACCGGCATGGCCATACTGGTCGTAGGCCGCCTTCTTCTCCGGGTCGGAAAGCATCTCGTAGGCCTCTTTGACCTCCTTGAATTTTTCCTCGGCGACCTTGCCGTCCTTGCCCTCCGGATTGCGGTCCGGGTGGTACTTCATCGCGAGCTTGCGATAAGCCTTCTTGATCTCGTCGTCGCTCGCGTTCTTGCCTACCCCGAGCACTTCGTAATAGTCACGTTTTGCCATGGTGGCTCATTACCTTTTGGCCGGCACGCACATGCGGCGCGATACCGGCGAATAGCAAAAAAGCCGAGCGAGGCATCCGACGGCGGTTTCCCGCTGGGTCCGATGGCCGCGCCCGGCGTCGGGACGGGAGCGGTGCCGGCCAGTGCCTGCACCGCCGCCCGCTGTCCCGATTACTTCTTGTCGTTGACTTCCTTGAACTCGGCGTCCACAACGTTGTCGTCCTGCGGTTGCGCCTGCTGGCCACCGGCCGCGCCGGCACCGGCAGCAGCACCGGCCGTGGCACCTTCGCCAGCCTTGGCCTGCATGTCGGCGTAGACCTTCTCGCCCAGCTTCTGGCTGACTTCGGACAGCGCGTTGACCTTGGCATCGATCTCGGCCTTGTCGCCGCCGCGAGCGGCGTCTTCCAGTTCCTTGATCGCGGCTTCGATCTTTTCCTTCTCGCCGCCTTCCAGCTTGTCGCCGTATTCGGTGAGCGCCTTCCTGGTCGAGTGGATCAGCGCGTCGGCCTGGTTGCGGGCGTCAGCCAGCTCGCGGGCCTTCTTGTCTTCCTCGGCGTTGGCCTCGGCGTCCTTGACCATGCGCTGGATCTCGTCTTCCGACAGGCCCGAGTTCGCCTTGATGGTGATCCGGTTTTCCTTGCCAGTCGCCTTGTCCTTGGCGCCCACGTGCAGGATGCCGTTGGCGTCGATGTCGAACGACACTTCGATCTGTGGCGTGCCACGCGCTGCGGGCGGAATGCCTTCCAGGTTGAACTCGCCCAGCAGCTTGTTGCCGGAGGCCATTTCACGCTCGCCCTGGAACACCTTGATGGTCACCGCCGGCTGGTTGTCGTCGGCGGTCGAGAACACCTGCGCATGCTTGGTCGGGATGGTGGTGTTCTTGGTGATCATCTTGGTCATCACGCCACCCAGAGTCTCGATCCCCAGCGACAGCGGCGTCACGTCCAGCAGCAGCACGTCCTTGCGGTCGCCCGACAGCACCGAGCCCTGGATCGCGGCACCGACGGCCACGGCTTCATCCGGGTTCACGTCCTTGCGCGCTTCCTTGCCGAAGAACTCCTTGACCTGTTCCTGCACCTTGGGCATGCGGGTCATGCCGCCGACCAGGATCACGTCGTCGATGTCGCTGACCTTGACGCCCGCGTCCTTGATCGCGGTGCGGCACGGCTCGATGGTGCGCGTGATCAGCTCTTCGACCAGCGATTCCAGCTTGGCGCGGGTCATCTTCAGGTTCAGGTGCTTCGGACCCGAGGCATCGGCCGTGATGTACGGCAGGTTGATCTCGGTCTGCTGCGAGCTCGACAGTTCGATCTTGGCCTTTTCAGCGGCTTCCTTCAGGCGCTGCAGCGCGAGCACGTCCTTGGACAGGTCCACGCCCTGGTCCTTCTTGAACTCGCTGATGATGTAGTCGATGATGCGCTGGTCGAAGTCTTCGCCGCCCAGGAAGGTATCGCCGTTGGTCGACAGCACTTCGAACTGCTTCTCGCCATCCACGTCCGCGATCTCGATGATCGAGATGTCGAAGGTACCGCCGCCGAGGTCATACACGGCGATCTTGCGGTCGCCCTTCTCGTTCTTGTCCAGGCCGAAGGCCAGCGCGGCCGCGGTCGGCTCGTTGATGATGCGCTTGACGTCGAGGCCCGCGATGCGGCCGGCATCCTTGGTAGCCTGGCGCTGCGAGTCGTTGAAGTACGCCGGCACGGTGATCACGGCTTCGGTCACCGGCTCGCCGAGATAGTCCTCGGCCGTCTTCTTCATCTTGCGCAGCACTTCAGCGGAAACCTGCGGCGGGGCCAGCTTCTGGTCGCGCACCGACACCCATGCGTCGCCGTTGTCGGCCTTGACGATGGAGTACGGCATCAGGCCGATGTCCTTCTGGACTTCCTTCTCTTCGAACTTGCGGCCGATCAGGCGCTTGACCGCGTACAGCGTGTTACGCGGGTTGGTGACGGCCTGGCGCTTGGCTGGCGCGCCGACCAGGATCTCGCCGTCTTCCATGTAAGCGATGATCGACGGGGTGGTGCGTGCACCTTCCGAGTTTTCGATGACCTTGGGGGTGTTACCCTCCATGATCGCGACGCAGCTGTTGGTGGTACCGAGGTCGATACCGATGATCTTACCCATTTATTCTCTCCTCTTGAGCCATCGCTATCCGCGCGACTGCAATTCAACCTGAGGCCGAAATGTGGCCGGCCGGGGTCTTTTCAAGGGCAGAAGCGGCAAATCCGAGTAATTTTCTCAGTTTCTGCACGCTCTCAACGGCATCCGCCGCCGCACCTTGAGCCACCCGCGCGGCTCGCGCGCCATAAGTGACCCTACCATTACATTTTCTGCCGGTTCAGGTGGCCTGCCGATCTCGCTGCCACAGCACGTCCGAGCCGCCGCCGGCCCGGTTCAGCACCCGCGCCAGCACGAACATCAGGTCCGACAGCCGGTTCAGGTACTGGCGCGGCGCCTCGTTGAGCGCCTCGGCCGCGCCCAGCGCCACCAGCGACCGCTCGGCGCGCCGGCACACCGTGCGGCACACGTGGGCCTGCGCCGCGGCGCGGCTGCCGCCGGGCAGGATGAACTCGGCCAGCCGCGGCAGGTTGGCGTTGTAGTCGGCCAGCCAGGTGTCGAGCTGGGCCACCTGCTCGGGCTTGAGCAGCGTATAGCCGGGGATGGAGAGTTCGCCGCCCAGGTCGAACAGGTCGTGCTGGATATGCAGCAGCGCGGCGCGCACGTTGTCCGGCAGCGCCTCGGTCAGCAGCACGCCGACGTGGCAGTTCAGCTCGTCGACGTCGCCGATGGCGGCGATGCGCAGGCTGTCCTTGCCGGTGCGGGTGCCGTCGCCCAGGCCGGTGGTGCCGGCGTCGCCGGTGCGGGTGGCAATCTTGGACAAGCGGTGGCCCATACCGGTCTCCTTCCTTGTATGCGTGGATGCCCCGCGCGGGGCGCGCCGGGGGAAATGGCGCACATTATCGCGCCAGAGCACGCGTATGAGCGAAGGCCTTGTGGTTCTACCCCTTGGGCGGGGTCGCTGTGCGGCTATCGGCCAGTCCCAGGCGCGCAAGGGTGCATGAGCCGCCGCGCGGCGTAGAATGCCTGTATTCGTATATTCGTCGTCCATTCGATAACCGGGTCGCGCCCTGCCTGCCATTCCGGAGATGTTTCCGGACCGCCGCAACAGGCACCACCGCCGCGCCGACCCGCCGGAGACCCGCATGAACCATCCCACGCCTGCCGCAGCGCTCGCCCGCCGTCCCCTGCCCCCCGCCTTCAGCGAAGCCCTCGCGGCGCGCTTCGGCGAGCGCTTCACCACCTCGGCCGGCGTGCGCGAGCACCACGGGCGCGACGAGTCGCCGTTCCCGCCGGCCGCGCCCGATGCGGTCGTCTTCGCCCACAGCACCGAGGAAGTGGCCGACGTGGCGCGCCTGTGCAACCAGCACGGCGTGCCGCTGATCCCCTACGGCGCCGGCTCGTCGCTGGAAGGCCACCTGCTGGCCGTGGCCGGCGGCGTCAGCCTGGACCTGTCCCAGATGAACAAGGTCCTGGCGGTGCAGCCCGAGGACCTCACCGTGACCGTGCAGCCTGGCGTCACGCGCAAGCAGCTGAACCAGGAAATCAAGGACTCCGGCCTGTTCTTCCCGATCGACCCGGGCGCGGACGCCTCGCTGGGCGGCATGTGCGCCACGCGCGCCTCCGGGACCAACGCGGTGCGCTACGGCACCATGCGCGAGAACGTGCTGGCGCTGACGGTGGTGACCGCCGACGGCCGCGTGATCCGCACCGGCACGCACGCGCGCAAGTCGTCGGCGGGCTACGACCTGACCCGGCTCTTTATCGGCAGCGAAGGCACGCTCGGCATCATCACCGAGGTGACGGTGCGGCTCTATCCGCAGCCGGAGGCGATCTCCGCCGCGGTGTGCGCCTTCTCCAGCATGGGCACCGCGGTGCAGGCCGTGATCGAGACCATCCAGCTCGGCGTGCCGGTGGCGCGCGTGGAGTTTGTCGATGCGCTGGCGATCCGCGCGATCAACCACCACGACAACCTGACCCTGCCCGAAACGCCGCACCTGTTCTTCGAATTCCACGGCACCGAGGCCGGTGTGCGCGAGCAGGCCGAGACCGTGCAGCAGATCACTTCCGAGCACGGCGGCCAGGGCTTCGAATGGGCCACGCGCCCGGAAGACCGCAGCCGGCTGTGGAACGCGCGCCATACTGCGTACTTCGCCATGCTGCAGCTCAAGCCAGGCTGCAGGGCGGTGACCACCGACGTGTGCGTGCCGATCTCGCGCCTCGCCGACTGCGTCACCGAAACCGAGAAGGACCTCAACGCCTCGGCACTACCCTGCCCGATCGTCGGCCATGTCGGCGACGGCAACTTCCACGTCGCGATCCTGGTCGACCCGGACAAGCCCGAGGAAATGGCCGAAGCAGAAACCATCAACCAGCGCATCGTCGAACGCGCGCTGGCGATGGGCGGTACCTGCACTGGCGAGCATGGCGTGGGCCTGCACAAGAAGGGCTTCCTGGTGCAGGAGCACGGCGAGGACGCGCTCGACCTGATGCGCGCGATCAAGGACGCGCTCGACCCCAACCACATCCTGAACCCCGGCAAGATCTTCAGCGCCACGCGCGGCGGCGCGCAGTAAGGCGCCGCGGTCAGGCACACAACGGATGGCCTCCATGTTCAACCGCGTCCCGCCACTGCACCTGCTGATCGCGTTCGAGGCCGCGGCGCGCCTGGGCAGCTTTGCGCGCGCGGCCGAGGAGCTTTCGGTAACGCCCAGCGCGGTGTCGCACCGTATCAAGAACCTCGAGGAGCTGTGGGGCGAGGACCTGTTCGTGCGCGCCAACGCGGCGCTGCGGCTGACCGCGGCCGGCACGCGCTACCTGCGCAATGTGCAGGACGCGCTCAAGTCGCTGAACGAACTGGCGCGGCCCGAGTACAACAAGCTGCGCACGCGGCTGCGCGTGGCGATCCCGCCGACCTTCGGGCGCCAGCACCTGGTGCCGCGTCTGCCGGAGTTCGGCGCGCTGTACCCGCATATCGACCTGGAGCTGCACCTGGCGATCCCGTTCCTCGACGTCAAGGCCGAGGACACCGATGTCGAGATCCGTTACGGCACCGGCCGCTACCCGGACCTGAAGACAACGAAGCTGCTGGTCGAGCCGGTATTCCCGGCGTGCGGGCGCGAGTACTACGAGCGCGTCAACGGCCGCGCCATCACCAAGCCCGAGCACCTGCACGGCCTGGTGTTGCTGCGCAGCCCGCTGGAACCTTGGAAGCCGTGGTTCGAGACCGCCGGGCTGGACTGGCCCGAGCCGCAGACAGGTCCCCAGTTCAACGACATCGGCCTGATGCTGGAGGCGATCGCGTCCAACCAGGGCGTGGCGCTGGTGCGCCAGCGCATGGCGCGGCACTGGCTGTCGCTGGGGCAGATGGTGCGGCTGCTCGATATCGAGTCGGTGTCGCCGCACGGCTACTACATCGTCGAGCGCGAGCAGGCACCGCTCAAGCCGGAGGCGCGCTATTTTGTCGACTGGCTGCTGAGCCTGGACTGGTAGGAGACTGAGCGCATGGAAATCCGCCTGTTGACCCCCGCCGACGCCGCCGCTTTCCAGGCGCTGCGCCTCGAAGGCCTGGCCGAAGCGCCGGAGGCCTTCGCTGCCAGCCTGGAGGAGGAACAGGACCTGCCGCTCGATACCGTCGCGGAGCGCCTGGCCGCCGGCGAAGACAAGGCCGTGTTCGGCGCCTTCGACGGCGCGGCGCTGGCCGGCGTGGTCGGCGTGATGCGCGAGCTGAAGCAAAAGCATCGCCACAAGGCCTTTATCTGGGGCATGTACGTGGCGCCGGGCTGGCGCGACCGCAAGCTGGGCCGCGCACTGATGGACCGTGTCATGCAGCAGGCCGCCGCCATGCCGGGCGTGCGCCAGGTGACGCTGTGCGTCAATGCCGGCAGCACGGGCGCAGTGCGGCTGTACGAGTCGCTCGGCTTCGTAAAGGTGGGGCTGGAGCCGGATGCGTTGTACGTCGCGCCGCACTTCCACGACAAGCTCGACATGGTCTGCCGCCTGCCGCAGGTGCCCGCACGCTGAGCCCTGCGCGAGCCGCCTTCCCTGCACCCGCGCCGCGGTGCTACGCTGGATTTGCAGCCTGGATGGCACGCCCCGGGCGCGCAGCCATGATGAGCATTTTTGATCGGCCTGCCGTGCGGAATTCACGTCCCCCGTGGTCCCCGCGGCAAGTGCCCTGCGCTATAGTCACCCGTCCCCCCGGCGGGCATGCCCTGCACCGCCGCGACCGGCACGCCGCATGATCGGCCTGCCCCACAGGAGTCGTCATGAATGCCCCGAACGAAGCCCAGACGCTAGCCACTGACAGCGCCGGTGCGCACGCAGCCGCTGAAGGCCGCCGCAGCGCGCTGCTGGCCGGCCTGGCGCAGATCCTGCCCGACGCCGCGCTGCTGTGGAAGGCCGAGGACACCGTTCCCTACGAATGCGACGGCCTGGCCGCGTACCGCCAGGTGCCGATGGCCGTGGCCCTGCCCGACACCGAGGAACAGGTCTGCGCGATCCTGCGCCTGTGCCACAAGCTGGGCGTGCCGGTGGTGCCGCGCGGCGCCGGCACCAGCCTGTCGGGCGGCGCGATGCCGATCGCCGAGGGCCTGGTGCTGTCGCTGGCCAAGTTCAAGCGCATCCTGTCGGTCGATCCATATTCGCGCACAGCGGTGGTCCAGCCCGGCGTGCGCAACCTGGCGATCTCCGACGCCGCCGCGCCCCATAACCTGTACTACGCACCGGACCCGTCCTCGCAGATCGCCTGCACCATCGGCGGCAACGTCAGCGAGAACTCCGGCGGCGTGCACTGCCTGAAGTACGGCCTGACCGTGCACAACGTGATGCGCGTGCGCGCGGTGACGATGGAGGGCGAGGTGGTGGTGTTCGGTTCCGAGGCGCCCGACGCGCCCGGCCTGGACCTGCTGGCCGTAATGATCGGCTCCGAAGGCATGCTGGGCGTGGTCACCGAGGTCACCGTGCGCCTGATCCCCAAGCCGCAGCTGGCGCAGGTCATCATGGCCAGCTTCGATGACGTGGAGAAAGGCGGCAATGCGGTCGCCGACGTGATCGCCGCCGGCATCATCCCGGCCGGGCTGGAGATGATGGACAAGCCCGCCACCGCCGCGGTCGAGGAATTCGTGCGCGCCGGCTACGACCTGGAAGCCGCCGCCATTCTGCTGTGCGAGTCGGATGGCACGCCCGAGGAAGTCGCCGAAGAGATCGAACGCATGAGCGAAGTGCTGCGCGCCTCCGGCGCCACCCGCATCACGGTGTCGCAATCGGAGGCCGAGCGGCTGCGCTTCTGGAGCGGCCGCAAGAACGCCTTCCCCGCCGCCGGCCGGATTTCGCCCGACTACTACTGCATGGACGGCACCATCCCGCGCAAGCATATCGGCACGCTGCTCAAACGCATCGAAGAAATGGAGCGCAAGTACGGCCTGCGCTGCATCAACGTATTCCATGCCGGCGACGGCAACATGCATCCGCTGGTGCTGTTCGATGGTGCGGACCAGGACGAATGGCACCGCGCCGAGCTGTTCGGCGCCGACATCCTGGAAGCCTGCGTGGAGCTGGGCGGCACCGTCACCGGCGAGCACGGCGTGGGCGTGGAGAAGCTCAACTCGATGTGCGTGCAGTTCTCGCCGACCGAGCGCGACGCCTTCTTCGGCGTCAAGGCCGCGTTCGACCCCGCGCGTCTGCTGAACCCCGACAAGGCCATCCCCACGCTGGCGCGCTGTGCCGAGTACGGCAAGATGCACGTGAAGAAGGGCCTGCTGCCGCATCCCGAGCTGCCGCGCTTCTGAGCAACGCCCTGAACCATGCCCGACCCACGCCGACGCCAGCACCAGGAAGCCGTCACCCGCCAAGTGCTGGGCCAGCCCGAGACCGGCTGGCGCCAGCGCTGGTACACCATCATCTTCGAGGCCGATACCCGCGACGGGCGCATCTTCGACGTCGCGCTGCTGATCGCCATCGTCGCCAGCGTGATGGTGGTGATGCTCGACAGCATGGCGGCGGTGAACCAGCGACTGGGCCTGGTGTTCACGGTGCTGGAGTGGACCTTCACGTTGTTCTTCACCGCCGAGTACGTGATGCGCGTCCTGGTGGTGCGCCGTCCGTGGCGCTATGTGTTCAGCTTCTACGGGATCATCGATTTCGTCTCGATCATGCCGACCTGGCTGGCGGTCTTCCTGCCGGAGCTGCATTTCCTGATCGACGTGCGCCTGTTGCGGCTGCTGCGCGTGTTCCGGATCCTGAAGCTGACGGTGTACTTCGAGGAAGCCGAGATCCTGTACCGCGCGCTGGTCAACAGCCGGCGCAAGATCTTCGTGTTCCTCGGTACGGTGTTCATCATCACCGTGATCCTGGGCACGGTGATGTATGTGGTCGAAGGCCCCCAGCATGGCTTCAACAGCATCCCGCTCAGCATGTACTGGGCGGTGGTGACGCTGACCACGACCGGCTTCGGCGACATGGTGCCCAAGACCGCGCTGGGGCAGTTCATCACCTCGCTGACCATCCTGCTGGGCTACGGCATCATCGCCTTCCCCACCGGCATCGTCGGCGCGGAGCTGGCCGCCAGCATCCTGAAGCGGCCGCTGACCACGCGCACCTGCACCCATTGCCTGACCGAGGGCCACGAGCCCAACGCGATGTACTGCAAGCACTGCGGCAACCCGCTGCCCGAATACCAGAACGACAGGCCGGAAGTGCCCGGCGGCCGCGACGGCACGCCAGCACGCTGAGCCACGCAACCTCCCCACCGCCAACACATATGCAAGCCACACTCGACGCCTTCCGCGACGCCGTCAGGCAAGCCACCGATACCCGCACCGCGCTGCGGCTGCGCGGCGGCGGCAGCAAGGACTTTTATGGCCAGCCGCCCGAAGGCCAGGTGCTGGACACGCGCGCCTACGCCGGCATCGTCGACTACGACCCGGCCGAGCTGGTGATCACCGCGCGCTGCGGCACGCCGCTGGCCGAGATCGAGGCCGCGCTGGCCGAGAAGCGCCAGACGCTTGCGTTCGAGCCGCCCCACTTCGCGCTGCCCGGCCAGGCCAGCTGCGCGACGCTGGGCGGTGCCGTGGCCGCGGGACTGTCGGGCCCGCGCCGGCAATCGGTGGGCGCGCTGCGCGATTTCGTGCTGGGCGCGCAGTTGATGGACGGACGCGGCGAGGTGATGAACTTCGGCGGCCAGGTGATGAAGAACGTGGCCGGCTATGACGTGTCGCGGCTGCTGGCAGGCTCGCTCGGCACGCTCGGGCTGATCCTTGAGGTCTCGCTGAAGGTGCTGCCGGCACCATTCGACGACGCCACGCTGCGCTTCGAGCTGGCCCAGGCCGAGGCGATCGAGCACCTGAACCAGTGGGGTGGCCAGCCGCTTCCCGTGGCGGCGTCCGCGTGGCATGACGGCTTGCTGCATGTGCGCCTGGCCGGCGCCACCGCTGCGGTGCGCGCCGCGTGCGCGAAGCTGGGCGGCACGCGTGTCGATGGCGCCGAGGCCGCGGCGCTGTGGCAGTCGCTGCGCGAGCAGACGCATCCGTTCTTCGCCCCGGCGCTGGCCGGCCGCGCACTGTGGCGCCTGGCGGTGCCGACCATCGCCGCGCCGCTGGAGCTGCCCGGCACGCAGCTGATCGAATGGGGCGGCGGCCAGCGTTGGTGGCTGCCCGAGGATGGCGCGCACGGCACCGATGCGCAGACCGTGCGAGGGGTGGCGCAGGCCGCCGGCGGCCACGCCACGCTGTTCCGCAACGGCGACAAGTCGGTGGGCGTGTTCACGCCGCTGTCCTCGCCGCTGGTCGCGATCCACCGCCGCCTGAAGGAGACCTTCGACCCGGCCGGCATCTTCAATTCGCAACGCATGTATCCCGGGCTCTGATCCGGCCCACGTTCCCACGCCCAGGCAAACCCTCCCCACACCATGCAAACGACCCTGGCCGATTTTCTCCGCAACACGCCCGAAGGCGAAGAAGCCAAATCCATCGTCGGCAAATGCGTGCATTGCGGCTTCTGCACCGCCACCTGCCCGACCTACCAGTTGCTCGGCGACGAGCTGGACGGGCCGCGCGGGCGCATCTACCTGATGAAGCAGGTGCTCGAAGGCCATGCCATCACCGAAAGCACGCGCCTGCACCTGGACCGCTGCCTGACCTGCCGCAACTGCGAATCGACCTGCCCGTCGGGCGTGCGCTACGGCCGGCTGGTCGATATCGGCCGCAAGCTGGTGGACGACAAGCTGGAGGAAGAAGGCATCCAGCGCCCCGCCAGCCAGCGCATCGCGCGCTGGGCGCTGCGCGAGGGGCTGACGCGCCCGGCGCTGTTCGGCACGGCAATGCGGCTCGGCCAGATGGTGCGCCCGCTGCTGCCGGCCACGCTGCGCAGCAAGGTGCCGGCGCCCAGCCGCACCGCCGCGCCCGGCGCCTGGCCGCGCAACGAGCATGCGCGCAAGATGCTGTTGCTCGACGGTTGCGTGCAGCCGGCGATGTCGCCCAACATCAATGCCGCCACCGCGCGCGTGTTCGACCGTGTCGGCGTACAAATGGTGGTGGCGCGCGAGGCCGGCTGCTGCGGCGCGATCCGCTTCCACACTGGCGACCACGACGGCGGCCTCGACAATATGCGCCGCAATATCGACGCCTGGTGGCCGCATATCGAGGCCGGCGCCGAGGCCATCGTGATGAATGCCTCCGGCTGTGGCGCGATGGTCAAGGACTATGGCCACCTGCTGCGCCTTGATCCCAAATACGCCGAGCGTGCGCGCCGCGTGTCGGCGCTGACGCGCGACCTGTCCGAGATCCTGCCCGACTTTGCGGACGAGCTGCATGAGCTGGCCGGCGCCGTGCCGCGCGACAGCCGACGCGTGGCCTACCACCCGCCGTGCACGCTGCAGCACGGCCAGCAGATCCGCGGCAAGGTCGAGGCGCTCTTGACCGGCCTCGGCGTGGAGGTCAAACTCTGCGCTGACAGCCACCTGTGTTGCGGCTCGGCGGGCACATATTCAGTGCTGCAGCCGGAACTGGCCTACCGCCTGCGCGACGACAAGCTCGCCAAACTGCAGGCCACGCAGCCCGAAGCCATCGTGTCGGCCAATATCGGCTGCATCTCGCACCTGCAGAGCGGCACCGAGACGCCGGTGATGCACTGGATCGAACTGGTCGATCGCATGGTCGGCTAGCGCGGGCCCCGGGGACCGGGGTGATGTGGCTGTCTCCCCTCTCCCATAAATGGGAGAGGGGAGGAACAGCGCAACCCACGACCGCCCCCCATGCTCCAGACCTTTGCCATCCTGCTGGTTTTCCAATCCGTCGGCGAGGTGATCAGCTACGCGCTGCGCCTGCCCGTCCCCGGCCCCGTGCTGGGCATGATCCTGCTGTTCGGCTGGCTAGTCTTCGACGACCGGCTGTTGCCCATCATCCAGGGCACCACCAGCGAACTGCTCAAGCACCTGTCGCTGCTGTTCGTCCCCGCCGGCGTCGGCATCATGGTCCATGCCAACCGCATCGAAGGCGAATGGATGCCGATCCTGGTGGCGCTGGTGGTGTCCACCTGGCTGGCCATCGCAACCACCGCCGTGGTCACACGCATGCTGATGCGCAAGCGCACCGATGCCCCGCACGCCAAGGGGGAGCAGGCATGATGACGCCCCGCCTCAACGAGATCTGGGTCTACCTGGCCGCGAGCCCGCTGGTCGGGTTGACCGCCACGCTGCTGGCCTATGTGTTCGCATTCCGCATCTACGAGAAATCGCGCTTCTCGCCGCTGGCCAATCCGGTGATGATCGCGGTGGCATTGCTGGTCACGGTGCTGACCGTCACCGGCACGCCCTACAAGACCTACTTCGACGGCGCGCAGTTCGTGCACTTCCTGCTCGGGCCCGCCACGGTGGCGCTGGCGGTGCCGCTGTACATGCAGCTGCCCAAGCTGCGCACCCATGTGTTCCCGCTGCTGGTCGGGCTGGTGGCCGGCTCGGTGGTGGCGGTAGTCTCGGCGGTCGGCATCGCCTGGCTGCTGGGCGCATCGCCCGAGACCGTGCGCTCGCTCGCGCCCAAGTCGGTAACGATCCCGATCGCGATGGGCGTGGCCGAGAAGATCGGCGGCCTGCCGTCGCTGACCGCGGTGCTGGTGATGGGCACCGGCATTATCGGTGCGGTCAGCGCCACCGGCTTGCTGAACCTGCTGCGCATCCGCGACTACAGCGTGCGCGGCTTCGCCACCGGCGTGGCGGCGCATGGCATCGGTACCGCGCGCGCCTTCCAGGTCAACCAGGAAGCCGGCGCCTTCGCCGCGCTCGGCATGGGCCTGAACGGCGTTCTGACGGCGATCCTGGTGCCGGTGATGGCGGCCTGGATGCCGCACTGACAAGCTCCTGACAGGACGCTGTCAGCAGGCCCCGCGCATGATGCGAGCTCCCATCCCCCCTTACCAGGAAGCAAGGAGCCCATCATGAGCAACCGCCTGATCAACTGGCTGGAAATCCCCGTGGTCGACATGAACCGTGCCATCGGCTTCTACGAGCAGGTCTTCGATATCCAGCTGCGCCGCGAAACCATGAGCCAGGTCGACATGGCCGTCTTTCCGCACCCGGATCCGGGCGGCGCGCTGGTGGCCGGCGAAGGCTACCGCCCCAGCAACTACTACGGCCCGGTGCCTTACCTGCATGCCCCGCAGCTGGACGCGCTACTGGAGCGCGCCGCGCAGGCCGGCGGCAAGACCGTGTTCGGGCCGCTGCGCCTGCCGGGCGAGATCGGCCGCATCGCCCATATCACGGACAGCGAAGGCAACCGCATCGGGCTGCACGAGCCCGTGGCCGGGTAGCCCTGTGGCCAAGGCTGACCGATGAGCCGCCGCGCCGACCGCCTGTTCCAGATTGTCCAGGTGCTGCGCGGCCGCCGCCTGACCACGGCGGCGCTGCTGGCGCAGCGGCTCGGCGTGTCGGAACGCACTGTCTACCGTGATATCCAGGCGTTGTCGCTGTCAGGCGTGCCGGTCGAAGGCGAGGCCGGCATCGGCTACCGGCTGCGCGCCGACTTTGACGTCCCGCCGCTGATGTTCAGTGCCATGGAAGTGGAAGCGCTGGTGGCCGGCCTGCGGCTGCTGAAGGCCTGGGGCGGCGGCGCGCTGGCCGCCGCGGCCGATCCCGCGCTGGAAAAGCTGATGGCCGCGCTGCCGCCGCCGCGCCGGCTGGCGGCGCAGCAGAGCCGCGTGTTCGCGCCGGAATACGTCAACCAGGCGCAGGTGCGCGAGGCCTTCGACGTGGTACATGGCGCGCTGGGCGAACAGAAGCTGCTGCTACTCGATTACTGCGACGCGCAGCAGCGCATCACCGAGCGCGTGGTGATGCCGCTGGGCCTGTTCTTCTGGGGCAATGCCTGGCTGCTGGCGGCGTGGTGCACCACGCGCGAGGACTACCGCAGCTTCCGGCTCGACCGCTGCCGCGCCATCCGCATGCTGGACGACCATTTCCACGAAACGCCGGACCGCTCGCTCAACGGTTTCCTGCGTGCGGTGCGCGCCAGCGGAGTCTAGCCGGCGTTCACGCGCCGGGGTCGGACAGCAGCTTCTCGATATCGGCGCGCAGTTCTTCCGGCTTGGTGGTCGGCGCGTAGCGCTTGAACACCGTGCCGTCGCGGCGCAGCAGGAACTTGGTGAAGTTCCACTTGATGCCCTGCGTACCGAGTACGCCACGCTTCTCCGTGGTCAGCCACTGGTACAGCGGATGCGCATCGGTGCCGTTCACGTCGATCTTGGCGAACATCGGGAAGCGCACCGCAAAGCGCGATTCGCAGAACTGGCCGATCTGCTGCGCGTCGCCCGGCTCCTGCTTGCCGAACTGGTTGCAGGGGAAACCCAGCACCGCCAGGCCGCGCTCCTTGTATTCGTCATAGACCTTCTGCAGCCCTTCGTACTGCGGGGTGAACCCGCATTCGCTGGCGGTGTTGACGATCAGCATCACCTTGCCCTGGAACTGCGACAGCGGTACCGGCTCGCCGGCCAGCGAGGTGGCTTCAAACTGGTAGACATTGCTCATGGCAGACTCCTTGTGCGTGGCCGAAGCATACCGCCAAGCGCGCCGGCGTGCACTGGTCTGATGGCTCTAGATGACGTTGAGGTGCTCGGTACCGGCACCCAGGTCCGTATCCCGGGCGCGCTTGCTGTGCAGCTTGATCATCAGGCGCAGGTCGTTGAGCGAGTCCGCGTTGCGCAGCGCGTCTTCGTAAGTGATCTTGCCTTCCTCGTGCAGCTCGAAGAGCGCCTGGTCGAACGAGATCATGCCCTGCTCGCGCGATTTCTTGATGACTTCCTTGAGCTCGTGGATCTCGCCCTTGAAGATCAGATCGGCCACCAGCGGCGTGCCGATCATGATTTCCACCGCCGGCACACGGCCCTTGCGGCCGGCGCGCGGCAACAGGCGCTGCGAGACCATCGCCTTCAGGTTCAGCGACAGGTCGATCAGCAACTGCTGGCGCTTTTCCTCGGGGAAGAAGTTGACCACGCGGTCGATCGCCTGGTTGGCGTTGTTGGCGTGCAGCGTGGCCAGGCACAGGTGGCCGGTTTCCGCGTACTGCATCGCGTACTCCATGGTCTCGCGGTCGCGGATTTCGCCGATCAGGATCACGTCAGGCGCCTGCCGCAGCGTGTTTTTCAGCGCCACATGCCAGGACTCGGTATCGATGCCGACCTCGCGCTGCGTGACGATGCAGTTCTGGTGCGCATGCACGTACTCGATTGGGTCCTCGATGGTGATGATGTGGCCGTACGAGTGCGCGTTGCGATGGTCCAGCATCGCCGCCAGCGTGGTCGACTTGCCCGAGCCGGTGGCGCCGGTGACGATCACCAGCCCGCGCTTGGACATCACGATCTCATGCAGCGTCGGCGGCAGGTCCAGGTCCGCCACCGAGGGGATGCGCGTGTTGATGGTACGCACCACCATGCCGGCCTTGCCCTGCTGGATAAACGCCGACACGCGGAAACGCCCGGCCTTGGGCGCGGTGATGGCGAAATTGCATTCGCGGCTGGTGTCGAAGTCCTGCACCTGGCGCTCGTTCATCACCGAGCGCACCAGGCCCAGCGCCTGTGTCGGGTTCAGCGGCTGCTGCGACACCGGCGTGATCTTGCCGTCGACCTTGATCGCCGGCGGGAAGTCCGAGGTGATGAACAGGTCCGAGCCGCGGTTGCTGACCATCAGCTCCAGCAGGTCGTTGATGTACTTGGAAGCGGATTCGCGATCGAGCATGGCGGTGTCCTGCGGGAGTGCGGCCGCTGCGCGCGGGCAGCGGCCAGTAGGCATGGCATGGGCCTCAGCCCATGAACGCGTCCGGATTCTTGGCGATGGCGCGCGCGTCGTTGTAGCTGATGACGCTGCGCTTGATCAGGTCCGACAGGCACTGGTCCAGCGTCTGCATGCCCAGCCCGCTGCTGGTCTGCATCATCGAGTACATCTGCGCGATCTTGTTCTCGCGGATCAAGTGGCGGATCGCGGGCGTGGCGATCATGATCTCGTGCGCGGCGGTACGGCCGTTGCCATCGCGGGTCTTCAGCAGCGTCTGCGAGATCACCGCCTCCAGCGATTCCGACAGCATGGTGCGCACCATGTCCTTTTCTTCCGGCGGGAACACATCGACCACACGGTCGATGGTCTTGGCCGCGGAGCTGGTGTGCAGCGTGCCGAAGACCAGGTGGCCGGTCTCGGCCGCGGTCAGCGCCAGGCGGATGGTCTCCAGGTCGCGCAGTTCGCCCACCAGGATCACGTCCGGGTCTTCACGCAGTGCCGAGCGCAGCGCGTTGGCAAAGGAATGCGTGTGCGGGCCCAGCTCGCGCTGGTTGATCAGGCTCTTCTTTGAGTTGTGGACGAATTCGATCGGGTCTTCCACCGTCAGGATGTGACCCATGTCGTTATCATTGCGATGGTCGACCATCGCCGCCAGCGTGGTGGACTTGCCCGAGCCGGTCGGCCCGGTCACCAGCACCAGCCCGCGCGGCTTCATGCACAGGTCGCCGAACACCGCCGGTGCGCGCAGCTCCTCGAGCGTCAGGACCTTGGAGGGAATCGTACGGAACACCGCGGCGGCGCCGCGCTGCGTGTTGTAGGCGTTGACCCGGAAGCGCGACAGGCCGGCGATCTCGAACGAGAAGTCGATCTCGAGCCGTTCTTCGTAGATCTTGCGCTGGGTGTCGCTCATGATGTCGTACACCATGGCGTGGACATCCTTGTGCGCCATCGATGCGACGTTGATCCGGCGCATATCGCCGTGGATCCGCACCATCGGCGGCATGTCCGACGAGAGATGAAGATCGGACGCCTTGTTCTTGACGGCGAAAGCCAATAGCTGCGCGATGTCCATCTATAATGACCCCACCCTGAATAGTTATCAGTACTTTGTCGTACTTCTTTTGTATGTTCGCCGGATTATGTCTGTAATTGCCGCCAACTTGCAAGCCGTGCACCAGCGCATCGCGGCGGCCGCACAACAGGCCGGCAGACAGCCTCAGGATATCGCCCTGCTGGCCGTTTCCAAGACCGTTTCCCCCGACCGTATCCGGGCCGCCTTCGAGGCCGGCCAGCCTGCCTTTGGCGAGAATTACGTCCAGGAAGGCGTGGACAAGGTCGCCGCGCTGGCCGACCTGCGCAGCCGGTTGCAATGGCATTTCATTGGCCCGCTGCAAAGCAACAAGACCCGGCTGGTGGCGGAGTATTTCGATTGGGTGCACGCCATCGACCGGCTCAAGATCGCCGAGCGGCTGTCGGCGCAGCGCCCGGCCGGGATGGCGCCGCTGCAGGTCTGCATCCAGGTCAATATCAGCGGCGAAGCCAGCAAGAGCGGCGTCGCGCCGGCCGAGGTGCCGGCGCTGGCGCGCGCCGTCGCCGCCCTGCCCGGCCTGCGGCTGCGCGGGCTGATGGCAATCCCGGAGCCCGAGGACGATCCCGCCGCCCAGCGCCGCCCGTTTGCCGCCATGCGCGTGCTGCTGGGTACGCTGCGTGAAGACGGGCTGGACGTCGACACCTTGTCGATGGGCATGTCGGGCGACATGGAGGCCGCCATCGCCGAGGGCGCCACCCTGGTGCGGATCGGCACGGCCATTTTCGGCGCACGCGCCTGACCCGCTCCCAAACCAAGACACTACTGAGACAACCATGCTCGACACCCTCACCTTCGGCTTTCTTGGCGGCGGCAATATGGCCACCGCACTGATCGGCGGCCTGATCGCCCGCGGCGTGCCTGCTACCTCGATTCGCGTGGTCGATCCCTTCCCGGAGGCGCAGCAGCGGCTGGTGCGCGACCTCGGCGTGCATGCGTCCGGCGCGCCGGACGCCGCCTTCGGCGACAGCGATGTGCTGGTGCTGGCGGTCAAGCCGCAGCAGTTCCGCGATGCCGCGGCGCAGCTGCTGCCGCACCTGCCGGCCGGCGGCAAGGGCAATCTGGTGATCAGCGTGGCTGCCGGGATCCGGCTGCAGGACATGCAGCGCTGGCTGGGCGGGCGCACCCGCCTGGTGCGGGCGATGCCGAATACGCCGGCGTTGGCGGGGATGGGGATGACGGGGCTGGCGGGGCCGGCTGGGTTGTCGTCGGAGGATCGCGACATTGCCAGCGCGGTGGCGCAGGCGGTCGGCAAATGCGTATGGGTGGAGAGCGACGACCAGATCGACGCGGTCACTGCGATTTCCGGAAGCGGTCCGGCTTATGTCTTCTACTTTGTCGAGGCGATGGAGCGTGCTGCGACCGAGCTCGGCCTGACTGCACAGCAAGGCCGCGAGCTGGCGGTGGAAACCTTCCGC